>NZ_JAIXZS010000009.1 GCF_027489515.1 Novosphingobium sp. | reverse complement strand
GTTGCCGCCCGCCCCGCCCACGCCGATGACGGTGATGCGCGGCCGCAGTTCGTCGATGGCCGGCGGTCCGATGTTGATGCTCATAGCGCTCTCCCGTGCGGGTCTGCGGGGGGCCGGAAACGGTGCCCCGTAAATTCCAACGTTTGCTTTGGCACGGATCGTTTGACCGAATCAAAGCTTCGACAGGTTTTTCCACAAGTAGGAGGGTCTTGAGCCGCTCCTGCCATCAGAAATACTCGCGCATGGCACGCCAGATGCGCTGAATAAGGCCAAGCCCGCTGTAGGACTGCGTAGGCCCCCAGGTCGGACCGATCTTGCGGATGTCGACCGGATCGGCCGCAGCATAGAGCATGAGGCCGACAAGCGTCGAGGAACTGGGGGTCGCGTGGCCCGGCGGCAGACCCAGCATGGTTGGCGGCGAGCCGATGCGTACCGGGCGGCCGAGCGCGGCCTGCGCATAATCGGCAAGGCCGGGCAGCTGCGCACCGCCGCCCGTCAGCACCACCTGCTGGCCGCGCTTGCCATTGAAGCCAAGTGCTTTGAGTGCGCGGCCCACTTCGTCGGTGAACACACCGAGTTGCTGGGTAATCACCGAAACAAGTTCGGCGCGCGGGATGCGGTTCTTGTCGTCGGCATGGCGCGCCATCGGGCCGCTCTGCTCGGGATCGCCGGGTGCGTTGACCGGGATCATCTCGCGGTGATCGGCAGGGCTCGCGAGCGCGGAGCCTGCCATGCATTTGAGCCGCTCGGCCTGATAGCGGCGGATGCCGAAGGCCGAGGCGATGGCGTCAGTGATATCGCCCGAGCCGAAGGCAATCGCCTGCATGCCGAGCAGCATGCCGCCGGCATAGACGGAGACGGTCGTCACTTCCGCGCCGAATTCGATCAGCGCGACGCCCAGTTCGCGCTCTTCGTTGGAAAGGCAGGCATGGCCGGCCGCGATGGGTGAGCCGACGACGGCTTCGACGCGCAGGTGCGCGTTCTCGACCGTTTCCTTGAGATTGCGCACCGGCGCGCCGTCCGCCAGCATGACGTGGATATCGACTGCGAGGCGTTCGGCATGGAGCCCCTTGGGATTGGGCACCCCGTCCGCTCCGTCGAGGGTATAGTGCGCGGGTTGGGCGTGGAGCACGGTGCGGCCGTCGGGCTGGATCACCTCGCGCCCGGCGATCAGCAAGTGCTCGATATCGTCGCTTTCGATGCGCCGCCCGCCGATCTCGACTTCGACCTTGGCGGTGGTGCTGGCGAGCCCCGCGCCCGAGCAGCCGATCCACACGCTCTGTACGCTGGCGTTGGCCATCTTCTCGGCGCGCTCGATGGCATCACGCACCGAATGGGTGGCGGCGACCATGTCGGTTACGTAGCCGCGCTTGATCCCCTGCGACTGGCGATGGCCCGAACCCATGACAACCATCTCCCCGCCCTCGGTCAGCCCGGCGATGATCGCCGAGACGCGGAACGAGCCGAGATTGACGGCCGCGAAGACCTTGGTGATGCGGGGGGCAGCCATGGCCGGGCAATCAATCCTGTGCGGTCTTGCTGCCGGGAGCCTTCGTGGGCGCAGCCGAAGCAACAGCGGCGCGCGCGGCCTCAGTCTTCGCGGCGGCAGCCTCGGCCTTGGCGGTCGCCGCAGCACGCGCGGTAGCGGCCATTTCATCGGCGCGGCCCGGCACGCGCATGTAGATGCGATCGGCGTTGCGCATGTCGAAGCTCGCGACCTTCCCGCCGAGCAGGCGGTCCACGCCATCCATGCGCGCAAAGGTGAGGAGCGCGCTCGCCGCCTCGGTCTCACCCTCGGGCAGCGCGACGACCTGGCGGGTCTTGAACGTGAGGTTCCAGCGGCGGTTGCCGATCCATTCAGCCTCCGCCACTTGCGGGCGCAGCGCAGGCGCGGCGTCGAGCAGCTTGACGAGATCGGGCACGCGCGCCTCCGCGCCGTTGCCGGACAGGACCAGCAGGCCCTTGGCCTTCGCGGGATTCACGGCTTCTAGCGGGTGACCGGTCTCATCGATCAGGGTGAGCTTGCCGTCGCGGCGGAGCACCGCATGGGGGCTGCGCTCGATCACGTCGACCACCAGCGTGTCGGGCAGCTGGCGCGAGACGCGGGCATCCTTGACCCACGAAAGCTGGAGCAGTTCGTCACGCAGGGAGGCGATATCGAGCCGGGGCATCGCTTGATCGCGCTGGCCCAGCACTTTCTCGTAGATCTTGAGTTCGTTCATGCGGTTGACGCCGCGCACTTCGACGCGCTTGACCTCGAACCCGGACTTTGACGCGACGAGCGCCATCTCGGCCTCGGCAAGCTGGGGCACCCCCGCCATGCTGGCGACAACCCACATGAGCACGGCCGCGCCACCGAGGATCACCGCCATCAGGATGCGGTGCAGCGTTTCTTCGCTGAAGGGCATCCACTGCATGATCTGATCGATCACCGAGCCGGTCTGGCGGCGCGCGGCGGTGACCTTGCGCTTGGTCCCGCTGGCGGCTGCAACCTTGCGCACCGCTTTCCCGCCCCGGCGAATGGTCTGCGCCATGGCTCAGGCCTCCTTCTTCGAGTGGGCGAGCGCGTCGGCGACAATCGCTTCCACCAGATCGCCATAGTTCATGCCCAGCGCGCGCGCCTGTTCGGGCACGAGGCTCAAGGGCGTCATTCCCGGCTGGGTGTTCACTTCAAGGAGGAACAGCCCTTCGACGCCCTGCTCGTCATCCCAGCGGAAATCGCTGCGGCTGGTGCCCTTGCAGCCCAGGAGCTGGTGCGCACGCAGCGCGATATCCTTGCACGCCTCGGCGATCTCCTCGGGGATTTCGGCCGGGCAGATGTGGTCGGTCATGCCGTCGGTGTACTTGGCGTCGAAATCGTAGAAACCGGACTTGGGGCGCAGTTCGGTGACGAGGAGGGCCTTGTCCACCAGCACGGCGGTGGTGAGTTCGCGGCCGCGGATGAAGGGTTCGGCGAGGAGCTCGTCGAACTCGTTCCACGGGCCCACGCTGTCGCGGCTGATCGGATCGCCGTAGTTGCCATCCTTGGTGACGATGGCGACGCCGACCGAGGAACCTTCGTTGACCGGCTTCACGACATAGGGGCGCGGCAGCGGATCGCGCTCGAACAGCTCCGCGCTCTGCACGATGCGCCCACCCGGCATGGGGATACCGTGGGGCACCAGCGCCTGTTTGGTGAGCTGCTTGTCGATGGCGATGACCGAGGTGGCGAGCCCGGAGTGTGTATAGGTGAAGCCCATGAGGTCCATCAGGCCCTGCACCGTGCCGTCTTCGCCGGGCGTGCCGTGGAGCGCATTGAACACGACATCGGGCGCGGCTTCGGCAAGCTTCTGCGCAACATCACGGCCCATGTCGATGCGGGTGACGCGGTGGCCCTTGGCCTCCAGCGCATCGGCCACGCCATTGCCGGACATGAGCGAAACGGGCCGCTCGCTCGACCATCCGCCCATCAGGACCGCGATATGGAGTTTGGGGAGCGTCACGGTCTTCCTACTCGCTGTATTTCCCAATGGAGCTCGACGCCCGACTGCTCCTTCACCCGCCGCCGCACTTCCTCGCCCAGCGCTTCGATATCCGCGCTGGTGGCCTCGCCGGTGTTGATGAGGAAATTGGTGTGCTTTTCGGAGACTTGCGCGCCGCCGAGCGTCAGCCCCCGGCAGCCGGCCTTGTCGACCAGTTCCCACGCCTTCGCGCCATCAGGGTTCTTGAACGTGCTGCCGCCAGTCTTGCTGCGCAGCGGCTGGCTCGCCTCGCGCGCGGCGGAAATGCGGTCCATTTCGGCCTGGATCGCGGCGGGCTCGCCCGGGCACCCCCGGAAGCGCGCGGCGACGACCACACAGCCATCGACAAGATCGGAGTGACGGTAGGTGTAGCCGAGTTCGCCGAGCGGCAGCGTCACCATCTCGCCGGTGTGGAGCACCACGTCGCAGTCGATCAGGATATCCTTGACCTCACGCCCATAGGCCCCGCCGTTCATGCGCACGAACCCGCCAACAGTGCCGGGGATCGAGCGGAGGAATTCGAGACCTGCGATGCCGTTATCCCGCGCGGTGCTGGAGACGAGGATGCCGCTGGCACCGCCGCCGCAATTGAGCGTGACTTCGTCCACGCGCTCGACCTTGGCGAAGGCCTTGCCGAGGCGGACGACGACACCCGGAACGCCGCCATCGCGCACGATCAGGTTCGAGCCAAGTCCGAGCGCCATGACGGGGATCTCGGGTGCAAGACCGGCAAGGAATGCCTGCAGATCAGCGACGTCCTTGGGCTCGAACAGCCACTGCGCCGTGCCTCCGGACTTGAACCAGACCAGCGGGGCGAGCGGGGCGTTGGGGGTGAGCTTGCCGCGAACCGGGGGCAAGGCAGTGAGCGTAGTCACGCCGCCCCCCGCTGCTTGGCAATCGCGCCGGCGAGGCCTGCAGCCCACTTGGTGATATCGCCCGCGCCGAGACAGACGACCATGTCGCCGGGCTGGACCACACCTGCCAGTTCCACAGCCAGCGCATCCGCGCCGGCAATCAGGTGGGCCGAACGGTGGCCGCGCGCCTTGATGCCTTCAACCATCGCGGCGCTGTCCACGCCTTCGATCGGCTGTTCACCCGCCGGGTAGACGGGCGCGGCGTAGACCACATCGGCATCGTTGAAGGCGCCCTGGAAGTCTTCCATGTGGTCACGCAGGCGGGTGAAGCGGTGCGGCTGGACAACAGCAATCACGCGGCCCTGCACGCCTTCACGCGCGGCGGCGAGCACGGCGCGGATCTCGACCGGGTGGTGGCCGTAGTCGTCGATCACCGTTACGCCGTCGACCTCACCCACCTTGGTGAAGCGGCGCTTGACCCCGCCGAACTTGCCGAAGCCGGTGCGGATAAGCTCTTCCGAAACCCCCATCTCGACCGCGACGGCGACGGCGGCGAGCGCGTTTTGCACGTTGTGGCGGCCGGGCATGGGGAGCTCGATGCCCTCGATGCGGCGGAAGCTTCCATCGCGCTGGCGCAGCACGGCAGTGAAGCGGTTGCCGCCGGGGATCGGGGTGACAGCCTCGCCGCGCACGTCGGCCTGCGCGGAAAAGCCATAGGTCACCACGCGGCGATCGCGCACCTTGGGGATGATCGCCTGCACTTCGGGATGATCGATGCACAGGATCGCCGCGCCGTAGAATGGCACGTTCTCGATGAACTCAACGAAGCTGTCCTTCACCCGCTCGAACGAGCCGTAGTGATCGAGGTGCTCGGGATCGATGTTGGTGACGACCGCCAAGGTGCCATCGAGCCGCAGGAACGAGCCGTCGCTCTCGTCGGCCTCGACCACCATCCACTCGCTATCGCCGAGGCGGGCGTTGGAACCGTAGGAATTGATGATGCCGCCATTGATCACGGTGGGATCAATCCCGCCCGCATCGAGCAGGCAGGCGACCATCGAAGTGGTGGTCGTCTTGCCATGTGTGCCCGCCACCGCAACGGTGTTCTTGAGGCGCATCAGTTCGGCGAGCATCTCGGCGCGGCGAACGACCGGGACGCGGGCTTCCAATGCGGCGACGACTTCGGGGTTATCGCGCTTTACCGCGGTGGAAGTGACGACCACCGCCGCGCCCGCGACGTTTTCCGCGCGCTGGCCGATCATCACCGGAATGCCGCGCGTGCGCAGGCCATCGACGACATAGCTTTCGGCCATGTCGGAGCCCTGCACGCTGTAGCCCATGTTGTGCATGACTTCGGCAATGCCGGACATGCCGATGCCGCCGATGCCGACGAAGTGGATCGTGCCGATCTCGGTGCCGACGCCCTTCATTCGGCGCTCTCCTTGGCGAGCGCCTGCTGGGTGCTGGCGGACTGCGTAGCGCTTTCCATGCGAATCACATCCATCAGCGGCACCCCGCCAAAGCCTTCGACGAGATCGGCGAGGTCCTTGACCGCATTGGGGAGGCCGCAGTTCCACGCGGCATGCGCCGCATTGGCAAGCGCGGCAGGGCCGAGCGCCATGGTCTGAATCTGCTTGGCGAGCTCCTTGGGGGTAAAGCCCGACTGGCGGATTGCGCGCGCGCCGCCCGCCTTGACCATTTCGCGCGCGTTGACAGCCTGGTGGTCGTCGGTCGCGATGGGCAGCGGGATCAGGATCGCGGGGCGGCCGACGGCAGTCAGCTCGGCAATTGTGGAGGCGCCGGAGCGACCGATGAAGAGGTGGGTCTCGGCAAGGCGGCTCGCCATGTCTTCAAAATAGGTGCCCAGTTCAGCGGGAATCTGATGGCCGGCATAGCGGGCGCGCACGGCCTCGAGATCCTCGGGCCGGCACTGCTGCGTCACCTGCAAGCGGTGGCGCAGCGCGGGCGGGAGCATGGCGAGCCCATCAGGCACGACCTCGGAGAGGATCGAGGCGCCCTGGCTGCCGCCCGTTACCAGCACGCGGAACAAGCTGTCCTCGGTGAATTCGGGAAAGGCCTCACCGCGCAGCGCCAGCACTTCCGCGCGCACCGGATTGCCGACGCGGTGGACCTTGCCCCAGAGCTTGGGGTCGAGCCGCTCGACTTCCATGTAGGCGGTGGCGATGGCGTCGACGCGCTTGGCCAACAGGCGATTGACGCGGCCAAGCACCGCATTCTGCTCGTGGATCACCGTGGGAATCCTGGCCGAGCGCGCGGCGAGCAGCGCGGGCAGCGCCGGATAACCGCCGAAACCGACGACGCAGGACGGCTGGAAGCTTTCGAACAGGCGCAGCGCCATTGCCCGCCCGCGCCAGATCGCGGCAAGGCCCTTGGCGAGCGCAACGGGGTTCTTGCCGAGCCGGCCTGCCGGGAGGACATGCGCAGGCAGGAACGAGGGCTTACCGGGGATTTTCGCCCCACGCTCATCCGTCACCAGCGCGACGTGGTGGCCGCGCCGGTCGAGCTCGGTCGCCAGCGCGAAGGCGGGCAGCAAATGCCCGCCGGTGCCGCCCGCCGCGAGGACGAAATGGCGCGATACGCCAGGCACGCGATTAGTCATGTGCGCACGAGCTCCCTGATGTCCGTCGTCTCGCGCGAGAGATAGGGATTGCGCCGCGTGATGGCGAGAAGGAACCCCACGCCGAGCAGCAGCGCGATGGTCGAGGAGCCGCCGTAGCTGATCAGTGGGAGCGTCATGCCTTTGGAGGGGAACAGCTGGAGATTGACGAGAATGTTGATGAAGGCCTGCCCCGCCAGCTGCGCGGTGAGTCCGGCGGCTGCGAGCACCGTGAAGAGATCCTCCTCGTCCGCAAGGCGCATCATCACGCGGATCACGATGGCACAGTAGAGCACCACGATCAGCGCGCAGGCGATGAGGCCGAATTCCTCGCCGATCACCGAGAAGATATAGTCGGTATGCGCCTCGGGCAGCGCCATCTTGCGGCTGCCGAGCCAGAGGCCTGCCCCGCTCCACCCCCCGCTGACGAGGGTGCGCATGGCAAGATCGACCTGATCGAACTCGCTGCCGCCCGAAAGGAAGGCATCGATGCGGTGCGTGGCGTTGGGGTAGAAGAAATAGGCGAGGACGACCGCGGCAATACCGCCGCCCACGCTCCAGCCGATCTTGGCAATATCGAGGCCGGAGAGCAGCACGAGGACGAACCACACGCCGCCGAACAGCACGGTGGAGCCGAAGTCAGGCTGCGCCATCAGCAGTGCGGCGATCAGGCCCATCAGGCCGATGGTGATCGGGATGACCGGAATATTGGGATCGCGCACACGCCACGAAAGGATCCACGCCACCGCAACGGCAAAGCCGGGCTTGAGGAATTCGGACGGCTGCAAGCTGAAGCCGATCCACAGCCAGCGCTTGGCGCCCTTCACCTCGTTGCCGAGGAACGGCACCAGCACGAGAGCGACGAGCATCGCCGCCGCGAGCAGGATCGCCAGCCGCCGCGTGGTTTCCTTGGGCAGGAGCGAGGCGACGAACATCGCGAAAAGCCCGACGCTGAGGAACCGCAAGTGCAGCCAGAAGAAATAGAGATCGCCCAAGGACTTGGTCTGGGTCGAGAGCCGGTGCGCACTCGCCGGGGACGAGGCTGCGACCGCAACCGTGCCGACGGTGACGAGCATGAGCACGAGCGCGAGCAGCACACGGTCGATCTCGCGCCACCAGATCACCAGTTCGCTGCGGCGGGTGCGGCGATAGCGATTGGTGCGCGGCGCGATCCGCACGCCGCCACCGGGCAGCGGGGTGGCGACCTGCCGGGTGGGCTGGTGCGCGTTCATGCGGCCCCTTTCTCGGCGATCAGCGCGGTGACGATCTGGCGGAAGCTGTCGCCCCGCGCCTCGAAATCGCGGAACTGGTCGAAGCTGGCGCAAGCGGGCGAAAGCATGACGACATCGCCGGGCTGCGCGGCATCCATCGCCTGCCGGACCGCATCGCAGAGCATCTCGCTCCGCTGGACGGGCATAACGGGCTCAAGGAGCTCGGCAAAGCGCGGCCCCGCCTCGCCAATCGTGTAGGCCTGCACGACGTGGCTGAAATAGGGCGCGCAGGCATCGAGGTCGTCGCCCTTGGGCAGGCCGCCGAGGATCCAGTGGACGCGCGGCCAGGCGCCGAGGGCAGGCGCGGTAGAGGCGGGGTTGGTCGCCTTGCTGTCATTGATGAAAAGGACGCCGTTCGCTTCGGCCACGCGCTCCATGCGGTGCGGCAGACCGACGAAGCTGGCGAGAGCGGCCCGCCACACCGGTTCGGCAATACCGAGGCGCTTTGCCATCGCGACCGCGATGGCGGCATTCTGGAGGTTGTGCGGCCCCTGCAGCGAAGGCCATTCGGCCTGCCCGGTCAGCGCCGCGGGATCGACCACTTCGATATCGCCTGCGGGGCGATGCGACGCAATCTCGGCGGCGATACGGCGGGTATCGTCATCGCCGCAGCCGAACACGGCAAACTGGCCCGCCTGCTGCATCTGGAACAGCCGCGCCTTGGATGCGCCGTAGCCTTCATAGCCATCATACCGATCAAGGTGATCGGGGCTGAGGTTGATGAACGCGGCGAGATCGGCATGGAGGCTGTAGGTCAGGTCGATCTGGTAACTCGACAACTCGAGCACATAGACCCCGCCTTCGGGCAGCGGCGGCTGACCGAGAATGGGCAGGCCGATATTGCCGCCCATTTCCGTCGGCATCCCCGCCGCCTTGACGATGTGGTGCATCAGCGAGGTGGTGGTCGATTTGCCGTTGGTGCCGGTGATCGCGACGACCTTGTGCGGCGGCAGGCTGGCGCGCGCCTGGGCGAAAAGCTCGATATCGCCGATGATCGGCACATCGAAGCTGCGGGCGTGGGCGGCGATGGGGTGGCGGTTCAAAGGAACGCCGGGGGAGACAACCATGCCGTCGAACCCGGTGAGGTCGATGGTCAGCGGATCGGCAATCGTCGCCCGGCCTTCGACCGCCGCGCGGGCGTCCTCGCGCCCGTCCCATGCCGTCACATCCGCACCGCTTGCAAGCAGCGTATCGACGCTGGCGAGACCCGAGCGCGCGAGGCCGAGGACCGCGTAGCGTTTGCCGGCAAAGACGGGCGAGGTGATCATCCGCCGCTTATCGCACCTTGAGCGTGGCGAGGCCGATCAGCGCGAGCACGATCGAGACGATCCAGAAGCGGATGACGACCGTCGATTCCTTCCAGCCCAACTGCTCGAAATGGTGGTGGATCGGCGCCATGCGAAACACGCGCTTGCCGGTGCGCTTGTAGACGAAGACCTGCACGATGACCGAGACCGCCTCCATCACAAACAAGCCGCCAACGATACCGAGCACGATCTCATGGTGGATCGAAACCGCGATCACGCCGAGCGTTCCGCCCAGCGCGAGGCTGCCGGTATCGCCCATGAACACGGCCGCAGGCGGCGCGTTGAACCACAGGAACGCGAGGCCTGCGCCCATCACTGCGCCGCAAAAGATCGCCAGCTCGCCCGCGCGCGGCACATGCTGAATGCCGAGGTAGTGCGCATAATCGACGCGGCCGGCGAGGTAGGCGATGATGGCGAAGGTGCCCGCGGCGATGATCACCGGCATGGTCGCCAGCCCATCAAGCCCGTCCGTCAGGTTCACCGCATTGCCTGCGCCGACAATGACGAAGGCGGCAAACAGGTAGTAGGCGGGACCCATCGGCACATAGAGATTGCTGAAGACGGGCAGATAGAGGTTGGTGTCTGTCACCACCAGCGCGAGCGCGGTGCCCGCGACGGCGAATTCGGCGAGGAGCCGAATGCGCGCGGAAAGCCCGGCGTGGGCATACTTGGTGACCTTCGCGTAATCATCGAGGAAGCCGATCAAGCCGAAGCCCAGCGTCACGATCAGGCAGGCCCAGACGAACTTGCTGGTGAGGTCCATCCACAGCAGCAGCGAGATCGCGAGGCTGATCACGATCATCAGCCCGCCCATCGTGGGTGTGCCGCGCTTGGCAAGGTGCGATTGCGGCCCGTCGGCGCGGATCGGCTGCCCCTTGCCTTGGCGCAGGCGCAGCATGTTGATGAAGCGCGGACCGATGATCAGGCCGATGATCAGCGCCGTCATCAGCGCGGCGCCAGAACGGAACGACTGGTAGCGGATCAGGTTGGCGATGCCCTCGAAATGCAGCCATTGCGCCAGAACGTAGAGCATTCAGTTTTCCCCGGCCGTCTTGGCCCCGCCCGTTTTGGTCCCTGCAGTCAGGGCGCGCACCAGGGTGCCCAGCCCGACCGAATTCGACCCTTTCACCAGAATGGCGTCGCCACCTTGCGGTGCATCGGCCGCGAGGCATTCCGCGGCTTCTGCAGCGTTTCCGGCATGGTCGAGTTCGATTCGTGCGGCAAGCGCGGGGCCTGCGCTTTTCCCCAGCGCCTTGGCCAGCACGGCCATTTCGGGGCCGACCAGAATGATCCGCTCGACACCCGCTGCGATCAGCTGTTCGGCGAGTTCGGCGTGGTAGCGATCCGAAGTCTCGCCCAGTTCCTTCATTGCGCCGAGCACCGCGATCCGCCGCCGCGCTGGCACCTGGCCGAGCGAGGCAATCGTCGCGCGCATCGAGGCGGGGTTGGCGTTATAGCTTTCGTCGATCAGCAGCGCCTTGCCTGAACCATCACCGCCCGGCGCTGGGATGACATGGCGCGCGCCGCGACCGGCTAACCCTTCCATTTCGGACAGCGCAAGACCCGCCGCGCCGAGATCGCCGCCGGCAGCCGCCACGGCAGCCATGACGGCCAGCGAATTGTCGACCCAGTGCGCGCCCGGCTGGGCAATCGTGTAGCACAGCTTGCGCGGACCAAGCGGGCCGGAGAACGCCGCGGTGACAAGCGTGCCGCCACCCGGCGCGGTCACGGCATCCAGCAGCCGCGCATCGGCATGAGCGCTGCGGCCGAAGCTGACGACATCACCCGCGTGGCGCGCGGCGGCTTCGCGCAGCAGCGCAAAGTGCGGGTTGTCCGCCGGGATGATCGCGGTGCCGCCTGCTTCCAGCCCTTCGAAGATTTCCGCCTTGGCCTCTGCGATCGCTTCCTCGCCCGAGAAATGACCGATGTGCGCGGGCGCGATGGTGGTGACGATGGCGACATGCGGGCGCACCAGCCGGGTCAGCGCGGCAAGCTCGCCCGCATGGTTCATCCCCATCTCGAACACGCCGAAGCGGCTGCGCGCCGGCATGCGCGCGAGGCTGAGCGGCACACCGACATGATTGTTGTAGCTCTTGACCGAGCGGTGTGCGCGGCCCCGGCTGCCGCGGTCGAGCGCGGCGAACAACGCTTCCTTCACGCCCGTCTTGCCGGCCGAGCCCGTCACCCCGATCACCACCGCATCAACCCGTGCGCGGGCGGCATGGCCGAGATCGACGAGCGCCTGCGTGGTGCTTTCGACCAGCACATGCGGGAACGGTACGGGGTGTTCGACCAGTGCCGCCGCGGCCCCGCGCGCAAAAGCGCCTTCAAGGAAGCGGTGGCCGTCGCTTTCCGCGCCCTTGAGCGCGATGAACAGGTCGCCGGGCTGAACCTCGCGGCTGTCGGTCGCGCAGCCTGAGACCTCGAAGGTGCCCGAGGCGGTGCCCCCGGTTGCCGCCGCGATTTCTTCCGCGGTCCACAGCGCGAGGCGGATGCCATCGCTCGCCTCGGCCGGCCATTCAAGGAGGGCACTCATCGCATTCATTGGCTGCTCTCCCGCGCCACTTGCACGTCATCGAAGGGAAGAACGCGCATGGCCTCGCCGCGTCCCACGATCTGGCCTTGCTCGTGACCCTTGCCCGCCACGAGGACGATATCGCCCGCACCCGCCTCGGCGATGGCGACGGCGATGGCTTCGCGGCGCCCGGGCACTTCGCGCGCACGGTCGTTGCATCCGCCCATCACGGCGGCGCGGATCGATGCGGGATCCTCACCGCGCGGGTTGTCATCGGTGACAATCACCAGTTCGGACTCTGCGCAAGCGGCGCGGCCCATCTCGGGGCGCTTGCCCTCGTCGCGGTCCCCGCCTGCTCCGAACACGGTGATCAGCTTGCCCTGCGGCGCGACATGCGGGCGCAGCGCGGCAATTGCGGCGGTGATCGCGTCGGCGGTATGCGCGTAGTCGACATAGACCGGCGCGCCATGCCGTGTGATCGCTGCGCGCTCGAGCCGCCCGCGTACGGGCTGGATGCGCGAGAGCGCGGTCAGCGTTGCCGCCGGATCGCCACCCGTCGCGATGACGAGACCTGCCGCAACCAGCGCGTTGGCGGCCTGATAGGCGCCGATCAGCGGCAGATCGAGCTTGCGGGTGGTGCCCTCGAAAGCAAGCTCGAGCGTCTGGCCCAGCAGGGTCGGCGTGCGCGAGAGGAGCTTCAGCGTCTCGCCCCCCTCGCCCACGGTGATGAGCCTCAGTCCGCGTGACTTGGCGGCGGCGACGGCCTGAGGGGACCATGTATCGTCCGCCCAGACCACCGCCGCGCCGTCTTCCGCCACGACATCGCCAAACAGCCGCATCTTGGCCTCGAAATAGGCATCCATCGTGCCATGGTAATCGAGGTGATCGCGGCTGAGGTTGGTGAAGGCGCCGGCTGCGACCCGAGGGCCTTCGTTGCGGAACTGGTCGAGGCCGTGGCTCGAAGCCTCGTAGGCGACATGGCTCACCCCTTCGCGAGCAAGGCCGGCAAGGTTGGCGAGGAACGTGACGATGTCGGGTGTGGTAAGCCCGGTGGAGACGCTCTCGTCGGCCGTGGTGACGCCCAGCGTGCCGATCGAGGCGGCGCGGAAGCCCGCCATGCGCCAGAGCTGGCGCGTCATCTCGACCGTCGAAGTCTTGCCGTTGGTGCCCGTCACGGCGACAAGTGTTTCAGGCACCGGCGCGAAGAACGGCGCGGCAAGGCGCGCGAAGGCCCGGCGCGGCGCAGCATCGGCGATATGGACCGCACCTTCGACCCTCGCCTCGGGCCGCGCGACGACGGCGACGGCACCGGCCTTCACCGCGTCGGCAATGAAGTCCTCGCCATTGAAGCGCGCGCCCACGAACGCGCCGAACACGGTGCCGGGAGCGACTTTACGGTGATCGATGGCAAACCCGGTCAAGTTCGCACCGGCAAGCGAAGCGCTGGTTTCAGGCAGCGCGATACCCGCCGCAGCGGCAAGGGCCGCAAGGTTCATTCGCCGTCTCCGGAGCCGACCAGCGGACTGAGGTCGGAAATGTCCACATCATGGTGCGCATCGGGCACCACGCCGAGCATCGGGCCGATGCGCGGCACCAGCCGGCCGACGATCGGCGCGGCATTCCACGCGGCGGTGCGCTGGCCGCTGGTTTGCTGGGTGGCCTGGGGTTCGTCGAGCATCACGATCACCACATAGCGCGGCTTGTCCATGGGGAAAGCCGCCGCGAAGGTCGCAATCAGCGAGGTCTTGCGATATCCCCCGCTACCTGGCTTTTCGGCCGAACCGGTCTTTCCGCCGACGCGGAAGCCCGGCGCATCGGCCTTGCGGCCGGTGCCATCGGCCACGATCATGCGCAAGAGCTGGCGCAGGCGCGCGCTTGTCGAGGCCTGGAACACGCGGCGTCCGGGCGGCAGGTGCGCAGGATCGACCTTGTAGAGCGTTGCCGGGCGCCAGAGCCCACCGTTGACGAGCGCGGCATAGGCCGAGGCGAGGTGCAACGGGGTGACCGCAATGCCGTGACCATAGCTGACCGTCATCGTCGTCAGACGCGCCCAATCGCCCTTGCCGCCTTCGCCGCCGCCATGCGGCCAGAGCGGAAAGCCGCGCGCGGGAAGCTCAATGGTCGGGCGCTCGTTCATGCCGAGCTGCTCCATCGTGCGCTTGAGCGCAACCGGCCCGAGCTTGTCTGCCACTTGCGCGGTAACGACGTTGGAAGAATGGATCAGTGCCTCGGGCACGTTGAGCGAGGCGCCGAAGTTGTGGCTGTCGTGGATCGTGAACTTGCCGACCTGGAGCGGGTGGGCGGGATAGCGCACGGCCAGATCGGTGATCACGCCGGCATCGATCGCCGAGGCAATGGTAATCGGCTTGAATGTTGAGCCGAGTTCGTAGACCTGGTTCGAAACGCGGTTGAACACCAAGTCGTTGTAGGCAAGGTCCGAACGGTTCGGATTGAACGAGGGCAGCGAGGCCAGCGCGATCACTTCGCCGCTATCGGCATCGAGGATCACCCCGGCCGCACCCTTGGCCATCGTCTCCATCATGCCCCGGCCGAGTTCATCCTCGAGCGCACCCTGCGCGCGGGCATCGATCGACAGGGCGGTCGGCGTCCCGCGATATGCGGGATCGAGCAGGCGCGGCTCCAGCACCTGTTCCATGCCGACATGGCCCTTGCCTGCCTCATCAACATAGCCAAGCACATGCGCGGCGAGCGAGCCCTGCGGGTAGAAGCGCTGCTCCTCACGCGGGAATTCGAGCGCGGGCTCGCCCAGCGCGAAGACCTTGTTGGCGTCTTCCGGCAGCACGCGGCGGCGCAGGTAGCAGGGCTTGCCCGCCTTCAGCCGCGTGACGAGATCGGCATAGTCGGCATCGGGGAAGATGCCGACGAGCGCGCGGGCGACTTCCTCGGGCGTCTTGACTAGCGGTGCACCGCCCTCGCCCAGCGCCTTGGGATTGTACCACAGCGAATAGGACGCAAAGGCGCGCGCCAGCGCCACGCCGTTGCGATCGGTGATCTCCCCGCGCGAAGGCAGCAGCGCCTCGGCGAGCGAGGTGCGCTCGGGCGTCTGCTCGAACAGGCCAAGCTGGGCAATGCGCACGCAGGCGGTGAGCGCGAGGAACACGAACAGCAGCATGATCCACAGCGCGCGCAGGCGCGCTGTGACGAGCGCGTTCTGCCGCACGTTGGCAAGCTGGACCCGGCCGGTGGCGATGGCGGCGGAGGCGGTCAGCGAATTCACGGGGCGGTCTTGCTCCCGCCTTTTGCCGCCTTGGGTGCGGGCTTGGTGCTCTTCGCGGACTTGCCAGGCCTGGCTTCGGCCTTGCCTGCAGCCAGCTTCGCGCCCTTGCCGGGACGCGCGGCATCAGCCTTGGCGGATTTGGCGAGCCCGGCCTTGCGGTCGCCGTCCCTGGCCTTGTCGGACTTGCCAGCCTTGTGCTTGCCGGGTTTGTCCTTGCCGTCCTTCTTGAGCGGCGTGACCATCGCGAGGCGCGCGCCGAGATTGGCCGTGGCACTGGCGCGTTCCGCCGCATCGGCAGGCCTTGCCGCAGCCTTCTCGCCCTCGTCCGAAGCCGCCACCGGCGCGGCAATATCGGCTGCTCCGGCAAGGTCCGAAAGCACCGAGGGGAATGCCGCCTCAGCCGCCACCGCATCGTCCGCGCTCGCCACGCGGATCGGCGCGGGGGCATCCGGTCCATCGGGCTTGGCGAAGGCGGCCAGCTGGCGCTCGTTCGCGAGATACTGCCCCGCCGTCGGCGCGACATAGCCGAACTCGACGTCGTTCCACAGCTTGAGCTGCTGCTGGTTGGCGCGGGTCTCGACCTCGGTCTCGAGGTACAGCTTCTCCTTGCGCAGCGCGATGATCTGCTGCTCGGTCCGGTGAACCTGGCTGCGCAGCGCGTTGACGCGAAAGGCGAGCACCATGACCCCCGCCGCGCAGACGAGCAGCAGCGCGATCCAGCCGATCGAGCGGAAGCGGTTGGCGCTCACCATCATGCAGCCAGGGCTCCCCGTGCAGGCGCGGCAGTGCGCACGGCCCAGCGCAAGGTGGCAGAGCGCGCGCGGGGGTTGCGCGCCTGCTCGTCCGCGCTCGGGCGGATTGCGGCCGAGGGCTTCTCGAACACCGGTTGGCCGACCGGGCCGCGCATGGGCAGGTGGCGCGACCCGGCCGGCAGGGCTCCCGCGCCTTCGCGCAGGAACTGTTTGACGATCCGGTCTTCAAGGCTGTGGAAGCTGACGACGGCAAGGCGCCCGCCAGGGGCGAGCACGCGTTCCGCCGCGGCGAGGCCTGCGGTCAGCTCGTCAAGCTCGCCGTTCACGTGAATGCGTACCGCCTGGAAGCTGCGCGTTGCGGGGTCCTTTGGCGCGCCGGGACGGTAGCCCAGCGCCTTGCGCACGACATGAGCGAACTCGCCGGTGGTCGTCAGCGGACGGGCGGCAACCACGGCGCGAGCAATGCGGCGGGACTGGCGCTCCTCGCCGTAGTGATACAGCACATCGGCAATCGCCTCTTCGGAGGCGCCGTTGAGGAAGTCCGCCGCGCTTTCGCCAGCCTGCGACATGCGCATGTCGAGCGGGCCATCGCTCGAGAAGGCGAACCCGCGTGCGGCCTGATCGAGCTGCATCGAGCTGACGCCGATATCGAAGACGACGCCCTGAACCGAGGCCACGCCCGCTTCGGCAAGGCCCTCTGCGAGCTCGGAAAAGCGGCGCGGATGGAGGATGAGGCGGGGCGGGTTCTCCGAAACTTCCCCCCAGGCCCGCCCTGCCAGAATCGCATCGGGGTCGCGATCGAAGGCGTGGACGGTAGCGCCGGCACCGAGCAGGCGGCGGGTGTATCCGCCTGCACCGAAGGTGGCGTCGACGACAAGGGAACCGGGCTCGGGGTGCAGCGCGGCGACAACCTCATCGAGGAGCACGGGGATGTGGGGTTCGCCCGTCATTTGCGGGCTGCCCTGGCCGAAAACTCGGCCATTCTGGCGCGGCATGCCGATTTGACCGAGTCCCACTCGGGACCCATCGCGAACAGCACTTCGGGCGCCCAGATCATGATCTGGTGCATGCCGCCGTGGAAATAGAGCTCGTCGCCGACCCGCGCCTGCTCACCGAGATACTCAGGCAGGACGAAGCGGCCGGAATCATCGAAGCTGATGCGGGCAAAACCGGCGATCTGCGCGGCGCGCAAGTCGATATCGAAAGGTTCGCCCCGCTCGATCGCGACCCGTTCCTCATGCGCAAGCATTTCGGCGAAGCTGTCGGCACGGGATTCGCCAAAGCCGACGAGGCAGGGGTGCTTGGCATGCTTGTCGAGGCAGAGGATGCGGTTGCCTTTCGAGGCGTCCCTGACGGTCTGACGGAAGTCTGCGGGGAGGACAAAGCGGTTCTTCTCGCCGCGCGGCGAAAAGCCCTGCCCCCAATACTGCGACTGCGCCCCAGCCACGTGCCGCTTCCCCGCTTCGGACGAAAGCCTCCCAACCCGGCCACGCACACCCGCATGGCCGACTCATCCCCCGCGGATGCGTCATGGAGTCCGTCCTGATGGGATATTGTCTTAACGCGGGAGGTCCTGGGCGAAAAGGGGAAAATGCGGGAAATTGCGTCCAAACGTTGATTCCAGTGGATGAATCTTTGCTTGGGGCAATCCCAGAGCATTTCGCCTGTTTGCTGGCGCGCACGGCGAAGCCGCGCAATTCCGCCATTCTGCAGGGTGGAGCTACACGCTGCCTGCGCTCAGAATCGGCATTCCCGTGATTTCCCGTAGTCATTTCCCGCGCGTTCCCGCGCACCGCGGCTCAGCGTGCGAAGGCCCGCCGCATCAGCAAGCGCAAGGCGCGCGCGGCGCGTGCGGCTGCCGGGCCGTCTGCGGGCTCCAGCAAAGCGGCATCGGCCACGATCAGCGCGAAACCCCTGCCAATCCGGCACTGCGCGATGAGCCCAGCCTGCTCGACCCGGCAATCCTGCGCCGCGCCGGGAAGCACCGAGAGTTCACCGGGGGAGCGGACGGGAAACAGCATTCCCGCGATTTCCCCGCTCTCCCCCTTTTCGCGCAGCGCAAGACCCCAATGCGCCAAGATCGGGCCGAGCAGCACGGTATCAGCCGGACGCCGGGGATCGCCGAGCGGGAAGCGGCTCTCTGCTGTCAGCAGGGGATCGGCGAACAGCAGCAGGTGCCCGCCGCCGCGCACCCAGTTATCGAGCGCGACGTTTTCCGCCGGCTCGAGCGGACGCGGCTGTGCCATGACCAGATCGCCGAGCGCTTCCGGCGCGAGCAGCGTATCGAGCGGAACAGGGCGGCGGCCTTCCTCGAACACCGCGCGTGCCCAATGCGGCGGTGCCGGCGCGGCAAGCTGCCCCGCAACGCCATCCGCTTCGCTCCACAGGATCGGCAGGCTGGTGAACAGCCCGAGCGGAGGCTCGGGCCTTGGCAACGGCTTGCTGCACGCCGCCAGCGCAGCGACCGCGAAGATCAGAACCTTGCGAATGGGGCTCAGTTGCCGGCGGGACGCGGCGTCTGCCGGGCGGGCTTGGCGCCGTCCGCCACTGGCAGTTCGGGCGCAACGCCCATGTCGACCAGCGGATCGTTCGCGGTGCTGGGGCTCGCACTGGGGCTGGCGGCAACGGCAGGAGCGCCGCTGGTGGTGCGCTCGACCTGCTTGGCGCGGTCCATGATCACGTTGGCAAGGCTGACGATGAGGAGCATCCCGGCAAGGCCGAACAGCCCGATCTGGAGCCGGTGCACGGCCTGCGCGCGCAGTTCGCGCGGACCGGGATGCGCAGGCTGCAGCGCGGCAAGGCGCGCGGTTTCCGCCGCGGTTTCGCCAGCGTTCGGCACCGGTTCTGCCGCCGGGCTGCGATCAGGAATGAGGCCGAAGAGTGCCATCGGCTATGATATTACCCGCTTATGCGGCCAAGGGGAAGATCACCCGAGCCAAGGGAAGACCGGCAAGCCCTTCGCGCGCAGCCATTCGGGATTGTAGAGCGAAGAAAGATAGCGGAAGCCGGTGTCGCACAGGATCGTGGCGACCCGCTTGCCTGGCCCGAGCTGCTTGCCGAGCGCCACTGCGCCCGCCACGTTGATCCCGCTCGAGAGGCCGAGGCACAGCCCTTCCTCTGCCAGCAGGCGCCGCACCCATTCGAGGCCTTCCTCGTCCGAAATGCGGAACTGTGTGTCGATTGGCGCACCTTCGAGATTGGCGGTGATCCGCCCCTGCCCGATCCCTTCGGCGACCGATGAGCCTTCGGCCTTGAGTTCGCCGTGGGCATAGTAATTGTAGAGCGCGGCGCCGTGCGGATCGGCGAGGCCGATGGTCACGTTTTCATCAAAGGCCTTGAGGCCGAAACCCACGCCCGCGATCGTGCCGCCCGTACCCGCTGCGCAGATAAAGGCATCGACGCGGCCTTCCATCTGCGCCCAGATTTCCGGCGCGGTGCTTTCGATATGCGCGCGGCGGTTGGCGATATTATCGAACTGGTTGGCCCAGACCGCACCCTCGGTTTCCTCGGCAATGCGGCGCGAGGTGTGGACGAAGTGGCCCGGATTGGAAAACGGCGCGGCGGGGACCAGCACGAGTTCGGCCCTTAACGCGCGCAGCGTGTCCATCTTCTCGCGCGACTGCGTCTCGGGCATCACGATGACGGACTTGTAGCCAAGCGCATTGGCGACGAGCGCGAGGCCGATGCCGGTGTTGCCCGCAGTGCCTTCCACGATAGTGCCGCCCGGCTGAAGCGCGCCGCGCGCCTCCGCATCGCGCACGATCCACAGCGCGGCGCGGTCCTTCACCGAAGCGCCGGGATTGGCAAACTCGCACTTGCCGTAGATCTCGCAGCCCGCCGCTTCGCTCGGCCCCTTGAGCAGGACGAGCGGCGTGTTGCCGATGAGCGAAAGCGTATCAGGCACGATGGCGGGCGGCGGGACGGTCTGGGTCATAAGCGCCGAAGTAATGCGCCGCTGCGCTGGCCGCAATGCAATTGCGCTTGGGTGGCGGCAAGGGAGAGTGTGGGCGCGCTATTCGCGCCCTGCGCGGATCGCCCCTGCCGCAGCAAACGGCGCAATAGCCAGCGCAGCAAGGCTCGAGGCGGCGAGCAGCAGGAGGCCGCCCTCTCCGCCCGGTTGGAGCGAGCCTGCACCGAAGATCAGGAGCGGCACCGCGAGCGGGATCGCCAGCAATCCGCCCAGCGCCGCACCCGCGCGCAGGCCGGCGGTGAGCGCCGCAATGGTCACGCCGATAGCCGCCAGCCCCGGCGTGCCGAGCAGGAGCCCCACCTCGACCGTCCAGAGCTGCCCACCATCGAGATTGAGCAGGCCGGCGGAAAGCGGGGCTGCCAGCATGAGCGGCACGCCAAAGCTCAACCAATGCGCCAGAATGCGCAGCAGCAGCACGCCTTCCTCGGCAATCCCGCGCAGCGCCCACTGGTCAAAGAACCCCGCTTCGAGATCGGGCTCTACCAGCCGGTCGAGCGGGAGGATCGCTGCGAGCAAGGCAGCGACCCAGATCACCCCTGCACCGGTCCGCGCAAGAAGCTTCGCGTCTGGCCCCACCGCAAAGGGATAGAGCATGGCGACCGCGAGGAAGAACAGCAGCGGCAGGAGCGCCCCGCCCCGCCCCGGCGCGCCGAGCAGCAGCAGCGTGAGATCGCGCCGGAAGATCGTCCACAGCGCCTTCACGGCAGGTGCTCAAGCAGCGAAAGCGTGCGCAGCTTGCGCAATTGCAGCGGCTGGTGCGAGGCGATCACGGCGATGCCGCCGAGCGCGCGATGCGCCTCGATCGCGGCCTGCGCGCTTGCGCCCCAATGCGTGTCGAGCCCGTTCAAGGGTTCGTCCAGCAGCCAGATCCGGGCGCCGCTCGCCGCCAGCCGCGCCAGTGCGGCGCGCTTGCGCTGGCCGGTGGAGAGATAGCGCACCGGCACATCGAGCAGGTCTTCAAGACCGAAATCGGCGCGCGCTTCCCCGGCGCGATCGACTTTCCGCCAGAACGCGAGTGCCTCGCCCAGCGGCTGATGCGGATCGAGCGCGGGCCGTTCGTCCGAAAGCGCCAGCGCGCCCTCATGCTCGACATGACCGTTGTAGGCGCGCAGCAGCCCGGCCAGAATGCGCATGAGGCTGGACTTGCCGATACCGTTGGGCCCGGCAAGGTGCAGCGCCTCTCCGCCGGTCAGCTCGAAGCCAATGCCCTTGAACAGCAGCCGGTCACCGCGCCGGCAGGCAAGATCATAGGCAGCGAGACGGCACGGTTGCATCGTCCCTGCCGATAGGGGAAAGACGCCCCACTGCCAAGGAGACCGATTGTGGCCATTGCCCAGCTAACTGAAGCCGAACGCACCGCCGCCCTCGCCGCCCTTCCTGCGTGGTCCCTGCGCGAAGATGGCCTCGCGATCACACGCACCTTCCGCTTTGCCGATTTTGCCGAGGCTTTCGGCTTCATGAGCCGCGTGGCGATCCTTGCCGAGAAGGCCGATCACCATCCGGAGTGGTTCAACGTCTACAACCGCGTGGAAATCACGCTGACGACGCACGATGCAGGCGGCCTCAGCCAGCGCGACGTGGCGCTGGCGGGGGCAATCGACGGATTCGGGGGCTGATCGCCCTTACCCTGCGGCAGCCCCACCCGGCGTTATCTTCGGCGCAGCAATCCATTTGATCGCAAAACCGATCAGCACGGCGAGACCAAGACCGAGCCATGCCTTGAGATCGCTCTGCGCGATCAGCAGCGCGCAGATGGTGAGCGCGCCGGCCACCACCGCGAGCTTGCCCGCAGTCAGCGGCAACCCGCGCCGGCGGTGGACCATAGGCAGCGCCGCCGCGCAGGCGAGATAGACCACCAGCCGCGCCGCGACCGAGAGCACCGCCAGCGCGGCAAAGCCGCCGCTCATCGCCAGCAGCGCGACGACCGCATAGGTGAACACCACGGCATTGCGCGGAATGCCCGAACCGGCATGGATTACCCCGAACCAGCGCGGCAGCATCCCGATCTGCTCCAGCGCCAGCAGGCGGCGCGAGGTGTTCATCGGCGTGGTGATCACGTTGCCGAGGATCGAGAACGACGCCGCGCCGATGATCGCCGCCGCGCCGATCGCACCGGCGAGCATTGTTCCCATCGTGAGCAGCGAAGCCTTGTCCGCCGCGCCGGGCGCAAAGGCGGTGGCGACATAGCCCCAGGCGAGCGCCGAATAGAGCGCCACGGTGAACAGGAACACGCCCATGAGCGCGCGCGGAAAATCGGCTTTCGGATTGCGCGCCTCACCGCCGAGGCAGAGCGCGCCTTCAAAGCCGGTGAAGGCATAGACCGAAAGCAGAATGGCCTGCGCGAGTGACCACTCTCCCGCCGGGAGCAGCGCCGGGCCGCCCGCCAGCGCGGGGAGCGCGAGCGCCACCAGCAGCACCAGCGGTGTCAGTTTCGCCACCGTGATCAGCTTGGTCCAGCGATCGCTGTTGCGGATTTCGAGCAGATTGACCGTGAACGCGAGGGCGATTGCGGCGAGCACCACCGCGCCGTGCGCCAATGCGGTGCTCTGCGTCGCCGGCATGAAGCGCAGCACATAGTCTGCCAGCACATTGGCGTTGGCGGCGGAGGCCGCCGTGGTCGCAAGACACTGCACCCAGCCGGTCTGGAAACCCGCCGCCGTACCGAACGCCTCACGCACATAGATGATCGGGCCGCCGGTTTCGTCGAACAGGCCGGCGAGCCAGGCAAACACGAGAACGACCGGCAGGAACGCGAGCCCCACCCCGAGGATCACCAGCGGCGCCCATGATCCGGCAAATTGCGCCACCGATCCCGGCAGCGCGAACACACCCGCGCCGATGATGCCGTTGAGAATCAGCGCGGCAAGGCCCCACAGGCCGAAACCCCGGACAAGCTGGCCGGACGGCGCGGGCGACGTGGGACTGGTTGCGGACAAGGCCCGCTCAGCCCCCCATGGGGTTGCCCAGAGCGCCCACCTGTTTGCGCAGCGCCCCCGGCATCCAGCGCGCGGCGAAGCCGATCTTCCGGGCGGTCTTGCCCACCAGCGTGTGGAGCTTCTCGCCATGGACCGCGGCCCACGCCGCCTCGGCAACATCGCTCACCGCCGTTATCTCAAGCCCGGCAGAGGTGACGCGCCCCCGAATGTCCTCGTTCGAGGCACGGTTGGGCGCGTGATCAAGCAGCGGTGTCTCAATGAAGCTCGGCATCAGATCGCGCACGCGGATACCGTCTTCCTTCCACTCGCCATCAAGCGATTCCGTGATCCCGCGCACACCGAACTTGGTGGCCGAATAGATCGAGCCGCCCGGCACGCCGTAGATCCCCGCCGCGCTTGCGGTGTTGAGCAGGCACGAGCCGGGGCCGGCCGCCTTGAGGTACGGCCAGGCGGCCTGCGCGCCGAAGATCACGCCCTTGAGGTTGATGTCGAGCGTGCGCTCCACTTCCTCGGGGCTGCAATCGATGATCCGTCCGCCCAGGGGAATGCCGGCATTGTTGAACACGACGTCGATCTTGCCGCCCGCAGCCGCGGCACAATCCGCCAGCGCCATGTCCCACGCCGCGCGGTCGCGCACGTCGAGCTTGTGCTGCGAGGAAAAGCCGGCCGGGATCAGCGCCGCGGTGCCGGCCATTCCCTCTTCGTTGATATCGGCGATGCCGACGAACCAGCCCGCCCGGCCAAAGCGCTCGGCCACCGCGCGCCCGATGCCCGAAGCGCCCCCGGTGATGAAGATCGTCTTCTGGCCCACACCAAACGCCTCTGGTTGTTGTCGTCGGGCGTCAGACTACAGCGCCGGATTGTTATAGCAATGCCAGGTGAAGATGGCTGCGGCGCCGCGGTGCGGCCGCCAGTCTTCTGCCATGGCGCGGGCCTGTTTCTCGTCGGGACGCTCGGCCAGACCGAGAAGCTTGGCCATGCCCGCCTGCACCGCAAGATCACCCGCCGGCCAGATATCGGGCCGGCCTTCGGCAAACAGCAGGTAGATTTCCGCCGACCAGCGGCCGATGCCCTTGATGCGGGTCAGCTGGGCAATCGCGGCTTCGTCATCTTCGGGCAGCGCGGTGAGATCGAGTTCGCCGGTGATGACGAGCTCGCACAGGCTGCGCGCATAGCCCTGCTTCTGGCGCGAGAGGCCGCAGGCGCGCAGCGCATCGAAATCGGCGGCTAGCAGATCATGCGGCGGCATGTCATCGCCGAGCAGCGCCTCCAGCTTGGTCCAGACCGAGGCAGCGGCGGCCACGCTGACCTGCTGCCCGACGATCGTGCGCAGGAGCGTGGCATAGCCGCGCGGGCGGATACGGGGCTCGGGATGGCCGACGCGCGCGACCGCTTCGGCGATCTGCGGGCTCCTTGCGCCGACATGGGCGAGGCCCTCGGCAATCTGGCTGGCGGTGAGGCCCATACGTCTCAGCTTTCCTTTTGAGGCCATGATGCGGCGCAGCACCTTGCCAAAGCGCCCCCTGCGCGATAGCAGCGCCGGTCAAACGGGGCCAGAGCGCGCGTCCACCCCTGCCGGTGCGCGTTCAACAGGAGACAGAAACGATGCCGAAGCTTGTCGTGGTGAACCGCTCGGGTGAAGAATCCACTGTCGAGGCCGCTGCCGGCCTTTCGGTGATGGAAGCGATCCGCGACAACGGCTTCGACGAACTCCTCGCGCTGTGCGGCGGCTGCTGCTCGTGCGCGACCTGCCACATCTATGTCGACCCCGCTTTCACCGACAAGCTGCCGAAGATGAGCGAAGACGAGAACGACCTGCTCGAAAGCTCGGACCACCGGAACGACACCTCGCGCCTCTCGTGCCAGGTGCAGCTCACCGCCGATCTCGATGGCCTCAAGGTCACGATCGCGCCGGAAGACTGAGCAGATGCGCGGGGGGCCTGAAGCCCCCCGTTTCAGCACATTGAAACGCCCCGCCGCGGCCACGCGGACGGGGCGTTTTGCTGTGTGCGATTCGCGGCAATAGGAGGCTGCCCGCGGAGGCCCTGCAAATCACCCTTAGCCTGGCCAGATCGCGGTCCTGCGCGGCTGAACGCTTCCTGAACTCGCCGGGTAGCCGAGACGCTCCGCCGCGCGAAGCCATCACTTCACCGCAGCCACTTTACGAATGAAAAACCGATGTGGACTTTATGCCGCGTTGCCGCAAAGTCACACCACAAAATGCCTTAACGTTCACAAATATATACATAAAACTGTCACACATCCCCCTTAGCCGCCGCAGCACTTCACAGGCACATGAGGGAGATAATTATGCGCCTACTCACTGCACTGCTCGCCACGACGGCGTTCGCCGCCGCCACCAGCCCCGCCTTCGCCGCGCCCGAACCGCAGGACGCTCCCGCCGCGGCCGCCAGCGATGCCGCCGCGCCGGCTGACGACAGCGATGCCAACGCCATCGTCGTCTACGGCACCGGCAAGACCCGCCAGGTCCAGGAGCTTTCGGGCGCCGATCTCGCGATCCAGGCCGCCGGCACCAGCCCGCTTCGTGCGATCGCCAAGCTGCCTTCGGTGAACTTCCAGTCGGCCGACGCCTTCGGCACCTATGAATGGTCGACCCGCATCACGCTGCGCGGCTTCAACCAGAACCAGCTGGGCTTCAATCTCGACGGCATCCCGCTCGGCGACATGTCGTATGGCAACTACAACGGCCTCCACATCAGCCGCGCAATCACCGCGGAAAACATCGGTTCGACCGTGGTCAGCCAGGGTTCGGGCGCGATCGACACGCAGTCGACCAACAACCTCGGCGGCACGCTGAACTTCTATTCGATTGATCCCCGGAGCGCGCTCGGCCTCGATGCCAGCGGCACGTATGGCTCGAACAACACCTGGCGCGGCTTCCTGCGCGGCGGGATCGGCAGCGAAAGCGGCGCGCGCGCCTTCGCCTCGGTCGCCTACGCCACCACCGACAAGTGGAAGGGTGACGGCAAGCAGCGCCAGCTCAACGTCAATGCCAAGGGCATCGTGCCGCTCGGCAGCGTGACGCTCGACGGCTACTTCAGCTACTCCGACCGTGCCGAGCAGGACTATCAGGACCTCTCGCTCGATATGATCAAGCGCCTCGGCTATGATTGGGACAACTTCGGTCCGGGCAAGTATGCGCTGGCCGTTCAGGTGGCCGACATTGCCGCCAACCGCGGCGATAGCGGCACCACTCCGCTCAATCCCGCGGCAGGCACGGTCTATCCCGCGCCGATCAAGTCCATCGACGATGCCTACTATGACGCATCGGGCCTGCGCCGCGACACGCTCGCCGCGGTCGGCCTCACCGCGCCGCTCGCTTCGGCGCTGACGCTCAAGCTCAAGACCTACCTCCACAAGAACTCGGGCCAGGGCACCTGGGGCACACCTTACGTGAACAGCCCGACCGGCGTGCCGATGGCGCTGCGCACCACCGAATACGACATCAACCGCAAGGGCGTGTTCGGCAGCCTCAATGCCGATCTCGGCATGAACAACCTCACCATCGGCGCGTGGTACGAGAACAACGACTTCAATCAGGCGCGGCGCTTCTATGCTTATGCCAGCCGGACCAATCCGGGCCGCGACCACCTGAAGTTCCAGCACGATCCGTTCTTCACGCAGTGGGACATCGATTTCAACACCAAGACATTCCAGTACTACGTCGAGGACCAGATCAAGCTGGGCGATGCCACGATCAGCCTCGGCTGGAAGGGCTTCAAGGTGGACAACCACGCCCGGCCAATCGTCGCGGGCGGGCGCACTCAGGGTGATCTTTCGACCAAGGACTGGTTCCAGCCGCACGCGGGCGTGACCTATCGCTTCACCCCCGAGATCGAGGCTTTCGCCGGCTTCACCCAGGTGACGCGTGCCTTCGCCTCGGCCACCACGGCAGGTCCGTTCTCCTCGAGCCAGGCCGGGTTTGACGCAATCAAGCCCTTCCTCAAGCCCGAACAGTCGGACACCTATGAAGCGGGTCTGCGCTATAACAGCGGCATCTTCCACGGCGTGCTTGCGGGCTACATCGTGAACTTCCGCAACCGCCTGCTGGCGATCCCGACTTCGGTGGGCATCGTCGGCGCAGCCAACGCGCTGCAGAACGTCGGCGGCGTGCGCTCGGCGGGTATCGAGGCGAGCGGTGAACTGCGTCTCGGCCACGGCCTCTCGGTGCTGGCCTCCTACAGCTACAACGACAACACCTACCGCAACGACGTCGTCATCCGCACGAAGGACGCGCAAGGCAACGACGTGGTCACCACGATCCCGACCGCGGGCAAGACGGTGACCGACAGCCCCAAGCACCTTGTGCATGGCGAGATTTCGTACGATCAGGGGCCGCTCTACGGCCGGGTCGGGGTTGATTACATGTCGAAGCGTTACTTCACCTACACCAACGACCAGTCGGTCCCCGGCCGCGCGCTCGTCGATGCGACGCTCGGCTACCGGTTCGATCTGGGCATGCGCAAGCCGGTGGAGCTTCAGCTCAACGCGACCAACCTGTTCGACAAGCGCTATGTCGCCACGATCGGCTCGAACGGCTTCGGCAACAGCGGCGACAACCAGACGCTGCTTGCCGGCGCTCCGCGTCAGGTCTTCGCGACCGTGAAGGTGGGCTTCTGATGCGCCGCGCGCTTCCCCGGGCTCTTCCGGCCCTCGCCCTTGCGCTGGCTTCCGCCGCTCTGGCAGGGGAAGCGCGCGCTGCTCCCGTCCTTCTGATCTCCATCGACGGGCTCCGGCCCGCCGATGTGCAGGATGCCGAGGCGCGCGGTCTCAAGGTGCCCAACCTGCGGCGGTTCCTTGCCGAGGGGACCTATGCGACCGGCGTGGTCGGTGTGCTGCCGACCGTCACCTACCCCAGCCACACAACGCTGATCACCGGCGTGGCGCCTGCCCGGCACGGCATCGTCAACAACACCACCTACGATCCCACGCAGATCAACCAGGGCGGCTGGTTCTGGTATGCGCAGGACGACAAGGCCCGCACGCTGTGGGATGCGGCACATGATGCCGGCCTCACCACCGGCAATGTTCACTGGCCCGTCTCCGTCGCGGCGAAGAACGTGACGTGGAACCTCGCGCAGATCTGGCGCACCGGCCACCCGGATGATCGCCACCTGGTCGATGCGGTTTCCACGCCCGGCCTTATGGGCGAACTCGAACAGTCCGCGCGCGTGCCCTATGCCGATGGCAAGGCGGAAGACCTTCCGGCCGACGTCAACCGCGCGCGCTTCGGGACCGAGATGATCGCGAAGCACAAGCCGGGCTTCATGACGATGTACCTCGCCGCGCTCGATCACACGCAGCACGAAACCGGCCCCGGCTCGGCCCAGTCGCATGCGGTGCTGGAAACGCTCGATGGTCTCGTCGGTGATCTTGTCGCTGCTGAAATGCAGGCACATCCCGATGGGGTGATCGCGCTTGTCAGCGACCACGGCTTCGCGCCAGTCGATACCGTGATCAACCTCTACCGCCCGTTCATCGATGCGGGCCTCGTCACGCTCGGCCCGGACGGCAAGATCGCCAGCGCGGATGCAACGCCGTGGGGCTCGGGCGGGTCCTTCGCGATCCGCCTTGCCCGGCCGAATGATGCCGCGCTCAAGGCCAAGGTGAAGGCGGTGCTGGACAAGCTGGCCGCGGACCCTGCTGCGAAGATCGATCAGGTGATCGATGCTGCGCAGACCAAGGCGCTGGGCGGCAATCCCGAGGCGAGCTTCTACGTGAACCTCAAGCTGGGCGCAGTTGCCGGACCATTCGTGAACGGCAATCTGCCACTGGCCTTCCCCTCGCCGGTCAAGGGCATGCACGGCTACTTCCCGGCCACGCCCGAGATGCGCTCGACCTTCATGATCATGGGCAAGGGCATCCCGAAGGCGCGCAAGCTTGGCGAAATCGACATGCGCGCGATTGCGCCGACACTGGCAAGGCTGATGGGCGGCGTGCTGCCGGATGCGGAGAAGCCGGCGATCGATCTGGCGAAGTAGCGCCTACCAGCCCCGGCTGCCGGGTCCGCCCTTGAAGGGCCCGGCCACCGTGCTCGTGATCCATCCGCCATAGAATGCGCCCGGCTGGGGAATCACCGTCTCGCCGTCCACGCTGCACCGGGCAAACGGCGCGGCATAAAAGGCGACATGATCCTTGAGCGCGAGGAAGCCGCGGGTTGGGCTCGGATAACTCCAGCCGACCTGCGGCAGGACCACGCCCTCCACCACCACATCCCAATAGACCGCCGCGCCTTTCCATTCGCACATCGAGGAACCGGCAGCGCGCCGCAGCACCCCCGGCGCGATGTCGTCGGGATGGATGTAGTAGCTTGGCGGATGGCTGGTCTCGAGCGTCTGCACCGAGCGGCAGGTATCGGCAATGATCCGGCCGCCATGTTCGATCACCACATGCGCGGTGCAGAGCCGCGCCACGGCGGGGCGGGGATAGTCCCACACGCTTTCCTGCCCGGGCAGGACGGGATCGGGTTCAGGCCACATCAGCAAGTCTTCCCATCACCAACCAGATTTGGATCGGCAGGAAGGGGGAATTGGGCGGCTATGGCAATACGGCCTTAGAGGCGCAGGCCTGCGGTTTCAGGCAGACCGCTCATCAGGTTGAGGCTTTGCACCGCCGCGCCGCTGGCGCCCTTGCCGAGGTTGTCGAGCAGCGCGACGAGGCGCGCCTGCGTGCCGTCCTTGCTGCCGAAGACATAGAGGTCGAGCCCGTCACGCGGCGCATCAGAGCGGCGCAGCAGCAGTTCATCGGGCACCCCGTCCAGCACGCGGACCAGCGGGCTGCCTTCATAGAATGCTGCAAGCGCCTCGCGCAGCGCATCGGGCGCTGCAGCACCGGGCATTGCGGCGAGCGGCACGGGCACTTCGACGACCATGCCACGATGGGCAGGGATTACGGCGGGCGCGAAGATCGGGGCGTGGATCAGGCCAGCGTGGCCTTGCATCTCCGCCACGTGTTTGTGGCCAAGGCCGAGACCATAGGCGCGGAAGGCGATATCCGGATCGTCCTCGAAGCGCGCGATCAGCGCCTTGCCACCGCCCGAATAGCCGGAGACCGCGTTCACCGTGTAAGGCCAGTCCGCCGGCAGCAGCCCGGCGCGCAGCAGCGGCACGAGGAGGCCGAGAAAGCCGGTGGGATAGCAGCCGGGGTTCGAGACCCGCTTGGCCTGCGCCACCGCCTCGCGGCCGACGATCTCCGGAAAACCATAAGTCCAGCCCGGCGCCACGCGGTGCGCGGTCGAGGCGTCGATCACGCGGGTCTTGTCATTGGTGATGAGCGAGACTGCCTCGCGCGCGGCATCATCGGGCAGGCACAGGATCGCGACATCGGCCGCGTTCAGCGCCGCGGCGCGCGCGCCGGCATCCTTGCGCTCGGCATCGTTCAGCGCGATCAGGCTGAATTCGCTTCTGCCCGCGAGCCGGTCTGCGATCTCGAGGCCGGTGGTGCCCGCCGCGCCGTCGATGAAGACCTGAACGGTCATGGCTCCAGCGCCGTCAGCGGGAGATAGCCGACGAGGCCATCCTCGCCCTGCTGTCCCCAGCCCCAGCCGCCCACCGCATCGAGCAGGTTGAAGGTCTCGCCCGCCGCCAGCGTGCCGAGCGCGTCGGCATCCTCGCGGCCTGCGTTGCGCAGGGTCGCCCCGGCCGCGCCCACCGTGCGGGGCATCGGCACGGCATAGTGCGAGACGAAGACCTGCCCGGCATAGCGCACATGCGCCAGATCGCCGCGCACCGCGCGGGTATGCGCCTCTGCAACGAACTTGGGCGCAGGCCCCGTCAGCGCATGCGACGTCTTCAGGCTCGTCTCGATCAGATCGGTCACGTCAGGCTTTCCGGCAAAGGCGAAAGCCGGGCGCTTAGAGGCATCGGGCTCAGGGTTCAAGGCGTGTGGCTCACGCGGCGGTTCGGGCAAAGCGCGACAGGATGAGGCCCCAGGCTGCGCGCAGGCCCAGCGCCTCGCCGCCCTTGGGCCGGCCGGGCTTGGCGGCAGGGCGCCAGGCGAAGGTGTCGAAGTGTGCCCAGTCCACCCCTTCGGCCACAAACCGGTCGAGGAACAGCGCCGCCACGGTCGCCCCGGCGAACCCGCCCGAGGGGCTGTTCTGCAGGTCCGCCACATCCGATTTCAGCATCTCGCGGTAGCCGTCGTGGAGCGGCAGTCGCCAGCACGGGTCATCGCGCTCGAGACCGGCAGAGAGCAGGCCGTTCGCTGTTTCGTCCGTCCGCGCAAACATTGCGGGAAGATCGGGCCCGAGCGCCACGCGCGCCGCGCCCGTCAGCGTCGCGAAGTCGATCAGCAGTTCGGGCTTCGTTTCGCAGGCGCGGACCAGCGCATCGCCAAGCACGAGGCGGCCTTCGGCATCGGTATTGGTGATCTCGACCGATAGCCCGGCGCGCGAGCGCAGCACATCGCCGGGGCGGAAGGCATTGCCCGAAACCGCATTCTCCACCGCCGGGACCAGCACGTGAAGCCGCACCGGCAGGTCTGCCCCCATGACAAGGCCCGCCAATGCCAAGGCGTGGGCGGCGCCGCCCATGTCCTTCTTCATGAGCGCCATGGCGGAGCTTGGCTTCATGTCGAGCCCGCCGGAATCGAAGCACACGCCCTTGCCCACAATGGCGAGGCGCGGGTGCGCCGGATCGCCCCATTCGATCTCGATCAGCCGGGGCGCATGGCTGCGTGCCGCTGCGCGGCCCACCGCGTGGACCATCGGATAATCGCGCTCCAGCGCATCGCCGGAGACGACATGGATCGTGGCATGGTGCGCCTTGGCCAGCGCGCGGGCTTCCGCTTCGAGCTGCGCCGGCCCCATGTCCTCCGCCGGCGTATTGACGAGATCGCGCACGCGGATGACCGCATCGGCCTCGGCCAGCGCCGCGTTCATGGCGCCGAGGGCTCCTGTCAGCAGAAGGCGCGCGCCTTTGTCCGAGGGCTCGCTGCGATAACGGTCAAAGCGGTACTGCGCGAGCCGCCAGCCGATCAGCGCAGGCCCTTCCGCGCCGGGATTGGCAAGTCGGTATGTCCCGGCGGGGAGCCGGTCGGCCAGCGGCGCAAGGCACCAGCTTGAAAGCTTCGCCGGATCGGCAACGCCGCCAATCGCGAACCAGCCCTCGCCCGCCCCGGCCGCATCCGGCACGATCGCGGTTTCCCCCGCACCGCCTTCGAAGCCTTGCCCGGCGAGCACCGCACGCTGTGCGGCAGTCAGGGCCGCCAGCCAGCCTGGCAGGCTCGCCTTGTCGGTCAAATGGAGCGGTATGGCCTTCTGGCCGCGATCGGGCTGGATCAGTGCATCAAGCTGGTTCATCGTGGCCGTGATCCTTGCCGCAGCTTCGCGGCGAGTGCGAGAGGAAACTGCATGAACCGCCTGCCTGCCCCTAAGGCCAAGACCGCGATCCTGCTGCTCGCGCCCATGCTGGTCCCCTTGCTGACCCTCGCTGCCTGCCAGCAGACAAGCTCCACGGATACACCTCCGACCATCGCGCCTTCGGCAAGCACCGCCGTACCAGTGCCAGCACCCGTGCCGCCCAGCCAGACCGCCGCCGCACGCAAGGTCTCCGAGAAGACCGACCTCTACGAGTTCGATTACAGCTATCCGATCGAAGCCGCTGCCATTCCTGATCTGCGCGACTGGCTGGAGGCCGATCTCGGCCGCACCAAGGCCGCGCTCGTCGCCGATGCCAAGGAGGGGCGTGAGGCTGCCATGGCGGGCGGTTATCCCTTCAACGCCTATACCGCCACGAGCAACTGGCAGGTGGTGACCGACCTGCCTGGCTGGCTCAGCCTGTCGACGCTGGTCGGCAGCTACACCGGCGGCGCGCACCCCAATTACGGCTTCGACGCGTTCCTGTGGGACAAGACACCGAACCAGAAGCGCGCCGCAGCCGACCTTTTCACCTCGAAGGCGGCGCTGAAAGCGGCGGTGCTGAAGGCGTTCTGCGCCGAACTGCAGCGCCAGCGCGCGAAGAAGCGCGAAGGCGCGCAGCTTGGCGATCCTGAAGACGAGTTCAACACGTGCATCGATCCGACCGAGCAGACCGTGATCCTCGGATCGAAAGGTCGCAAGGGTTTCGATCGTATCGGTTTCCTCGTTGCCCCCTACAATGCCGGTCCCTACGCGGAAGGCAGCTATGAAGTGACCCTGCCCGTGACTGCTGCGGTGATTGCTGCCGCCAAACCCGAATACAAGGCCGCCTTTATGGCCCAGTGATCTCGCAATTCGGGACAAGACACGCTACATGGGCGGGATGACCGACTATGTAATCGCTGATGAAACCGATGTGATGCCGCGCGACGGCACGATCAAGCTGCATGGCCCTGCAGGCTTTGAAGGCATGCGCAAGGCCGGGCGCCTTGCCGCCGAAATCCTTGATGCGCTGGTGCCGATGGTCCAGCCCGGCGTCTCCACCGCCGCAATCGATGATGTCGTGCGGCAGATGACGCTCGATGGCGGCGCGGTGCCTGCCACGCTCGGCTACCGCGGCTATACCCATTCGTGCTGCGTCTCGATCAACCATGTGGTGTGCCACGGCATACCGTCCGAAGCCCGCATCCTGCGCGAAGGCGATATCGTCAATATCGACGTCACCCCGCTGCTCGATGGCTGGCACGGCGATTCCAGCCGCATGTACCTTGTCGGCGATGTGGCGCTCAAAGCGAAGCGGCTCGTGGACGTGACCTACGAATGCCTGATGATCGGCATTGAGCAGGTGAAGCCCGGCGCGCGGCTCGGCGATATCGGCGCGGCGATCCAGGCCCATGCCGAACGCCACCGCTACGGCGTGGTCCGCGAATTCTGCGGGCACGGCTTGGGGCGCCTGTTTCACGATGCGCCCGAGGTGATCCACGCCGCGCACAAGGGCACTGGGCCGGAGCTGAAGCCCGGCATGTTCTTCACGATCGAGCCGATGATCAACCTCGGCAAGGCAGGGGTGAAGCTCCTCGATGATGGCTGGACGGCGGTAACGCGCGACCGCTCGCTCTCTGCGCAGTTCGAGCATTCGATCGGCGTGACCGAGACGGGCTGCGAGATCTTCACCCTGAGCCCGGCCGGGCAGCACCGCCCGCCCTACGCGGGCTGAAATCAGGCTACCTGCCTAAAAATCAGGCAGACTTTGCGCAAAACTTGTGCAGCAATCGGTCGTTCACGCGCAACTTGCGCAATGCGCAGCCGCGTGCGGGCCTTGCATTCTTGCCGGAGCGGCGGATTTCCTGCTTTCGCGCCGCCCATTCCTGTCCTAGTGAAGCGCTAGATCCGCGTGGCACGATTCTTGGATAGCATTTCCGGTATCGGGCTCCGTACGAATACCAACCGCCGGACAAGGGCCTTGGCCCGGGAACCGGTCTGCCTGCAGGGATTGATCGAGTGAAAAAGGTCGAAGCGATCATCAAGCCCTTCAAGCTGGACGAGGTGAAGGAAGCGCTGCACGAAATCGGCGTTTCTGGCATCACCGTCACCGAAGCCAAAGGCTTCGGCCGGCAGAAGGGCCATACCGAACTCTATCGCGGCGCCGAATATGTCGTCGACTTCCTGCCCAAGGTGAAGCTCGAGGTGGTGGTAACCGACGCGATGGTCGAGCGGGTGGTCGAAGCGATCGCATCCGCCGCGCAGACCGGCCGCATCGGCGATGGCAAGATCTTCGTCTTCGCGGTGGAAAGCGCCCTGCGCATCCGCACGGGCGAGCGCGATAACGACGCGATTTAGTATCCGATCAATTTCAACCGGGGGCGGCTGCGGGCCGGCAGCGTCTCCAGACTTGTGAAACCCAGTTTCGTTCACTGAGCGCCCCTGCATGGGCCGGGGCCAGTTAAAGGACCAGCGATGGCTACTGCAAAGGAAATTCTCGCTCGCATCAAGGACGAGGAAATCGAATGGGTTGATCTGCGCTTCACCGATCCCAAGGGCAAGTGGCAGCACCTCACGATGGT
>NZ_JAIXZS010000083.1 GCF_027489515.1 Novosphingobium sp. | reverse complement strand
CCGGCGCATCTGCGCCTCTGACAACCAGATCAAATCGCTCATGACAACGCCTCCTCAGCGCCGTCATTGAATCAACTGATCGCACGCTACGCAAGCATTTTAATAGGTCCTGAGCCTAAATGAGGCACGCTCTGGGCCTGATGTAGACCTTGACGCCATCACTCAATGGCTTCGCAAAATTGTAGCCCTCCTAGACAATCACATAATTTCATCGGCCGATAAGAAATCACATATCTGTGCCGGGCTTCTCAATGAGCAAGGCGTCGCGTTCATCTTCGTTGCAGAGAGCCCCTAGGATTACGGGGACAGGTGCAACAATCCCCAAACCCCTCCACAACACCCACAACCCAAACCTACAATCGCTCCTGCAGCCGCACCATCAAATCCATCCGCTCGTGAAAGATTGCCACGACGAGCGCGGGCGCACCATCGCGTGGCAGCACAAAGATGAAGTGATGTTCGCACCGCGCCATCCGCAGCCCCGGATAGAGCGCGCTCATGTCTCTGAACGCACCTTGCCCGCTTGCCGCCGCTTCAATGCCGCGCTCAAGCTGGGCGGCATACCGGCGGGCCTGAGCATCACCCCACTCCTTGCGGGTGTAGCGCACAATGCCGCGCAAGTCGGCCTCCGCCGCCAGCGTCAGCACATAATGTGCGCTCAAGCGCGGCTGCCCTCAGCCAGTTCCTCATCGACGATGACGGCAAGGCTTGAGGGTGAGACCTTGCCCGAAAGGCCCTCTGTAATCCTCTGGCCGAGCAAGGACTTCAGGTCCTGCCACGCAGAATCGTCCTCCGCCGGTGCGGGGAACAGGCGTTCGATGGCGTATTGCCGGATCGTCTTGCCCTGCAGCGCCGCCAGCGCCTTCAGGCTCTGGTGCTGCTGATCGGAAAGGTCGATGGTCAGCCGACTCATGGGGTTACTCCTCTGCACACACCCACATTACCACAAATGTGGGTTTGTGCCTGAAAAATGCCCATGCGGCCCCCTCACCCCACCACCGCAATCACATCAATCTCCACCATCAGCTCTGGCAGCGCGAGGCTCTTCACCTCCACAATCGTGTCCGCCGGCCATGGCGGCGTGAAGTACTTGCGCCGCGCTTCCACGATGGCCGGGAAGTTGCCCATGTCGGTCAGGTAGATCGTCACTTTCACGATCTTGCTGCGGTCGCTCCCGCCCGCTGCCAGCACGGCGTCGATATTGGCGAACGTCTGCGCCAGCTGTGCCTCGAAATCGCCCACGCCGACGATCGCGCCTTCCGGGCTGATCGCCGCCTGCCCCGAAAGGAACAGCAGGTTCCCCACCTGCCACCCCGGCGAAATCGCATAGGGCGCCAGCGGATCGGGCTCCATGCTTATCACTTTGACGGTCATGGCGCGTTCTCTCCTCAAGGGTGCCGGGCGGTCGCCCCTTGCATGCACCAAAGGCCGTGCCAGCGATAGGTTGGCGCAGAGCCGCACGCAGCGCGTAGCGGGCCTCTGCGCGATACCATGCCCCGATCCTGCGACCTTGTGCTAAGCGCTGCTCTCGAACGGAGAACCACGCTTGCCCGCATCCATCAGGCCCTCATTCATCAAAATCGTCTTCCTCGCCGCCAGCCTTGCGCTCTCAGGCTGCGCCACGATCCACCGCGAACCCTTCAACGAACGCCAGCAGGCCGAGGCAACCATCCCCGGCATGCCGCAGGCGCGCTTCTGGGCCGATGCGCCGGGCGCCGCGCGGCTGATGGCGCCGGCTTATGCCGGCGCGCAGGGCGAACGCTCGATGCTCGCGCTCTCCGGCGGCTCGGACAACGGGGCCTATGGCGCGGGGCTGCTCGAGGGCTGGACCAAGTCCGGCACGCGGCCTGAATTCGCGGTCGTCACCGGGGTCAGCACCGGCGCGCTCATCGCGCCCTTCGCCTTTCTCGGTTCCGATCAGGATGCGACGCTCGAAGCGCTGTTCACCGGCATTTCCGCGAAGAACATCTACAAGAACCGCTTTCCCCTCGTCATTCCGCTTTCCCCCAGCATCGCCAGCACCAAGCCGCTCGCGCGGATGATCGAGACGGTGCTGACCGATGCCCTCATAGACCAGATCGGTGCGGAGCACACGCGGGGGCGGCGGCTGTTCGTCGGCACGGCCAATCTCGATGCGCAGCGCATGGTGATCTGGAACATGGGCGCAATTGCCGCGAGCAAGGCGCCGGGGCGCTACGGCCTGTTCCGGCAGGTCCTGCTGGCCTCCTCGGCGATCCCCGCGTTCTTCCCGCCGGTGATGATCAAGGCCGAGGCGGGCGGGCGCACGATCAGCGAGATGCATGTCGATGGCGGAACGACCGCGCAGATCCTCACCCTCCCGGATGAGGCGATCGTGACCGGTCAGGTCCCCGCCGCCGCGCGCCCGCTGCACATGTACATGATCGTGAACAACAAGCTGAACGGCGAATTCAAGCTGGTGAAGCCCCGCACCGTGCCCATCGCGAGCCAGGCCATCTCGCTCAATTTGCGGCGCGCGACGGCGAGCACGGTGAACCTCAGCTACCTCTACGCCAAGGCGCAAGGCATCGATTTCAACCTCAGCTTCATCGGCAAGGACTACCCGGCGAACAGCAAGAACCTGTTCGATACCGCCTTCATGCGCGGCCTCTTTGCCTATGGCCGGAGCCTGGGCGAAACTGGTACCTTCTGGGCCAAGCGCCCTCCGGACGAGGACGAGTAAGCGCAGCTCAGGCCTTCATGCCGCCGCCGCCAGCACTGCCCGTCCCCGGATCACATCGGCGATCTTCTCAGCAATCATGATCGTCGGCGCATTGGTGTTGCCGCCGATCAGCAGCGGAATGACGGAGGCATCGACGACCCTCAGGCCCTCGAGGCCGATCACTTTGCAGTCCTTGTCGACCACCGCCATCGGGTCGCTCGAGTGCCCCATCTTCGCGGTGCCGACGGGGTGATAGATCGTCTCGCCCCGCGCGCGAACCCAGGCGTCGATATCCTCGTCCGATTGCACCGCCGGCCCCGGCCAGATTTCCTCTCCGCGATAAGGGGCAAAGGCATCCTGTGCCACGACTTCCCGGGCGATCCGGATGCCTTCGCGCACCACGCGCCGGTCTTCCTCGGTCGCGAGGAAGTTGGCGAGGATCGCCGGGTCCGCATAAGGATCGGCGCTCTGCAGCCCGACGGTGCCCCGGCTTTCCGGCCGCAGCTGGCAGACATGGACGGTAAACCCGTCGCGCTCCACCCGCACCTTGGCGTGCTCCTGCATAATCGCGATCACGAAATGCAGCTGCAGGTCCGGCCGGTCGAGATCGGGGCGCGACTTGAGGAAGGCGCCGGCTTCGAGGCCGTTTTGTCGCCCGCCGCCCTTGCCGGTCAGCAGATAGTGCAGCCCCACCTTGTACTGCCGCCAGCCCCGGATCTGGTGGTAAAGCGAGACGGGCTGCGTCGTGGCCCAATTGAGCGTGACATCGAGGTGATCTTGCAGGTTCGCGCCCACCCCGGGCAACGCATGAACCGGCGCCACCCCCGCGGCCTTCAGCTTTTCGGGATCGCCGACGCCCGAAAGCTGCAGGATCTGCGGAGACTGAAACGCGCCGGCTGAAAGCAGGACTTCGCGGCTCGCTTGCGCGGTCTGCACCGGCTTGCCCGGCCCGAGCGAGTATTCCACCCCCGCCGCGCGTCCGTTCGCGATCACGATGCGGTGCACCCGCGCGCCGGTCACCACCTCAAGGTTGCGGCGGGTGCCCATGATCGGGGTCAGGTAGCCGCGCGCTGCAGACCAGCGCTGTCCGTCGTTGATGGTCAGCTGATAGCGGCCGAAGCCTTCCTGGCTCGTGCCGTTGAAATCCTCGGTCAAGGGATGCCCCGCCTGCTGCCCGGCGGCCAGGAAACTCGTGTAGAGCGGATGGTCCGATTGCTCACCCCAATTGACCTTGAGCGGGCCTCCCGCGCCGTGGAATTCATTCTCGCCAAGGCAGTTGTCCTCGGCCTTGCGGAAGTAGGGCAGCACATCGGCATACGACCATCCCTCAAGCCCCAGCTGCCGCCATTGGTCGTAATCGCGGGCATGGCCGCGCACATAGACCATCCCGTTGATGGCCGAGGACCCGCCCAGCCCCTTGCCGCGCGGATGCCACATCCGGCGCCCGTCCATGTGCGGCTCGGGCTCGCTCCAGAATCCCCAGTTGTGCTTGCTCTTTTGCTTGATCAGCGTGCCGACGCCCGCCGGCATGCGTACCAGCACGGAGGTGTTCGGCCCGCCTGCCTCCAGCAGAAGCACCCGCGCGGCGGGGTCTTCGGAAAGCCGCGCTGCGAGCACTGCGCCTGCGCTTCCTGCCCCGATCACGATGTAATCGAATTCGCCCTGCGCCATGTTCATGCCTCTTCCCAATGGCCGGGCGTTGTCTGCCGGCTGACAATTGCAGGAGGCTAGTTAATCGAGCGATTAAACGCAAGCTACCCCTCAGAACGCCGACAGGTAGATCCAGGCTGCCACTGGGCCCTCCGGCGTCTCGACCAGCACCTCCCCGCGCCGGTACTCCGCGCCCTCGAAAGCATCGAGCCGATCCCAATGCGTGGGCAGATCAGACGAGGTAAACAGATGGACTTCGATGGTTTCCCCGGCCTCGTCCAGCACGAGCGCCGGATAACCCAGCGCCGCACCCCACCCCGCTTCGATCAGCCGGCCCCGGATCATGCCAGTCGTCCACGTGCCAGTCAGCCCGGCCAGCTGGTGGTGGTTCACCCGTCCGGGCGCGAGCGTGCCGTAAGTCGCAAGGCGGTGGTCGATGGCCATCATGCAATCTTGCGGACTTTGCGCGCGACGAACAACCGCGAAGTGTCCGTATGAATCAAATCAGGGCAAGGCCCGGCTCGCAGGACGTGGGGCGAAGCGCAACCGTCCGAACCGGTCGGCGCTTCGCCCCGCCTGACGTCACTTCGCGGTGCAGTCACCCTTGCGGCACTGGCAAGAGGGGCCGCAGTTGCAAGCCTTCGGTGCGGCGGCGCACTTGCAGACGGGAGCGCAGGTGCAAGGGTTGCAGTTGCAGGTATCGGTCATGGTTCAAGTCCTCCGGTTTGGTTGGTGGAGCGCTCCAACTATGGTAGGATTCGTCCGGGCGATTGAACGTAGCGGCTGAAATTGCACGGTAAGGCCGCATGCGTCACGGCGCCCGGGCAGTCCATCAGACGGAGCAGGCACCACATTGATCGCCGGACGAGGCAGGATCGCTATCTGGGAAGGAGCCGCGCTCTGGATCATGGAGGGCTCGGAGACTGCGAACCTGCACCTCCATGCCCACCACGCGATCCAGATCACCTTTCAGCTCCACGGTTGGTTCGAGATCAATCTGGGCAAGGAGAAACTTGCAGGACCGGTTGCCGCCGTGGCGTCCGATGCGTTGCACGGCTTCCGGGCCAGCGGCGCGGTCGCTTTCCTGTTCATCGCCCCCGAAAGCGCGGTCGGCATCGCGCTTTCGCGGCAGTATTTCGCAGAGCATCTCTGGGCAGAGATAACCGATGGCCCGCTCGCCGCAGCGCTGGAGCCACTGCGCGCATGCAACGCCGGCGCCGGTTCCGCTTCGGAGATGCGACGCATCGGCAAGGCTATTCTCGCTACCCTCCCCACTGCCGCCGACCTCATGATGCCTGATGCCCGTGTGCTCGCGATGCTCGATTATGCCCGGCACCATCTTGATGGCCCTGTGACCTTGCCTGCTGCGTCGGCCAAGGTCGGTCTGTCGCCAAGTAGAGCGCGCCACCTGTTTGCCGCTCAGACCGGGCTGCCGTTCAAGTCTTATGTGCTTTGGCTCAGGATCGAACGCGCGGTCGAACTCTATGCGGCAGGCCATTCGCTGACAGAGGCGGCACACGAGGCGGGTTTTGCAGACTCAGCGCATTTCAGCCGCTCGTTCCGCCGCATGTATGGCCTTCCTGCCGCAGCGCTGCGGCTTTACCGCGATTGATCGACCCGGGGCTTCCCCCGAGAGGCCGCGATCTATTTGCGTCGACTAACAAGAGTACGCCATGCCTCTCGCATTCGCTGCGGAGCCCGGGCGGTGCTGCGCACCGCTCCCCATTGTCCAAGGCCAGGCCTGCTCGTCTCGTGGTTCTGACACATGCCTTGTGTCCAGCTGTCCTGAAGCGGCAGCTCAGCGGTCGCCCGCGGCCAGCGCTTCAAAGTCCTCGGCCGCAATCGGCCCGGAGCGCAGGAACCCCTGAAAGAGGTCGCACCCTTCGTCCTGCAGGATTGCCAGCTGCCCCGCCGTCTCCACCCCTTCGGCAATCACCTTCAGCCCCAGTGCACGCGCCATGGCCACCATCGCCGAAAGGATCGCCCGGTCGCGCGCATCGTGTTCGATGTCGCAGACCAGCGAGCGATCGAGCTTGAGCGCATCGAGCGGCAACGCCTTCAGCGCGCGGAAATTTGAGAAGCCGGTCCCGAAATCATCGAGCGCCACACTGACGCCCAGCGTCGCCAATTCGCGCAGTGCCGCAGCGCAGGCTTCGAAATCGCTGATGAGGGTCTGCTCGGTGATCTCGATGGTCAGCCGCTCCGCCGGAAACGCACTTGAGTCCAGCGCCGCCTTGAGGGTTGCTGCGAAATCGCCCACCGCAAAGTCCTCGGCCGTGACGTTGAGCGAGAGCCGCAGCGGCATTCCGGGGTTCTGCGGCCAGGCGGCAGCCATTGCGAGCGAGCGCTTGCCGATATGGCGCGAAAGCTGCGCCACGTGATCGCCGCGGTCGGCCACGGCAAACAGTGTCTCGGCGCAGATCCGCCCAAAGCTGGGATGCTCCCACCGTGCGAGGGCTTCCGCCCCGGCCAGCAAACCGGTGCCGACATGAAACTGCGGCTGGAACAGCACCATGATCTCGTCGCGGTGCAGTGCGCCGAGGAGGTCACCCTCAAGGCTCGCCGCGCTGCGGCCGCGTGCGGGATGGCTGCCATCGGCCCAGAGCACGCGGCGCCCGCTGCGCCGCTGCAGATCACCCGAGACCTGATCAAGCCGGTCGAGCAGCGCGGCCCCGGTCTCGCCCTGGCGCCCCCGCAGCAGCGCCATGCGCGGCGCGAGGCTCAGCCGTTCGCCCTCGACCATCAGCGGCCTTGCGATCGCGCGGCCCAGCGCCTCGGCCAGCCACTGCCACCGCTCGCGCGAGAGCGCCGCGCGGCTCGCGACCAGAAACGCGCCGCCCGCCGCCCGCGCGACGAGGGCCTGGGGGCCAAGCTCGTCAGCCACGAAATCCCTGAGCCGCCGCGCGACTTCCACCAGTACGTGGTCCCCGCCAGCCATGCCATAGGCCAGATTAACCGCCGGGAGCCGCTGCAGGCTTACCATCATCGCCTGGACGAAGCCGGTGTCGCCTGCACGGTCGAGCCACAAGGCCGCGGTTTCCAGCCCGGGAAGGCCGGTCAGCACGTCGCGGTCGTGCCCGGGAAGAAGTACGGTGCCAGTCATTCCTGCCGTCTTAGGCGATCGGATCGGCGAAATCATCCATGCTGTGCCATTTGGCATTGCACCGATTTGGGTCGCTCCATATCAGTTGCGCGGCAGACGCCGAAAAACAGCGCGACGCGCGAGGAGAGCTTTACCAATGCCCGATAGCCCCCGGCTGGCGCTGCTCGCCTCACCTACCGACCGCGCTCAGGAAGCAGAAGCGGCGCTTACGGCCTCACATGACTGGGTGCCGCTTGAAGAAGCCGATATTGCCGTCGTGCTCGGTGGCGATGGCTTCATGCTGCAGACGCTGCACCACATGCTCGATACCGGCCGGGTGATCCCGGCTTACGGACTCAATCTCGGCACCGTCGGTTTCCTGATGAACCGGCACAAGGCCACACGCCCGATAGCCGAGAGGGTCGCCAAGTCACGCGGTGTCGCGGTGGCGCCGCTGTGGATGGAAGCGATTACCCAGACCGGCGAGCAGTATTCATCCTGGGCGATCAATGAAGTCTCGCTGCTGCGCGAAACGCGCCAGACGGCGAAGCTCGAAGTTTCCGTCAACGGCAAGGTCCGTATGCCCGAGCTTTCCTGCGACGGTGTGCTGGTGGCAACGCCTGCGGGCTCGACCGCCTACAACCTTTCCGCCAACGGGCCGATCCTGCCATTGGGCAGCGCGATGCTCGCGCTCACCCCGATCAGCCCCTTCCGTCCGCGGCGCTGGCGCGGCGCGATCCTGCCCGAAAGCTGCCAGATCCTGTTCCGCTCGCTGGAGGCGGCCAAGCGACCCGTGTCGGTTGTGGCTGACCAGAAGGAAGTGCGCGATATTAGCGAAGTGCGCGTGAGCGCTGCGCGCGAGCACCGGCTGACGCTCCTGTTCGACAAGGGCAAGAGCCTCGACGAACGGATTTTCGCCGAGCAGTTCCTGGTGTGACGATGGTGTGGATTTTTGGGCAATCAGGCGCTTGCCAAACCCGAAACGCCTGCTATTAGCCCGCTCCTGCCCCGGGCAACCGGGTCTGGTCCCTGATAGCTCAGCGGTAGAGCTCTCGACTGTTAATCGAGTGGTCGTAGGTTCGAATCCTACTCAGGGAGCCACCCCCTCAACATCGCAAAAATCAATGGACCGAGCCGATGCGCCCGTCGAGGATCGCGTCGAGCACGGCCGGGTGCAGCGGCGCCTCAAAGCGCAGACCGGCGGTGAAGCCGCTGGTCCAGTCGACGATTGCCGGCCGCGCCTCGATCCCCGGCAGCGTGATCCACACCAGCATTCCAGGCTTCAGCGCTTCCATCGAATCGATCCGCGCTGAACGGCAGGTCAGGTCGCTGAGCGTCACCTTCGCGCGCAGCACGCCGCGGCGATAGGTCGCGGTGATCAACGGGCCGCAAGGCGCGGTGCCCCACGGATTGGCCTCGGTTCCTTGAGCTTGCTTGACCAGCATGGTGGTTCGTCCCTCGCGCAAGATCGGGTGATCGGTGCTCGATAAGGAAGAACGGCCCGGTAACCCTGCCTTTTAGGCAAGCAGGGCAACCGGGCCGCCTATGCGGTGCATTACGTAATCACGCCACGCGGAGCGGGGCCTCTGCTTCCAGCGACTGGTCGATGGAGGCCGCCACCATCTGCGCGGTCACGGCGCTCAGCGTCCATCCGAGGTGGCCGTGACCGGTGTTGTAGAAAACCCGCGACCGCTTTCCTGCGCCAACACGGGGCATCATGTCGGGCAGCATCGGCCGGAGGCCGGCCCAGGGCAGGACCTCGCCCACGCTCACGCCGGGAAACAGCTGACGGACCCACTGAACCAATGGGGCAATGCGATCGGCGCGAATGTCGCGGTTCTCGCCGTTGAACTCGGCGGTGCCCGCCACGCGGAAGCGGTCCTTGCCAAGCCGCGAGGTGACGATCTTGGCGTCTTCATCGAGCAGGCTGACCCAAGGCGCGGCGGCCTGGCTGTCTGCGTCGCGCATCATCACCGTGATCGAGTAACCCTTGACAGGATAGACATTGACCCGGTCGCCCACCATCGCAGCAAGGCGGCGGCTGCCGACCCCGGCACAGATGACCAGCCCGTCGAAATGGCCAACATCCTCGATCCGCGCATCGGTGAGGCTGGCGGTGCGGATCGTCACGCCGCGATCGTGCACCGCAATCGCCTGCACCGCTCGGTCGAGTTGCAGGACTGCGCCCTTGCGCTCGCAGGCAGCCGCGAGGCCGCGGGTGAACTTGCAGATATCCCCCGTGGCATCCGACGGCGTGTAGTAGCCGCCGCAGTAGTCACCAGTGACCGTCGGATCGATCCGGCGCATTTCCTCGGGAGAGACCTGGAACCGGTCCAGCCCGCCCGCGCGCACAAGTTCGTTGGTTCGTGCCGCATCGGCAAAGCTCGCTGCGTTCCGGTAAATGTGAAGGATGCCGCGCTTCTCGCAATCGAAATCGATGCCCTCGCGCTCGGCAATATCGAAGAGGTGTTTGCGCGCCTCGATCGCGAGCCGCACGGTCTCCATGGTGTTGACATCGTGACGGGGAATGGCGCCCAGAAACTCCGCGATCCACGAGAACTTGTGCCAGCCCGGGCGCGGATTGAACAGCAACGGCGCATCGCGCCGAGCCATCCAGCGCAGGCCCTTGAAGACCGTGCCCACCGAGTTCCACACCTCGGCGTTGCTGGCGGAAAGCTGCCCGCCGTTTGCGAACGAAGTTTCCATCGCCGGCAAGGGCTGGCGATCGATGACAGTGACGGAATGCCCGCGCTCGAGCAGCGCGTAAGCCGTGGTAATGCCGGTAATGCCGGCGCCAATAACCGCAAAATGCGACATGAGCTCTTGCTCCTTGATGAGTGAAATGCGTCTCAGCCGGCCCCTTCGGGCCAGCGCGGCGTTCATTTCCCCATCTCTGTCGCTTGTGCCTGAGAGCTTGACCGCTTCGGTATCAGGCGCCTTCGCGCATGACCCTACCTTACGGCTTTCTCCGTCGGCGGATGGCCGCAATCCCTGAGATGACAGGGCCCACGCCATCACTCTCCAGAGTGTCAAGACCACACGGTTCCTGGTGCCTGAGAGTTTCCTGGGGGGTTGCTCCGTCGGCGCCGGATCGAAACGAGGGTTTCATCCGGACTCTCCCATGCGGTCATCAAGACTGTGGTTGCGGCATTCTCCCTTGGCTAAGGCCGGACATGGCCGAAAACAGTGTTCGATGCGATGCGGGCCATGACTCAGAGTCATGGCCCGATCTACTCCGGGCATTTTGCATCAGTGAAGTGAATAGGTCCAGCCCCCCAGGCGATTATACCCGGCAAAGCGATCAGTGCTGCGAACCGGCACTCACTGCAGGCTTGGCGGCATCACCCACTACCACGAACGCCGCCCAGTAAAACGGGTGCGAGGTCTGCGGATCGTCCATCAGCCTTGCCTCAGCCCCCGCGAGGGAATCGCCCACCGATTCACCAGGCTTGCCCGCAATGAGACCACCGATCAGCCGGCGCGTGGCATCGTAGTCGTCTGGCACCGGCCAATGGCTCGCGATGACTGCGCGCGCACCCGCGCCCGTGAACGCGCGCACCAGCCCGTCAAGCGCATAGTTGCCGCCGGTGGTCACGCCCGCCTCCCGGCTTGCCGCAACCGTGGCCATGCCGGCGGTATCGCAGGCGGACAGGATCACGAGATCGGCATCGAGCTTGAGATCGAAGATCTCGCGGAAGCTCAGGAGGCCATCCGAACCCTTGTCTGCAAAGCTCGTGACCAAAGCGGGGCGCGCGGGGCAGTCCTTGCGCGGGGCCGAGACGAGGCCATGGGTGGCGAAGTGCAGTACGCGATACTGATCAAGCGCAGGGTCGGCGAGAAGGCCGGCATCAGTAAAGCTGCTGCCCGTCCTGACAACGCTCGTGCTGCCGAAGGTCTTTGCCGCGAACAGCAGTTCATCGGGCTTGACCGGACGCTGCCACACCGCAAGCGGCCAGTCACAACTGTCGGCCACCGCCGTCACTGGCCGCCGCTGCGGCACGGCGTTGTTGCCAAAGCCTAGATAGGGCCGCCGTGCCGAAGACGGTGACAGGGCCCTCAGATCAAGGAAGGCGCGCGGGCTGACGGCAATCGATATCGCCCGGCCCCGCCCGAGCCAGGCGATACCGGTAAAGTCGAAAGCATCCGCATCGATATCGACCGTGCGCGTCTTGTAGGCTGCAATCCCCGCGTCGTCCGTCACCAACACTGCCGGCGGCAATTGGAGCATCGCCGCATCAGGCTCGAACACGAGATGCCGGACGGCGCCGATGTCGGAGGCAAGCGGCCCGAACAAGGCCTTGTAGAGCGCGCGCGAGCGGTCGAGATCGAAGGGACGGTTGACCGCCTTGCCATTCTCGATCGTCACGATGCTGTTGCGGATCTGCTGCACCTCGCGCGTCAGGTCTGTGCGCGAAAGCGGCACGGCAAAGAAGCGCGTGGCAGCAGATGTCGCATAAAGACCGTAGAGGTCGTCGCCGGCAGCAACGAGCTTGTAGTATCCCTCGCCCGGCTTCAGCGCGGCCTGCATTTCGGCAAGCGCAACCCGCTTCGGCGCAAGTGCGGTATAGCGCGGATAGGCTGCAAGCTTGGCGAGGATCTCGGTCTGCTCGCGGCGCAGCCCGGCCAGCATCTCCTGCTGAGCGGCAAGTTCGGCCGTCTCGGCGGCGGCGGGTTCCGGCAGTGTCGAGAGCCGGGCCACTTCGCCTTCTGCTCGGGCGATGTCGCGGCTGCGCGCGAGCGAGAGGCGGAACAGCGCTGCTGCGGCGTCGTTGCCTTCGGCTAGTTGCCGCGCGAGGATGGCCTGGGTCTGCGCTATGCCAGGTCGTTCGAGCACTTGTGCCGCAGCAAAGGCGGCCGGAGCGCTCTTCGCCGGATCGCTGCCCTCGCCTGCCAGCAAGGCGAAATAGGGCGCGAGCAGGTTTCGCAGGGTGGTGCCGCTATCGGGCACTGTAGCGCTCGCATCGACCACCGCGCCAAACAGCCTTGCCGCTCCGTCGCGATCACCGGCGGACAGCAGGAAAGCCGCCTTGCGGGCCTTGGCGGAAAGCACCGCCGGGGAGGACGGATAAGCCGTTTCGAGTGCGGCAATCGCGCGGTCAAACCCGGCCTCCGCCTCCGCGCGGCGCCCGGCAACGCCAGCGATCCTGGCGAGCTCGATCTCGATCTCGGCGGTGAGCCAGATGATCGAGGCAACCTGCCCGTCACGCACGGTCGCAAGCTGCGCGCGCGCCTTGGCGAAGCCGGCAACCGCTTCGTCGGTGCGGCCTGCCATGCGCGCGGCGGTTGCGCCTATGGCCAACGCCTGGCCGTCGAGGATTTCTGCCTTTTCGGCGCGGGTCAACGCCGGGTCGGGTGCCCCCATGCGCCGGGTCGCCGCGTTCTCGCGGTTGATCGCCTCGGCCAGTGGCAGATTGATGACCCCCTCGGCGAGACGCACGCCGTCAAACACGGCATTCACCGGGTCCACCGGCTTGGCAAGTTCGGTCACGGCCGCATCGGGGCGGCGCTGGTTAAGCTGATCGAGCGCGCGATAATTGCGCAGCAGCCGCTGGCTGAGGCCATCACCCGTCATTTGCGCTTTGGCGCTTTCACCGAAAAGGCGCAGCGCTGTATCGAAATTGCCGAGATTTGACTGCTGCAGCCCCTCGTTCGCGAGTGCTTCAGCGGTTACGTCCTGCTCGCCCTTCCGGCTGCGCGCCTTCTCCGCCAGCACTTCGAAGAACGCGGCGGATTCAGCAAAGCTGCTGCCGTTGTTACGCAAGTACCCTTCCCCGCGCACGCCAAGCGGATCGAGCAGCCCCGCCTGCAGCCGGGCAAACGCGGCAGCATCGGTCACTTCGGTGGTCGCAACCTTGATCTCGCCGGGCACTGGCCGGCCCAGCACCACGCTTGCAAGCGCCAGGCGGAGCGCCGCATCGTAGGCCGCAAGGCCCTCCACGAAGTAGCGGGTATCCCCGCGCGTGAGGGCATAGCGCCGGTGGTCAAGCCCGCTCGCCGGATCGCGGCACAGCAAGGCATCCGCCTCTCCCAACGCTTCAAGGACCGCGCGGCCCGGTGCGCCACAGACGCGCTGCGCGCCAGCAGCAGCGGGGACCCCTGCCATGGGCGCTACATCGACCGGAAGCGCATGGCGGACCGCGACCAGCGTGCCGACCGGCCCGGCAGCATCGCGGCACGAGATCGTGTAGCCGCGGTCGAACATGCCGGCGAGGCGCGGATCGCGCGGTGCGACCTGCGCCGTGCAGACCACGCCCGCCGAGCCGACGCGGAAATTGCTGCGCACCGAGAGGGGCACCGTGCGCGCAGCGAGGTCCAGCGGGGCAAATGTGCCGCCCAGCGCGGCGAGCGTTACCGCAAGGCCGAGGGCACGCCTCACGGGCGGCCTCCGTCGGACAGAGCGCCACCGATTAGCGCAGGATTGCCGCTGCCGGCAATCGGCTCGTCGATCTGCCCCGGCAACGCGTCTGGCTGGACCGGCAGGAGCAGCGGCGGCGGCAGGATCGCATTGCCTGTCAGTTGCTCGCGCTCGTCCGGATCGGCCGGAGAATCATCGAGCACCGGCGTATCGACGCCATCGATAACCGTGCGGATGCCCGGATCGGGCTGGCCCTTGATGAGCGCGAGCCCGCAGGTCGCAGCATTCAGCAGGCAGCCGTTGAGGCGGCTATCGGCGGTGAACCCGGACAGATCGACACCGCTCGCTTTGAACTGGCGCCACGCTTCCACGCCGCCGACGATGCCGGTGGCCGTACGGAAGGTGCCGTTGATGATCACCGCGATCGGGGCGACGCCGCCGGGCCGAACCTTGAACCCGTCCAGCGGCTCCTCGAAGCCCAGCGGATCGATGCCGTTGCCGCTGCGCTGGATGTAGAAGCTGCGCCCGACCGTGAAATCGAGCGTACCAGCGCGCAGCACGGGACCATTCCCGCCCGCACTCTCCCGGTCGAGTGCGGGTTCGACTCCTGCGAAGAACGGATCCGCCGCAAGCCGCGCCAGCAGCGGCGCTGCCGCGACATGGATATCACGTGCGTCGATCCGGAGCGTTCCCGAAAGCGCATCGCCCTGGCCGAGGACCGCCACGCTGCCGGTATCCGATGCGATCTGGAACTGGCCAGTGCGGAAAACGAGCGCATTGCCGCTGCGCATCCCGACCGCCTTGAGCGCGCCAACGACGCGGATCGCTCCGTTTGCGGCCGCCGTCGGCGATGCGCCAGTGGAGAAACGGACCGATCCGGCAGGATCATCGATCGTGCTGCCAGCGTCGGGCCCGGTCACATCGAGCTTGCCGATCACGATATCGACCGCGCTGGCCCCATCCAGCCCGAACACGCTGAGCGAGCCGCTGTTGATCCGGCCCCATTCGCTGTTGTCGAGCGAGAACCCGCTGGTCGGCACCACGCTGCCATCGAGCCCGTCGCCGATCCGAAGACCCGAGGTATTGCGCGAGATCAGCGTGATGCTTCCCGAAGCGCCTGCATTGAGCCCGGAGCCCGCCGGCATGACGAGATCACTGGCGCGCAGTTCGATCGACGGCGATTGCCATTGGCCGCCAAGCCGCGCCGTGCCGCCCGCATCGAGGAACACGCTGCGCGCGGCGGAAATGCCTTGCGTGGCGGCATCCCCCGCCACTGCGGCGGTGAACGTTCCGGCCGTGACAGGCCCCGACAGCGTCAACCCGCCGCCTGCCGCGACGAGCGGTTCGGCAAAGACGGCGTTGAAGTTAAACTCGCCGATCGCCCCGCCCGCGAGGCCGACCGCATTGTTTGCTGCGAGAATGCGCCCGGACTGCGCATCAAGCGCGCCCGCGCGCACCGATCCGCCGGCAAGCAGCAGCATGTCCCGCGCCCGCATGGTACCCACGGTGAGGTCGCCCGAAGTGATCAGGGCGGCATCGGTAGTGGCCGTGATCGCGCCTGCCGTCAGTGAACCGGCATTCGCGCGCAACTCTACCGTTGTCTGCGCGGCGTTGGCGTTCCCGACCGAGAGATCGCCCGCCGCGTTGATCAGAACGGTGCTTGCCGCATCGAGATCGCCGAGCGCAACGGAACCTGCGGTGTTGGCCAGCTCGATATTGCCGAACGCCGTGATGGCGCCGCCCTGCACTGCCCCGCCGGTTCCAATCGAGACATTGCCATCGGTTGCATTCAGATCGCCAAATCTCAGCGTGCCATTGGCTGAAAGCGAAACCGCCGTACCGCTGACATTGGAGAGGCGCAGGTTGCGCCCGACAAGCCGCGCGGCAGCGCCCGCTGATACGGTGCCGGCATCGAGATCACCCGCAGCGAAAAGCGTGACACCAGTTCCTGCCGTGACCGTCTGGGCGACGATGCCGCCATTGGCGCTGCTCACCCCCACGGATTGGCCGGCAGACACGGCGGCGGTCTCGGCGGCGCTACCAGTCGCAATGCTGACAAGGCCCGTCGTTGCCCCGACGGCCCCGGCCGCAAGCGCGCCGGTCACATCAAATACCACGTCACCGGCAGCCGAGGTTGCCGCACCGCCCAGCGTGGCATCGCCCGCGGCCGTCAGCGCAATGCCGTCACGCCCCGCAAGTGCTCCGCTGCCGAGAGCGCCTCCGGAACGCAGCGTAACAACGCCGCCGCTGGCCGTGAGATCGCCCGTAGTCATGGCGCCGCCGCTCACGAGCCGCAACTCGCCTGCCGTCGCCACGGCGTTGCCGGTTGAAAGCGTGGTGCCTGCTGCAACCCTGAGACCGACGCTGCCGGCCAGCCCCGCCGCCGCCAGCGTGCCGAGCGATGCCGAACCCTCGGCAGAGACGAGCAACCGCCCGCCCGCCGCGACCATGTCTCCCGCCAGAAGATCGCCGGTTGCCGAGAGCACGATGTCGCCACCGGTTGCGCTGACCCGCGCTGTCGTTACCGCGCTACGCCCGGTCACGGTCACCCCTTCCGCGGCCGCAAGATTGCCTGCCGTCAGCGCACCCGTGCTCGAAAGGTCAAGGGTGCCCGCGGCAGCGCTGGCATTGCCAAGCGCAAGCGTCGTGCCCGCGGTCACTGTGATCCCGCTTGCCCCGGCAAGGCCCGCCGCGGTCAGATCACCCAGGCTTGCTGCGCCGCCGGTCGTTGCGGTGATCCGCCCAGCTGTTGCTGTCACGGCTACCGCTGCAAGATCGGATCCGGCGGCAACCGAAATGTCGCCCGCCGCGCTCGTCGCTGCCCCAAGCGCGAGGCTGGTGCCGGTGGACAACGTGATCCCGTTCGCTGCCGTCACCCTACCCGTCGAGCCGGAGGTGCTTGCAGTCAGGCGCACCGTGCCATCGGTTGCGGTCAGATCGCCACCAGCGATCGCTCCGCCAGTGCTGGTCAGGCGGACACTTCCGCTTGCTGAGACCGCGCCGAGCGTTTGATTGCCGCCGCCCGTGAACACCGCATCGCCGGAACCGGCGGTTGCCGTTCCGGACAGCACCGTGTCCGTACCTGAGGTCAGAACAAGACCACCGGTGTCCGCCGTCAGGCTCGCCGCGTTCAACGTGCCACCGCTGACAAGGCGCATGTCCCCGGCACCAACCCGTGCATTGCCGAGGCGCAGCGCACCGCCGGCAGCGAGATCCAGCCCGATGCCACCGGCAAGGCCGTTCGCATCGATACTGCCGAGGCTCGCCGCACCGCCCGCCTGCACCGTCAGCCTGCCGCCCGTCGCGATCAGGTCTGCGGCCGTGATATCGCCGCCGGCGGTCAAGCCAAGATCGCCGCCGAGCGTGGATCCCGAGCCGAGCGTCAGCCCCGTACCGGCTGCGAGGATCGCTCCCGTTGCGGAAGAAACATTGCCGGCTTGCACCGCACCACCTGCCGTTACGGCGACAGCGCCATTGTCGGTGACAAGATTGCCGGTGCTGACGTTGCCAGTCGTCGCAGCTAGCGCGATCCCGTCGAATGCGGTCACATCGCCGATGGCAAGGCCCGCCGCTGCGTTGATGCTTGCCGTCCCGGTCGAGGCGTTGACCTTGCCGACCGCGGCACCGGCCCCGCCATTGACCGAGACCCCCGTCTGCGACAGCAGCCCGCCCGCAACAAGCGCGCCACCAGCATTGAGCACGATTTCGGTGCTGGAGGTGAGCGTCCCCAGCGTCATGGCGCCAGTTGACGTCAACCTGATCTGTCCATCGCTGGTCTCGAGCCCACCGGTCGTGACCGAACTGCTGCCACTGAGGACCAGATCGCCGCCTGCGGCAGAGGCCTTGCCGAGGCTTAGCGCGCCCCCGGCCGTGACACCGATGCCGATACCGACCGGCAGTACCTGCCCAGCGAGATCACCGAGCGTGGCGGCACCACCTGAAGTGACCAGAACGCTGCCAATCGTCGCAGTGAGGTTGCCCGAAGTGATTGCCCCGGCAGCGCCGAGTGACACGCCGTTGACGGCGCTTGCCGAGGTCAGCGCGATGGTGTTTCCAGCCAACAGATCGATGCGGCTGCCGGAAACGATCGCCCCGGCCACCAGCGCTGCACCTGCATTCAGGTTGACCGAACCGTCCGCCGCAAGTGCCGGTACCGCAGTGATCGCACCGACCGTAACGGCACCGGTCGAGACCGCCGCGAGCGCGCCGACATTCGCGGTGCCCGCAATTGTGATCGGCCCGCCCGCTGCGATCGGCGCTGCAGAGAGGACGGCGTTGAGATCATAGGCCCCTAGCGGATCGCCACCGATCGCGCCCATCGCATAGTCGGCCAAGAGCACCCGACCCGATGCCGCGATGGCGCCAACGGACTGCGCGCCGCCAGTAAGCACCGCGATCTCGCGCCCGGCTAGCGAGCCACTCGTAATCGCAACGGGAGACAGCAACACGATATCGTGCGCTGCCGCCAGATTGCCCAGCGTTACATTGCCGAGGCCGACGACGGTGATCCCGTAGGTCGCGCTGGACAGCGGCGATGGGCTGATCAGCCCAGCAGAGATCACACCCGCTCCGATCGCCCCATCGGAAACGAGCCGCACACTGTCGCCAGCCTGAATTGCCCCGCCAACGGTGACGGAGGTTGCACCGTCAAGCGTGATCGTCTGGCCGGCGGTCGCGGCACCACTCGTGAGCACCGCATTCGAGTTCAGGTCGATGCCGCCTGTCGCCGTCACGCTGCCGACCGTGACGTTGCCCGGTGCGCTGACCGTGACATCTGCGCCAGCAAGGACGTTCCCGAGCGAAACCGTCGAACCGGCAGTGACGGACACGCCGGCCGCCGATGAAAGGTTGTCGAGCCGCACAAGGCCGGCCGCGGAGAGTGTCAGCGCGCTGCCGCTATTGGCCGAGAGATGCGCGAAGAGATCGCCGCTCGTCGTCAGCGAGACCGAGTTCGAGCCGAATACGGTGCCTGCAGGCCCGGCAGGAACGGCGCCCGGAACCCAGTTGCCAGCAGAGATCGCTGCGGAAACCGCCGAGACATTGGCCCCATCGAGCGTTGCGGCAAGATCGCCGGGCGTGCTGAAGGCCAGATCGCCGGTCAGCACGGTATCGCCGCCCGCAAGCGCGATCACCGAAGCCGGTGCGTCGCCCGCCACGGTGCCGCTCGCGGTGAACGTGAGCGAACCTGCGTTGATCGTCCCCCCAGCGACAAGCCAGGTCAGCGGATGGCCGAGGATGGTGGCCGTGCCGGCAGTGGCACCGAGCCCAGCAGTGGCATTTGCGCTGAGGGTGATCGCCTGGCCGATGACCTGACCTGAGCCGACATCAAAGCGGACCCCGCGCAGATCGGACGGGCCGCCGGCTCCGCCCACTTCAGCATTCCCGCCAAGACCGGTCCCGCTGCTGCCACCGGATGCCCCCGCTTGCGCGAGCGTGATGTTGCCAAGGTTGAGTGCACCGCCCGCAGCCGCGATTGTCGCGCTGCCGCCAAAGGCATTGCCGCCATTGCCGTCGAGCCCCGTCGTCGTCCCGAGACCGCCGGTGCCGCCGGCACCGCCGACACCATTGGCAAAGACGCCCGCAGGCCCTAGATCAGCCGCGCCGGTCGGTGAGGCAGAACCGGGCCCTGCAATCACACCAATCGTGGCAGACCCACCGCGTCCGTCGCCGCCGGCACCGCCGGCACCGCCCGGTGCGCCGCTCGCAATGCTTCCGCCCAAGCCGCCTACGCCGCCGATGCCGTTGGCTGTCACGCTGGTCCCGGCGAGAACGAGATTGGCATTGCCTGCCTCGGCCACGGCCCTTGCCTGCCCGCCCGTACCTGCACCGCCAGCACCGCCGGGGTCGGGAAACAGCCCCGGCGCACTACCCGCACCGCCGCGGCCGCGCGCGTCAACCAGCGTGCCGGCGAAGGTTACCGATCCATCGCCTTCCAGCGCAGAGAAGGCGATCACATCCGCATTTCCGCCCGTCCCGGCACCGCCATTGCCACCGTTTGCTCCCGCGCCGCCATCGCCATAGGCTCTCACGCTGAGCGCGCCACCATCGACCGTACCATTGCGCGCCGACACAGTTGCTGTGCCGCCAGCCCCGGCGCCGCCGGTCCCTCCGCCACCGCCGAGGCCGGCTGCCGAGACGATGGTTGCTCCGGTCATGCCCAGACTGCCGCCGCCGCCCAGCAGCGTAGCGTCACCGGCAGCCAGAACCGCCTCGCCACCCGTCCCGCTCCCTCCGGTGCCGCCCGACCCCGTGGCGCCCGAAACTGCGGCGTTCACAAATGCGCCTGCGCCACCCTCGCCCAATGCCAATACATCAAGCGTTTGCCCGAAGGTCGCGGCTCCGCCGGTGGTCCGGACGAACGCCGTTCCGCCGAGGCCGGCACCGCCATCCTTGCCCGAATCGGTAGTTGCGGCTCCGCCTTCACCCGAGGCGTTGACCGTGACAGCATCGCCGAAAGCGAACATCACACCGGCGCCGAGGCTGATCCCCGCGCGGCCGCCTGTGCCGCGGCCGCCCTCTACAGTACAGGTAACGCAGTTCTGTCCCGAACCGCCGATGCCGCGTGCATCGAGGGTGGTGACACCGGTGACGTTGAGTGTGCCGCCGTTGCCAAGACCTTCGACCAGCGCCTGCCCGCCGGTCCCGTCGGCGCCGACCGTGAAGTCACTGAACCCGGAGCCGCCGCCGCCAATTGCGTTGAGCACGAGGTCGCGCCCGATGGTGATCGTGGAATCGCTTCCGAGCGAGACGCGCGCGGTGCCCCCAGTTCCTGTGCTCGGTCCGGACGAGGAGAAGTCGTCGAAGTTCTTGCCCGCTCCGTTCGCCGCAATCGTCAGATCGGTTCCCACGTCGACCACAGCGCCATTGCGCGCAGTCAGCGTGGCGCTACCCGCAACGGCAGGAACGTCGATTGTGGGCGCGCGCGTGCTGGTGATCGACGTTGCTCCGCCAACCGTGAGCCTGCCCTGATCGACGGTGATCGAGGCATTGCCACTGTCGGTAAAGGCACCGCCAGCCACCTCCCCGCCATCGAGCGAAGTGATCTGCAGATTGCCCTGCACATCGAGCGTGGAGCCGATACCTCCGACGGAAATGAACGCCCCATCGTCGGTCGCTGCAGCGGGATCGCGCACACCGGAGAGCAGAAGATCGGAAGCAAACGTCGCGCCCTCGCCAGCGCCGAGCGCGAGTGAAGCCTGCCCTGTTGCCTTGCCGGTAACCTGCGAAGTCGCATCGATCGCCCCGATCGCGAGCGCCGCCGGAACATTGCCGCTGTTCTTCGCACGGACCGTGTCGATCACGCCATTGATGACGTCATAGCCCGCCGAAAGCACGACCGCATTGCCATCGACGTTCGCAGCCCCCGCGACATCGAAACCGAGTGCGCTGCCGCCCTTGATGGCCATGGTGATGGCATCGTTCTTGGGCACGGCGACCATGTAGACGCGGTGGACAGCGTTGGCGCCGGCGACGGGACCGGTGATCGTTCCGTCGTTGGTGACGACTTCGCCGGCGGCGCTCGTCCCCTGGTCAATCTGGATGTCGTACAGGCCGTCGGGGCGGAAGGTGATCGTCGAGGCGTCCGCTGCGACGATCACGGCCGAACCATCGACGTTGATCGTGCCCGAATTGATGACCTTGGGGGCAATCAAGGCAACATAGGCATTGAAGGGGCCCGCGTTGATCTGCGCGCCCTGCTGGACTTCAACCCGGCTCCCAGCATTGGCCGGCAAGAAGTTGTATTGACTACCAGTTCCAAAGCTGCCGGTCACCGCATCGAAGCTGAGATCCGAAGCGGTCAACGCCAGATTGCCGACATTGAAGACGCCGGTGGATGAAACGAGAATGCCCCCGGGGCTGTAGAAGAACAGCGTGCCGCCACGGCTGATCGCGCCGCTAGCGAGATCGACCAACTGCGAAGTCACCGTGCCGTTGAACACGATCGGACGCGTCACGTCGGTGGGGATGATCCGGTTCAGGACGGTCACCGTGGTGGCATCGCGGTTGGTGAACAGCGCGCTTGTGCCGGCCGTCTGGAAATTGATCGGGCCGCCGCCAATCGCGGTATCGTTAGGCGACCAGTTGATCACCAGATTGGGCGAATCCGCCGCGACAGTCGTCGTGCCGGGATCGGTCAGGATGGCACCCGCGCCGGCCACGATCGTGCCGGTCGCATTGAACGACTGCGCCGCCGCCATGTCCGGGACCGCGATCATCATCACCGCCATGGCGAGGAACGAGGGGGCAGAGGCAAAGCGGCGACGCATCAGCGGCCTCCCCAGGGCACGAGACGGGTGGTGAGCGAGACCAGCAAGCGCGGCGCAGGTTTGCGGCCCGGAAACCCGGCCCGGTCGAGCGGTACGGCAAGACTGGCATCGAGCCGGAAGCGGCTGCCGAGATCGGCACGGACACCGCCGCCGACCGAGCTCAGCCGCTGCGGCTTGCCCGCGCCGCGATCCCATGCCCAGGCGGCGTCGACAAACGCGAACGGCTGCACGACCGGCACGTTGCCGCGCCCGATCGGCAGGTGCGGTCCGCGCAGTTCCGCAGCCACGCCAATACCGCTGTCCCCGGTAATCGCACCCGGATCATACCCGCGGCCGACCGTGTAGTTGCCAGGCGCAAAGGCCTCGAAGCCCAGCACCTTGCGGAACGCGTACTGACCGCGCGGATGCAGCGCGAGTGCAAAACGCCCCACGGCGCGCTCGTATTCGACCTCGCCGCGCAAGACCGTGGCCGCGGGCGTGGCATCGAACCGGCTGGTCGGAACCCGCGTTCCGCAGGCCGCGCCGAGGCAGGACGGCGTTGCCCCCAGCCCTGCAAGGCCCTGCCGGACCTCGAGCGAGCCATCTATCCGCCAGGCCGGCTCCGCCCGGGTGAGATCCACGCGGTTGAACTCGAGCCGCGCCCAGAGCACGCGCAGGCGGTCGCGGCTCAGCGGCACGATCAGCGTGGTATCCTGATTGAGCAGGTCAAATCCGCTGCCGAGCCAGATATCGCCTGCCTGCGAACGCACCAGCGGATAGCGGGCGTAGAGGCTGGCGAGCAGCGTCCTTGCATCGAGCGCGGCACCCCCGGTTGCCTGCCCGAGATCGGGGCGGGTCCAGGCATACGTAAACGAAGCGCCCACAAGCAGCCCCTCGCTGCCAGGACGAAACTCGTGACTGGCCTGAAGGATGCGCTGCTCGCGAAAATCGGATGTGGTGTAGTACGAAAGCGTCGTGGCATCGCCCATACCGGTGATGCCGAAAGCTTGCGCACGCAGCTGCCCGCCCCACCGGCCGGTTGCCGCCGAAGCGAGGTTCTGCACTGAGAAATCAGCAATAAAAGCCTGACGTAGAACGGTTACTTCACCGATGAGATCACCGGGGGCGGTTCCTGCCGGCCGCAAGGTCAGTTGCACATTGTAGCCGGGCAGATCGCGCGCGAGCAGCAGATAGCGCTCCGCCTTGTTGCGATCGAAGATGTCGTCCTCAGTCAATTGGCCCAGATAGGCCATGAGCTTGCGCTCGGCCCCGCGCGTCTCGCCCCGAGCCCGGATTGCGGTGATCCGGGCATAGAGCACTTCCATGCGCACCTGCCCGTTCTCGATGCGCTGCACCGGCACCTGCACCGCGGCCAGATAGCCCTTGGTGCGCAGGATCGTGGCAGCCGCATCGCGGATCTCGCACAGCACGGAGATCGGCTGCAACGTCCCGGCCAGCGGCTTCCACGCCGCCTCCATCTCGGATGCGGTTGCCCCCTTCAGCCCGTTGAAGGTGACAGACGCGATGGTGGTCTTGATCTGGGCAAACTGAGGATCCGCCAGCGGACAGCCCGACCGCTCGATGCCACCAGACACCGACAAGCGCGGCGGTTGCACAGCCGGCGCACGTGTGATGCCGCCCAGTTCGTCGCGGCTAGGGCCGGTGATCGAGGGGGTACTGACCTGAGCGAATGCTGCAGAAGGAACAGTAGCGGAGAACGACACGGCCGCCGCAAAAAGGGCGAACGAAAACCAGCGCGCAAGGGCTCGAAATGCCCTCCGTCTGCTGGCGCTCTCACCCTCCCACATCGTTGAGGCCCTTATCTGCAATGCTGCGGTCGTTGCGGCCCCGCTCTTATCGTTAACTCGGGGGTAGCAAGTGCGAAGTCCTCGAGTCAAACACCTTTGGAAGGCCAATAAACCTTTGATTATAAGGTGCTTACAACAAGCCTGCGCCAATTCGGCACGCTGCTGATTTCGACTCGGAATACGTCGTCACACGGCCGGTTAACTCTGACAGTCACGTCCCGAAGCATCAAATTGTCACCTGTCATGGCGGCGCAACATAAAGCTGAAGGATTTACCTTCAATGCCTTGCGCATAATTCCTAGCACATCACTGCAGATCGCTCAGAGCCCGTTATGCCAAAGTACCGTGGCAGTGCTTGTACTTCTGCCCCGAACCGCATGGGCAGGGCGCATTGCGGCTGATGCCCGTCCCGGCATAGGGATCGGTCCCGGCCGCAGCCAGCGCGCCCGAGCCCGCCATCGGCGGGGTAAAGGTCCCGAAGAGCTGGCCCGCCGGCACTGCCCGCGCGTCGTCGTCACCGGTTAGCGGATCGATGTGGCTGGTCAGAAAGTCTGGCAGTTCCGGAAGCTGGAAGTCCTCGGGCGAGCCCATCCGGATCTCGCTCGTCATAAGAATGCGCGTCACGTCCTCGCGGATCACTTCGAGCATCTTCTCGAACAGACCAAAGGCCTCCTGCTTGTACTCGTTGATCGGCGTCTTCTGCGCATAGGCGCGCAGGAACACCACCTGGCGCAACGCATCGAGCGTCGCGAGGTGTTCTTTCCAGTGGTGATCGAGCCGCTCGAGCAGCACCGACTTTTCCAGATTGCGCCACGAAGCCGGATCGACGGTCTCAAGCTTTGCAGCCATCTTCTCCTCGGCCATCGCGGCGATGCGTTCCTCGATGACGTCAGGCTCGAGGCCGTCCTCGGAAAGCCACGCATCGAACGGCGGCTCAAGCCCCAGGATCTGGTCCACACGCTCGGCCAGCGCCGGAACATTCCACTGCTCGGGGTAAGACCCCGGCGGGCAGGCATCGGCAACAATGGCGTTGATCGTGTCCTGCCGCATGTCGAGCACGACATCATCGACCGCTTCGGCATCCATGATATCGGCGCGTTGCTCGTAGATAACCTTGCGCTGGTCGTTCATCACGTTGTCGTATTCGACGACCTGCTTGCGCACGTCGTAGTTGCGCGCCTCGACCTTCTTCTGTGCGGTCTCGATGGCCTTCGAGAGCCAGCGCGAACCGATTGCCTCACCGTCGGCAAGGTTCGAATTCATCATGCGGGCAAACAGCGTATCCGGCCCGAAGATGCGCAGCAGATCGTCCTCGAGGCAGAGGTAGAACTTCGAGAGACCCGGATCGCCCTGACGGCCCGAACGGCCGCGCAGCTGGTTGTCGATGCGGCGGCTTTCATGCCGCTCGGTGCCGATCACGCAGAGCCCGCCGGCGGCCAGCACCTTGGCCTTCTCCTCGGCGACTTCGGCCTTGATCCGCGCGATCCCGGCTTCGCGCTCGGGCCCCTCCGGCACGTCGCGCAGTTCATCCTCGATGCGGAACTCGGCATTGCCGCCGAGCTGAATGTCGGTCCCGCGGCCAGCCATGTTGGTTGCAATCGTCACCGCGCCGAGGCGGCCGGCCTGCGCCACGATATGCGCTTCCATCTCATGGAAGCGGGCGTTCAGAACGTTGTGCTTCACGCCTTCCTTGTTGAGGAACTCGGAGAGCATCTCCGACTTCTCGATCGAGACGGTGCCGACGAGCACCGGCTGGCCGCTGTCGTACCGCTCGCGGATCAGCTTTGCGATGGCCTGAAACTTGTCCTGCGTGTTCTTGTAGAACTCGTCTTCCTCGTCGCGGCGCTGCACCGGCACGTTGGTCGGGATGGTGACGACATTCATCTTGTAGATGTCGAAGAATTCCGGCGCCTCGGTCGCGGCGGTGCCGGTCATGCCCGAAAGCTTGGGATACATGCGGAAGTAGTTCTGGAAGGTGATCGAGGCCATCGTCTGGTTCTCGGGCTCGATCTGGACGCCTTCCTTGGCTTCCACCGCCTGGTGCAGGCCATTCGACCAGCGCCGGCCATCCATCATGCGGCCGGTGAACTCGTCGATGATGACGACCTTGTCGTCCTTCACGATGTAGTCAATGTCACGCTTGAACATGACATTGGCCTTGAGCGCCTGATCGAGGTGATGGACGACCATCGTGTTCTCGACGTCATAGAGGTTGGAGCCGACGAGCAGCCCCGCTTCCTCCAGCTTGCGCTCGACCCATTCGACTCCATCCTCGGTCAGCGAGATGTTCTTGGTCTTCTCGTCCGCCTCGTAGAGCGAGGGGTCGATCTGCTTCACCACCGCGTCGACCGAGACGTAAAGCTCGCTCTTGTCGTCGGTCGGGCCCGATATGATCAGCGGCGTGCGCGCTTCGTCGATCAGGATCGAGTCCACCTCGTCGACGATCGCGAAGTTGAACGGTCGGTGCACCATCTGGCTGCGCTCGTGCTTCATGTTGTCGCGCAGGTAATCGAAGCCGAGCTCGTTGTTGGTGGCATAGGTGATGTCAGCCTCATAGGCCTGCCGCCGCTCGTACTCGTTCATGTTGGGCACGATCACGCCAACGGTGAGCCCGAGGAACTTGTGGATCTGCCCCATCCATTCCGCGTCGCGCTTGGCGAGGTAGTCGTTGACGGTGACGACGTGGACGCCCTTGCCCTCGATCGCGTTGAGGTAGGAGGCGAGCGTCGCCACAAGCGTCTTGCCCTCACCAGTGCGCATTTCGGCGATCTCGCCGCGGTGGAGCACGATGCCACCGATCATCTGCACATCGAAGTGGCGCATGCCCAGCACGCGGCGCGAAGCCTCCCGGCAGGTGGCGAAGGCTTCGGGCAGGATGTCGTCGAGAGTCTTGCCCGCTTCGAGCTGGCTGCGCAGCTTGGCCGTCTGGCCCTGCAATTCCGCGTCGCTGAGCGCCTGCATTTCGGGCTCGTAAGCGGCGATGGCGCGCACGATCTTGTCGAGCGACTTGACGTAACGATCGTTAGACGAGCCGAAAATGGCCTTGGCAATGCTGCCGAGCATGGCTGTATTCCTGTTCTGAAATGGGGTGCGCGAAAAAAGGCCGCGCAAGTCAGGCGTCCGCGTTCACGCGGAGCGGGTAGCAAGCGGAAACTTGGCGCTATTCGAGCGGCCGGTCCCAGATCCTGATGCTGATCGCGCGGATGAACGCGAGAGCGGGTAGGACTACCGTGCGGACCGAGCGCTGTTCGCACGCCGGGCGCTGTGCCTTGGCGAGGCCCACCGCAGCCGTGCGCTGAGGGCTTGCCACCAGCACGGTACCTGCAGCCGCACCGATGACTTCGGAGCGCGCGGACATTGCCCCCACTTCGGAAAGCGAGAGGCCTGAAAGCAGGGCAAGAAGGACGAGAAGCAAACGCATCGGAGCCCGCAGATAGGGCGCTTCAGCAGAAAAGGCAATTTCTCATGCGCGCCCATCATGGTGACCAGCAGTTTAGGCATTTTTATCAGACGGCGGTCTAGGCTGGGGTGATGACGGCCCCGAGTACCCTGCAGCAGAGCGCCACAAGCACACGCCTCGTCCAGTTCGACGGGCTGCGCGGGCTTGCCGCGCTTTTCGTGCTGCTGTTTCACTTCAGCGATATCGCTGGAGAGACATCGCTGTTCTCGCGCGGATACCTTGCCGTCGATTTCTTTTTCATGCTCAGCGGCTTTGTCCTCGTTCCCGTCTTCGAGGCCGGTCGCGGCGGGACAAGTCCCACCGGGTTGCTGATGGGGCGCGTGACGCGCTTCTGGCCGCTGCTGGCGCTTGGCGCGCTGATCGGCGCGCTTGTCCATGCGGCGGACCCCCGTCTGCCGGGCACCGCAGGCCTGTTGCTTGCTCACCTGCTGCTCGCACCGGGTGGCGATCCCAATCTGCCGCTCTTTCCGCTCAATCAGGCGCACTGGTCGCTGTGGTGCGAGCTGCTCCTCAACGCCCTGCATCTCTGGATCTTGCGCAAGCTGGGCATGCGCGCGCTGCTCTGCACGGCCGCGCTGTGCTGGCTCTTCGCCGCCGTACTCGCGTTCGGGCATGGATCTCTCGATGTTGGCGCTGGCCCCACGACGCTCATAGCGGGCCTTTTCCGGGCGACGTCTGCCTATGCTTTCGGCATCGTCCTTCGCCGCAGCGGCGCAGGACAGAGCGCGGGCGCGGCTTTGCCGTGGTGGACGGCGCCGGCGGCCATGGCTGTTCTCATGGTTGCGCCGCCTGCGCTGGGCGTCCCGGCACGCTATGCCGATCCGTTCGTCGCCCTGCTGTTCATCGCCATTATGGCGTGTGCTGCCGGAGCGAGACTGCCGGACAAGCTGGTTGGGCCATGCCAGTGGCTGGGAGCCCTTTCGTTTCCGCTCTACGCCATCCATTACCCGGTTCTCGAAGTACCGAAGGTGCTGTTTGCGCAGCCGGGTGAGCCTGCAGGCCTTGGCCTGCGCCTCACCGCCCTGGCTGCAGCGCCTGCACTCGCTCTACTGCTTGCCAGATCGCCCCTGGCGGCCGGCCTAAAGCTGCCGCGGCGGGCTCCAAGTCAATTGCGGCACCCTGCATGAGCCGCTAGGCAGCGCGGCATGACTCATGCCGTTTCCCCGCTGGCTCAGCCCTTCCCCGCGCTTCCTGCCATTGCCGGAGCCACGCCGCGCATCGCCCGCGCCGGCTACAAGGATTGGGGCCGCTGCGACCTCACGTTCGTCAAACTGGCCGAAGGTACGGCAGTCGCGGGCGTGTTCACCCGCAATGTCTGCTGCTCCTCCGAAGTGGAACTCGGGCGGATCAACATTGCCCAGGGCCGGGCGCGGGCGCTGGTCGTCAACGCGGGCAATTCGAATGCCTTCACCGGCTATCGCGGGCGCGAGGCGGTCGAGGCGATCATGGATCAGATCGCGGCGCACCTCGCCTGCCCGCGCGAACAGGTGTTCGTTTCGTCCACCGGGGTTATCGGCGTGCCATTGCCCAAGGACAAGGCCCGCGCGGGAATCGAAGCAGCCCTGCTTGCCGAGCCGTGCTCTTGGGAAGAGGCCGCCAACACGATCGGCACCACCGATACCTTCGCCAAGGGCGCGACCGCCACGGTCATGGTCGACGGCGTTAAGGTCACGCTCTGCGCGATCATCAAGGGCTCAGGCATGATCGCGCCTGATATGGCGACCATGCTGGGCTATGTGTTCACCGACGCGGCGGTCGATCCAGCGTTCCTGCAGGCCTGCCTTTCGGACGCCAACAACCGCACCTTCTCCTGCATCACCGTCGACAGCGACACTTCGACAAGCGACACCGTGCTCGCCTTTGCGACCGGCGCCGCAGGCAACGCGCCGCTCGTCTCGGCCGAAAGCGCCGGCGCCGATGCCTTTGCCGCCGCGCTGCATGACGTCTGCCGCCAACTCGCCCACCTCGTCGTGCGCGATGGCGAAGGAGCGCAGAAGTTCATTGCCGTGACCGTGAGCGGCGCAGTGAGCGACGAGAGCGCTCGCCGCGTCGGCCTTGCCATTGCCAACTCGCCGCTCGTGAAGACTGCCATTGCCGGCGAGGATGCCAACTGGGGCCGCGTCGTCATGGCCGTTGGCAAGGCGGGCGAACCGGCTGACCGCGACCGCCTCTCGATCGGCTTCGGCGGCACCTGGGCCGCGCGCGAAGGCCAGCCTCTGCCGGATTATGACGAGGCACCGGTCGCCGCGCACCTCAAGGGGCGGGAAATCACCATCGAAGTCGATCTCGGTCTCGGCGCGGGCCGCGCGACGGTATGGACCTGCGATCTCACGCACGGCTACATCGCGATCAACGCCGACTACCGCAGCTGAGCCGCCCGATGATCACCATCTGGGGCCGCCTCAATTCGCACAACGTCAAGAAGGTGGCTTGGGCTGCCATCGCGATGGGCCTGCCGCACCGCCGGATCGACATGGGCGGCGCGTTCGGCTTCACTCCGGAATACCTCGCGCTCAATCCCAACCGCATGATCCCGGCCATCGAGGACGGGCCGGTCGTGCTGTGGGAATCGAACGCCATCCTGCGCTACCTCGCGGATGCTTACGCGCCTGATTTCCGCAGCGCCGAACCCGCCGATCGCGCGCAGGGCGACAAGTGGATGGATTGGCAGTTCCACTTCGCCGATGCACAGCGCGATGCCTTCCTCGGTTGCGTCCGGCAAGGCAAGGACGCCGACGACCCGGCCGTGTCCGCATCCGCCGAAGCATCCAATTCCATGATGGCCGTGCTTGATGCCGAACTCGCCAAGCGCGAATGGCTTTCGGGCCAGCGTTTCGGGATCGCGGACATGCCGATGGGCGTCTATGCCCACACGTTCTATTCTTTGCCGATCCCGCGCGCCAATCTGCCGCACCTTGCGGCGTGGTACGCCCGCCTGCAGCAACAGCCAGGATATGCCGAAACCGTGATGATCCCCCTCACATGACTGCTCTCGATACCCAGATAGCCGCACTGCTGCGCCGGGTTGCCGCCGAAGCAATCCTGCCGCGTTACCAGACCCTCGCGGCGCACGAAGTGATTGCCAAGGCGGTCAATGACATGGTCACGATTGCCGATACCGAGGCGGAAGTGCTGCTGGCTGAAGGTCTTGCGGGCATCCTTCCCGAAGCGGCGATTGTCGGCGAGGAAGCGGTCCATGCCGATCCCACGCTGTCCGCGCGGCTTGATAGCGGCCTGTGTTGGATCATCGATCCGGTGGATGGCACCAACAACTTCGCTGCCGGCAAGCCGCCCTTCGGCATTATCCTTGCCCTCAGCGACGGCGGCGAGACGCAGAGCGGCTGGATCTACGATCCGCTGCAGGATCGCCTCTGCATCGCGCACAAGGGCAAGGGCGCCTTCGTCAACGGCGAGCGGGTCATGGCGCGCCCTACTGGTGAGACGCCGCCCATCGCCGCGATCAGCACAGTCTTTCTCGATCCCGCCGCCCGCGCCGCGGTGCAGCAGCGCATCGCGCCATTCTACACTCTGGTCGATATCCCGCGCTGCGCCGCCGAGCAGTATCCGCGCCTCGCGCTTGGCGTGAACGACATCTCGGTGTTCGAGCGCACCTTGCCCTGGGACCACGCCGCGGGCGTGCTCTTCGTCAACGAAGCGGGCGGCATGGCCGCGCGGCCCGATGGCTCAGCTTACCGCACTGACCAGCACGGGCAAAAAGGCCTGTTTGCAGCCTCTTCGCCCGCGCTATTCGAGGAATTTGTGAAGCGCAGTAGCGCTGCCAGCTAAGCAGTTACTGCGAAGGATCGCGCACCTTGAACGGGTCGGTCGGCACCGGCTGTGTCGGCAGGACCGCGCGCGGCAGTTCCTTGTCGCTGTTGGCGGCCTGCCACAACATCCCCGCCATGATGACCGCTGCCTGCCGCATGTCGTCGGCGCGCATGTGGTCGACCGTATCGAGATTGGAGTGGTGGACCCGGCTGTCATAGTCGAGCGGGTCCTGAATGAACTGGTAACCGGGCAGCCCGATCGCCTGCATGAACACGTGGTCGGTGCCGCCAGTCTTGCTCACCACCAGTTTGTCTGCGCCCAGCATATCGAAGGGCGAAAGCCATTCCTTGAGCAGCTTTTCCGCGCCGAGATTGCCCTCGCTGTAGATGCCTCGGAACCGGCCGGAACCGTTGTCCATGTTGAAGTACGCCTTGAGCTGGTTGTACTCCGGCTTCGGCGTGATCGGGAAGGTATTGCGCCATGCCGCGTAGGAATCGATGCCCTTGAGCGCGGGGTCGACCGGCCGGCTCGCCAAGTGCTGCTCGATATAGGCGCGGCTGCCGAGCAGGCCCTGCTCTTCCCCGCTCCACAGCACGAAGCGGATCGTGCGCTTCGGCTTGACGCCGAGCTTGGCAATCAGGCGCGCCGCCTCAATCACCGTCACGCTCCCCGCCCCGTTGTCATTGGCGCCGTCGCCTGCGATCCAGCTGTCGAAATGCGCGCCGGCCATGACAAAGCCCGCCTTGGGATCGCTCCCCGGGATTTCGGCGACCACGTTTTCCGCGCGCAAGTTGCTGTCGTCAAAGCGGGCCGCAACGGTGATCGCCAGCTCCGGCGCTGCGCCCGTCTTGGCGAGGCGGACGAGCCGGCGATAATCTTCCTGCGCCAGTTCGATTGCCGGCACCGCCAGCGTCTCGCCCGGTTGGAAATCATAGCCTTCGCCGTGAACCAGCTTGCCATCGCGGTAGCTGATCTTGACCAGCGCGAGCGCGCCCTCAGCCTTGAGGAAGGCCGCAAGCTTGCCCTGAAAACGGCGATTACGCACTTGCAGCGCGGTGGCATCGGGATCGAACACCGGCTTGGTATAAGTATCGAGCTCGGCGATATCTGCATCGGTGTAGCGCTGGAAGACCGGCCCCTTGCTCTCGCTCGTCTGGCCCGGAAGCGAGACCAGCACGATCTTGCCGGCCAGCTTGCCCTTCCACTCCGCAAAGTGCTCCTCGCGCGAGATCGGCGCGATCAAGATCGGAGCCCGCACGGTCCCAGCAGTCCCCGGCGACCACGCCACCGGGATCGCCGTGAGCGGGAGCACGCGCGGGCTCACCATCGCCACCGAATAGCTGTCGAGGTTCCATCCAAGCCCGAAATCGAACGGCTCGACATGGACATTGGCAAGACCCTGCTTGCGCAGTTGCTCCATCGCCCAGCCTTCCGCCTTGCGATGGTTTTCCGAATTGGTGAGACGCGCGCCAATGCGGTCCATCAACGCAGAGGCGGTGGTCATCGCCTCGCTCCGGTTCATGCCTTCATCGATGATCCGCGCGATCGCGGCACTATCGCCCTCCGGCGCGGCCAGCGCGGGAAACGGCACGGCCGAGGCCAGCAGGCCCGCGGCAAGAAGAAGGGCAATCCGGCGATGGGATGGGGTCGGCATCAGGTACTGGCTCCGAAGCTGGGGTGCAGGACCGCAGTCTTGCACCCCGCTTCGGGCTTGCCAACCGGCAAAGCGGCTTCTTCGGTTAGAGTACGCTCTCCAGCCAGCCCTTGAGCTGGCTCTTCGGTGCGGCGCCGAGCTTCTGGGCGACGGCCTTGCCATCCTTGAACAGCACCATCAGCGGGATCGACTGCACGCCGATTTCGCCGGGGATCGCCGTGTTCTCCATGATATCCATCTTCACGATGGAAACCTTGTCGGCAAGCTCGTCCGAAATCTCCTCGAGCGCGGGGCCGATCATCTTGCAGGGGCCGCACCAGTCCGCCCAGAAATCGACAAGTACAGGCTTGTCGGAGCCGAGCACATCGGCGGCGAAGCTGGCATCGGTAACGGCTTTGGTGGCCATAGCAGGGAACTCCTTTGGGTTGGTCCGGTATGTAAGCGGTCTGGCGCGCGGCGCAAGAAAGCAGCGCTAAAAGCTTTCCTGCGCGCCCTGAAGGGCTGGCTTGTGCGCCGCGATCACGTCCTCGGGAATCACGATCAACAGCGGCGTGTGGGTATAAAGTAGCGCCGCCTCGATCTGCCGCCCGGGATAGATCACTTCGAGCGCCGCAACATAGGCTGCCATCTGCCTGAGGCTGGCCACTGGAACATCGGCGATTGCTTGCGGCGGGCGGCGGTCGGTCTTGAAATCGACCACGCGGACGTGGCTCTCTGCAAGCAGCAACCGGTCGAGCGTTCCGCTCACCACGCGTTCGCCGACCACGGCCGCAATCGGCACTTCCGCCAGCGAGCCGGGACCGAACACTTCGGCCCAGGCCGGCTCCGCAAGGACCCGCAGCGCCGCGGCCGCCATGGCTTCGCGGGCATCTGCATCGAAATCGGCGGCCATGCGATCAAGCCACCGGCGCGCCGCCTCCCCGCGCTGTTCAGGAGCGAGTTCCGGCAGTCGTTCGATCAGCTTGTGCAGCAGCGTGCCGCGCCGGGCGGCGAGGCGGGCTGCCGGGCCGGGAGGCGACGGCGGATCGGAGGCATCACCCGCCTCCCCTAGCCCCGAAGGCGCCAGCGGACGCGGCGGGCGCGGTTCGGCAGGGAGCGGCGCGGCGAGCCAGTCCGGCAGCGGCTCGTCAGGGTCGGTCGGCGGCTGCACCTTGGCAACCGAAGCCGGCAAGGGGCCCAGCCCGCCCAACTGCCGCGAGGCACCCCAGATCGGATCCTCCCGCCAGGCACCCTCCTCTTCGCCAAACAGCGGCGCAAACTGCGCATACCAGCTCTCTTCGGGCGGCTCCTTGGCTCGGCTGCCCAAGGCCCCGGCGATGAACAGCGCTTCCTCGGCCCGGGTCATCGCCACATAGAGCAGCCGCCAGTGTTCCTCGCGTTCGGCTTGAGCCGCGCGTTCGGCCGCTTCGCGCACGGGGCCGGCCTTCTCGGCCTTGTTCAGGGGCGGCAGCGGCACCTTGCGCCGATCTTCGAGAACCGCCTCTTCCAGCGAGAGATCGCGCAGCCGCGAGGCATCCGGATCGGCGGCAGCATCGGCGAGAATGACAATCGGCGCCTCCAGCCCCTTCGAGCCGTGCACCGTCATAACCCGCACAAGATCGGCCTTCTGGCCCGCCTCGCGCTTAAGTTCACCATCGCCGGCATCGAACCATTGCAGGAAGCCGACGAGGCTCGGCGTCTGGCTAGTAGCATAAGCCGAGGCGGCATTGATCAGCTCGTCGATCGGATCGTTGGCTTCGGCCCCAAGCCGCGCGACCAGCTTGCGCCGCCCCTGCCACGGGCCGACCAGCAACCAGTGCAGCAGCTGCGCCGGCGTGCCGAAATCAGCCCGGCCAAGCGCCCCGCGCAGTTGCTCCATCGCCGGGTAAGTGGCGGGGCCTTCGTTGGCCCGCAAGTGGTCCCACAGCCGGACGCCCTTGTCGCGGTAGCCGTGTTCGAGAAGCATGTCCTGCGACCAGCCTATCAGTGGCGAGACCAGCAGCGCCGCCAGATTGAGATCATCGAGCGGCTGCGCGCAGAAGCGCAGCGCGGCAACAAGGTCCTTCACCGCGAGCGGTGCGCCAAGCCGCAGGCGGTCCACACCCGCCACCGGCACCCCGCGCGCGTGGAGCCGCGCAACGATCAGCCCAGCGAGCGCCTTGCGCGAACGCACAAGCACCATGATGTCGCCCGGCGTTGCCCGGCGCGGGCCGCCCTTGTGGAGCGGGAACCCGTCATCGAGCCACTGGCGCACCTGCTGCGCGATCTGGTCGGCCATGATCCGGTCGGGCCGCGAGAGCCACGCCTCTCCGCCTTCGTCACCCTCGCCGGGGGGCGCCTCTTCGTCTTCGTCCACCGCGCCGCCGACGGTCCGCCACAGCGTGACCATCCCGGGGCGCCCCTCGTCGCCCTGATGCTGCTCGGGCGCTTCGGGAAGCCCGAAGCGATCGGGCCCAATTGCCGCGATCGCACGGTCGACAAACGCCAGCACCGAAGCAGCAGTGCGATAGGAACGTCCCAGCCCCAGCGGCAGGAGCTCCCTGGAAGGATCAGCTGTAACCTCAGCCAGCGCACCGAGCTCGCGTCGCACCCGTTCGCGCGCGGCGGCAAAGTTTTCGGGGCTGGTGCCCTGAAAACCGAAGATCGCCTGCTTGTAATCACCCACCACGAAGAGCGTGCGCAGGGCCTCCTCGCTCTTCTGGCCTTCGCCGCTGAAGAAATCGCCTACCAGCCCGTCGAGGACGATGCGCCACTGCGCCGCGTTGGTATCCTGCGCCTCGTCGACCAGAATGTGATCAAACCGGCGGTCAAGCTTGTAGCGGATCCATTCCGCCGGGGCACGCTTGGTGAGGAGGTCCGCCGCCGCGCGGATCTGGTCATCGAAATCGATGAAGCCTTCGCGTGCCTTGGCTTCGGCCCACGCAAGCGCGAAGCGGCGGCCCAGTGTGAGTGCCGGATCAAGCCGGGCGGCCAGATCGACCAGCGCCCGCATTTCCTGCACGCGCTGCAGGTCCTCGATCACGCACAGTTGATAGTCGGCGTAGTTTGGTTCGTGCTTCTCAAGGTTTTTCGATGAGCGCGGCTGCCCTGCCTTGGTGAGGAACACCTCGGCAAAGCCGTCCAGCCCGGCGATCCGTGCGGCCGGTGCGGCATCCAGCCAGTCCTGCATCACCGCAGCCGCATCGAGCCCCGTCCGTGCCCCCCAGCGCCGATTGGCCTCCATGCAGATTTCGACCGCGCGCACATCGAACACGCTGTCGCGCACCAGATCGGCAAGGCCCGCCCCGTCTTCCTCGGCATCGAGCCCGAGCAGCCGGTTGATGCGTGGACGCAGTGGCGGCTGCCAAGCCCCCGGACCGTCCCAGAGGTCATGCGCCGAGGCGCAACGCAGCAGGAAGGCGGGCACGGCATCCTCGCCCATGCGCAGGCTGAGGTCTTCGAGCGCGTCGAACAGCGCCTCGTCGCCCTGCTCCTCCGCTTCGATCAGCAGATCTGCCAACACCTCGCGAAGCAGGAGATCACGGTCGCGGTCCTCCATTGCGCGGGTGCCCGGCACGAGCCCGGCCTCGGCGGGAAATGCGCCCAGCAGCCACTGCGAGAAGGCGTGGATCGTCTCGATCCTCAGCCCGCCGCCGGGGCAATCGAGCACTGCGGCAAACAGGCTTCGCGCGCGGGCAACAGTCTGCGGCCCCATCGACGCGCCGATATCGCCTAGCTCGCGGGCAAGCTCCGTTTCCGGCAACCGCACCCAGCGCGCCAGCACATCGTTAACGCGCGTCGCCATTTCGGCTGCGCCCGCCTTTGTGAAGGTGAGGCACAGGATCTGATCGGGCGAAACGCCATCCTGCAGCAGCAGTCGCAGCACGCGCGCGGAAAGCACCTGTGTCTTGCCCGTCCCGGCGGAGGCCGAGAGCCAGACCGTGCGCCTCGGCTGCACGGCAAGGCGCTGGTTGTCCTTGAGCGGATAGACCTTGCTCACGCTCCGCCCTTCCCCCGGCCCTGCCATTCTTCAAGCCGCATCAGCTGATCATAGTCGGTATAGCCTGGAAGGTCGGGGTTGGGCCGCGCGGTGAAGGGTTCGCTGCCCAGAATCCACTTCTCGATGGCCTCGGTGAGATAGCGCAGCGTTTCGGGGACGAACGCATCCCGCGGTAGACCGTTCTTCTTCCTGCCCTCCGGGACAGGCTCCTCGCAGTACCCGAACACATCCGACTTCTTCTGCAGCGACCAGTACTCGAAGCCATAGACCTTGCCGCCAAGGCCCTCGAACCCGCCGCGCTCTGCAATCAGGGCGACGAGGCCGAGCTGAAGGGAATAGCCTTCCTGCACCATCTTGCCCGATGGCGGCTTTCCGGTCTTGTAGTCCACCACCGCCAGCGTGCCGTCGGCAAGGCGGTCGATCCGGTCGGCCCGGCCATGGAGCTTCACACCCATGATCTCGGTAGCCCCGGTCTTCTCCCACAGCACTGGCACCCGGCCCTGCAGCGCAAGGCCGGCATTGTAGTCTTCGACCCATTGCAGCGCCGCCAGCAGCCTTGGCCGCCACAGCCCGCGCATGAACGGATGCGCACTCATTTCAGCCAGCGTGCGCTCCGCCAGCGGCAGAAGTTCGCCGCGCTTGCTGCCGCCTTCATGCCATAGCCGCAGCACTTCATGTACCGCGGTGCCGCGCCATGCCGGCGTCGGCGCGGCGTCGAGTTGATCGAGCGTGCGCAGGCCAAGGATCGCCGACGCATAGAACTGGTAGGGATCGCCGCGCAGCCGGTCGAGCGCGGTCGAGGCTATGCTGACGCGGCGCTGCTCCGCGCTGGGCATCGGCGCTGGCTGCGGATAGGCCGGCGCAGGCGGTGCCTTGTCGAGCGCGCGGGCAATGCGCACCGCTGCGGTCTCATGCTGCAACTCGCGGCCCAACATCGCGCGGATGCGTAGCAGAAAGCGTGAGGGGATCACCGGCCCCGCCGCATCGCGCGCCGCATGGCTGAGCACGACTTCGGGGGCACCCAGCGCGGCAGCCAGATCATGCGCGGCAAGGCCAATGCGGAAATCGGCGCCCGGAATGCCCAGAGCGCGCAGCACCGGCGGCGCGAGCAGAGGGTCGGGTGCGGGCGACGCTGGCCACTTGCCCTCGGTCATGCCGGCGCAGATCACCAGTTCCGCGCGGCTCATCCGCGCTTCGAGCAGACCGTAGATCGAAAGGCGCGGATGGCCGCCATAGGGCGGGCGCACCGCGATCTCGCCCAGCGCATCGCTGAGCAGCGCGTGGAGATCGGCACCCTCAACCGGCAGTCCGCTGCCTAGCGCCGCCTCGCGCCATTGCTCGACAAAGGCGGCCAGCGCGCGGCCGTCCGCCTCGGCCCAGATGGCGGGTCCGCACAGCGCCTCGGCCACTTGCGCAAGCGTATCGAGCCCCCTACCCAGCGATGGCGGCGCGGCATCGTCGAGAAGTGGTTCGAGCAGCGCTGCGGTCTCATGCCACCACGCGGCAAGGCCCGGATGCTCCTTCCCCTTTGCCAGCACCGCGCTCCGCACGGCGGCGAGACCCGGCCCAGGCCGCGGCCCGCGCAGCACGAGATCGAGCTCGCGCACACGCTCGAGCCATGCCGCGCGCCCCTCCCCGCGGCGCACCAGCGGATGGCCGAGCAGCGCCAGCAAGGGCACCGGTGCGGCTGCAGTTGCGGCAATCTCGGCGAGTTGCAGCAGCACCCGGCCAGCGGGCATCTGCGACAGCGGACGGCCGGCGGTATCGTCTGCAGCAATGCCCCAGCGCTCCAGATGGGCAACCAGCCGCTGCGCCAGATCGCGGTCAGGCGTGATGACCGCGACGCGCCTTTCGGGTTCGGCCAATGCCTGCCGCACCAGCACCGCAATGGCCTGCGCTTCCTCCTCGGGGTGCGCGGTTTCCATCAGGCGCACGCCGGAAAGCCGCCGAGCTTCTGCCGGCAAATCAGCCCAGATGGTGCTCGCCTCAGGTGGCAGGAACAGGTTCGAAATCGCGCGGCTACGCTCGGGCGGCGCAGCCGCCGGGCCGGAGCGGTGCCACGACTGCACTTCGCCGCGCGCAATCCCCATGCGCGCAAGCAGGAGCTTGAGGTGATACTGCGGATGCGTCGCCACATCACCGCGCGCGAAAACGGGCGCATCGGGGCGATCCGTATTGCCCGCCGCGCCAAGCGCATCCCAGATTGACTGCGGCAGCGCGAGATCGAGATCGGGCAGGATGACCGCGCCGTGCGGCAGATCGGCTACCACCCTCAGCAGACGCGCTACCGAAGGCGCGGCAGACGTCACGCCTGCCGCAACCACCGGCTGAGCTGGCGGCTGGCTGCGCCAACGCTCCGCCACGTGCGAGAGGAGCCGGTTGCGCCGCACCGGCGCATCGATTTCGCCGCGAGCCTCGCAGCGCGCGCGCCAGTGCACCAGAATACGCGCGAACTGCGCCGTCCCGCGCTGCCAGTGCTCGGCGAGGTCGCCGACAAGCCCGACCACGTCGGGATCGAGAAGGTCCTCCAGATCGACATCCTCGACTGCAAGCCGGTCCATCGCCTGCGCCAGCGACTGCGCCTGCCGCAAGAGCCCCGGCGCCGAGGTCGCGCGGGTTTCAGGATCGCTGCGAAGCATCTCCGCCAGCGCCAGCAGGCGTGCAGTGGGATCGGCGGCCGGTGGCAGGTCGGCGCCTTCGCCGAGCGGATCGAGCAGCGGGCCCAGCGTCTCATCAAGATCAAGCTCGCCCACCACCGCCATGCGCGGCAGCAGGAGCCCGCCGCCGCCATCTCCGCCGCTGGCGCGGATAAATGCCTCGGTAACGATACGCACCGCGCGGCGGCTCGGCAGCAGCAGAGTCAGCCGGGCAAGGCCAAAACCATCCTCGTGATACCGCGGGATCAGGCCTGCCACGAGTGCGTCGGCAAAGCCGCGGTGCGCGGCAATGGAATAGACGTTAGGTTTGCGATCAGCCACGCTGCAAGGCGGCTTCGGTCGGCGCAATCATTTCGGGCGCGCCGACTTCGAACCAAAGGCCGCTATGCGATATCCCGTAGAGCCGGCCCTCATCGATGGCGCGATCCCACAACACTCCGGTCGAGAACGCACCCGATGGCGCATCGCGCAGCAGGCGCTGCGAAACGATCTGGATGCCGGTATAGATGAACGGCGCTACCCGGCCGGGCTTGCGCCGGCTGATCCGGCCAAGCGGATCGAGGTGGAAATCGCCACGCCCGGTATAGTTGAACGCCCGCGCATGGCTGACGAGCAGCAGCAGCGCATCCATCTGCTCCGGGTCCCATGCGGCACTGAGCGCGGCAAACACGGTCTGCGGGCCATCGAGCCAGACATTGTCGCTGTTGAGGCAGAAGAAGGGATCGGCATCGATCAGTGGCAGAGCCTTCAACATCCCGCCGCCCGTCTCGAGCAAGGCTTCGCGCTCGTCCGATACCGCGATCACCGGCGCGCTGCGCTGTGCCAGATGCGCCTCGATCTGCCCGGGAAGATAGTGAACGTTGACCACTGCGCGCGAAACCCCGGCCTCGACCAGCTTGTCGAGACTGTGGTCGATCAGCGCGCGGCCGTTGACGCGAACCAACGGCTTTGGCCGCGTCGCGGTAAGCGGGCGCATCCGCTTGCCAATACCGGCGGCGAGCACCATCGCGACGTCGCTGGCCAAGGAACGCTGCTTGCTCATGCGTTGTATGTCCCGCCGAAGCGCTCACGCAGGTCAACGGGCACGTTGGCATCAAACCAGCGCGCGACCGGCGCCAGCGCCGGATGCGCCAGATCGCGCTCCAGTAGAGCCCAGACACGCGGGATATAATCGAGGTAGCGCGGCTTGCCGTCGCGCTGCCACAGCCGCACGAAGATGCCGACGATCTTGGCGTTGCGCTGCGCGCCGAGCCGAGCGTAGTCCTCGGCGAAATGGGCGTCGGCGCCGCTCGCGGCGATGTAATGATCGAGCATCGCCCGCTCCAGCGCCGGATCGACATCACGCCGCGCGTCCTGCAGCAGCGAGACGAGATCGTAGGCGGCATGGCCAACCAGCGCATCCTGAAAATCGAGCAGGCCCTGCTTGCCGAGACCGCCATCAAGCATGATGTTCTCGGCGTGATAATCGCGCAGCACCGTCACACCAGGGCGCTGGCGCGACAGCAGCGGGCCAAGCACTTCTTCCCACGCCCGCGTCCATCCTGCGAGATCGACACCAAGCCCCTGCACCGGGCAGTACCATTCCACGAACAGCCGCGCCTCGCGCTGGTATTCCGCCAGCGAATAGAGTGTGAACGGCCCAGGCGGAAGGCGGTGCAGCTGCACCAGCGCGTCGACGGCATGCGAATAAACCTCGCGCTCGTCCTGCGGCCAGGCATCGAGATACTCGCGCATGCGGACTTCGCCGAAGTCCTGCAGCAGCACGAAACCGCTGGCCACGTCCTCTGCAAAAATCTGCGGCGCGCGCATGCCGTTGGCATCAAGCCAGCGTGCCGCGCGGATGAACGGCTCGGGATCCTCGCCCGGCGGCGGCGCATGCATCAGCATCGCCGTCGCAGCGGGGCGGCGCAGGCGGAAATAGCGCCGTGCCGAAGCATCACCCGGGATCGGCTCGACCACGGAGGTGCCCCAACCAGCGGCAGCTAGAAACGGGTGCGCCCCTTCGGGAAGCGCGCTTTCAGGGGCCTGTGTAGCAGGTGAGGTCACTTCCATCCCCTGCGCTCTAGCCAATGCGGCCCTGCCTCGACAATGGCGACACGCTCCTTTTCGAGGATTTCGAGCCTTATCGACAAGCAGGCTGGTTCCTGCGCGAAGCCGCCGGCATGTTCCGGCCATTCGGCAATCAGCACGGCATCGGCGCGGTAGTCATCGAGACCGAGTTCGACCACCTCTTCAGGGTCCTCAAGCCGATAGAAATCGGCGTGGACAACCCGCAGCCGCAGTGCCGGCGGATCATAAACTTCGATGATCGCGAAGCTCGGGCTCGGCACTTCGCCCGCATAGCCGAGCGCTGCAATAATCGCGCGCGCCAGCGTCGTCTTGCCCGCGCCAAGCCCGCCGCTCAGCGCCACGACGTCGCCCGGATGCAGCAGCGCCGCAATGCGCCGGGCGAGCGCATCGGTTGCGGCAAGATCGGGCAGCGGAATGATCATGTGCCAGACTCTATCACGGAAGTGTCACCATCGCGCTCGTCCCCTCGCCCTTTTCTGACAGAAGTTCAAAGCTTCCGCCGTGCGCCGCGACCAGCTGGCGCACCAGCGGCAACCCGACCCCGCCGCGACGCTCGACCGACCGGCCATCCGCGCTGATCTTGAGCCCTTCGAGGGCGCGGGCCAGCTGCGCCGGGTCCATGCCTTCGCCATTGTCGGAGACAACCACCTGCAGGGCACCCTTGCCGGCCTTGCCGCCCTTTCGGCGCGAGGCCTCGACAAGGATGCGGCCGCCGTTGGGTGTCGCGGCGATGGCATTGTCGATCAGCTGGCCAAACAGGCGCCGTAGCCGCTTGCGGTCCCCGGTCGCAGTACCGATGGCCGGGCTGCCGCGCAGATCAAGCGTGATCCCCGCCGCCGTCAGCCGCTCCGCGCGTTCGCGCACCACGTCTCCCAGCAGCGGGAACAGGTCGACCGGCTCGGCGGCAAGCGGCAGCGTTCCGGCCTCGCTCTGCGAAAGGTCGAGCACATTCTCGATTTGCTCGCCAAGCCGCTCGACCGACGTGAGGATCGCGCTGACATACTCCTGCGCCTGCGGTGTCAGTTCTCCCGCCATGCCGCTCTGCAGGAGCTCGGCAAATCCGCCGATCGAGGTGAGCGGCGTGCGGAATTCATAGCTCATGTTGGCGATGAAGCGCGTCTTCACCGCGTCCGCCTCGACCAGCGCAGCATTGCGTTCGCGCAGCGCCGCTTCGGCCTTCTCGGAATCGGTGATGTCGAGCACGGTGAGGAGGCCGTTGCCATCGGGCAGCGGCACCCCGGCAATCGCGAAAGAGCGCCCGTCGGCGAGCAGAATGCGCCCGCTCTGCTGCTTGCGCTCCAAGGAGGCGGACTGGATCACCTGGCCGATCGTGCTGACCTGCGCGGGCCGCTTGAGCAGCTTGGCGATCCGGCTGAGCAGCACGTCGGCGCGCGGATGCGTGGCGAGAAACTCCTCCTCGAGCCCCAGTTCGCTGGCAAAGCGCCGGTTCCACAGTTGAAGACGGCCATCGGGCCCGAACACCGCGAGCGATTCGAACAGGTTGTCAAACGTCGCCGTACGGGTGCGCAGCAGCGTATCGCGCGTTGCAGAAAGCTGCAGCTGCTCGGTGCGGTCCTCGAAGATCATGAGCAGGCCGCCATCCGGCATCGGCTGTCCGATCACGCGCAGGTGGGTGCCATCGCCGAGGTGCCAGGATTCCTCACGCGGTTCGCGCGAAAGGAACCAGCCCTGCCGTTCGCGCCGCCATTCCGGGAAGTCGCGCACTTCGGGTAGGCGCGCGCTGTCACGCATGCGGTCGAGCACACGATCGAACGGCGGGGTATCGACCACCCAGGCCTGCGGCACGCTGAAGATGCGCAGGAACGGCTGGTTGGCGAAGACCAGATTGCGCTTCTCGTCGAACTGCGCGATCCCCGCCGAGAGCGTATCGAGCATTTCGCGCTGCGCCTCGCGGAAGCGGCGGAACTGGCGCTGCAGCTCTTCCATTTCCTCGGTATCGACCGCGTAGCCCGCAACGCCGTCATCGCCCAGCGGCAGGTCCGAAACGCGGATCGAGCGCCGCTGCCCGCCGATGGTCGCAGAGACCACCCGCTCGATCGGCAGACGGCGACTGAAAACCTGCTGCGCAATCTTGGCCGCGCTCACGCCGTCGATCGGCTCGATCAGTTCGGTTCCGGCGGCGACCACATCCGCCGCGCTCGCGGCGCCCACCGCCTTCACGTAGGCACTGTTGACGAGGCGCAGTGCCATGTCCGGCCCGCGGAACCACATCGGCAGCGGCGCCGCCTCGATCAGACCCGCCAACGCGGAAAAATCGGCGCGCGCAGACGCGGCTTCGGCGCGCAGGCGGCGCAGTTCGGCCACGCTGTCGCTAAAGTCGAAGAACCACACCAGCGCTGCGCCACCGGGCGAGACTTGCGGGTCCGCCAGATGCCCACGTGCGCCTAGGCTGCGCTGGCCGCCGCGCGGGGTGAGCGCCAGCTCGAACGGCGCTCCGGTCTTCTGCGCCTTGCGCACTGCATCGCTGAGCTGCGAAAGCTGAACCTCGTCGAGCCCCTTCTCACCTGCGTCGAGTTCGCTGAGGTATCCCGGCACGGCATCGAGACCGAACCATCCGGCCAACCGCGATGGCCCTTCGATTCGGCCATCCGCCCGCACCAGCAGGGGCAGAGCGGGTGCTTCCTCGATCATGCGCGAGAGGCGCCGGGCAAGGCGCTGCGTCGCCTCGGCCCGGGCCAACCGTCCGCGCGCGGATAGCACTGCCCACGCGGCTGCCAGCGTCCAGGCAGCAAGGACCAGCGCAACGAGAACAAGGGCAAACGGCGGCAGGACCATCGCTGCTTGGCTAGGGTGCGGCGCGTCAAAATACAATGTTACAGAAGCCACAAGCTGTGGGATTGATGTGGCATTAGCGGTCCGCATACGAAGAAGGCCCGCGCAGCTGCGCGGGCCTTCCTGATTGCAGCGGCGCCAAGGCCCCTGCGTGTGCCTGAGGCTTGGCTCAGTAGCGGTAATGATCCGGCTTGAACGGACCCTGCTGCGAGACACCGATGTAGGACGCCTGCTTCTCGGAAAGCGTCGTCAACTGAACGCCGAGCTTGGCAAGATGCAGCGCCGCGACCTTTTCGTCGAGGTGCTTGGGAAGCACGTAGACTTCATTCTTGTACTGATCGGCCTTCGTGAACAGCTCGATCTGCGCCAGCGTCTGATTGGTGAAGCTTGCGCTCATCACGAAGCTGGGGTGGCCGGTGGCGCAGCCGAGGTTCACCAGGCGGCCCTTGGCGAGCACGATGATCTGCTTGCCGTCGGGGAACTCGACAAGGTCGGTGCCCGGCTTCACTTCAGTCCACTTGTAGTTTGACAGCGCCGCGATCTGGATCTCGCTGTCGAAGTGGCCAATGTTGCACACGATCGACATCGGCTTCATCGCCTTCATGTGATCGGCGGTGATAACGTCTTCGTTGCCGGTCGCCGTCACGAAGATGTCGCAGCGCTTCACCGCTTCTTCCATGGTGACGACTTCATAGCCTTCCATCGCCGCCTGCAGCGCACAGATCGGATCGATTTCGGTGACCATCACGCGCGCGCCGCCCTGGCGGAGCGAAGCGGCCGAACCCTTGCCAACATCACCAAAGCCCGCAACGCAGGCAACCTTGCCGGCCAGCATCACGTCTGTCGCGCGGCGGATCGCGTCGACCAGCGATTCCTTGCAGCCATAGAGGTTGTCGAACTTCGACTTGGTCACGCTGTCGTTCACGTTGATCGCGGGGAACGGCAGCTTGCCATCCTTGGCGATCTGGTAGAGCCGGTGGACGCCGGTGGTGGTCTCTTCGGAGACGCCCTTGATGGCCTTCACCGAAGCGGTGAGGTAGCCCGGCTTCTTCTTCAGGAACGCCGTCAGCGCGCGGACGAACTCGATTTCCTCGGCGTTGCTCGGCTCGAACAGCGTCTCGCCCGCCTCGACGCGCGCGCCCCACAGCGCGAACATCGTGGCATCGCCGCCATCGTCGAGGATCATGTTGGCGGTGAGATCATCGCCCCAATCGAAGATCGACCCGACGTAGTCCCAGTAATCGGCCAGGCTCTCGCCCTTCACGGCGAAGACCGGGATGCCGGCAGCGGCGATGGCGGCCGCGGCGTGGTCCTGCGTCGAGAAGATGTTGCAGGTCGCCCAGCGCACTTCGGCGCCGAGTGCGACAAGCGTCTCGATCAGCACGGCGGTCTGGATCGTCATGTGGAGCGAACCGGTGATGCGCGCGCCCTTGAGCGGCTGCGAAGGGCCGAACTCCTCGCGCAGCGCCATCAGACCGGGCATTTCGGTCTCGGCAATCCTGATCTCGGCGCGCCCGAAGTCGGCAAGGCCGATATCGGCGATCACATAGTCTTTTCGGGCGTCAAGCACGCTGGCCACGAGGCAGTCTCCAAGATTGCATTTCAAACGACAAAAAGCCCGCCGGGAGGTGGGCTCGCATGCCACCCCCTTAGCGGGCCTCTCGTCTTTGCGCAATTGGTATATAAAGAAGTCTTTATATCACCCCGCGGCGAACCCGCAGCTATTTGCGGCGGACGGGCAGCGAGGCCACCGCCACCTGCACCGGGCAGGCCTCGAGCGCCACATCCTCGCCAACCAGAGTTTCGGCTGCGGACACCAGCGCCTCGCCGCCGCTCTCGGCCAGTGCGGCAGTCACCTCGGCCAGATCGCCGCAGCCATAACCTGCCTGCTCGCCATATCGATTGGCCATGCGCACGCTTGCCCGGTCGAGCGTGTCGAGCGCGCCGACCGAACCCAAGCGCCCGCGCATTTCGCCAAGAATAGCCATGTTTGCCTTGCCCAGCGCGGGCCGGTGGCGAAGCAGGAAGCGGTCGTAGGCGGCACGATAATCCTGTCCGGTGCTGCGGCAGCGCAACGAGCCGACCATCAGCATGACATCAAGCTGCCTGAGCTTTGCCGCCCGAACGAGGTCGGCCGACCAGCATGTTGGCGCCGCGCTGGCGGATGTCGTGGCCGACGCCACCATCGCGCAGGCGATGGCCCCGCCGGTGATCGTACGTGAAAGCTTTTCATGGCGCATGTCCCGAATCTCCCCTCAAAGCCTCCCAGCTTCGGGAACAACTCTCGCTTTCAGGATTTACCGGTTCTTCAAGACTCGCGGTGAAGCGGACTTAACCATGCGCCGGACCGGCTGTCTGGTGATTGCCGCAGTGGTTGCGCTGTCACACTGCGCGCTTATATCCACCCTCGCGCATCAACGCACAGATCAACAGAAAGAGGATCCTTGCCCATGACTATTGCGGTTGGAGACAAGCTGCCCGACGTGAAGCTGGTGAAAGCCACCGCCGACGGCATCGATGCGGTGCAGTCCGCCGAATACTTTGCCGGCAAGCGCGTCGCGCTGTTCTCGGTCCCGGGTGCGTTCACCCCGACCTGCTCGGCCAAGCACCTGCCGGGCTTCGTCGAGAAGGCCGACGCCATCCGCGCCAAGGGCATCGACGAGATCGCCTGCACTGCGGTCAACGATCCCTTCGTGATGAAGGCCTGGGGCGCGGCGGCCGGTTCGGCGGACGTCACCATGCTGGCCGACGGCAACGGCGATTTCGCCAAGGCGCTCGGCCTCACCATGGATGGCACCGGCTTCGGCCTTGGCATCCGTGGCCAGCGTTTCGCCATGGTTATCAACGATGGGACCGTCGAACAGCTCCACGTCGAAGCCCCGGGCGACTTCAAGGTTTCCTCGGCCGAGTATGTGCTCGAGAACCTCTGACGTAATAATTCGTAATACTCATGCCGCAGTGCAGCGCATACGGCGCAGCACTGCGGCATGAATTAGCCCGAAAGTCCCGGTTCTGCGGGCTTGACGACCGTCAAATATTTGCCATCCTCCCCCTCGCTGCACCGCACCATGGGGACGCATGATGGACGGTATACGAGTCGGGAAGCGAATTGTCGGAACCCAGTCGCCGGTAACGATCGGGTGGGAAAACATCCCCAAGGTCGAAGGCGGCCCCTTCAAGCGCCTGTTCTTCACCTGGTTCCAGCCTGCGGTCTTCTTCGGGATGATCGCTTTCTGGTACTATGCGCCAAACTCGATCGCCAAAGCTTCGACTGCCATCGGCATCGGCATCGGCTTTCGAGTGCTTCTCCAGATCCTCGAGCTGACGAACCCGCGCCATGAAAGCTGGCGCATCACTTGGAAGGAACTCGCGACCGATCTGTTCTACGTCGGCGTGTCCTACACGATGGTCAATCTGGCCGAGAACTACATCGGCAGCGACGTTGCGATCGAAGCACTGCAGTCAGGCCTCCATCTCGAAAAGTTTGCGTGGTTCACGGGCCTGCCCTTGCTCGTTCAGGCCTTCCTGATCCTGTTCATTTTCGATTTCGGCCAGTACTGGATGCATCGCGGCATGCACAACTGGTATCCCCTGTGGCTTCCGCATTCGGTGCACCACTACATCACCCAGCTCAACGTTCACAAAGGCGCGGTGGGCAACCCGGTCGAGCTGTTCCTGATCGGCCTCGGGATCGGCGGCCTGTTCGATTTCCTGCCGCGCGCCTTCCTGCTGGCAGGCGCAATCGGCATGTCGGTGGGCGCCTATCAGCACATCAACGTGCGCTTCAATTCGCCGCGTTGGTGGCGCTGGGCATTCAACACCACCGAGCACCACAGCCTTCACCATTCGCAGGATTTTGAATCGACCCGCAGCAATTACGCGAACACCTTCATCTTCATCGACCGCATGTTCGGCACGTGCATCGATGGCGAGGCCGAGCTGCTCGGCATGGAAGGCGGGCGGCGCATGTCGATCCGCGAACAGATGCTCTACCCCTTTACCGAAGGGTGGAAGGCCTACAAGGAGCGCAAGACGCGCGAACCGTTCTTCGACGACCATTCTGCTGTGCCGGCGGAATAGCGGGTGGCATCGCTCAGCACACCGAACGGCGGAATGGTTTCATCCATGGGCGGGACAGGATCGGCGCTGCGCTGGATCGCATGGATCTGGCATATTCGCGGCGAAGTCCCGCTTGCGGATGGGCAGTCCGCTGACGAGGCTTTCGCGAAGCTCGATCCGCTGTTTGCGCATTCGGGCACAACCCACGCGCGGATGGGCGACCTTGTGAAGGTGACCAAGCGCGACCAGCTTGCGCAGGATCCGCTTTCGGTTGTCGATCACGGCACCTTGCGCATCGATCCCGCCGGAGAGGGCGCGGTGCTGCGCTACCATCTCGTCAGCCGCGCGCTGCTCTATTGTTTCCTTGCCCCGCTGCTGTTCCTCGCGGTCGGCCAGCTGACGGTATATCTGGGCTCGCTCGAAAAGCCCAAGGCGGAAGAAAAGGCCAAGAAGGACGAAGCAAAGAAGGACAAGAAGGGCGAGATCCAGCTCAATCCCGTCGACAAGTTCCTCGGCGCACCTGCTCCTGAAAAGCCGAAGGACGACAAGAAGAAGGACGGCAAGGGGGAGAAGGACGGCTTCTCCCCCACCCCCGCCTATGTCTTCGCCGGCATCTTTGCCGCCTTGTGGCTGCTGGGCCGCCTGCTCGAGCCGTGGCTGATCAGGCGGCTGTTCCAGCGAACCCTGGCGGGCTGATCACACGGGCTGATCAGGCGATGTCGAAGCGATCCGCGTTCATCACCTTGGTCCAGGCCTTGATGAAGTCGCGCACGAACTTCGTCTCGCCGCCCGCTTCGGCATAGACTTCCGCCACCGCGCGCAGCTGACTGTTGGAGCCGAACACGAGGTCCGCCCGGCTCGCCCGCCACTTGACCGCGCCGGTCGCCCGGTCGCGCCCGAGGAACTCCTCTTCGCCGCTGCCCTCGACCGCACTCCATACGGTGCCCATATCTAGCAGGTTCACGAAGAAGTCGTTGGTGAGCACACCCACGCGATCGGTGAACACGCCCCGGTCGCTGCCGCCGTGGTTGGCGCCGAGCACGCGCAGACCCGCGACAAGCACCGCCATTTCGGGCGCCGACAGTCCAAGCAGCGAGGCCCTGTCGATCAGCAGTTCCTCGGTCTTCACCGAATGCCTGGCCGCAAGGTAGTTGCGGAAGCCATCGGCGCGGGGCTCCAGCACTGCGAAGCTCTCGGCATCGGTCCACGCCTCGCTCGCATCGCCGCGCCCACCGGTGAAGGGCACTGCCGCATCAAAGCCGCCTGCCTTGGCCGCCGCTTCGACCGCCGCAGTACCGGCCAGAACGATAGCATCGGCCATGGAAAGGCTGCCGCGCAGGGCCTCGATCTTCGACAGGACTTCGGCGAGCTCGGCCGGATCGTTGACCGCCCAGTCCTTCTGCGGCGCGAGGCGAATGCGCGCACCATTGGCTCCGCCGCGGTGGTCGGTGCGCCGATACGTCGAAGCCGAAGCCCAGGCCGACTTGACGAGCTGGCCGATGCTCAGCCCAGAGCCAAGGATCGCGGCCTTGAACGCAGCCTCCACATCGGGCGAAGGTACCAGCCCCGCCGGCACCGGATCCTGCCAGATCAGGTCTTCCGCCGGGACTTCCGGCCCAAGGTAACGCACCTTGGGGCCCATATCGCGGTGAGTGAGCTTGAACCAGGCGCGTGCAAACGCATCCTTGAACGCCTCGTGGTCATTCCGGAACCGCTCGGAAATCGCGCGGAACTCGGGATCGACCTTGAGCGCCATGTCGGCCGTCGTCATCATCGTCGGCACACGCAGCGAAGGATCGTGCGCTGCCGGCGCCTTGTCTTCCTCGCGCTGGCCGATCGGCTGCCACTGGTGCGCACCTGCGGGCGAGCGAACAAGCTCATACTCATAGTCGAGCAGGAGGCGGAAGTAGTTGCCCGACCATTCGGTCGGTGTGTTGACCCACGCCCCCTCGATGCCGCTCGTGATTGCATCGCCGCCCACGCCGCTTCCGTGCGTGCTGAGCCAGCCAAAGCCCTGCGCGGTGATGTCCGCCGCTTCCGGCGCCGGGCCGACTTTCGCGGCATCCCCAGCGCCGTGCGCCTTGCCGAAGGTGTGCCCCCCGGCGGTGAGCGCCACAGTCTCTTCGAGGTTCATCGCCATGCGCGCAAACGTGATCTTGATGTCGCGCGCCGAGGCGAGCGGATCAGGCATCCCGCCCGGCCCTTCCGGGTTCACGTAAATCAGCCCCATCTGGATAGCGGCGAGCGGCTCCTCGAGGTCCATTCCCTTCTCGGGCTGGATGCGCGTTTCAGCCGAATCCACCCAGTGCGGCTCCTGACCCCAGTAGATATCGCGCTCGGGTTCATAGACGTCGGCGCGGCCGCCGCCGAAACCGAATACTGGCCCACCCATCGATTCGATCGCGACATTCCCAGCGAGCACGAAGAGGTCGGCCCACGAGATATGCTTCCCGTACTTAGCCTTGATCGGCCAGAGCAGGCGCCGCGCCTTGTCGAGATTGCCGTTGTCGGGCCAGGAATTGAGCGGGGCGAACCGCTGCTGGCCGCTGTTGGCGCCCCCGCGCCCATCGGCAGTGCGATACGTGCCCGCAGCGTGCCAGGCCATACGGATGAAGAAGGGGCCATAGTGCCCGTAGTCAGCCGGCCACCAGGGCTGGCTGTCGGTCATCAGCGCGGTGAGATCAGCCTTGAGCGCAGCGTAGTCGAGCGCCTTGAAGGCTTCGGCATAGTCGAAACCGGGGTCGGTGGGATCGGGCGAAACGCCGCCCTGGTGGAGAATGTCGACCGGCAGCGCCTCGGGCCACCAATCCTTGTTCGTACGGCCCAAAAGGGCGCGCGCGGCACCTTTGTGGACGGGGCAACCGCCCGCGGCATCGCCGGTCTGCATGTTCATGGGGAGAGACTCCATCGCGTGTTCGATGGAACAAAGCTACGCCTCGCGGCTTATGGCGGGAAGCGAGTAAACTTCATGGCAGTGATCGTATTTGACCATCAAAATGCGCACAGTGATCGCTGTTCTGATCAATCTCAGAACGAGAACCGCACTCGCGCGACCACGCGGTCACCGGCTCCCGCAAGATCCGCAAAAGCAGAGGTTGCTGCCCGATCTTCAGCCACCGAGGTCCCCACGTAGTCGATCCCGAATGTCAGCGGATAGCGCGTGTATTCTGCGCCCAGCTTCCAATCCGTGTAGTCCCCGCCCGGTCGCAACCGCGCTGCTCGGGGATCACTGCCGCCTCCCGTTGTATGGCCCACGCTTACCAACAATGTGATCGGCAGGCCAGGAATCCCGCCGTCGGCAGCGAGGCGAAGATGGAGGTTGTCGCCGCCGATCGTGCTCTGCTCCGGGGCATACCAGGCTGTTGCCGCAAGCCGCAGCGGGCCGAGATCGTAACGGGCGCCGACCACAAGCTCGCCGAAATCCATGCGCTGCGCGGCGCCTGTGAAGACGTGGCCAACCGCCTCGGTGCGAAGTGTAACGGCGCCGAGCGCCCAGTTGCGACCGACCGCCACATCGGCCACCGCCTCCGCCCCGGCATGACGCGATGCGCCGCGCAGCGCTGCCACCCGAAGCGACGTATCGACCGGTCCGAGATCAAGCAGCGCATCGGCCGAGACCGTGGCCCGTCCGCCGCTCCAACTGATCCCGGCGCGCACATCATTGCTCGCCGCCTCGATCCCGGCATCAAATGATTGTGCCCGTACTGCCTCACCTGGCAGAAGCACGATCCCCCCTGCCAGCATCAGCTTTGCCAGACCGGCCAAGGGTTTAGCTCTCACGCGGTGCGCCCCTCGTGCTGTCGGCTTCGGCCAGAAGCAGCGCACGGTCCTGCTCGACCAGCGCCAGAGTCACCACCGCCCTCGCGGCAAGTATGCCTGTGCTCATAGTTCGGTCTCCTGCATTCGCCCGGTCATGTCCGGGGCCAAACGAATGATGGGCAGGCCTCGATGTGCAGAGAACGACCGCTTGGCAACATATGATTGCTCCGCACCAGTCACACCGGGGCGAGAGGGCGATGGCCCGCTGGAGGCGGCGTGACGATGATGGAATCGCCGACCTGCACAGCGCCGCCATGCAGCACGATGCCCATCACACCGCACTTTCGGATCAGCGACCCGTCCGCGGCCTTGTCCAGCACCGCGGCGAGCAAGCCCGCCTGGAACCGCTCAATCTGGGCGCAGGGATTGCGCAGACCGGTGATCTCGATCACGGCCTTGCCGATCCTGAGCTGAGATCCTGCTCCAAGCCCCAGCAGATCAATCCCGCGCGTCAGGATATTCTCGCCGAGGCCTCCGGCAGAGACGGTGAAGCCCTTCTCGGCCAGTTCCTCCAGCAGTTCGGCGTGGATCAGGTGGACTTGCCGCAGATTGGGCTGTGAGGGATCAACCGCCACACGCGAGCGATGCTTGACCGTCTCGCCGCTATGCGCATCACCCTCAACACCGAGACCGGCAACGAGCCTGATCCCATCGTCCGCCACACCCTTGGAAAACCGGTGCCCGCCGTCACGGCAGACCGCTACGACACTCGCGCAGACGCCGGTCACCGCGAGAACAGCGGCTCAAGGAAGCCGATCACACGCGCCTCAAGATCGATGCGATGGTCCGACCAGCTGTGATCTGTCGCGACATGGGCCGCCTGAACTTTGCTGCCGCCAGCCTTGCGCACGGCAGCAACCAGCGCATCGCCATGCGGGGCAAGGCCGTCGTCTGACGTGAGCACCAGCAGCGGCGTCGCCTTCAGGGCACCGGCGCGGCTCACGAAATCCCACTCGGCTGCATGGGCCGCGAACTCGTCCGAAAGCGCTTGCGGCGTATTGTTCAAGGTTTCGCTGTTTTCGGCCACCAGCTTGATCCGATCCGCTTCGGGCATCTGGCCGATCAGACCCAGATCCGCTGCCGATATCATCACGAGGCCCTTGAGGTCGGGCTCCTCGGCGCCGGCCATCGCTGTGACCCATCCGCCCATCGAATGCCCGACCATGGCCATGCGCCCGCTATCGATACCAAGCCGCGCCGCCGTTCCCGGCTCGCGCAGGAACGCGAGCACGGCACGGGCATCCTCGGGGTTCTGGCCAAACCGGTAAGTGCCCGGGCTCCCCCACGAACCGCGATAGTTGAATGTGATCGCATTCCAGCCCCGCCGCCGCAACGCCTGCGCGAGATCGAGGTTCTTCTCGTTGCCGGGAAGACCATGGCAGATCACGACGGTAGGATGGGGACCCGCACCTGCGGCGAGATAAGCCACGCCATTGATCTCGACCCCACCGGTCGGGATATGAAGCACTTCCATTCGGGCGGGATGCTTCGCGTCGGCCGGCGGATCGGTGTAGATTGCAGGCGGGATGGCGGGCGCCGCCCATGTGGCAGGAGCGGCAAGCAAAAGCGCTCCGGCGGCAAGTCGTGCAATTCCCTGCATATGTCCGCCGAACCCTCCTCGATCAGTAGCCCATCAGGCTGAGCACTTCCTTGCGGCTGCGGTTGTCTTCAAGGAACGTCCCCATCATTCTGCTGGTTACCATGCCCACACCCGGCGTGCGCACGCCGCGTCCGGTCATGCAGCCGTGTTGCGCCTCGATCACCACGGCCACGCCGTGCGGCTTGAGGTTGTCCCAGATGCAGGTCGCGACTTCTGCAGTCAGCCGTTCCTGAATCTGCAATCGCCGCGCATAAGCATTGAGCACGCGCGCCAGCTTGGAAATGCCGACCACCTTGTTCCGTGGCAGATAGGCAATCGCCGCCTTGCCGATGATCGGTGCCATGTGGTGTTCGCAGTGTGACTGGAAGGGGATGTCCTTGAGCAGGACCAGCTCGTTGTAGCCGCCCACTTCCTCGAACTGGCGGGCAAGGTGCGCGGCCGGGTCCTCGCCATAACCCTGGCAATATTCCTTCCACGCACGCGCTACACGGCGCGGGGTATCGAGCAGGCCTTCCCGCTCCGGATCATCGCCCGACCAGCGGATCAGCGTGCGGATCGCTTCCTGCACGTGCTCAGGAACGGGGATCTTGCCGGCTTCGCTGACGTCATCGTCATCGTGCCCGTGATGGACGGTCATGTCGGAATGGCTCCGTAAGGGTCGCGGTGCTGACGCCGGATGGCATCACTTGCGCTGGATGACGATCTCGTCCGGATGCGCGACGTTGAGATCGGAGCGCAGCAATTCGCCGACCAGATCGGGATCGGCATGACGCGGATCGAGCAAGTGCACCCGGTTGCGCAGCCGATCGCGCTCGGCCTCGAGCTGCTTCACTTCGGCTTGGTGCTGCTCGAGCAGGCGGGCATTTTCCGTCCAAGCAAGCACTCCGCTCGGCCCCGCAATCGCGACCGCACCGAGCACGAGCAGCGTGACGAGAGCAAAGCTTTGCGTCAGACTCTCGCGAGGAAGCTTGAGGGAAGTCCTGCGCCGTTTCATCAAAGTGACAGAATCACACTTGTCCCGTCGATTCAACCGTAAAAGCACAATTGCAGCCGAAGAGAGTTCGCCGCGACCGCTCAGAAGGCCGGAAGCGGGATCCTGTCGCGCAGACTGATCTCGCTGGCGGATGCATCGGCAAGAACCGCTTCGCCAAGGTCACTGCGCTGTTCGGAGGACACTCCGAGCGGGGATTCGACGGCGGAGAACGTCCCGGCCTTGTCCTCTGGAACCTGCTGGGGGTCCGGCGCACGAACGCCGCGCAGGCGATAGCGACGCTTGTCCGCGATCAGCCGTGCAGACGGAGTACGCTCCAGCACCGCCAACCGACCGCGACGCTGGTCGCTGATGGGCAGGGCTACCACCGTGCGCGGCCGATCCGCGGGGCCCGGCTGATCGAGCAGGGCGAGCACGCGCGGCGCATTCTTCTCTTTCCCTGGGCGTACGACGCGTGCCGCCGCAGCGGGCGACGCGCCGGTCGCAGCAGCCACCTTGCGCGGCGCTGCGACGGGTGCTTCCGGCTGGCGCAGCGGCTTGGCGCGCCCGGCTGCCACCACGGCTTCGCGGGCGCCTCGCGCAGCCGCCGCCTTGGGCTGAAGTGCCTGGACGGTCGAGGGCATCGCCATCTGTACGGGCGGCACGGCAGGCTGCACGCTTGCCGCTTGGCGCGGCGCAGCGGCAGGACGCCCGCTTAATTCCGCCGGCAGAGCCTCGGCATAGTCCCAGGCCGAAGCCGGGCGGCGCATTTCGGCACGCACATCGGTCGTCAGCACGGTGGTCCGCGGCCCGGGGCGCATGACTGGAGGCGCCAGCGCTATCTGCACCGGCTGCGCCACCGGCGGCGTGGCAACCGGCACCGGCGCCGCTGCTGGGGCGGGGGCCGCAGTGGCAGGGGCTTGCGACGGCCTGCCGCTGACAATCCGGACTGGCGAGAGAAGCCCAGCACCAGCAACCTGCTGACGCGGCGGAGAAGGCAGCGCTGCGGCCGTCGCACCAATATGCGGCGCCTCGGAAGCAGGACGCTCCGCAGGCAGCACGGCTGCAACCGCACCGGTGTCTTTCTCCAGCTTCACCTCGGCGGCCGGCATCATGGCGGCGGGCGCCTTGGCTGAAGAGGTTCCGACAATCGGCGCCGATAACCTTGCAACCGCCTCCGTTTGCGTGGTTTCCCGCTTCGGAACGGCCTGCGCCACCCGCTCATGCGCCTTCGCCGGCTGGCCGAAATCGGGCTTGGGCAAACTCAGCCGCGCAAGCGGCTTCGCTGCAGGTTCGCGACTCTCCGGCTGGGGCGACCCGCCTTGCGGTGCCGATACAACATATTCGGCTGACGCCGTGCGCAGCAGCAGACCAGCGCCAATCAGCACCGAGGCGAACCGAAGCGCACTGAAGGCCATCGAACGCAGCGGATGGGCCGCGCGCGGAATCGGCGCAGCGCCGGCTGGCGCAGCAGCGCGCTCGCCAGACATCACCGGGTATTCAGTGGCTTGCCCCATCTCGTGACGATTCCGATCCCCGCCACGATCATTTCCGTGGTCGATTAGGGGGCAACGCGTAGCCGATTCTCATGAGTCCTTTATGACAAAGCTGCCATTAACCATGCTCCGTTCGAGCCGGTAAATCCGCTCGATCCCGAAGTCCTTGTCGAGCGCGCGCTGCCCGACATAGCGACAGACGAATGCGTCCCGGCACGTCATCTCGATGGCAGCGGCCATTGGCTCGGTCACATAGACCTGCCTCGGCGGCGCGATCGGTTCGAGCCGCGCCGCGCGCGAGACTTCGGTCCCGTAATAGTTCGGCATGCCCGTCACAGGATCGTCAACCGCATAGACCGAACCGTAGTGCGCTGCGATCCGCATACCGCTGCCAGGCGGCAGGCCGAGCGCCTCCGCATCGATTCCGGCCAGCGCCTCCTGCAAGCCGCAGAGCACCGCAGCTGCCGCGCGGACGTCTTCGAGCGCGAGATACAGCGCATCGCCCCAGGTGTTGAGGCATCTGATTTCAGCGCGGTGCGCCATCAGCACCGCGCCGCAGCGCCCCATCACATCGCTCCAGAACTGCGGAATCACCGGTTCGGGCAGGCGCGAGAAGCCCTTGAAGTCGGTAAACACGATGACCCGCAGTGCACGCTCCGTCGCCGCCCCTGCGGTGGGCACCGGCGTAAAGGAGCCGCGCGCGCGCGGAAGCCCCGCTCCATCGATCACCACGGTGCGCCCGCCCACCGAGCGCCAGCGCATCACGTCGGCCCCGGCCCCGGCGATACCACCTGCATAAGCACTATCCCAGACCGCGATCTGCACCGCCTCGCCGCCCAGCTGCGCCGCGCGCAACCGCGCCAGCCCCATCGCGACCTCGCTGCCGAAGGCGATCTGCGTGTCGTCCCCGACATAGCGCATCGCCGAGGCCCGGTGGATCGTTACCGCCGCCCCAAGGCAGCGGCGGAACCGCGCTTCCCACCCCGGCCCGCCAGGGCGGACGGAGAGCGCAAGGAAATCCTCCTCGGCAAACGGCAGAATCACATGGAATTCGATGCCCAGCGCAAGGCACGTCTCGGCGATGACGATATCGGCCCCGCAGGCGAGCGGACCGAACATGGCGCCGATCCGCTCGGCCTCGAGCGCTGCCCTGACCGCAGCGGCGATCCGCGCCTCGGCAACAGGATCCTCGCAAAACATGTGGCCAGTGAGAACTGCCGTGCGCGGCGGACGGATCGGATCGAGCGAAACGGCCACGCCAGCGCAGGCCGGGCTCGCCAGAAGCGCCGTGAACTGCCGGTAGGTCGAAGCGCGCGCCGCCACCGTCGCACCCTCCCGCACGGCGGCTGCCTGCAGCATGGCCTCAGCCTCGGCCCCGCGCCCCAGCAGCAGGAGCGCTTCGGCGGCCGTGGCGTGCGCCCAATAGTCCTGAACGGGTGCGTCTTGCGCACCCTCGAGTGCGGTCCGGGCGAAGCGCTGCGCCGTTGCTGCATCGCCCGCCATTGCCGCCATCGCCGCCGCGTTGATCGCCGAATAGTAGTCGCCTTTGGCTGCGTGGACCGCGCCATAGGCCTCCGCCGCTTCGGCAAACCGCACGTGGCGGGCTTCGGGCGGCGCGGCAAAGGCGGCATCCTTGAGAATCCGCCCGCGCAGCGCGAGGCTGTCGATATCGCCGCGTGCGCCAACGCCGGCCGCCTCGTAGCGGCTCAACGCGCCCTGCCAGTCGCCCATGCCGGCAAGTGCGCGCACCTCGATATAGGCCAGCTCGCCGTCCTGCTGCGCGACGCCTGTTGCCAGGTCGTAGGCGGCAAACACATCGCCCCGCGCGAGCGCTTCATGCGCGGCGGCATGCACGGCCGAGGGAACCGCGCCGCTCATGGCACAGGCGCTTCGTGCGCAAGCGCGGCGCTGCCGATGTAGGTTCCCGCCGGCCAGCGCTGGAACACCGCGGCCCGGCTGCGCGCGATCATCGCCTTCCCCTCCCCCGGCTGTCCCCCCTTGACGAGGCAGGCACCGCGCACATTCTCGAGCCAGCCGCCACGCCACGGCGTTCCGGCATGATCGCGTGCGATGGCCGGCGCGGCCGCGCCCAGCAGCGCGAGCCCGGCAGCTCTGTGGCCTCCCAGGCAGGCATTCTCGGCAGCATCGGTCAGCACCGGCCCCAGCATCGGATGGTCGGTTTCGCGCGCAAGCCGCACCGCATGATCAAACAGCCGTTCCGCCTCCGCGCGCTTGCCCGTATTGCCGCGCACCAGCGCGAGGTTGCTGTAGAACAGCACGAGGTCGTCATAGGTCGTGCCGCGCTGCGCCTCCACAACGGCGATCGCGCGTTCGAGCAGCGGCCCCGCCTCGGCAAACCGGCGCTGATCGATCAGCATCCGCGCCAGATTGTTGAGCGTGATGCCGATATCGGGATGCTTCGGCCCCAGCACGCGCTCGTCCTTGACCAGATTGGCCCGGTAGATCGCCTCGGCCCCCTTGAGATCGCCCGAAAGATAGGCAATCGAGGCAAGTGTGTTGCGATTGTCTGCAACACTCGGGCTGTTCTCCCCCTCGACTGCAAGGCGGATCGCGAGCGCTTCGGCCGCAAGCTTGCGCGCAAGGCTGTAGTCCTTGACGCGAAACGCATTGGTCCCAAGCGCTTCCAGATCACGCGCGACATCCGCGCGCCCCTCTGCGCCCAGGCTGCGGTCGACCGCCAGTGCCTCGCGCAGCAGCACTTCGGCGCCCTTGGCGTCACCCTCCTGCGATTGCAGCTGGCCGAGGCCTGCAAGCACCCGCGAACGCAGCGCCGGTGTCACCCGCGGGGAGCCAAGCAGTGCCTGCGCACGGCGAAAATTCTTCGCCGCCAGCGCATAGTCGCCCAGCAGAACCTGCGTTTCGGCCAAGGTCGAGAGCTGGCGCACATGCACATCGCCCTCTCCGTGGCGGAAGCGGAAGGTGGTGCTCACGATCGAATAGCCGCGCTGGTACAATCCCAGCGCGTTGTACACTTCGGCCAGCGTGACGCCGAGGTCGGCGCGTGCGGCCGGTTCCTTCTCGAGCCCCGTCTCCAGCATGCGCGCACCGCGATCGACCACTTCGCGGGCCGTGATTTTCTCGCCCTCGCCCTGCGCGATCGAGGGATCGGAGACGCGGAACATGCCCTTCACAAACGAGAGGGTGCGCTCCGCCGTCATCGTGCGCTGCTCGGCAATGCGGCGCGCTTCCTCGGCCTGGCTGCGCGCAATGACAGCTGCGATGGCAAGCCCGGTTGTCACCACAAACCCCACAGTCGATGCACCCGCGATGATCGCGAGACGGCGCTGCCGCCGTGCCGCCTCGCGCTGGCGCAATTCGTCGAACGGAACGCCCAGCAGCCCCGCGAGCAGCTTGAGCTTGGCCCCCTGCTTGCCATCCTGCCCGGGGCGCGCATCGGCTGCCAGCGGTTCGCTCTCGGCACCTTCGAGAATGGCCGGCGGGAGCGCGGCCAGTTCGGGATCGTCCGACATCGGCTCCCCGCCGATGATGATCAGCCTGATCCGGTCGCGCCGCCCCATCGCGATGAAGGCCCGGATCTCCTCGTTGACCCAGCGCGACCGCGCGCCATTGGGCGAGCAAATCACGATCAGGAACGCGGCATCCTCGAGGCCTTGCCGGACAGCCGCCGCAAGATCGGCCCCGCTGGCAAGTTCGTCCCGGTCGCGAAAAACTGGCGGCAACCGCTTGCCCAGCGGTCCGAACGGAGAGTCGCGGCCCCTGAGCCGGGGCGGAATGCTGTAGCGCTCAAGCGCGCGGTGCAGCCAGACCGCCCAATTCCGGTCGCGATGGTTGTAGCTGATGAAGGCGCTGTATCTGATCGTGCACCCCCCCCCGTGCATGCCGAGCCGCCCTGAGGCGTGACAAAACGCACTTCCCATGCGACGAAGAGTGGTAAAGCAAACCGCCGATCCGGCGCAATCCTTCAGTTTCAAGGGAAGAATTATCGGATGTCTCGCACCCGCCGCCTCGCCATCGACGACGATCAGACATGGCTGCTGCGGGCGACGTATTTCGCGTCAGGCAACGAGGGCTCCGATGGCGTCGTCGATCATGGTGCGGATGACTACATCTACATCAGCACGGACGGAGCGGGTGATGACGGGGCTTCGTTCAGCGTCCTCCTCTACACCTCCGCCACGACGGCAGAGAGCAGTTTCACAGTCTGGGGCATCGGTATCATTTCGCTCGGAGCGCCGACGACGGAACAGATCGCGTTCGTGACCGATGCCAGCGCGACAACTGATCTCTCGCAGTTTCCCGGGCAATACATCACGGTCGGTTACTTCGATCCCAACCAGACCGACATCACGATCAATATCCGCAACGCCTCGCGCACCGGCTTCGCCAATGCCTACACCGAGGTCATTTTCAACGCGACCGCCGTCAGGATTTACAACGATCGTCTGGAAATTGACGGCGGCGCGGGGATCATCGATCTCGGCACCGGCGTGCACGGCATATTCGACAGCGCCAGTGGCCCCTACCGCCTCGCCAATCTGCTCGCGAGGGACGGTACGGCGGGCGACGACATCATCGACCTCAGCGGTGCGCCGCAAACGGTCCACGGACTGGGTTGCAACGATACCATCACAGCTAGCAAAGGCGGCAGTGATCTCCACGGTGATGACGGCAACGATACGCTTATCGGTGGCCAGGGCGGTGATCACCTGTTCGGCGGCGTTGGCAATGACATCCTGAAGGGCGGCGTCGGCGATCTGCTTGATGGCGGCACTGGCAACGACACCCTCTATGGCGCGTCCGGCGGCACGTTCATCGGTGGAGACGGCACCGACCGCCTGATCATCGATTTCACGGCGCAGAGTGACGGGCGCGCGCTTGCCCTCGCCGATGGCAAGGACGGCACCATCGCCAGCCTCGGGATCACTTACTCCGGAATCGAGCAGATCGAGATTCTCGGCGGCGCCGGCAACGATGCGCTGCAGGGCAGCAGCGGAGCCAATGCGATCAACGGCGGCGCAGGCGCTGACCTGATCGATGGCGGCGCGGGCAATGACATCCTCGATGCCGGAATCGGCGACGCAGTACCTGAGCCTCCGATCTTCGGCTACGGAAGCTTCTTCGGCGACGCGCGCGCGGTCGAAGGGGCCTTCACCGCGCGCCAGGGCGCCGATCCGCTCGCCGTGCTGCAGTTCGACATCATCAGCAACTTCTTCTCCGACGCCTATTACAAGGTCGTGGTCGGCGCAGGCGGTCACCTTGTTGTCGAGAACAGCAGCACCCTGCCGGTCCCGGACGGCTTCAATGTCGAGCTCATCGACGCAAACCAGACCGTGATTGCCAGCAACGTGACGGACGAGCCCTTCGATGTCAGCGATCTGGCGGCGGGTACCTATGTCATCCGGATCTTCACCTCGAACACGCCTTTCTTTTCCTCGACGAGCCAGGTGCTTGTCTCGCTTTCCACGGCAACCGGGGTTGAACGCCACAATGTCCTGACTGGCGGGCTTGGCGATGACACGTTCCTCGTCCACCAGACCACCGACGAGATCATGGAGAAATCCGGCGAAGGCACCGACACCGTCATCGCCGATCTGGCTTGGACGCTCGGGGCCAATCTCGAGAACCTCACGCTCAAGGCAGGAGCGGGCGCACTCGCCGGCACCGGCAACGAGCTTCAGAACACGATCACCGGCAACGACAGCGCCAACATGCTGAAGGGCGGCAACGGGAACGATACGCTGATCGGCGGCGGCGGCAACGACAACCTGCGCGGGGATGGCGGGGCAGATCGCATGGAAGGCGGCGCCGGCAACGATGCCTATCGTGTCGAGAACGCTCTCGATACGGTGATCGAGCGGGTCGGTGAGGGCATCGACAAGGTGGTCTCCAGCGTCACCTGGACGCTGCCGGACAACGTCGAGATCCTCAACCTTGCGGGCACGGACCCGCTCGATGGCACCGGCAATGCGTTGGTGAACACGCTGGCGGGCAATGGCGGGGATAACGTGCTGGACGGCCGCGCCGGTGCAGATGCCATGCTCGGCGGTGCCGGCAACGATACCTACATGGTCGATGATCTGCGTGACCGCGTCTATGAAACCAGCACAGTCGGCGGGACGCTCGATGCGGGCGGCGTGGACAAGGTGCTTAGCAGCGTGACCTATTCGGTCGCCGCCGGGGGCCGCGTTTTCATCGAGAATCTCTCGCTGGTCGGCGCGGCCGCCATCAACGCGACAGGCAACGAGCTGGCAAACCGGCTGGTCGGCAACAACGCGGTCAATACTCTGGTCGGCCTCGGCGGTGCGGATACGATCAGCGGCAATGGCGGTGATGACAAGCTCTATGGCGGCGCGGGCAACGATATGCTGCTCGGCGGCGCAGGTATCGACAGGCTCGATACCGGCACCGGCAAGGATACCCTGACCGGCGGCGCCAATGCCGATCTGTTCATCTTCACCAGCGAAGCGCTGCAGGATGCGGGCACGGCGGCGGCCGCAGACCGCATCACCGATTTCAGCCACGCCGAGCGCGACCGGATCGACTTGCGCCAGATCGACGCGGACCCGCTGCTGGCTGGCGATCAGGCCTTCACCTTCCTCGGCACGGCGGCCTTTACCGGCCATGTCGGCGAACTGCGCGTTCAGTCAACCGCGACGGCTACGTTTCTCGTCGCCGATCTCGACGGCAACGGCGTAGGCGATGCCTACATCCGGCTCGGCGCCGGGATCACACTGGTCGCGGCCGACCTGCTGCTCTAGGAGCGGTCGGCAGGATCAACGGACAGACCAGACCCCATGACGACAGACGCGCCGCCCTTTGCGGGAAAGCTTGAGCCTGCCGCCGATCCGGCCTGGGCCGGATGGTATCACTGGGCAGGCAACGATCCGTTCGAGGATGACGTCGGCCCGTTCTACGTCCGCCGTGACGATGCGGGTGTGGTCACCGGATTCCGCCCGGCCGCGAAGAACTGCAACGCGCACGGCAGCATCCACGGCGGCTGCATGATGACCTTCGGCGATTTTTCGCTGTTCATGATCGCAAGTGCGACCGGCGAGGAAATGAGCGGGGTGACGGTGACGTTCAACGCCGAGTTCGTGGGCCCGGCCCGCGCCGGCCAGATGCTCGAAGCGCGCGGCGAAGTCATCCGCGCCGGCCGCAGCCTTGTCTTCGCGCGCGGCCTGATCACGGCCGATGGCGAACCAGCCCTTGCGTTCTCGGGCACCTTCAAGCGCATTCATACGCGCTAGGAGAAAGGGGGAGGACCTTGCCCTCCCCCGATTGGCATCAGCCGATGCGCTTGCCCGTCATCGGGAAGCTGCCGAACATGCCCGCCGTCACGGTGCCGTTCAATGCATCGCCATCGATCGTCGCGGTGCAATCGAGCTTCATCGGCATCGGCACGGTGATGTTGCTCGACCAGCTGATGGTGTTGCCATCGACGGTGCCGCCGGTGATCTCCATGTTGCCCATCGGCCCTGAATTGCTGCCGCTGAAGCTGGCGCCATCGACTTCGACGGTGAGGATCGAGGTTTGATCGCCCATCGGCGAACGGGTCACGCATTCATACTTGCCGGCAACAGACATGGATCTCTCCCCAAGTGGTTTCGTCAGTGGTTCTGTAGCCAAGGAACCACGCTGCCTACATCAATGTCAATAGGCTAGGCCCGCGACTGCCCGAACCCAAGCACAGTTGACCTTGCGCGCTCAAGGCCTGACAACCCGCCAGTGACCGCATCCCATCCCGCCTCGATCATGCACGACGGCTTCCTGCTGCTCGGTTTTGCCCTTGCGTTCGTGCTGCTGTTCCGCCGCCTCGGCCTCGGTGCGACGCTGGGCTATCTCGTCGCCGGCGCGGTGCTCGGTCCGTTCGTCCTGAACATGGTCGGCGATGCGGAGCAGAAGCTGGGCTTTGCCGAACTGGGCATCACCCTGCTGCTATTCCTTGTCGGCCTCGAACTTGATCCCACCAAGCTGTGGAAGATGAAGCGCGATATCCTTGGCTTCGGCCTGCTGCAGGTTTCGATCTGCGGGCTGGCCCTTGCCGGCGCGATCATGCTGACGACCAGTTTCTCGCCCGCCGCCGCGCTGGCGCTCGGCCTGCCGCTCGCGCTCTCGTCGACTGCGCAGGTCCTGCCGATGCTGCAATCATCCGGCCGCCTCAAGACGCGCTTCGGTGAACGCGCCTTCTCGATCCTGCTGTTCCAGGATCTCTCGATCATCCCGCTGATCACGATCATCACCGCGCTGAGCCGCAATCCGGCAGACGTCGGTAGTCCGCCGGGCTGGCTGCTCGCCCTAGAGACGGTGGGCGCCATCGCGGGGCTTGTCGCGGCGGGGCGCTTCCTCATCCGCCCGCTGTTCCGCCTGATCGGCAATCTGGGCGAGCGCGAAATGTTCATCGTCGCCGCGTTGTTCACCGTGATGGCAGCGGGCGCGGTGATGGAACTTCTCGGCCTTTCGACAGCGCTCGGCGCCTTCATCGCCGGGGTCATGCTGGCGGATACCCCCTATCGCCACGAGCTTGAGGCTGATGTCGAGCCGTTCCGCTCGATCCTGCTCGGCCTGTTTTTCCTCGCCGTCGGCATGATGCTCGATCTCGGCGCCATCGCGCGCGATCCGCTGTTTGTGATCGCGATGGCGCTCATGCTGATCACGGTGAAAGCGGCGGTGATGTTCGGCCTAGCCAGGCTGTTCGGCGTGCCGTGGCGCGGCGCGCTGGCGCTAGGTCTGCTGCTGAGCCAGGGCGGCGAATTCGGCTTCGTGCTGTTTGCACAGGCGAGCCATGCCCTGCTTATCGCGCCAGAGGCCGCCAGCCTGTTCGGCGCGGTCGTCACGCTCTCGATGGCGACCACGCCGTTCTTGATGATGGCCACCCGCCGCTTCCGCGCCGAACCCGTGCCCAAGACCGCCGCCACGCGAGAAGGCCCCAGCAACGACGGCGCTAATGCACTGATCGTCGGCTATGGCCGCTTCGGGCAGGCCGTGGGCCAGGTCCTGCAGGCCGGCGGCATTACCGTCACCTTGATCGACACCGATGTCGAGATGATCGACGTTGCCGGCACGTTTGGCGCCAAGGTCTATTTCGGTGACGGCACAAGGATCGACATGCTCCGCCAGGCAGGCGCGGCCGAGGCCGAGATGATCCTGTTCTGCATCGACGGCGACCAGCTCGATGCCCCCATGCTCGCCGCCGTGCACGAAGCCTTCCCGCGCGCTGCGGTGTTCGTGCGCGCGTTCGATCGCCGCGCGGTGATCAAGCTGCGCGATGCGCCGGTGACGCTGATCATGCGCGAAACTTTTGAATCCGCCATCGCCATGGCCCGCGCCGCGCTCGACAATGCCGGCCTCAGCAACGAGGCGATCACGCGCGCCGAAACGCTGTTCCGGGTACGCGACAGCGAACGCCTCGCCTTGCAGGTCGAAGCCGGCGATCCCCGAGTAGCCCGCGACCGGATCCTCACCGCTCCCGAGCCTCAGGAAGTGGAAGGCGAACCCGGCTAGGCTCAGGGCTAAGTAGTTGCACTTGCATGGACATTCCCATGCAACTGCAACATTTTCTCGATGCAACAGCATGGATTTATCCATGCATCCGCATCGAAAGGCTTGCCCCCAATGGCCATGCCCGCCGCCACGACCCTGCTTGCGTGGACCCGCCTGCTCCGCGCCGCCGATCTCGCCAGCCAGCACTGTGCGGCAACCTTGCGCTCGCTCGGCCTGCCACCGCCCGAATGGTATGATGTGCTGCTGGCGATCGAGCGACATGGTGCGCAGCGCCCGCGCGATTTGCAGGCCGCGCTGGCCACCGAGCAATATGCCCTCTCGCGCCTTGTCGATCGTATGGTCAAGGCTGGTCTGCTCATCCGGGTGCCCTGCCCCGACGATGCGCGCGGCCACACCCTGCACCTGACGATCGAAGGCCGCGCCATGCGCGCCGCGATGTGGCCGGTCTATGCCGAAGCCATCGAGGCGGCGCTCGGCGCGCGCGTTGTGGAAGAGGACCGCACAGCGCTGGCCCGCTTGCTCGCCCCGCTTGCGGAGCCCGTCAGCGCGTGACGGTCGCGGCCATCAGCGCCAGCACCTGCGCCTCGGTAACGACCTCGGCATATTTGGCCTGAAGATCGAACAGGTTTGCTTCGTGCGGCGCGGCATGGCGGTCCCCGCAGGCATCGCGCACCACGAACGGCAGGAAACCGTTCTGGCACGCATCGAGCGCGGTGGCACGCACGCAACCTGACGTCGAGACCCCGGCAATCACCAGCGTATCGACACCCAGCGAGGTAAGCGTCGCTGCCAGATGCGTTGCAAAGAACGCCGAGGCATAGCGCTTCGTGATGACGAAATCGCCAGCCTCCGGGCTCAGCCCCGCCGGGAAAGCACCGAGCGGCGAACCCTTCTCGAACACCTTGAGCGCCGGCACCTTGCGGAAAAACACGCCGCCATCCGCGCCGCCGGGCTGGTATTCCACATTGGTGAAAATCACCGGCGAACCGCACTCGCGGGCCGCCGCAACCAGCCGCGCTGCGCTCGCCACCGCATCCTCGACCCCGGCATAGAGCGGCGAGCCCGGCTGCAGGTAGGCCTCGACCATATCGATCACGATGACAGCAGGGCGCGAACCGAACGGCAGCGAGCCGTCGAACGCGCCCGCATAGTTGCCGGAAAGATCCGCCTCGCTCCGCGACATCAAAAAGCGCTCCGCGCCATCAGATCACGCCGCCTGCCGCAAGCTCGGCCAGTTCCGCCGCGCTCATGCCAAGGAGGCCGCCGTAGATCTCGGCATTGTGCTGGCCAACCGTGGCCGGCGCGGGACGGCGGACGCCGCTGGGGGTGCCCGAAAGCTTCGGGAACGCGCCCTGCATCTTGAGCGGACCGAAACGCTCGGTCTCGACCTCGATGATCGCGCCGCGCGCCTCGAAGTGCGGATCAGCGAGCATGTCGGGCGCGCGGTACACGCGGCCCGCCGGGATCGAAGCCTCGATCATCAAGGCATCAACCTCGTCGACCGTCTTGGTCTTGGTCCAATCATTGATCAGGTTGTCGATCTCGGTCTGATTGGCCCCGCGCGCCAGGTGGGTCGCAAAACGCGGATCATCGCCCAACTCAGGCTGCCCCATCACCACAGCAAGGCGCTTCCACAGCGAATCCTTGTTCGCGCCGATCATGAACTCGCCGTCCTTGCACGAATAGACGTTGGACGGCGCAATGCCCTTGAGGATCGAGCCCGAGCGCTCGCGGATCAGCCCCATGCGGTCGTACTCAGGGACAAGGCCTTCCATGACTTGCAGCACGCTTTCATAAAGCGCCGCATCGATCACCTGACCCTTGCCGGTCTTCTCGCGCACATGCAGCGCCGCCAGCACGCCCATGCAGCCGTAGGTCGCAGTCAGCGTATCGCCGATCGAAACGCCCATGCGGCTCGGCGGCCGGTCCGGCTCGCCCACGATATAGCGCCACCCCCCCATCGCCTCACCGATTCCGCCAAAGCCGGCGCGGTCCGAATAGGGACCATTCTGCCCATAGCCCGACATCCGCGCGATGATCAGCCCCGGTTGTTCGCCGAGCAGCACATCAGGCCCCAGGCCCCACTTCTCCAGCGTACCCGGCTTGAAATTCTCGATCAGCACATCCGCCTCGCGGATCAGCCGCCGGACCAGCGCCTGGCCTGCCGGAACGCGCAGATTGGCCGAAACCGAGCGCTTGTTGCGCGCGATTACTTCCCACTGCACCTTCTCGTCGCCCTGCCCCCAGTCTCGCATGGGGTCGCCGCCGCCCTTTCCGTCCACATGCGGCGGCTCGACCTTGATCACGTCCGCGCCCATGTCGCCGAGCAGCTGGCCGCAGAACGGACCCGCCAGCAACTGGCCCAGCTCAACGACGCGAACGTCGTTCAATGCACCTGCATTCATGCCGCTCACTCCGCTGGTTCCAGATGCGGCCACACGGGCTGGATCGGCGCGGCAAGACCGGTCTCGCTCTCGCACGCCACGCGCAGCGCCTCGATTCCCGGACCATAGTTGAACAGCGGCAATTCGCCACGGCCCGCGCGCAGCTCGGCCCGCAGCGCTTCGGTCGCCGCCGTGTCGACGACGCCCGCAGCATCCGCCACCACGCCATAATCGCGCGCGCCTCCCGGCGACACGAGGCCTTGCACGATTTCCTTGCCGACTAGCGCCGGATCACGCGCCAGCGGGTCACCCCAGCCACCGCCACCCCAGGTGATGAAGTGCAGCTGGTCGCCCGCCTCGACTTCGACGTCCTCGACCTTGTTGCCGACGATCACGCTCGTGCCATCAACGCGTTCGAGCACCTTGCGCGCACGCTGCCCCGGCTCGCCGCCGTTCACGCCCCACGGCGGCACGAACCAGCGGTCGTCGTGGATCGAGATCGTGCCGGCGCTGAGGAAGCGGTAGGTCATGTGAATGCCGTTGCCGCCGCGGTGGAGCCCCGCCCCGCCGCTATCGGCTGCGCATTCATAGCGCTCGATGCGCATCGGGAAGTAGCGCTCGAGGAACTCGTTGGGCACGTTGGTGAAGCCCGGCCAGAGCGAGTGGCCGTCCGGCCCGTCGCCCATCGGACGGCCCGGAATGCCGCCGAAGCCGATCTGGAACAGCTGGAACCACTCACCCTTCTTGCCGGGCCGCGCATCGTTGCCCGAATAGAAGAGGTGGGGCGAAGACGAGAACCCGGCTGCATTGAGAAACTCGGGCGTCTTCTGGCCCAGCAATCCGCCCAGAATGTCGAAGATCCGCCCCAGCGCATGGGTGCGACCCGAAAGGGCTGCGGGGAACTTCGGCTTGAGGAGAGAACCTTCCGGAATACGCACATCGATCAGATCGTAGAACCCGTCGTTGAACAGGATCTGCGGATCGAAGACCATGATCATGTAGATGCCGAAGAACATCTTGAACATGTTTTCATTGAGGAAGAAGTTGATCGAGGCTTGGCTCTGCGGATCGGTGCCCGCAAAATCGAGGATCACGCGTCCGTCCTCGCGCCACATCGTGCATTTGATCTTGTAGGGGCCATAGCCCATGCCATCGTCGCAGATGTAGTCCTCGAAACTCACCGGCTCCTCGGCAATCGCCATCCCGATCAACGCCTGCATCGCGCGGTGGTTGCGCGCGAGGAGGTCCTGCGTGGCAGAGACATAGACGTCATCGCCAAAGCGCTCGGCCATTTCGATCACCCGGCGCGAGGCGACGCGGCAGGCCGCGATCAGCGCGTTGAGGTCCGCCTGGCACCAGTCAGGCTTGCGCGTCTGGTGCATGACGAGCTTCATCAGGTCGTCGTTGTATTCGCCTTTCTTCCAGATCTTCACCGGCGGAATGCGCACGCCTTCCTCGAAGATCGAGCGGGCGTTGATCGGCATCGAGCCGACGACCTTGCCGCCGATGTCGCTCTGGTGGCCGAACATCGACGTATAGGCGATCAGCCGCCCGTCCTTGAACACCGGCAGCAGCACGAGCCAGTCGTTCGAGTGGCTGATCGCGCCGTCGACGGAGTAAGGGTCGGACAGGAAGATCATGTCGCCGTCTTCAAGCGTGCCGTCGAAGTTGTCGAGGAAGCCGCCGATGAAGCTGCCGAACTGGCCGACGATCATCTTGCCGGTGTGATCGGCGATCAGCGGGAAGGCGTCACCCTGCTCGCGGATGCCGGGCGACATCGCGGTGCGAACGAGCGTCGCGTCCATCTCGATGCGCGCATTGCGCAGCGCGTTCTCGATAATGTCGAGCGTCACCGGATCGATGGCGACGCGGTTGAAGGGGACGGGGTTGGTCTGGACAATGGTTGCAGGCATGGTTCGCGCGTCCTCAGGCCAGATTGATCAGGATGTTGCCGACAGCATCGACCGTGCCGACGCAGCCGCTCTCGATAAGGGTCGTGGAGTCCATCTCGCAGACGATGGCCGGCCCGGGGATCACATCCCCGGCACGCAGCTTGGCACGGTCATAGATCACCGCCGCCTGCTCGCGTCCATCCATCCACAGCGTGTGGTCGCGCATCTTCGCCGCCGCCGAATTGCCGTCGCCCTTGGGAAGTTCAGCCGCCGGCAGATCGAGAGCGCGGCCGAGCGCCACGGCGCGCAAGTTCACGATCTCGTGCGGGGTATCCATGTTGAAGGTGAAAAGCCGTTTATGCTCAGCATCGAAGCGCGCGAGGATCCCGGCGATGCCGTCCGCTTCGAGGACTTCGGCTGAAATCGTCAGCGGCACTTCGAATGCCTGCCCGGCATAACGCACGTCGACTTCAAACTCGGTGGTGATCTCGTCTTCCGGCACGCCATCGGAAAGCAGCTCGCCGCGCGTCTGCGCCGCCATTTCGGCGAGGATCGCGATCAGCTCGCTCGCCTCGGTCTGCGTGGCAAGCCGCGAGAAGCTGCGCGCCGTCTCGGTCCGCATCCGTGTCGTCGCATCGCCCAGCGCGCAGAGCACACCCGGCGAGACGGGCGAAACCGCAGGCCATGCGCCCAGCAGGCGGGCAATCGCGTTCACATGAAGCGGCCCCGCGCCACCGAAACCCATCAGCGCGAAGTGGCGCGGATCGTAGCCCTGCTGCACCGAGATCATCCGCAGTGCGCCGAACATGTTCTCGTTGACGATGTCGATGATCCCGCGCGCCGCCGCCATAAGGTCGATCCCCAGCGCATCGGCGATGGTCTGCACCGCCTTGGTCGAAGCCTCGCGGTCGAGGCGGAAGGTGCCGCCCAGCAGATTCTCCGGCAGGTAGCCCAGGACGACGTTGGCGTCCGTCACCGTCGGCAGCTCACCGCCCTTGCCATAAGCCGCAGGCCCCGGCACCGCGCCTGCCGACTGCGGACCGACACGAAGGGCCTTGGTCAGCTCCGGCACATAAGCGATCGAACCGCCGCCAGCGCCCACCGTCTTGACGTCGAGTGCCGAGGCGCGCACCGAAAGGTGGCCCACTTCGGTCGTGCGCTGGCGGCGCGGCTCAAGGTTCTCGATCAGCGCGACGTCCGTCGAGGTGCCGCCGACGTCGAGCGTCAGGATATTGCGGATGCCCGCATTGCGCCCCACCCAGATCGCGCCCGTCACGCCGCCCGCCGGGCCGGACATCAGGATATTGACCGGGTGCTCCTCGGCCTTCTGGGCGGACATGAGGCCGCCGTCCGAACGCAGCAGCGAGAGCTTGCCGGTCATCCCTTCCGCGGCAAGGCGGTCGCGCAGGTTCGAGACATAGCGGCCCACGACCGGACGCACCGCCGCATTGGCCACGGTCGTCAGCGTACGTTCGTATTCCTGCATTTCCGGCAGGACCTGATGGCTCAGCGAAACCGGCACGCCGGGGAGGATCTCGGCTGCCAGTTCGCCAACCCGCGCCTCGTGCGCGCCGTTCACGTAAGCGTTGATCAGGCTCACCGTCACCGCCTCGACGCCCTGCGCCTTCAGGACGTCAAGCTGCGTGCGGATATCGGCCTCGTCGAGCGGACGCACTTCGCCTCCCTCGGCGTCGATGCGGCCCTTGACGGTCACGGTATCCTCAAGCGCGGCAAGCGGGGTCGGCTTGGGCCAGATGATCCAGCCCGCAAGCCCGCCCGGCACAAAGCTGCGCGCGATCTGGAGGATATGGCGGTAGCCCTCTGTCGTCACGAGGCCGACGCGCGAACCCTTGCCTTCCAGCACCGCGTTAGTCGCGACGGTGGTTCCGTGGAGGAAATAGTCGATATCGCCGGTCGTGATCCCGGCCTTGGCGCAGATCGCGGTCACGCCATTGAGGATGCCCTCGGAGCTGTCATGCGGGGTCGACGGCGTCTTGTGCCGCCAGAACGCGCCGTTCGACGTGTTGAACAGCAACAGATCGGTAAACGTGCCGCCAACGTCGACACCCAGACGGTAACCCATACCTTATCCCTCTTGAAGCTGTTTCGGAAATGCCGGTGCTTTGGCCACCATGCCCGGCAGAGTGCGCTCCATCACCTCGGCCAACCAGTGGTTGGCGCTGATGAGCGCGGTAAGATCGAGCCCGGTGCGCACACCGGCGCGCTCGAGCATGTAGACGACATCCTCGGTCGAAACGTTGCCTGCCGCGCCCGGCGCGAAAGGGCACCCGCCGAGCCCGCCAATCGACGCGTCGATCGTGCGCGCCCCGGCTTCAACCGCCGCCCAGACATTGGCGAGGCCGGTGCCGCGCGTGTTGTGGAAGTGGACGCGCACAGGGATCGGCGCAACAAGTTCGCGCACTGCCGTCACCAGACGCGAAACATGCGCCGGGTTGGCAACTCCGATGGTGTCCGCCAGCGCAATCTCGACCGGCGCTGCCGCGGCGAGCTTTTCAGCCATCGCCAGCACGCGCGCCTCGGGCACTTCGCCCTCGAACGGGCAGCCGAACGCGGCAGCAATCGTGACCTGGCCCAGCTTGCCGTTCGCGCGCGCCGCATGGATGATCCCGGTCGCGGCCTCGATCGATCCGTCGGACGTCTGGCCCTGGTTGGCCATCGCGAAGGTATCGGTGCTCACCGAAACCGCACCCAGCTGGTCGATCCGCCCCGTGGCAATCGCCCGGTCTGCTCCGCGCGCATTCATCACGAGTCCGATGTAGGTGACGTCCCCGCGGATCGGCAGCCCGGCGCAGACCGCCTCGGCATCCGCCATTTGCGGCACCGCGCGCGGGTTCACGAAGCTTGCCACCTCGATACGGCGCACACCTGCGGCCAGCGCCCGGTCGATGAGCGCGAGCTTGTCCGCAGTGCTCACCATGGCCTTCTCGTTCTGGAGCCCGTCGCGGGGGCTCACTTCGACCATTTCGATTGAATTTGTATACATTTACTCGGCCGCTTCCTGTTGGTCACTGGCATCGAGATGCGCCCGGTGCGCGTCGGCATAGGCATGATAGGCACGCAGGATATGGCTGGTCATAACCGCTTCCGCCCAAGCCCCGTCACGCCGTGCGAACGCGGCCGTCAGCTCCTCATGCTCGGCATGCGAGCGGCGCAGTTCCTCACGCGAATAATGCCGCGCGGTACGCAACACGACCGGCTGCTCGATCAGCGTGCACAAAAGGGCAGTCAAACGCCGCGAGCCCGCCACTTCGAGGATGATCGCGTGGAACTCGCGATTGCCTTCAAGGAACCCGGCGACGTCGGGAACCGGCTGCTGGATCGCCGCTGAAAGCGCCCGATTCGCTGCGCGAATTCGGGCAAGCGCAGCATCGGTCATCCGCTCCGCCGCACGGCGTGCCGCGCGCGCCTCCAGCATCGAACGAAGTTCAAAGGAATCCGCGACATCGCCCAGAGACCAGTCCGCCACGAACGTGCGCTGCGTGTCAGTGCGCCCGACCAGCATGTCGGCCTCGAGGCGGCGCAACGCCTCGCGCACCGGAGTCCGCGAAACACCGCACATTTCAGCGAGCGCTTCCTCACCCAGCTGCGCGCCGGCAGGGAGCTCTCCTGAAAGAATCATGTTCCGGATCGCGCTGTAGGCACGATCAGAGGCGCGCGACATCGAAGCTCCCGCAATTTTAGGCAACCAATCGGCTTGACCGATGGCATTTGTATACAATATCTGTTGCCCCTATCAAGCCGTGAATGCCATGAGGGCAGGATCACAACGCGGCAGCCGAAAACGGCACCAACGATAACAGGGAGTACCACCGATGCGCATCTCGCAGTGGCTGAGCACCGCCAGCCTCATTTCGGCTTCCGCCTGCAGCATGGCTTTCGCCGCCACCCCTGCCCTCGCGCAGAGCGAGCCGCAGGCCCAGGCAGCTCCCGCTGAAGAAGGTGCGATCATCGTCACCGCACGCCGCCAGAACGAACGGCTGCAGGACGTTCCGGCCTCGGTCTCGGTGCTTACGGCGGCCACCCTCGTCAACACCGGTTCGACCCGCGCGGCGGACTTCACCAACCTTACTCCCGGCGTCACGATCGTGACCGGCACCGCCGAGGCGGGCGATACCCAGATCAACATTCGCGGCATCAACGGTGCGCGCGACGCGGAAAGCTCGGTCGCCCTCGTCGTCGACGGCATCCTCAAGACCAACACTGCGCAGCTCAACCAGCGCCAGGGCACGCTTTCGCAGGTCGAACTGCTCAAGGGTCCGCAGGGCGCGATCTACGGCCGCAACGCGGCTGCCGGCGCCATCGTGCTGCAGACGATCAAGCCGACCGACACGCTCACCGGCGCCGTGCGCGCCTCCTACGCAGAGCAGAACACCTTCGACGGCGCCGCGCACATCGCCGGCCCGCTGGGCGAGAACGCCGGCTTCGTGCTCGCCGGCACCTATTACAAGACCGACGGCTTCTGGCGCAACGAGCGCGATGGCAGCAAGACCATTGCCGACAAGGAAGACTGGTCCGTCGATGGCCGCGTGATGATCGGCAAGGGCACCGACACCCAGATCGACCTCAAGGCGCGCTATGCCCAGTTCCGCGGCGCCTCACTGCCGTTCAACGCCTCGTTCCACCTGCCCAACTTCGCCGCCGTGAACCCCGCGTTCTACGAGAACGTCAACAAGCACGAATTCCGCTTCTATCCGAACATTCGCGCCACTAACGATCAGAACAGCTTCGATTTCTCGGCCAAGCTCGACAAGCAGCTGGCGGACGGTCTCAAACTCGTCGGCTGGGCGCTCTACTCGAATGTCGATCAGGACCTCGTCGCCGATGGCACCTCGGCGGACTTCGCGCGCTATATCAATGCGGTGAACCCGGCAGCCAAGCCTGCGGTTGACGCGTGCTTTGCCAGCACCGCTGCCAACACCGGCTTCCCGGTCAACCAGCCCGGCTTCATCGGCCAGATCCCGGTTCCCTTCATCTTCGCGCCCGCCAACGGCTCGACCTTCGGCCCCTACAGCCCGACGACCTGCGACGGCACCCAGTACCAGGTCCGCACCCAGAAGGACTTCTCGACCGAGTGGCGCCTGATCGGCGAGCCGGGCGGCCCGATCAACTGGCAGGTCGGCATCTACTATCTGCACATCGATCGCTCGACCGGCGTCAGTCTCGGTGCAGACACCGGCAAGGGCGTGATCAAGCAGCTCTACAACGCGCCGGACAGTGCCAACCCGACCTCGCTGCTGCTGGCCGACAAGTTCAAGACCAACGTCTACGCCGCGTTCGGCAGCCTTGAATACAAGCCCTCGGAGAAGTTCGAGGCCGGCGTCGCGCTGCGCTACGATATCGAGCGCCGCAAGTCCTCGAGCCTTGTTCCGACCGCGACCGATCCGTTCACCGGCGGTCCGATCAATCCGGGTCAGGCTTTCGGTCCGATCACCGACAAGGCGGCGACCTTCAAGCAGTTCGAACCCAAGGTGACGCTCAGCTACAAGCCGATCCCCGAGCTCAACCTCTATGCCAACTGGGGCATCGGGTTCAAATCAGGCGGCTTCAACAACCAGGGCTCGGCCGCGGTCGTCAACGCCAACTTCAAGCAGTTCATCAACGCCAACGTGAACATCAACGACCAGTACGGCAAGGAATGGTCGAGCGCGTGGGAAGCGGGCCTCAAGGGCAACCTGCTCGATGGCAAGCTGACTTTCGATCTGGCGGGTTACTACACCCAGGTCCACGGGATGCAGTTCTTCGAGTTCTTCGTCGGCAGCTTCGGCCTGCTGCGCGTCGTCTCGAATATCGACAAGGTCGACCTGAAGGGCGTCGAGCTCAACGTTGCGGTCAAGCCCGTGCGCGGGGTCAAGCTGTTCGGCTCGGTCAACTACACCGACAGCGAGATCAAGCGGAACTCGGCGCGCCCGAACACGATCGGCAACAAGTCGCCCTATACCGCAGACTACACGATCAACCTTGGCGGCGAGATCGAGCAGCCGATCAGCGGCGACCTGCGCTTCCTCGCCCGCGCCGACTACCGCGTGACCGGCCCGACCTGGTTCTCGACCGTGCAGAACCAGACCGCGCCGACGCTGTTCTCCGGCCTCCTGCCGATCTCGGCGCTGCAGCTCCCCGCGTTCGTCGGCGATGCCAAGTATGACGTGGCCCGCCGCGATACCTTCGGCGTGCTCAACCTGCGCGCCGCGCTGCAGACCGATCGCTACAGCATCGCGGTCTTCGCCAACAACGTAACCGACAAGAAGTACCTCGCCGAAGTGATCCCCGCGATCGAGTTCGGCGGCTCGTTCATCTCGCCCGGCGCGCGCCGCATGATCGGCGTGGAGCTCGGCGCGAAGTTCTGATCCCGGGCACTCCAACGCTCGAAAGAAAAGGGCCCATGTTGCAAGCGCGGCATGGGCCCTTTTTCTGTCAGGTGCTGCCGGGCGAAGGCCACACAAAGCGCTGGTAGAGCCGTCCACCCATCTCGACATCGCCATCATGGCGCACCCCGAACTTGAGCGCGACCGAGCGCGAGGCCACGTTGTCCGGGTGGATCACCGACATGATCGCCGGGTGATCAAGATGCGCCTGCGCATAAGTCCACACGGCGCGTGCGGCTTCCGAGGCATAGCCCTGCCCCCAGTTTTCGCGCGCAAAGGTATAGCCCAGTTCGGGCATCGTCTCGAACGTGGTTCCTTCGGGTACGTGCGTCCGGAAGAACCACATGCGCCGCAGCTGTCCCTCAGGCGGGTTCAGTTCGATGACCCCATCGCTCAGGCCTGATCTGCCGAGGCGTTTGCCGTCGCTCTTGCGCGTCACCATGAGCGGACCAAGGCCTGAAATGGCATAGCTGTTGAGAACATCGGCCAGCCACTGCTCGGTCTCGGCCGGTGTACGAGCATTGCCGGTGCCAAGGTAGCGCGCGACGTCCGGATCGGCGTGGACCGCGATCATGAAATCGAGGTCGCCTTGATCCATCCGCCGCAGCAGGAGGCGCTCGGTCTCGATATGGTCGGTTCCGGGAAGCAGGGTCATCGCAAGGCGAATAGCCGGAACCCCGGCCTACCCGCAAGGCGGTGCGCGTATCAGTGCGGCGCATCGCTCCCCGCGCTCAGCACCGCGCCGCCGCGGCCATCCTGCAGGAACACCGCACTGCGCAGGCCCCCTGCAGGGGGCGCATAGGAAAACTGGACTGCCGCGCCGCTCCACGTGCCAAGCCTCGTAAGCTCGCGCACCAGGTTCTTGTGCGGCAAGGTCCGGCCACCGTTCTCCCCGGCCCTGATCGGCACTTCGATCGTGCGCGGATCATAGCGCACCAGCCACACTTCGGCCGGGCGCGCAGGCGCGGCGCCCTTGCCGATCGTCACGCTGCCTGCGCCCACGCTCGGCACCGGCGCCGTGGAGCGTGCTGATGCGATGGCGGCCTCCACCCCGCGCGGATTGGCACCGACAACGCTCTGCGAACCGTTGATCCAGAACTGCGGTGTGGCTACTTCATGGCTCGCCGAACGCGCCGCGAAATCGCGCTGGCGCTGGGTGTAAGCCGGGCTGGCGAACGTGTCCTTCCAGCCAAGGTAGTCCCAGTAGGTCACCTCGAAGGCGAGCGGGATCACATTGGCACGCCCGGCAATGCTGTTGAGATAGGCCTCGGCTGGCGGGCAGCTCGAGCAGCCCTCGCTCTGATAGAGCTCGACGAGCACCGGCGCGGCAGGTGCGGACGTCGCCGGCGCGCGCTGAGCGGTCGGTGCATTGGCCATGGCATTCTGCGTGAGGGCGTGGCCGACCAGCAAGGCCGAGCCAGCGAGGCCAAGCGGCAGGCCGATCGCAGCAAGGCGGCGCGCGAAGGAAGAGAAGCGGGACATGGGATAGCCTTGAATTGGTCGGGGATGTGTCACCCGGTTCGGCGCAGCACGTTCGCTGGTTACACCACGTGACTCCGCACGCACTTGACAGCCGGGCCTGCCGAGGCAACGGCCCGGGGCAATCCTTCTCAACGAAAGCGACCGCTTCGTGCCTGCTGCCCTGCGCCCTGCTGCCCTGATTTCCCTCCTCGCTGGCATTGCCCTGCCCTCGCTCGCCCTGGCCGATGAGGCTGGGCCGGACCAGATCGTGGTCACCGGGCGCGGGCTCGACGCCGCGCCGGCGGCGGTAGCCTACGATGTGCAGGAGATCGACGCCGACCGCCTCGCGGTTGCTGCTTCCGGGCGCCTTGAAGACGCGCTATCGGCGGCGGCCGGCTTCCAGCAATTCCGCCGATCCGACAGCCGCGCCTCGAACCCTTCCGCGCAAGGCATCACCCTGCGCGCGCTGGGCGGCAATGCGACAAGCCGCACCCTGCTGCTCCTCGACGGCGTACCAATGGCCGATCCGTTCTTCGGCTATGTCCCGCTCTCCGCGCTTGCGCCGGAGCGGCTTGCCGTGGCCCGCGTCACGCGCGGCGGCGGCTCGGGCGCGTTCGGCGCGGGCGCAGTGGCTGGCACGATCGACCTGACAAGCGCCGGCCCCGATCAGCTCGGGCTGTTCAATGGACGCGCGCTGGTCGATGATCGCGGCGAGACCGAGCTGTCCGCAACGCTCGCGCCGCGGCTCGGCGCAGGCTACCTCGTCGCCTCGGGCCGGTGGGACCGCGGCCGCGGCTTCTGGACGACGCCGCAAGACCAGCGCGTCCCCGCCAGCGTGCGCGCGCGGTATGAAAGCTGGTCGACGAGCCTGCGCGCTGTCGCGCCGCTGACAAGCGAGATCGAACTTCAGGCCCGCGTGGCCGCGTTCAACGATGCCCGCACCTTGCGCTTTGCGGGCGCGGATACCGCTGCCAGCGGACAGGACGCCAGCCTGCGCCTCGTGGGCCGCGGAGCGTGGCAGTTCGATGCACTGGCCTATGTGCAGAGCCGCGATTTCAACAACGTGGTGATCAGTGCTCGCACCTTCCTACCCACGCTCGACCAGCGCGCGACGCCCTCCACCGGGATCGGCGGCAAGTTCGAGTTGCGCCCGCCGGTCGGCAAGGCGCACGTCCTGCGCGTGGGGGCCGACTGGCGCTTTGCCGAAGGGCATACGCATGAAGACGTCTACACAGCCGGCCGGATCAGCGGCACGCGCCGCGCGGGCGGCAGCAACCGCGATCTCGGCCTGTTCATCGAGGATGACTGGACCGTCGGCCCGTTGATCCTCACTGCAGGTGCCCGCGCGGATCGCTGGTCGGTGCGGGACGGCACGCTCGAACAGGTGCTCGGCGGCGTGCCGTCCGCCACGCGGTATCCGGATCGCTCGGGCTGGAACGGCAGCTTCCGCGGCGGCGCAGTGGCAAAGCTCGGCGGCGGCCTTGCGCTGCGCGGCTCGGCCTACACCGGCCTGCGCCAGCCCACGCTCAACGAACTCTATCGCAGCTTCACCGTGTTCCCCGTGGTGACGCGCGCCAACGCCGCACTCGAGAACGAGAAGCTGCGCGGCTTCGAGGGCGGGCTTGACTGGCGCCCCGCGGCAGGCCTCACGTTCTCGGCCACGGCCTTCGACAACAAGGTGCGCGGCGCCATCGCCAATGTCACCATCGCGCCCAATCTGCGCCAGCGCCAGAATGTCGGCGCAGTCCACGCCAAGGGCATCGAGCTTGGCGCAGAGGCCAAGCTGGGCACCTTCTCGCTTAGCGGCTCGTTCGCCTATACCGACGCCAAGGTGGAGGCCGCCGGCACCGCGCTTGACGGCAAGCGCCCGGCGCAGACCCCCCGCTATGCCGCAAGCGCAACGGCCGCATGGCGGCCTTCACCGCGCACCACCCTCGCGCTGACCTTGCGCCACACCGGCGCCCAGTTCGAGGACGATCTGGAAACCGATGTCCTGCCTGCCGCAACCACGCTTGATGCCTATGCCGAAGCGCCGCTTGCCGGTCCGTTCAGCCTCGTGCTGCGCGGGGAAAACCTGTTTGACGAGACCGTGGTCACGCGCAATTCGGGCGGCTCGATCGATCTCGGCACCCCGCGCACGCTCTGGGCCGGGGTGCGCGTGGCCTTCCGCTAAGGCAGCAGCGCCGCCGGCACTTCGGGATAGCACGTCGCCACGTCACCGAGCGCCGCTTCGAGCGGGCCAAGCCATGGCGCGAACGCCTTCCAGTGCTCGACGGCGTCGGTATAGATCGGCCGCCGAACCTGCTCCGAACTCGCTGTGCGCACGGCGCGCGTGTTGCGGTGGAATTCAAGGCAGCCTTCCTCGAACGGCAGGCCAAGGTAGTCGAGCAGGCGCCGCACCTCGGCTTCGGTCTCGGCCACCATGCGCTCGTAGATCACGCGGTGGACCGCCCCCGGCGCCGCCGCATCGTAGTGCGCCATCAGTCGCACGTAATCGCGGTAGTAGCGACCGATCTCGTCCAGATCGTAAGTGAACGTCTGCCCCCGCGCGAAATGCTGCTTCCAGCCCGAAAAGCAGCACGACATCGGATGCCGCCGCGCATCGACAATCTTCGCGTTCGGCAGGATCAGCCGGATCAGGCCAACATGCTGCCAATTGTTGGGCATCTTGTCAGTAAAACGCGGCCGCTCGGTCTTGCGGTGCACTCGCGTGCGCTCGATGTATTCCTCGCCCAGTTTCCGGCGCTCGACCGGCCCCAGCGAACGCACCATCGCCGCGAAATCGGCGAACTCGCCCTCATCCACGCGCGATTGCAGGCGCGCGGCAATCACCATCATTTCCGAAAGCTCCATCGTGCCTTCGATCGCGCTGTGGCTGGATAGGATCTGCTCGACCAGCGTGGAGCCCGAACGCGGCAGGCCGACGATGAAGATCGCATCGGGCGCCGGGCAGCCGCCCTCCCCCATGCCCGTAATGAACGGCGCGGTGAACGTCGCTGCCGCTGCCCCCGCCTCGGCCGAGAGCAGATCGGGATCATAGCGCACGAGCGTGCGGCGCAGGCGATTGCCCTTGTCGTAGTGCTCGAACGAGCGGGCAATATCACCTGCGTCCTCATAAGCCTTGCCGAGCGAGAAATGGAGGTGGAACACGTCCTCGTCGCGCCCTTCCTCGCCCGCCAGCGCCCCGAGCGCCGCCTCCATCCGCGCGATGTCTTCGGCTTCGAGCTTCACGGTCTTGAGATTGGCAAGGCTCCACCACGCCTCACCCAGCGCGGGCTGGCGGTCCACCGCCGCGCGATAGGCCTTGATCGCCTCGCCTTGCTCCCCCAGCGTCTTGAGCACATGCCCCAGGTTCTGCCACAGCAGCGGCTGGTCGGGCTGCTCGGCAAGCAGGCGCTCGTAGATGGCCCGCGCGCGCGCCTGATCGCCGAGCCGCACCAGCACCGAGGATAGCACGAGCTCGGCTGCAGACCCGGCCACGGGGCTCTTTGCCAGCATCTCGGCATGGACAAGCGCATCGGGAAGGCGGTTCACCTGCATCAGCAACCGCACAAGGAAATCGCGCGCCAGATCGAACCCGGGTGCCAGCGCCACCGCGCGCTCGACGAGGCGCAGCGCTTGCGCCATGTCGCCGCGCCGCCAGGCAAGCTCGCCCTGCATGCGCGTTCCAACGGGATCGTCCGGCAGCCGCGCCGCGCGCGCATCCAGCTTTGCCGCCGCTTCGTCCAGATTGCCCCCGTTCATGGCGGTAGCGGCAGCGAGGAGTTCGGGATCGCGTGAGGCGGCGTGGACGGCCGACAGGTCCGCGCGCCAGGCATCTTCCTCGCGCCCCGCCTTGCGCAGCTGCGCGGCGAGCAGCAGCCACCCGCTGGCAACGGTCGGCTGCTGGCGCGTCAGCGCCTCGAGCGCAGTGATCGCTGCCTGATGCTCCGCAGCCTCACTCGCAGCCTGCGCCAGTTCCCACAGCACCATCGGAGGACGACGCGCGCCTCCGCTGATCGTATCCAGCCTTGCTACGGCCTCGCCGGGACGACCGAGACGGCGCAGCGCCTGCCCCGCGACGAACAGGGCGGGCGGCAGGCCCGGCACCTGGCGCAGGGCGGCTTCGGCGGTGTCCAGCGCCGCTGCGGGATCATCCTCGAGCCGCGCCGCTGCAGCATCGAGCGCAGCGCGCAGTCCGGCGCTTGGCATGCCCGAGCGGGCCGGAATGGTCGGATTGGCTGTGGTCATCAAGGGTCCCGCTGCTGCTGCGGCTGCGCCAGAGGTCATCATGTGCAGGTTTTGCTACAGGCGCAACGGCTCTTGCGCCGGCATATGCTGCAAATGCGAAAATGGATGTTGACTCCTGATTGTAATGTAGCATCCTCGCCCTTTAGGACAGGCGTCAAAAATGGCGCATCCCGGGGGATACAACAGACAGATAATGCCGTGCCCACGCACGGTTTCGGCCAGAGTTCGCTAAGCGTCCATGGCCCAAGGTTATTCTTGCAAACTGCGAAAGCGCAGGCGGGAAGAACCGGGTGAAGGCACCGCGCAAGCGGCGCGTGACGGCGGCCAATGGTCGCTTCGCAGGAACGAACACGAAGGAGCCTTACGGACTGAGTGTATTGATTCAGGGAGCCAAATGAGATGAAGAACAAAGCCGGTCGCCGGTCGCACACGCTGAGGGCGCTGTGCCTTTCTACCATTCTTACCGGCATCGCCGCACCGCACGCCGCGTTTGCGCAGGAAGCGCTCGCACCTCAGGCTGCTCCTGCTGACGATACCAAGCCGACCGGCGGTTTCGACGAGATCATCGTCACTGCCACGCGCAAGTCCGAAAGCGTGCAGAAGGTGCCGATTGCGATCCAGGCACTGAGCTCCGATTTCCTTGCCCAGCGGCAGGTGAAGGGCCTTGCCGACTACGCAGCCTTGCTTCCCTCGGTTTCCATCGCCGGCATCGGGCCGGGCCGCAACGAGGTCTATTTCCGCGGCATCGTTCCTGCCGGCGGTGCCTATGCCTCGGTTGGCTACTATCTCGATGAAATCCCCATCACCGGCCAGGAAGTGCCCGATATCCAGGTCTACGACATGGAGCGCATCGAAGCTCTGTCGGGTCCGCAAGGCACGCTGTTTGGTGCTGGCTCGCTTGCGGGCGTGCTGCGTTTCATTACTGCCAAGCCCAAGATCGGCTCGTTCGAACTCGGCGTCGATTCCGAAGTCAACAAGTTCGGCAAGGGCGGCTACGGCGGCACCTTCAAGGGCTATGTCAACATTCCGGTGAGCGACAGGCTCGCCATCCGCGCGATGGGCTACTACCGCAAGGAAGGCGGCTACATCGACAATACCGACAACAAGGGCCAGTTCATCAGCGGCACGACCGATGATCCGCTGAAGCCCGATCCGCGCCCCGCAGTGCTCAATCTGGGTGATGACAATCCAGCGACGTCCTTCACGCTGAGCAATTCGTCGATCGCCAAGAAGGACTACAACCCGGTCTACGAATACGGCGGCCGTCTCTCGATGCTGTGGGACATTGCCGATGGCTGGGAAATCACCCCGTCGGTCACCGCGCAGCGCCAGATCTCCTACGGCTACTTCGGCTACGATCCGCGCGTCGGCGATCTTCAGGTCCACGACTACGACCTGACCCGCAACGACGACAGGTGGGTCCAGGCAGCGCTGACGGTGCACGGCCACATCGGCGATTTCGATCTCGTGTCGGCCACCGGTTATTACTACCGCAACCGCAAGATCAACAACGACTATACCTACTACACCGTCACCTACGACAGCTTCGGCGCCGGATACGAGAACTATCTCCAGTTCTTCGACAAGTCCGGCTGCACCGGTTCGGGCGCAACGCTCAAGTGCACCACCCTGCTCAACCCGAACCAGTATTATCACACTGTGCAGCAGAACAAGAAGTTCACGCAGGAAGTCCGGCTGACCACGCCCAAGACCTGGCCATTTGATGTGACAGTTGGCGCATTCTATCAGCGCCAGAAAAACATCACCGACAACAACTATGCCATTCGCGGGCTTGATCAGATCGTCGGCTATACCGAATCCGGCGGCGGGGATAGCAATCCGGCCGGTTTTGGCATCCCGCAGGCGCAAGGCGGCACGATGATCCTGGGCACCCCTGCGGTGCGTGGTGATGCGTATTACCTCGAAGAGTTCGATACGCTCTACCACGATACAGCGGTGTTTGCCGAAGCGCACTACAACATCACGCCGACGATCAAGGTAACGGGCGGCATCCGCTACTTCTGGACCGATTTCCAGACAGCCGGCTTCCAGGGCGTGGGCGCCTCCGCGGCCGTTGCTCCCTCCATCTTCCTGCCGACGGGTGCGATCGGCTGCCCACTGCCCCTTACGGGTCCGCGCCTGCAATGCCGCAACACCAACGCGCTCGATCCTGAAAGCATCGGCCGCTACAGCGAGAAGGGCCAGACGCACAAGATCGTGGTCGACTGGCAGTTTGCCGATCAGAAACTGCTCTATGCCAACTACTCGACCGGTTTCCGACCCGGCGGCTACAACCGCCCGCTGCGCCTGCGCAAGACCGATACGCAGCCACAGGTCGTGGTTGCCGCGCCCCCCTTCGAGTCCGAAACGCTCACCAACTTTGAGCTCGGCTTCAAGGGCACGTTCAACAACGTGTTCCGTCTCAACATGGCCATCTATCTGGAAAAATGGAACAATATCCAGTACGGCCTCGTCGTGGCGGGCGCGCAGGGTGCAGGCTACACCGGCAATGCCGGCAAGGCCGAGGTCAAGGGCATCGAGTATGACGCTGAGCTCAAGCTCGGCAAGTTCACGATCGCCAGCAGCGGCGCCTACAACGACGGCAAGCTGAAGGGCAACTTCTGCAACTTCGTTGCGAACCGCGATACGAAGATCATCTCGCAGCTCGCGACGTGCGCGCCCGGCGAGTTCATCCCCGGCAACCTCGATACACCGTCGGTCGCGGCGGCCGATGGCACCCGCCTGCCGCGCCAGCCCAAATTCAAGGGCACCACGACGATCCGCTATGATACCGATTTCGGTTCGATGAAGGGCTACATCCAGGGTGCGGCGCTCTACCAGACTGGCGCGACGCAGGATCTGAACGAGTTCAACAACGGCCTGCTCGGCAATACCCCCGGCTTCGTCAGCTTCGATTTCGGCGCTGGCGTACGCAAGGATCACTGGACGGCGGACATCTTCATCCAGAACGCGTTCGACCGCCGCGGCCAGCTGACGCGCAATACCTTCTGCTCGATTTCGGTCTGCGCCGGTTCCTCGCGCACTTTCACGATCCGCCCGCAGTTCTTCGGGCTGAAGTTGGGCTATCGCTACTAAGGCGCGGGCTACATCAGATTACCCTGCCGAAAGGCACCCTTCCCCTCGCGGTTCCGGCCGCGGGGGGTTCTTTTTTGATGGCGCGCGCTGCGCACCAACCGTCATTTCAACATTCGCGAAAACGGCAAGGGTTCGAACAGGCAAGAAAGGACCCCTCCCGCCAATGCGGGAGGGGTCCTTTCTTGCGCCATCAGGCGATGTCAACCCGGCGCCAATACGGCGCCAGCGACGTCACGCCAGCGAGAGAGGCAGGCTGCGCAGCCGCTTGCCCGTTGCATCCTTGATCGCATTGGCAATCGCCGGGATCACCGGCGGCAAGGTCGGCTCGCCAAGCCCGGTCGGCGGATATTCGGTCACCACCCAAGTGATCGCGACCTCGCCGGGCGTCTGGTTGATGCGGATCAGCGGGAAGTCGCCGAAGTTCTCGGTCGTCACCGCGCCCGCCTTCTGTTCGGTCGGCTGCCACACCAGCGCCTGCGCGATACCGTCGATCACCGCGCCCTGCATCTGGTGTTCGGCATTGAGCGGGTTGATCACCTGGCTGCCGATATCGCCCGCCACCCAGACCTTGTCGATCGTGATCTGGCCGTCTGCCACGGTGAGGTCCACCACTTCGGCAAAGTAGCCGCGGTGGCTGAAATAGAACCCGAAACCGCGCCCCTTGCCGGCGGTGGTCGAGCGCTTGCCCGTCCAGCCCGCAAACTTCGTCACCGCCTCGACCACGCCGCGCGCGCGCGGCGTGTCGAACACCGGCTCATCGGGATCAGACGAAGGAAACTGGCGCGGCGCGCCCAGCGTCATGATCATCAGCGAGGGCAAGTCCGTGCCCGCCGCTTCGGCCACTTCGTCGAGGAAGCCCTGGAACACGAAAGCCACCGCGTTCGAGGTCGGCGCGCGCAGCCAGCCCGTCGTCACGTTCGTCTTGAGGTACGAGACGCCATAATGCACATCGGGCAACGCCGGCCCGGGGAACTCGCTCGCGAGCATGGCCGCCGCGCGCATCGGCTTGCCGTTTGCGCCGAACGTGATGAAGTGATCCTTGAGCGCCACCAGCGCGCCGCTCGCATCGATCCCCGCGGTCATGCGGTGCCATCCGGCGGGCCGGAAGTAATCGTTCCGGAGGTCGTCGGTGCGATCATAGAGCAGCTTGACCGGCCGGCCTGGCAGCGCCTTCGCGATGCAGGCGGTCTGGACCATGAAGTCGCTCATCAGGCGCCGGCCGAAGCCGCCGCCAATACGGGTCATGTGGATCGTCATCGCAGCCGGATCGATCCCCAGCACCTTGGCGACATCGCCGCGCGCGGTGCCCGGATCCTGCGTGGGCGCCCAGAACTCGAGCTTGCCGTCCGGATGCCATAGCGCGGTGCAGTTCTGCGGCTCTAACGTGGCGTGGGCGAGGAAGGGATAGGCATAGTCTGCCGTCACCACCTTGGCCGCCTTGGCAAGCGCCGCGTCGGCGTTGCCGGCCTTGAACAGGTCCGCCGCCGGCGCCGCCGCCAGCATCGCCTTGGCCATGGCGCTATAGCCGTTGGTCGAATAGCCGTCGAACCCTGCCGTATCCCACTCGACCGCCAGCTTCTCGCGCGCCTTGTGGACGCGCCACCAGCTGTCGCCGACAATCGCGACGGCATTGTGCTTGCCCGCCGCAACCTCGCCATCGGTGATCGGCACGACCGCGAGGACGCCCTTTTCCTTCTTGACCGCGGCATCGTCGAAGCGCTTGAGTGTGCCGCTGATCACCGGGCACTTGACCATCGCGGCATAGAGCATGCCCGGCGGGTGCGCATCGATGCCGAACAGCGGCTCGCCGCGGACGATCGCCGGGGTATCCACGCCCTTCATCGGCTTGCCGACGATCTTGAAGTCCTTGGGCGACTTCAACGGCACCTTCTCGAGATCGGGTGCGGCCATCTTCGCGGCCACCGGCGCAAGCGCGGCATAGGTGATCGAACGGCTGCTCGCAGCGTGCAGAACCTTGCCTTCGCTCGTCGTAAGGCTGGCGGCGGGCACGCCCCACTGCTGCGCGGCAGCGGCAATGAGCATCGCGCGGGCGCCGGCACCGGCCTGCCGTGCGGGCAGCCAGTTGAGCGGCGTCGTCATGCTGCCGCCGGCGAACTGCGGGCCATACTTGGCGCCATCATCGTCGGCTTGCTGGATCTTGACCTGGCTCCACGCGACGTCGAGTTCCTCGGCGATCAGCATCGGCAGCATGGTCTTCACGCCCTGCCCGATCTCGGGGTTCTTCGCGAGGATTGTCACCGTGTTGTCGGGCGCAATGCTCACGAAAACACCCAGCATGGCGGGTTCGGCGCCGCCCGGTGCAGCAGCGAAAGCCAGTTTTGCCTCGAAGGTCAGGGCGGCCCCGCCGGCCAGCGAGGCGGCAAGGAACGAGCGGCGGGAGACGGAGACGGCGTTCATGCGGCAGCTCCCGAAATGGCCTTGCTCGCCTCGGCGATGGCCTTCTGAATGCGCAGATAGGTTGCGCAGCGGCAGATGTTGCCCGCCATGCCCGCGGTTACTTCATCGGCGGAGGGCTTGGGCGTCGCTGTCAGCAGCGCGGTGGCCGACATGATCTGGCCGGCCTGGCAATAGCCGCACTGCGGCACGTCGAGCGCGGTCCAGGCCTCGACCACCTTGGCGCCGACCGGCGAGGCAGCAACGCCTTCGATTGTCACGATATCCTTGCCCGCAGCATCGGAGAGCGCCGTCTGGCACGAGCGCACCGCCTCCCCGTTCAGGATCACCGTGCAGGCGCCGCACAGGCCTGCGCCGCAGCCGAACTTGGTGCCCGGCATATTGAGGTCCTCGCGCAGCACCCACAGCAGCGGCTTGTCAGGCTCGACATCGACGGTGCGGGGCTTGCGGTTCACGGTCAGCGAGATCGCCATTGCGGTCCTTTCAAGTGGCCGGGGCGGCATCGGCACGCCAGACCGGCAAAGTCGCGAGAATTTCCACCCTGTTTCCTCGGCGATACAGCAACGTATCAATCGAGCTTAGGCCGGGTAATAACCGTTTAATTACATATACTAAACTTTACCCCGTAAAGTCTGGACAAAGTTCAAGATTCCGTCAAGAGCGATTTGCTGAAAGGGCAGGCTGGTGGCGCTTGTCCGCCCATGCTACGCCTCGCGCATGGATCGTAATACCGTCACGCTGGCAGAAGAGCTCCGCGAAGCCGGTATTCCCATTGACGAAGCCATGGCCAGCGGCCCCCGCCCCGGCACTTATGCGCGGGGCACCGAAACCGTTGGCGTCATCCTCAAAGCCGCGCACGATGTGCTGATCGAGGAAGGTGCGAGCGCGTTCACCATCCGCCGCATCGCCAGCGCCAGCGGCATGAAGGTCGGCAATGTCAGCTACCATTTCCCGCGCAAGGAAATGCTGATCAAGATCATGCTGGACGAGCTGCTCGAGAGCTACGACAAGCTGCTCGAAAGCGAAGTCCGCCAGCCTGCGATCTCGCCGGAAGACCGCTTGCGCCTGATCGTCAAGCTGTGTCTCGACGATATCGCCGGCAAGCGCACCACGCGCCTGTTCACCGAGTTATGGGCGCTGGCCAATCACAATCCCTTCGTCGCCGACCGCGTGCGCGCGTTCTACCAGCGTGTGCACGATTTCATCGGCGAGGTGGTTATCGAGCTCAATCCTGCCCTTTCGCCGGACCAGGTCCACACGCTCGCGCTGTACATCAGCGCCTCGATGGAAGGGACGACACCCTTCCTCGGTTTCGAGAAGCCCTGGGCCGACAAGATGCCGCAGATCACCACGATTGCCGCCGAGGCCATGGTGGCACTCGTCAAGTCGATCACGCCCGAACAGATTGCGCAGGCGCACTAGGAAACCGGGTTCCTGACGCGGGCTGTGGCGGCAGCAGGGCACACACCGCACCCCTCTTCCGACCTGCCATTCAAGCCATTCGCATCGGTCAAAAAAATCCCCGACAAAGCGCTTGACTAAAACTGGACGCTCGTCAAAACTTTCTCGCAACTGCACAACGCGCAGCAGATTGCCGGCCTCTCGCAAGTACCTCATGGTAGCGGGCGGGATCGCAACCTGCAGGGGCTGCGTTGCTGCAGATCGAAGGGTTCAGGCGTTTCAGGCAGAAGGGGCCAGGCCAGATGAAGATGATGAAGGTTCAGGGCAAATCATCGCTCTCCGTCATGGGCAGGAACACCGCTGCGGCTGCCTGCGCGATCGCCTTGCTGGGCGGCATCCCGGCCGCCCACGCGGCTGATCCGCTGCAGCCCGATCCAGAGCTGGAGGCCGTCACGCTTCCCGCGCCGAAGCCCAGCTGGGTCTTCGTTGAGCGCGGCTTCGTCATGCCGGGCAACGCGATCTACGACACCGATACCGGCAAGATGCTCGGCCTCATCGAGTCTTCGAACCTTTCGGACCTCGCGCTCGATCCCGCCGGCAAGGCCTTCTACGTGTCCGAAAGCATCTGGACCAAGGGCTGGCGCGGCACCCGGCAGGACATGATCACGGTTTATGATTCCGCGACGCTCAAGCTGAAGAGCGAGATCACGATGCCCGGCCGCATCCTGATCGGCGGACGCAAGTTCAACTTCGTGATCGCCGACGCCGGCAAGACAGCCTATGTCTACAACCTCGATCCGGCCTCGTCGGTCAACGTGATCGATATGGTGAAGGGCAAGTTCCTCAAGAAGATCGAGCTGCCCGGTTGCGCCAGCCTGATGCCGGTCACCGGCGTCGGTTTCTCGGCACTGTGCTCCGATGGCTCGCTCGCCACCGTCAAGGTCGCCGCCACCAAGCCGGAAATCACCCGCTCCGCGCCGTTCTTTTCGGCCACCAACGATCCGATCTTCGACAATTTCGGCTATGACGGCGCGAAGCAGGAGGCCGTGTTCCTGACCTATACCGGCCAGGTCTACACCGCCAAGCTCGGCGCGACGCCGACCATTTCGGAGCCCTTCTCGATCCAGGCCGCGGCCGGAGTTTCGCCCGCCGATACCAAGCCGCTCGACGTGCACTGGTATCCCGGCGCGCGCCAGGGCCTTGCCTATCACCTCGGCACCGGTCACGCTTTCGTGCTGATGCACACCGGCGAATACTGGACGCACAAGGCGCCCGGCACCGAAGTGTGGGAACTCGACGTCGCGGCCAAGAAGGTCGTGAAACGCATCCCGCTGGAAGATCCGGCTGAAGAAATCGCGGTGACCCAGGAACCGAACGCCAAGCTGGTGCTCGCGGGCGAAAGCGGGACGCTGCTGATCCTCGATGCCAAGACGGGCGAAGAGAAGTTCAAGCTCGAGAAGTCGGCGGGCGGCGTGCTGCGGACGCTGGAGCCCTGATGGCAGACGGGGGCGCCTTGACCCTGGCGGTGCTCGGCGGGACGGGGCTCAGCGTGCTCGGCTATGCCGGGGCGGTGGGCGTCGGGCTCGTGTTTCTAGGCGCTGGCCAGGCCAAGCTGCGCCACACCGATCTTCTGGGCGGCGTCATCGCCAATTATCGCTTGCTGCCCACCGCGTTGGTCGCTCCGGTCGCTGCGGTGCTGCCGTGGCTGGAGTTGGTGGTAGGCATCGGCCTGATGATCGGCACCTGGCTCTTCGCGCCTGTCGCCATCGGTTTGCTGGTCATCTTCGCCGCTGCGATGGGTATCAACATCGTCCGCGGGCGCCGGGAGATTGATTGCGGGTGCGGCCGTTCGGACTTGCGTCAACCGCTCAGCTGGCTGCTTGTCGGGCGTAATCTTGCGCTCGCCGCCCTCCTTGCGCTCTGCCTCGTCTTCGTGCCGGAAACCGGGCTTGCCCCGATGGACCGCGCTGTTGCCTATGCCGGCGGCATCGCTGTCTACCTGCTCTACCTGCTTTTCAACGCCATCGGGGCGCTGGCGGCTTCGCCGCTCGCGGCCCAGCGGAGGTAACCGAATGCTGCAAGCTCTGCTCGTCTCGACGATCGTGTCGTGGATCGTCATCCTGCTGCTGGTGGTCGCGCTACTTGCGCTCGCCCGTCAGGTTGGCGTGCTGCACATGCGCGTGGCCCCCGCCGGCGCCTTGACGACTTCGGCTGGCCCTGCGGTCGGCAGCGCGGCCACCGCGATCCCCGCCACGACGATCGAAGGCACCGCGACCACGGTGGGCGGCCACGTTCACGGCGTGCCGCTGCGGCTGCTGATGTTCGTCTCGCCCTCATGCCCGCTATGCAAGAACCTCATCCCGATGGCCAAGTCCTTCGCCCGCGATGAACGTGTGCAGCTCGTCTTCATCGGCGATGACGATGTGGCCGCGCAGCGCCAGATGATCGCCGAACACAGCCTTGGCGGGTATCAGTTCATCAACGGTCCGGAAGTCGGGCAGGCCTACGAAGTCGCAAAGCTACCCTATGCCGTTCTGATGGACGAGCACGGCACGATCCTCTCCAAGGGCCTCGTCAACAGCCGCGAGCATCTCGAAAGCCTGATCATCGCCCACGAAATGGGCATCCGTTCGGTCCAAGACTATATCGGCAAGCTCAAGGCCGTCGCCAATTGATCGCCCTTATCCCATCCAACGCATACGGTTCCAGCGCACTACAGGGGACAAGCTCATGAAGACCTTCAATCCCGACGCCATGGGCGAAAAGTTGCTCCGCCGCTTTGCCGGCGGTACCTCGCGCCGCGGCATTCTCGCCCGGCTCGGCCTCGCGCTGGTTGCCGCGCCGGTCTTCCCGGTCCTGCCGGTCAGCCGCGCCAGCGCCGCCAAGCCCGATCGCTCACCCGAGGCAAAGACGACCTTCGCCCGCAATGCTCAGAGCAAGGACGACACCAAGTGCGATTACTGGCGCTACTGCGCCATCGACGGCTCGCTCTGCTCGTGCTGCGGCGGCGCGGTCAACCGCTGTCCGCCGGGCGCGGAACACTCGCCCGTCTCGTGGGTGGGCACCTGCATCAATCCCGATGACGGCCGTGCCTACCTGATCGCCTACCGCGATTGCTGCGGCAAGGCCTACTGCAACAAGTGCGATTGCGACGGCACGGACCGCGAAACGCAGCTCTACGTGCCGCAGCTCAACAACGACGTGATCTGGTGCTTCGGCACGACGAGCATGGAATACCACTGCTCGACCGCGGTCCTCGTCGGCACGGCCTGACGCTGCTGGGTCGAACGGGGGTTCCGGCAGGCGGCGAACGGGTCTAAGGATAGGCGTATGAACAAGCGCATGGGCCTCATCGCCGCTGCCGCCCTGCTTGGCGCCGTGTCGCTCGGCTCGCTCCGCGCGGCTGAGCCGGACAACCATTCGCCCGAGATCACGGCGGATGTGCGCGCCATGATGGCAGACCCTGAACTTGCGCAGAGCGACTTTATCGAGAACTGCGCCGGTTGCCATGGCCTGCGCGGCACGACCGTCCCCGCACACCTGCCAGAGATCAAGGACCGCGTCGGCTGGTTCATGTGCACGCCGGAAAGCCGCGCCTATCTGCTGCGCCTGCCCAATGTCGCGCACAGCCGTATCACCGACAATGCGCAGCTCGCGGACCTCATGAACTACGTGGTCTTCGTGCTCGGCGGCAAGAGCGTGCCCGCCGGCACCAAGCCGTTCACCGGCGAGGAAGTCGCGCACGAGCGCCAGTTCGCCCTCACCAGTGTCTCGCTCAAGGCAGAACGGCTGCGGCTGGCGAATGAATCGATCCGCAAGTGCCGCGCCCCGGCTTCGCTGCGTCTCCAGTATCCGGGCTCCAAGCAATGACGGCTCAGAGCGGGGCCGCGCACGATGATCGCAGCATTCTCGGCCTGCTGCTCGAAGGCGCTGCAACCGGTGTCGAAGGCGTGCTCGTCACGCTGACCGGGATCGAAGGGGGCTCCTCGCGCGGGATCGGCGCGCAGATGGCCGTGCTTGCTGATGGCCGCAGCGCCGGGTCCTTTTCCGGCGGTTGTGTCGAAGCTGCCGTGATCGCAGAAGCGCAAGACGTGCTGGCGCGGGGCCAAGGCCGTACGGTGCGATACGGCATCGGCTCGCCCTATCTGGATATCCGCCTGCCCTGCGGCGGCGGGATCGACCTGCTGTTTACGCCGCGTCCCGATCCCGCCGTGATCGCGCAGGTTCTTGCTCGGCTTGTCGGCCGCAAGGCAGCCACACTCCGGCTTGGCGAGGATGGAGTCACCTTGGCCGACGCCCCGGGCGCACAGGGCTTCCAGCGCGCCTATGCGCCGCCGCTGCGGCTTGTCGCGCTCGGGCACGGCGAAGACCTCATTGCCCTCGTTCGCCTTGCGCGCGCTTTCGGCCTTGCGGTGGAGGCCTACGCACCTGCAACCGATCGCCACGCCGCGGCTGAGCCCGGCATCACGCTGCTGGCGAGCCGCACCGCGCTGCCGCTGCTGCTCGGCGATCCCTGGACGGCCTTCGTGTTCCTCTTCCACGATCACGATTGGGAGGAACACCTCCTGCCCCTCGCCCTGGCGCAGGACGGGTTCTACCACGGCGCGGTCGGCAGCGCGCGCACGCACCGGGCGCGGCTTGCGGGTCTGCGCACCATCGGCGTTCCGCAGGCCAGCCTCGATGCACTGCGCGGCGGGATCGGCCTCATCCCGGCGACGCGCGATCCCGCGACGCTCGCGCTCTCGATCCTCGGTGAACTGGTTCAGGACTATCAGGCCTGCGCGGGCTTACCAGGCTGGAGCGGGCACGCCCCGGGCCGGTCGGGGCAAGATCCCGCCGCGCATGTCCCCACCCGCAACTGAGACGGACTACACCGGCATCGCGCTGGTTCTGCTCGCTGGCGGGCAGTCCGTGCGCTTCGGTGGCCCAAAGCTGATCGCGCCGCTTGGCGGCAAGCCACTCGCGCTTCACGCGGCACAGATGCTGGCGGCCCTGCCCTTCGCCGCGCGCTATGCGGTGATCGGACCTCATGTGCCCGACCTTTCCGACCTCGGCTACACTTGCGTGCCGCTGACACCGCCCGGCGCTCCGCAGGCCCGCTCCCTCGCGCTGGGGATCGCCGCTGCGCAGGCGGCGGGGCCGCGCGGCGTGCTGGTGGCGCTGGCAGACATGCCGCTGGTCCCGCCAGCCCACATCCACGCGCTCGTCACCCAGTTCGATGGAGACCGCATAGCCACCGAAGCGGATGGCGTGACCATGCCGCCCGCCCTGTTCGGCGCGGCCCACTATGCCGCCCTCACCGCACTCGATGGCGATCGCGGCGGCGCAGGCCGGCTCAAGGGCGCGCCTGTCGTTCCGCTCGATCCCGCGCTCGCGCTCGATGTGGACCGACCCGAAGACCTCGTCCGCGCCGCAGCGCTGCTTTAGAGCAGCGCCCGCGCCACGGCCTTGTGCCACCCGGCGACAAGATCGCTGCGCAGCGCCGCGCTCATCTTCGGCTCGAAGCGGCGGTCGCTGGTCCAGGTTGCTTCCAGCGCCGCGAGATCGCTCCACACGCCCGTCGCAAGTCCGGCGAGGAACGCCGCGCCCAGCGCCGTCGTCTCGACGCTGACCGGCCGCTCCACCGGCGCGACCAGCACGTCAGCCAGAAACTGCCCCAGCCAGTCGTTCGCCGCCATGCCGCCATCGATGCGCAGTGCGGCATCGCCGGGGTTGGCATCCTCGCGCATGGCATTGATCATATCGAGCGTCTGGTACGCCACCGATTCGAGCGCCGCGCGGGCGACATGCGCCGCGCCCGCATCCAGCGTCAGCCCGCAGATCAGCCCGCGCGCATCGGGGTTCCAGTGCGGTGCGCCCAGCCCCACGAAGGCCGGCACCATGTAGACGCCGTGGTTGTCCGGCACGCGCACCGCCATGTCATGCGTGTCGGAGGCATGGGTGATGATCTTGAGCCCATCGCGCAGCCACTTGACCGCCGCACCCGCCACAAAGATCGCGCCTTCCAGCGCATAAGTCGTCTCACCGTTGAGGCGGTAGCCCACGGTTGTCAGCATGCGCTTCTTCGAAGGGATCGGCTTGGTGCCGATGTTCATCAGCGCAAAGGCACCAGTGCCGTAGGTCGATTTGGTCATGCCGGGGCGGAAGCACGCCTGCCCGAACAGCGCCGCCTGCTGGTCCCCGGCCATGCCCGCAATCGGAATTGCGCGGCCGAGGATCGCGGGGTCGCACTCGCCGAATATGTAAGAATTGTCCTGCACGTCCGGCAGCACAGAGGCAGGCACGCGCAGCAGGCGCAGCAGTTCCTCATCCCATTGCTGCTTGCCGATATCGAACATCAGCGTGCGCGAGGCGTTGCTCGGATCGGTCGCATGGACCTTGCCGCGCGTCAGCCGCGAAAGGAGGAAGCAATCGATCGTGCCGAAGGCAAGTTCACCCCGGTCCGCCGCCGCGCGCGCGCCGGCCACTTCATCGAGAATCCACGCGAGCTTGGTGCCCGAGAAGTAGGGATCGAGCAGAAGCCCGGTCTTCGCCGCAAACAGCTGCTCGGCCCCATCTGCCTTGAGTCTTGCGCACGTATCTGCCGTGCGTCGATCCTGCCAGACAATCGCGCGGTGGATCGGCTTGCCCGTCGCTCGGTCCCACACCGCCACCGTCTCGCGCTGGTTGGTGATGCCGATGGCGGCGATGTCCGCCACATCGATTCCCGCTTTGCTGACCGCCTCGCGCAGCACGGTGACAACATCCTGCCAGATGTCTTCCAGATCATGCTCGACCCAGCCCGAGGCCGGGTAATGCTGTGCAAATTCGCGCTGCGCCACCGCGATCGGCTTCGCGGCGGCATCGAAAACGATGCAGCGGCTGGAGGTGGTGCCTTGGTCGATGGCAAGAATATAGGGGGGCTGCATGGGTCTCCTCTCGTGGCCTTGCGCCGTTTGCCCCTGCCTATCCAAGCGGCGCGCGCTCCGGAAGCGCCGTTTGCATGCAGCCCATAGAATTTTGATATCGGGAGGCGATCAGCCCCAAGGTCCTCAGGCGTCGAGGCGGAATTGAAACACCCGGCTCGGGCCGTCCTCGGGCAGGACATAGAGCTCGCGGCCCTCGATCGCCATGCCTTCGCCGGTGATCGGCCCACCGCGACCGAACGGGCGCACCGTGCCGATGAAACCGGCCTTGAGCGAGCGGGTAACGCGCATCTTTGCCGGATCGATCCAGTCGACCGTGCCGTCGAGCCAACCGACATTACCGCCCGCAACCAGCTTTCCGCCGGCGAACTTCATGTCCTGAAAGTGCGTTGCCGAAGGGTTCGGGACCACGCGCACCGGCTTGTCGCCACGCGCCAGATCGAACTCGTAGAGCATCCGGCTGTCCCAATTGCCGGCCACAAGACGTGTGCCCTCTGCCGCCACGCAGCCGATATGATCCGCGACCGCAATCCGGCGGCGAACCGAAAGCGTCACAGCATCGATTTCCAGCAGCACCGCAGAGCTGTCCGGCCGCAGTTCGGCCACCGGCACCCACAGCGATCCCCCAACCAGCGAGAGCCCGCCGGGATGGTAGCGCGCTCCGTCGGTGAGCTCGATCCGCCGCAGGAACTGGCCGCTCGCGCGGTCGAACACATGGAGGAATGCCCGGTGCCGCTCATGGTCGACCGAGGTGATCCAGACATGGGCCGGGTCGAGTGCCAGACCCTGAACATGGAAGACCTCGCCCTGCAGCTGCAGGGCACCGATCAATCTCGCATGCTCCAGTCCGGTGCCAGACAATCCGGGCACAGTCGCGACCGAAAGACTCGAGGCGAGGTGCAGCATCGCCATCAAACCGCTGCGCAGAAGCTTGCCGATCATCGCCGTAATGCTTTCCGAAGCCCATGGGTTTCGGCCGCGCATTGGCGCGATACGGAGTCAGATCGATGGCAATTCGCGGGAATTGCCCCATTACTGCAATATTGCCGGCTTCCCCAGCCTTATCCACAGGCCATTACTTGGCGAGTGCGGCTTTTTTGCCACTACCGGGACGCTGGTAGACCAGCTTCCCGCCAAGAAAAGTCATGTCGACCGCACCAGTGAGGAACGTCTCCATCGGCGCGGTCAGCGGATCGAACGGCAGGACGATCATGTCGGCCAGCTTGCCCGGCTCCAGCGTGCCTTTCTCGTTTTCCTCCCACGAAAGGTACGGCCCGTTCGCCGTATACATGCGGATCGCTTCCTGCCGGGTGACGGCTTCCTCCGGCCCGCGCACCGCCCCGCTCGGCCCCTTGCGGGTTACCGCGGCATAGAGCCCCACCAGCGGCCCGATCGGCAGGTTGTCGCTGGCAAAGGCCATGAATAGGCCGAACTTCTTGACCGGCGTCACCACGGCATTGTTGTGCGCGAGCCGCCAGTCATCGAGCAGCGCGGCATAGCGGTCATCGAGATTGTAGAGGAAGTTGGGCTGCTGCGAGATCATCACGTGATCCTGCGCCATCGTCGCCATGGTCGCGTCGGGCGGCATGATCGTGAAGTGATCAAGGAACCAGCGCCGGTCATTCGATGCAAGGGCGGAATCGGGGATTGTCGTCAGCGCGTTGTGATAAGCCTTCACTGCCTGCACGATGGCCGCATCGCCGATGGCATGGATGCCCATCTGCCAGCCGAGCTTGGCCGCGCTGTCGACCAGTTCCTGCAACTCGGCATCGGTAAAGCGTCCCTTGCCGCGAAAACCGGGTTGGCCCTTGTAGTCGGCCAGCAGCCACGCGGTCGGCCCGGTGAAGCCGCCATCGACCGCATTCTCGCCGATTGCGCCGAGCCGCAGTTGGTTGTCGCCATAGCCGGTGTGATAGGGAAATGCCTTCAGTCGCTCTGCGCCGGGATGGATGATGTACATCGTGATGCGCGGCAGCTCGTTGCCCATCTTGGCGTAGATCTCGCGCGCGCGCGTCCATGTCATGTTGGACGCGCCCCACAGCGGATCCAGGTCCTTCGAGTCCGTGCCGCCCTTGTCCACCGGCTCGTCATCGATCGTGCCGCTGGCATCATGGAAGCTGGTGATGCCGAGTGCGAGCATCTGCTTGAGCCAGGTGATCGTGGGGCCACGCATCGCTTCCCAGCCTGGATCGGGAATGAACTTCGAGACCACATCCATGCGCTCACGGATGATCCCGCTCGGCTCGCCGTCCGGCCCGCGCTCGATCAGGCCAGTCGCAGGCTCAGGCGTCGACTTGTCTACCTTGGCGATCTTGAATGCTGCCGTATTGTACGCCGCCGAATGCGATCCCGCGCGCAGCAGCGCGACCGGGTTGTTGGGCGCCGCCGCATCGAGATCGGCGCGGCTCAGATTGCGCTTCTCGGCAAAGTTCGATTCCTGCCAGCCATAGCCGGTGATCCACTTGCCCGGCCCCAGCTCCTTTGCCTTGGCCCGCAGCATCGCCTGAACTTCGGTGATGCTCTTCGCATCCTGCACCGCGATATCATTGGGCGAGACGGGCTTGGGATGGAGGTGCGTATCGGTAAAGCCCGGCATCAACGTCTTGCCGCCAAGGTCGATCACCTTGGGCGCGGAATAGGCATTCAGCAGCTCCTCGCCGCCCACCGCAACGATGCGCTCGCCCTTCACTGCCACCGCTGTCTTGAGCGTAAACGCGCGGTCGACGGTGATCACCTGGCCCTTGTGGAGGATCAGATCGACCGCTTCCTTGGCCAAGGCCTGCCCCGCCGGAAGCGCCAGCGCCGCCGCCACAAACCCACCCTGCAGCCACTTGCCGAAACGCGAAACCGCCATGTCGATACCCCCAACCCCGAACACTTGTCCTAGATCGTATCAAGGGGTGCAAGCGCTGTCGACGAGCATGTGCCTGCCCTCCATAAATAGGGACAGTCCCTATTTATGCCTTCAGCACTCGACGACGTTGACCGCGAGCCCGCCCTGCGAGGTTTCCTTATACTTGTCGCGCATATCGAACCCGGTCTGGCGCATCGTCTCGATCACCTTGTCGAGGCTGACCATGTGTTCCCCATCCCCCAGCAGCGCGAGGCGCGAGGCGTCGATGGCCTTCACGGCCCCCATCGCATTGCGTTCGATACAGGGAATCTGCACGAGGCCCCCAACCGGATCGCAGGTGAGTCCGAGGTTATGCTCCATGCCGATCTCGGCCGCGTTCTCGATCTGCGCGTTAGACCCGCCGAGCACCGCCGTCAGCCCCGCTGCCGCCATCGAGCACGCGACCCCAACTTCGCCCTGGCACCCCACTTCCGCGCCCGAGATCGAGGCATTGCGCTTGTAGAGCGCGCCGATCGCCGCCGCCGTCAGCAGGAACACACGCCGCCCCGCCTGATCGCCGCGATAGCAGCGTTCGTAATAGCGCAGCACCGCCGGGATGATCCCCGCCGCACCATTGGTTGGCGCGGTCACCACGCGGCCGCCCGCGGCATTCTCCTCGTTGACCGCCATGGCCCAGAGGTTGATCCAGTCCAGCACCACCAGCGGATCGCTCAGCGCCGCCTGCTGGCGCGCGACGAGCTCCGCCGCGATGCCCTGCGCGCGGCGCTTGACCCGAAGGCCCCCCGGCAGCACGCCGCCTTGCGACGTACCCCGGTCAATACAGGCAGCCATCGTATCGGCGATCAGGTCGAGCCCCTGCTCCACCTCGGCGAGCGGCCGCAGCGCCGTCTCGTTTGCCAGCATCAGCTCGGCAATCGTCAGGCCAGCCTCACCCGCCATCTTGATCAGCTCATCGCCGGTCGTGAAGGGATAGGGCACCGGCGCGGCATCCCCCGCAGGCGCATTCCGGCCCGCCTCGTCCTCGTCGAGCACGAAGCCGCCGCCAACCGAATAGTAGAACCTACGCAGCAGGATGGCGTCATCCCTGCCGAACGCGGAAATTGCCATCGCATTGCTGTGGAAAGGCTGCCGCTCGCGCTGGTGGAAATGAAGATCATCCACCGGCGCAAAGCGCACGCGGTGCCGGCCGAGCAGGTCGATCTGCCCCGTCTCATGCACTGCCGCAATTTTCCCGGGCGCCGCGTCGATGTCGATTTCGGACGGCGTCTCGCCCATCAGCCCCAGCAGGACGGCGGTATCGGACGCATGCCCCTTCCCCGTCAGCGCCAGCGAGCCATAGAGATCGACCTCGACCCGCACCGTCTCGGCCAGCAGCCCGCGCTCCTCCAGCAGCAGACCGAACCGCCGTGCCGCGACCATCGGGCCCACGGTGTGCGAGCTTGAAGGCCCGATGCCGATCTTGAACAGCTCGAAGGTCGAGACGGTCATGCCGGGTCGGCGACCATGCGCTCGGGGATCGTCACGATCAGCGGGTCATGCCCCCACGCCGCCAGCGCGCGCACCAGATCCGCGCCCGGCAAGCCCACCGTCGCAGTATTGCGCAAGGGATGGACGTGCACCGCATCCGCCGCCGCAAGTTCGGGATCGAGCACCACGCGCACCGCGCCGCCCGTATCGTTGATCGCGGCCAGCGGGGTCACCGAACCCGGTGTCACCCCCAGCAGCCGCTCCATGTCCTCGGCCTTGCCGAAGCTCAGCTTCTTCGCGCCGATCGCGCCGGCCAGCGCCTTGAGGTCAACGCGGCGCGAATGCTCCACCGTCACCAGCCAGAACTGCCCGCCGCTGTCCTTGAGGAACAGGTTCTTGGTATGCGCACCAGGCAGCGCATCGTGGATCGCAAGGCTTTCCTCGACGGTATAGACCGCCTCATGCTCGAGGATCGACCAATCGATCCCCAGCGCCGCGAGGGCATCCTTGAGCGCCGCCTCGCTCATTTCGCGTGCGGCATCACGGCTAGGAACGCGTTCCACAGCCAGGTCGCAAAGCTGCGCCAGACTTCCACGTGCCAGCGATCCTCTGCCTCGCGCCAGACCACGATCTCCACCGTCTCAAACACCGTCCGCGTCGCGCGGCCCACGCCCATCTTCGCCAGATCGAGCGGGCAGCCGCTGGATAGCACCGCGAGCGCCCCCGGCCCTTCAAGCACCAGTCCCAGCGCGCGCGAGGAAACGTCGACCACGCTCGCCGGCAAGCCCTCAACGCGCGGCAGGTCGGTCCCCGCGGGCAGCAACGCATACCATTCGTCTGGACCAAGGCAGGCAATCCCGCCATCGGTATCGCCGATCTTCCCTGGCAATGCGCGCCCGATCACCGCGGCCAGAACCTTGGCATCGCGCGCCCGCAGCGAATAGCGCGCCTTGGGGTCAGCATGCGAAAGGCGAACGCCATCACCCTGCACCGGCTCGGTGCCCAGCTTCAGCTCCGCCGCCGAAACCGCGATCTCTGCGATCTCAACCATTCAGGCGGCTCCCTTCCGGATCATAGAACATCGGTGCGACCACCTTGGCGCTGATCGTCCCCGCGGGCATCGGAATGTGCAGCGTCTCGCCCATCCGGTCACGTCCGCCCGCCACCAGCGCCATCGCGATCGAGCGGCCCAGCGTCGCGCTGTGGTACGAAGACGTCACGTGCCCCAGCATCGTCATCGGCACCGGCTGGTTCGGATCGGCGACGATCTGCGCGCCCTCCTCCAGCACGGCCTGCGGATCATCGGTGAGCAGGCCGACCAGCTGCTTGCGGCCCGGCGCCACGATGTCGGGCCGCGCCAGCGAGCGCTTGCCGACGAAATCTGGCTTCTTCTTGCCGACGGCCCAGCCAAGCCCCGCATCGTCCGGCGTGATCGTCCCGTCGGTATCCTGCCCGACGATGATGAAGCCCTTCTCCGCGCGCAGTACGTGCATCGTCTCGGTGCCATAGGCGACCGCGCCGTGCTTCTGGCCTTCGGCCCAGATCGCTTCCCACACCATGCGCCCATGTTCGGCCGGCACGTTGACTTCAAAGCCGAGTTCGCCGGTGAAGCTCACGCGGAACAGCCGCGTCTCCACGCCGCAGATCCGGCCTTCCCGAACCGCCATGTGCGGGAAGGCTTCCGGCGAAAGGTCGATGCCTTCCATCAGCGGCTCGATCACGCGGCGGGCCTTGGGCCCCTGCACCGCGATCACTGCCCACTGCTCGGTCGTGCTGGTGAGCCAGACGTCGAGGTCCGACCACTCGGTCTGGAGGTAGTCCTCCATCATGTTCAGCACGCGCGCCGCGCCACCGGTCGTGGTCGTCAAGTGGAACCGGTCGGGCGCAAGCCGCGCCGAAACGCCGTCGTCGATGATGAACCCATGCTCGCCCAGCAGCAGACCATAGCGGCAGCGGCCCGGCTCCAGCGATTTCCACGGGTTCGTGTACATGCGGTTGAGGAACTCCGCCGCATCGGACCCCACCACTTCGATCTTGCCGAGCGTGGAGGCATCGAACACGCCCACAGCCGAACGCACCGTGCGGCACTCCCGCGCCACCGCCGCGTCCATGTCCTCGGAGCCTTGCGGGAAGAAACGCGCACGGCGCCACTGTGCGACGTTCTCGTAGACCGCGCCATGGCTCGCAGCCCAATCATCGATCACCGTCTTGCGCAGCGGCTGAAACAGCGCTTCCTTGTGGTGGCCAAGGATCGCGCCAAAGCTTTGCGGCGTATAGGGCGGGCGGAACGTGGTAAGGCCGATCTCGGTCACCGGGCGGTGCAGCACGCCTGAGGCGATCTGGAGGCCATTGAGGTTCGAAGTCTTGCCCTGATCGGTCGCCATGCCATTGGTGGTGTAACGCTTGATATGCTCGATCGAGCGAAAGCCTTCCTGCACCGCCAGGCCGATATCACGCGCCTTCACGTCGTTCTGGAAATCGACGAAAGCCTTGCTTTCATGCAGCGGCTTGGGCGCAGGCAACAGCCCGCCCGGAAGGCCCTTGCCGAAGCTCCACGCACCCGCGCAAGCACCGACGCAGCGCAGGTTCTCATGCGTCTTGTCGGGCACGAACGCGCCCCAGGCCTCGTCCCAGCGCAGCGTGCCCTTGGCATGGCTCCACAGATGCACCGTCGGCGTCCAGCCACCAGCCATCAGCACGGCGTCGCAATCGAGCTGCTGCCCCTTGCCGAAGCCTGCCAGCGCGATGGTCACGCCCTTCACTGCCTGCCCGCCGGAAATGCTTGTCACCGCATAGCCCTGATAGCAGGCGATCCGCGCATCCCGTGCGCCTTCGATCAGGTCGGAGGCAACATCGCGCCGCAGATCGACAATCGCAGCGATGTTGACGCCTGCCTTGTGCAGCGCCAGCGCATCGCGCCAACCGCTGTCATGCACCGCCATGACGACGACCTTGCGGCCCACCGCTACGCCATAGCGCAGCGCGAAAGTCTTCGCCGCGCTCGCCAGCATCACGCCGGGCACATCGTTGCCTTCAAACACCAGCGGGCGTTCGATGGCGCCCATCGCCAGCACGACTTCGCCCGCCCGGATGCGCCAAAGCTTCTCGCGCGGCCCTTCGGCCTCGTTCACCGCCAGATGGTCGGTCAGCCGCTCGGCCGCGACGACGAAGTTCTGGTGATAGTGGCCAATGGCCGTCGTGCGTGAGAGGACGGTCACGTTGTCCATCGCCGCCAGCTTCGCGCTCGCTTCCGCCAGCCACGCCCACTGCGCCGGATCGCTGAGCGCGCCGCCGCCGATTTCTTCCTGCTCGTCGATCAGGATCACGCGGCCGCCGGTCGCCGCTGCTTCCAGCGCCGCAGCAATGCCCGCAGGCCCAGCACCCACCACCAGTGTCTCGCAGTGCGCGTACGTCGCATCGTAATGATCGGGATCGCGCGTCGTCGGGCTGTCGCCCAGCCCCGCAAGCCGCCGGATGATCGGCTCGTAGACCTTCTCCCACGCGGCGCGCGGCCACATGAAGGTCTTGTTGTAGAAGCCCGCCGGGAAGAATGCAGACAGCACGTTGTTGACCGCGATCAGATCGGTCTTGAGCGTCGGGAAACGGTTCTGGCTCACAGCCTTGAGCCCGTCGTGGATCGCAACCGAAGGCGCGCGCAGGTTCGGCGTGACCCGGCCCGGGCCGCGGTCCACCGTCACCAGCGCATTGGGCTCTTCCACGCCAGCACCGAGGATACCGCGCGGCCGGTGATACTTGAACGAGCGCCCGAACAGCATCTGCCCTTGCGCCAGCAGCGCGGAGGCAAGGCTGTCTCCGGCATAGCCCCAGCGCGCCTTGCCATCGAACGTGAAGTTGCGCTTCGTGCGGCGGTCGATCCGCCCGCCGTCTGCCAGACGAAAACCGGTCACTTGCGGGCCTCCCCGGCCTTATAAGTTGTCTCGAAAACGTCCGTCACCGTATCGCGCACCGCGTTGAAGAAGCGCCCGCAGCCATGCGAATGGCGCCACCGCTCATGGTGCCGCCCGCGCGGATTGCTGCGGATGTAGAGGAATTCCTCCCACTGCTCGTCAGAGTAGGTCGAAGGATCGACGGGCCGCGCAATATGCGCTTCGCCGCCATAGGCGAACTCGACCTCGGGCCGCGCCTCTTCGCAATAGGGGCAGTGAATCAGCAGCATGTCGTGTGCCTCAGTGCGCGACGGCGGCCGCAGCCGCCTCGTCGATCAGCCGGCCATTGCGGAACCGGTCGAGATTGTAGGGCGCGTTGATCTTGTGCGGCTCGTCGTGCGCCATGGTGTAGGCGAGGAGGTCGCCCGCACCCGGCGTCGCCTTGAAGCCGCCGGTGCCCCACCCGCAGTTCACGTAGAGCCCCTTGACCGGCGTCTTGCCGAGGATCGGCGAGCGGTCCGGCGTCACATCGACGATGCCGCCCCACGTGCGCAGCATCCGCATGCGCGTGAAGATCGGGAAGATCTCGCAGATCGCCGCCAGCGTATGCTCGACGATGTGGAACGCGCCGCGCTGCGAATAACTGGTGTACTGGTCGGTGCCCGCGCCGATCACCAGCTCGCCCTTGTCGGACTGGCTCATGTAGGCATGGACGGTGTTCGACATGACGACGCAAGGGAAGATCGGCTTGACCGGCTCCGAAACCAGCGCCTGCAGCGGATAGCTTTCGAGCGGAAAATCGAGGCCGGCCATCTTCATCACGAGCGAGGTGCTGCCCGCCGCCGAAACGCCGACCCGGCGTGAGGCAATAAAGCCGCGCTCGGTCTCGACGCCCTCGATCGCCCCGTCTGCGCCGCGCCGGATGCCCGTCACCGCGCAGTTCTGGATGATGTCCACGCCCAGCGCCGAGGCTGCACGGGCATAACCCCAGGCCACGCTGTCATGCCGCGCCGTGCCGCCGCGCCGCTGCAGCGCGCCGCCCAGCACCGGATGGCGGGTGCGCGGCGAAATATCGAGCGGCGGGCAATAGGCCTTGCACTCTTCCGGCGTCAGCCATTCGTTGTCGACGCCGTTGAGCCGGTTGGCGTGGATGTGCCGCTTGAAGCTCTGCACATCATGCACATTGTGCGCGAGCATCAGCACGCCGCGCTTCGAATACATGATGTTGTAGTTGAGTTCCTGGCTCAGCCCGTCCCACAGCTTCACCGCGTGATCGTAGAGGTGCGCGCTCTCGTCGTAGAGGTAGTTCGAGCGGATGATCGTGGTGTTGCGCCCGGTGTTCCCGCCGCCCAGCCAGCCCTTCTCGATCACCGCGACATTGGTGATGCCGTACTTCTTGGCGAGGTAATAAGCCGCGCCAAGCCCGTGCCCGCCCGCGCCGACGATGATCGCATCGTAGCTCGCCTTGGGGGCCTTGTCGGGCCAGTGCTCGGGCCAGCCCTGATGGCTGCGGAACGCCTCGCCGATCAGGTTGAAACCGGAAAACCGCTTCATCGTCAGTCGATCCCCAGAGCGGCGCGGCTGCGCTCGACGTAGAAGGCCTTGAACGCGTCCACCAGCTTCTCCTCGACCGAATACATCCCCGGGCGGTAGCCATCGCCCTTGATCCCGGCGTGGTTGATTGCCGAGAAGTGGCTGTCTTGCGCGTTGGTCGCGCGCCACACCGCGGCGAGGTTTTCAGGGTCGTAGTCGACGCCTTCAACTGCATCTTCGTGCACGAGCCATGTCGTGCGCAGCAGCGTCTTGTCCGGGCCCAGCGGCGTGAGCGAGAACGTCACCACGTGATCGCAGCAGAAGTGGTGCCACGAATTGGGCTGCGTCCAGACCGAAAGGCTGGTCTGCTCCTGATCGCCATGCGGCCAGATCAGCTTCTTCGAGGCAGGCTTGCCGTCAAGCGTCTGTGAGACGGCGCCGTTCGCCAGCGGCAACCGCGCGACGCGGTGCCACCAGTTGTCGGGAAACTCGATCAGATCGTAGTAGATCCCGAGATCCTTCCAGCGCTGGCGCTGCGCTTCCAGCATAGCATCGAATGCGGCGTCATCCACCACATCGGCCTCGCCGTCTTCCGGCAGGCCCTTGCCGAAGCCATAGGTCGAAAGCGACTTCATCAGCTCCGGATGGCCCGCGTCGCAGTGATAGCACTCGCGGTTGTTTTCCATGACGAGCTTCCAGTTGGCGGGCTCGATCAGGTCGTCCTGCACCGCCACCTTGAGCTTGGTCATGTCGAAGATCGCGATCTGCTCTTCGATATCGGCCTTCACCCGGTCGATCGGCGGCGGATTGTCCGAAAGGCACAGGAAGATCAGGCCGCCGATGTTTTCGAGCGCGACAGGCCGCAGGCCATTCTCCGCCTTGTTGAAGTCCTCCGGCATGTTGCGCGCCGCCAGCAGCTTGCCATCGAGCGCGAAGGTCCACTGGTGATAGGGGCAGGTGATACGCGCAGACTTCCCCGCGCTCTCGCACAGCTTGGCGCCGCGATGCGTGCAGGTGTTGTGGAAGGCGCGGATTTCGCCCTGCTTGTCGCGCACCACGATCACCGACGTTTCGCCCAGTTCAAACAGGAACTGATCGCCCGGGTTTTTCACGTGCGCCACGGTGCAGGCATAGAGCCACACCTGCTTGAGCATGACCTCGGTATCGAACCGGTAGGCCTCCTCGCTGACGTAGAGCTTCTGCGGCAGGGTGAAGCCCGGCTTGTCCTGCTTCAGGCTTTCGGCAATCGCGTCAAAGTGCATCATGGGATCAGCTCCGCAATGCGTTGTTGTCCGGGTCGAACGGCGAATCCGGGATGATCACCGCGCGGCGCGGCTCACCCAGGATCACGATTTCCAGTTCCGTGCCGATGGCGGCATGTTCAGGTGCGACCATCGCGAGCGCCAGGCTCTTGGCCGTTCGCCAGCCATAGCCGCCCGAGGTCGCGCGGCCAACCAGCGCGCCATCGCGGAGGATCGCTTCCGATCCGCGCGCGTCGGCATCGGTCACGCCGAAGACTTCCAGCGTGACGAACTGCCACTTTAGCCCCGCTTCCTTGCGCGCCAGCAGCCCCTCGCGGCCCTTGAACGCCGGCTTCTTGAAGCTGACGAAGCGGTCGAGCCCGCTTTCGAGCGCCGCATATTCGATCGAAAGCTCGCGCGGGATCAGCTTGTAGCTCTTCTCGATCGCCATCGCGGTCATCGCACGGATGCCGAAGGGCTTGATCTGGAACTCCGCACCCGCAGCCATGATCTTGTCGAAGATGTAGTTCTGCATCTCGATCGGGTGATGGATTTCGAAGCCCAGCTCACCGATAAAGTTGACGCGCAGTAGATCGACCTTGGCGCTGCCCAGCGAAACCGACTGGCCGGTGAGCCAGGGGAACGCCGCGTTCGAAAGATCGGCGTGGGTCAGCTTCTGCAGCACGTCGCGCGACTTCGGCCCCGCCACGACCAGCACGCCCATCGCCGTCGTCAGCCGCTCGAAGCGCACCGAACCGTCGGTCGGCAAGGCCTTCACCAGATAGTCCTGGTCATGCCGCTCCAGCGCGCCCGCCGAGACGAGGTAATAGGCCTGCGGACCCTTCTTGTAGACAGTGAACTCCGCGCGCACACCGCCTGCATCCGTCAGCAGGTACGAGAGCGTGACGCGGCCCGTCTTCTTCGGGACCACGTTGGAGAGCAGGCCATTCAGCCAGTCTTCCGCGCCGGGGCCGGAAATCATGCACTTCGCAAACGCCGACATGTCCTGAATTCCGACATGCTGCGTCACATGGCGGCATTCGTTGCCGACATGCTCGAAGTAGTTCGAGCGGCGGAACGACCACTTCTCGCGGATCGGCTCGCCCGGCACATCGGGGTGATTGTGGTTGAGGATCACGTCGGGCTTGTCGAGATCGGCTTCGCTCAGTTCATAGCCTTCGGGCGCGAACCAGTTGGGGCGCTCCCATCCAAACACGCTGCCGAACACAGCACCCAGCGCCTTCATCCGGTCGTAGCACGGCGTGCGGCGCAGCGGACGCGCGGCCTCGCGCTCCTCGTCGGGGTAGTGCACGGTGAAGACCTTGGCGTAGGCTTCCTCATTCTTCTCGATGAGGTAGCCCTCACCCGCGTAGTCGCCGAAGCGGCGCGGATCGACGCCCATCATGTCGATGCTCGGCTCACCCTCGACGATCCACTGCGCCAGCTGCCAGCCTGCGCCGCCCGCAGCCGTGATGCCGAAGGAGTGGCCTTCGTTGAGCCAAAAGTTCTTCTTGTCCCACGCCGGGCCGACGATGGGCGAACCATCGGGGGTGTAGGCGATGGCGCCGTTGTAGACCTTTTTGACGCCCACTTCGCCGAACGCCGGCACGCGCGCGATGGCCGAGAGGATATAGGGCTCGAGACGCTCCAGCGCGTCGGGGAACAGTTCGTACTCGCTGTTGGCCGCCGGTCCCTTCACGTAGCACGCAGGCGCGCCGACTTCATAAGGCCCGAGCAAGAGGCCGCCCGCTTCCTCACGCATGTACCAGCTTGCGTCGCTTTCGCGCAGCACGCCCATTTCAGGCAGACCCGCCTTGCGCCGCGCCATGATCTCGGGGTGCTGCTCGGTCACGATATACTGATGCTCGACCGGCACGACCGGAATATCGAGGCCGATCATCTCGCCCGTCTGGCGCGCGAAGCTGCCGGTCGCGGAGACGACATGCTCGCAGGTGATCTCGCCCTGGTCGGTCGTCACCAACCATTCGCCATTGGCCTTCTGGGTGATGCCGGTGACGGTCGTGTTGCGGTAGATCGTCGCCCCACGCTGACGGGCGCCCTTGGCGAGCGCCTGCGTGAGATCGGCGGGCTGGATATAGCCGTCGGCCGGGTGCTGAATCGCGCCGAGCACGTTCGTCATGTCGGCCAGCGGCCAGATCGCCTTGACCTCGTCGGGGCTGAGGAAGTTCACCTCGACCCCGATGGTGCTCGCGACCCCGGCGTAGTACTTGTACTCGTCCATGCGGTCGCGCGTGGTGGCGAGGCGGATGTTGGAAACGTTGGAGAAGCCGACGTTGAGCTCGGTCTCGGCCTCCAGCGAGGGGTAGAGATCGACCGAGTACTGGTGCAGCTTGCCGACCGAGTACGAGAGGTTGAACAGCGGCAGCAGGCCCGCGGCGTGCCACGTGGAACCCGAAGTCAACTCCTTGCGCTCGATCAGAACGCAATCGCTCCAGCCGAGCTTGGCGAGGTGATAGAGCGTGCTCACGCCCACCACACCGCCACCGATCACCACTACCCGCGCTGTCGTCTTCATTTCGCCCTCGGCTTTCGATCTCTTATATCAGGGATCCGATATGCCAGCCAAGCGCGCGCGGCTGAACCGCTCATTGCGGCTATCGCAAAGACTTATGCAGAGTATTAGGTCGTTAGAGGCCAAACAATCCGAAGTCCGCCACTTACCGCCCCTCCCCCGGTTCGGGGGAGGCCGGGTGGGGGTGCGCTGAGCTTGACGGAAAGGCCGAACCCCCACCCCCAACCCCTCCCCACCGGCGAGGAGAGCCAAGGTTGCCCTCGGGGCGGTGAGCTACCCCACCGGCACCGGCAGCATGGCCAGTGAATGCGCCGCAAACACCACCACCGCAGCGCCCGCCAGCGCAACCCACGGCAGCAGCCCCGCGCGCTTCATCGCCGGGCTTTCGGCAAAATCTTCCGACAGCGCGGCCGGGAACACACCCTTATCCTGCACGTAATGGCGAAAGGCAAAGACCGGCAGGATCAGCAGCACGCCGATGAGGCCGTTGCGCAACGTGCCAGCCCCATAGACGTCCGCGCCTGCGCCCATGAAAGCCATGTTCACGAAACCCAACACGGCGCCAAGCCCCAGCAGCCAGGTCGGGCAGCGAAACGGGCGCTCCCAATTGGCCCGGTCCATGCGGTGGATCCAGCCCGATTGCAGGTTGAGGAAGTTGAAGGCCATGTAGCAGACGTTGCTGATCATCAGCACCGCGAAGTAGTCCGAGGCGAGCAGCAGCACGAGGTTGAACGCGAGATCGGTCCACATCGCCGCCGTCGGCGCGCCGTGGCTGTTCACCCGGCCCAGATACTTCGGCAGCCAGCCATCGACCGCCGCCTGATAGAGCGTGCGCGAGGAGCCCATCATCGAGGTCATCACGATCAGCAGCAGCGAGAGGATCAGCATCGCGATGAACAGGTTGGCGACGACCACCGCGCCGCCGGCCGTAACGCCCAGCCCCTTGGTCACGATGGTGGCGAGCGCCAGCGCCACGCCGGACCCATCCCCGATGCGCGGGTCCATCATCGCTTCCAGCCCCAGCGAGGCCTGGAACGCCAGCGGCACCAGCGCGAAGATCACGATGCACAGAATGCCCGAGGCAATCAGCGCGCGCGGCGTATCCTTCGCCGGGTTCTTGAACTCGCGGGTATAGCAGACCGCTGTCTCGAATCCGTAAGTCGACCAGCCAGCACCGAACATCGCGGCAGCCATTAGTGTCAGGCCATAGCCGTCCCATGTGCCGAAATGCGCATGGCCCGCCGCATCGCGCACCAGGGGCAGGATCGGAAACAGGTTCTGCGTCGGCAGATCACCGGTGATCAGCGGCACGAAGCCTACGAGGATGAGCGGGGCAAGGCAGGCAATGCCGAGGATCTTCTGCGCATTCGCAGCCTTGGCCGCACCGCCATGCTGCAACGCAAAGGTCAGCAGCAGAAACGCGGTCCCGATGATCGAGACGGCGTTGATGCGCAGCGTCAGCTTCTCCCGGATAAAGCCCAGATCGAGCAGCGTGATGTGCCAGGTGTTGATCGCGCTGTCGGGCGCAAACAGGCTCGCCATGATGTAGCCCGCCGCCAGACTGGTGCCGAGCGTCAGCACCGGCGACCAGGCCAGCCAGTTGCACCACACCGAAATCGGCGCGACAAACTTGGAATAGGGCAGCCATGCCGCCGCCCCATAGACCGAGGCCCCGCCAGACTTGTGCGGATAGAGCCCGGCGATCTCGGCGTAGACGAAGCTCTGCAGGAAACCCATCATGATCGAGGCAATGAAGATCACCCAGCTTGGCTGGCCAATCATCGTCGCGATCCCGCCGATGGTCAGGAGCACGCCCGCTGGAACGCCGCTCGAGGCCCAGAATGCGCCCTTCCAGTCGAGCGAGCGGAGCAGTTCGCCGTTCTCCTCGATCCCAGCGACGTCGGCGACCGCGGCTCCGCTCATCGTTGCCCCATCATCGTTGAGCTGTCTCCCAATCCGGCGCAACGTAGTAGGGCGCGTTCGACGGCGCGAGCAGCTCTTTGCCGAGAATGTGGTCCGCGCCCTTTTCGCCGATCATGATCGTTGGCGCGTTGAGGTTACCTGTCGTCACCGAGGGCATGACCGAGCTGTCGACCACCCGCAGCCCCTCGATACCGATCACCCTGAGCTCGGGATCGACCACCGCCATCGGATCATCCACTGCGCCCATCTTGCAAGTGCACGAGGGGTGATAGGCGCTTTCAACCTTCTGGCGAATGAACGCATCGATCGCCTCGTCGCTCGTCACATCCGCACCCGGCTGGATCTCCCGCCCGCGCCACGGCGCGAAGGCCGGCTGCTGGAATATTTCCCGCGTCAGCCGCACGCAGGCGCGCATTTCCTCGATATCATCGGGGTGCGTCATGTAGTTGAAGCGGATCACCGGCTTGTCCGCCGGGTCGGCGCTGCGCAGCGTCACCGTCCCCCGGCTCTTCGAGCGCATCGGGCCGACGTGGGCCTGAAACCCGTGCTCGCTTGCCAGCGAATTGCCGTCGTAGCTCACCGCCATCGGGAAGAAGTGATACTGGATGTCGGGATAGCGGATGCCCGCCTTGCTGCGGATGAAGCCGCAGGTCTCGAAATGATTGGTCGCACCAAGGCCCGATTTCAGGAACAGCCAGCGCGCACCGACATAGCCTTTGCCGAAAAGATTGGCGTACTTGTAGAGCGTGACCGGCTGGGTGCAGGCCATCTGGAAATAGAACTCCAGGTGATCCTGCAGGTTCGCGCCGACGCCCGGGCGGTCTGCCACCACCGCAATCCCATGCTGCGCCAGTTCCGCCGCCGGACCGATGCCGGAAAGCTTCAACAATTGCGGCGAATTGATCGGCCCGCCGGCAAGGATCACTTCGCGCCCGGCCCGCACGATGGACCGCCCTCCATAGCGCTCGATCTCCACGCCGACCGCGCGCTTGCCTTCCAGAACCACCCGCGTCGCCAGCGTATGCTGCAACACCGTCAGGTTCGGGCGCCGCATCGCCGGACGCAGATAGGCTTTGGCCGCACTGCAGCGCTCGCCATCGCGGACGGTCATGTCCATCCGGCCGAAGCCTTCCTGCCGGTAGCCGTTGACGTCGTCGGTCAGGCTGTACCCCGCCTGCTGCGCTGCATCGAGCCAGGCCTGGTTGAGCGGGTTTTCGAGCGTGCCGTAGCGCGTATCTAGCGGCCCCTCGCCGCCGCGATATTCGTTGCCGCCCTCGTCGCGGCGCTCAGCGCGCTTGAAGTAGGGGAGCACCGAGGCATAGTTCCAGCCCCGCGCGCCTTCCTCTTCCCAGCGCTCGAAATCGAGCGGATTGCCGCGAATGTAGACAAGGCCATTGATCGACGACGAACCGCCCAGCCCCTTGCCGCGCGGGGTGTGCAGCACGCGCCCGTCAAGCCCCGGCTCAGGCTCGCTTTCATAGTGCCAGTTCCACCGCGTGGTGTTCATAGGGATGGCCAGCGCGCTTGGCATCTGGATGTAGATCGACTGGTCCGATCCGCCGAATTCCAGCACCAGCACCTTGTGCTTGCCATCGGCAGAAAGCCGGTCCGCCAGCACGCAGCCGGCCGAGCCGGCTCCTACGATGATGTAATCGAACTCACCCTCAGTAAGGGGCATCGATTGGCTCCATCGCGACATAGACGCCCTTGAGGCGCGTGAAGTGCTGGATCGCTTCGCGGCTGTTCTCAAAGCCGATCCCGGACTGCTTGAACCCGCCAAACGGCATTTCGACCGGGCAGATGTTGAAGGTGTTGATCCAGCAGGAACCCGCATCGAGCGCCGCGATCACGCGGTGCGCGCGCGTCAGGTCATTGGTGAACACACCGGCCGCCAGCCCGAACTCGGTATCGTTCGCCCGCGCGATTACTTCCTCTTCGCTATCGAAAGGCAGCACCGTCATGACGGGGCCGAAGATCTCTTCGCGCACCACGGTCATGTCGTCGGTGCATGCGGTAAACACCGTCGGCGCCACGAAAAAGCCCGCCGCCGGCACGCCCTCGGTCACGCGGTGTCCGCCGGTCAGGACTTCGGCGCCTTCCGCCTTGCCCTTCTCGATATAGCCCATGACCTTGTTCAGGTGCGCTTCCGAAATCAGCGAGCCCATCTGGGTTGCGGGGTCCATCGGATCGCCCAGCTTGATCCGCTCGGTGCGCGCCTTCAGGCTTTCGAGGAACTGCGGCAGCACGCTGCGCTCGACGAATACGCGCGTCCCGTTCGAGCAGACTTCACCCGCCGAATAGAAATTGGCGAGATGCGCGCCCGAAACCGCGTTCTCGATATCGGCATCGGCAAAAATGATCAGCGGTGATTTGCCGCCCAATTCCAGCGTCACGTTCTTGAGCGTGGAAGCTGCGCCTGCCATGATCTTCTTGCCGGTCGGCACACTGCCGGTGAGCGAGATCTTCGCAATGCCAGGATGTTCGGTCAGCATCGCTCCCGTTGCACCAAAGCCGTGAAGCACCTGGAAGAGTCCCTCGGGCAACCCGGCCTCGAGGTAGATCTTCTCCACTTCTATCGCGGTGAGCGGGGTCAATTCCGATGGCTTGAAGATAACCGCATTCCCGCAGGCGAGCGCCGGCGCCGATTTCCAGCAGGCGATCTGGATCGGATAGTTCCACGCGCCGATCCCTGCACAAACCCCGAGCGGCTCGCGCCGGGTATAGCCGAACGCCGACGGCCCGAGATCGATATGCTCGCCCGCAATAGTCGGGGCGACACCGGCAAAGAACTCGAGGCAATCAATGCCCGAGACGACATCGACAACCAGCGTTTCCTGGATCGGCTTGCCGGTATCGCGCGTCTCGATTGCGGCCAGTTCATCGTTCCGCTCGCGCAGGATATCCGCCGCGCGGCGCAGGATGCGCCCACGCTCGGTCCCGGTGCGCTTGGCCCATTCCTTCTGCGCAGCCGCCGCCTTGGCTACCGCCGCGTTGACTTCGGCCTCACCGGCGATGGGCAGCGTCGCCAGCACTTCACCGGTCGCGGGATTGATTGTCTCGAAAGTAGCCATGACCCTGCAATCTCAAGGAGAAGCCCTCTCCCCTTGAGGGGAGAGGGTTGGGAGAGGGGAGTTCGGCGCCAGCCCGCAAAGGCCGGCTACCGATTACTTCCCGAAGTGCCACACCGCATTCACGCCCCACGTGCGCGGCTTGGCATAGACGCCCGTGGTGTAGCCCCAATAGGTCGAGGCGTCGAAGGCATAGACGCGGTACTTGCGCTCGAACAGGTTGTTCACGAAGAACGCCAGATCGAGGTTGCTGTCCTTGGGCGTGAAGCCCACACGCACGTTCGCCACAGCATAAGCCCGCTCGCGCTCCACCGGTGCGCACATCACCGTAAAGCAGAACTTGCCCGTGTAGAGCGCGTCCGCCTGCAGCGAGGCACGGCCGATCCCGGTGTCGAACTCATACCGCACCAGCGCATTGCCGGCAAAGCCGGGCGCCTGCGGCAGGTCGCTGGTTTTCACCGTCACGCCGTCCGGCAGCAGCACGTTCTTGACTTCGCTGTCCTGCACCGCGCCCGAAAGCTGCAGCGTCAGACCCGGGATCGGACGGCTGGTGATGTCCGCCTCGATACCCTTGATCTTCGCCGGCAGGTTGCGAACCACCTGCGCCGCGAAGACCTGTACGAAGGCCTGGTAGTTCTTGTAATCGTAGTAGAACGCCGAAAGGTTGAACTGCGTGTTCCCCGGCAGCTTGGCTTTCACGCCCACTTCGTAGGCATTGAGCGTCTCGGGCCGATAGGGAATGTTGTTCAGCACATCGACCAGCTGCGTCGGGAACGGCGTACCGGTCGAGAAGGTGAACCCGCCCGATTTCGAACCGCGGTTATAGCTCGCATAGATCAGCGTGTCGGGCGTCGGCTTGTAGTCGATTTCCGCCCGCGCCGTGACGCCGCGGAAGGTCGGGTTTGCTGCATCCGGCGTGGTCGTAACGCCCGAGGGCGCACCGCTGCTATAGGTCCACGAGCCCGGCGTCACCGTGCCGGTCGTATCGTTATAACGGATATCGTCCGGCCCGAAGTAGAGCGAAAGCGCATAAGGCCCGGTCGGCGCGACCGCATTGTAGACGCCGCGCTTCTTGTCCTGCCAGTAGCGGATGCCGCCGATCAGCTTCCACTGGTCGCTGATCTTGAATTCGTCCTGCGCGAAAAACGCAAAGCTCTCGGTGCGCTGGGTGAAGTTCACGTCCGGATCGTACTGGATGAACGGCACCGCATACTTGGCGGCAAACTTGCCATCGATGATCATGCCAAAGCCGCCGATGGTCAGGTAGTTCTGACCGAACGTGGCTGCAGCGCGGATTTCCTGGCTGACCTGATTGGTGCGCGCGCGCTGGAAGAACACCGTACCGCTCTCATAGCAGGTCACGCTCTGCGCGGGCGCGGGGCACGGGCCGGGCGAGCGCGGAATGCCCTGCGGCACGTAGGGGAACTCGGGCACGCTGTCGCCCTGCTCGATGTAGAACTTCTTGAGGTGCTGATAGTCGGTGATCGAAGTCACGTCGAACGCGCCCAGCTTGGCATCGAGCCGCAGCGTGGCGCCGAACACGTCGCGATCGACATAAGCATCATTGGTGCCCGCCGTGCGCCACGGATTGCCGCCCTGCGAAGGCGTGATCGCCGGGTTGGCATAACCGTTACCGGTCGTGCCCGTCACGCCCCAGTACGAACAGAATTCCTTCGGCCCGAGGAATTCGCCCTGGAACTGCGCGTTGGGGCACGTCGGCTCGAGCGAGTAGATGCCTGCCTGCCGCTCACGGTCGGCCTTGGCGTAGCGCACCGTCAGCTTGGCCTTGAAGTCGCTGCTCGGCTCCCACTTCACGATGCCGCGCAGCGCCCAATGGTTGTCCGCGCCGCGGTCCGGCTGGCCGGGGGTGATGTTCTTGATGTAGCCGTCATCGCGCGTGTACTGGCCCGAGATGCGCGCGGTCAGCGTGTCAGACAGCGGGCCCGAAAGCGCGCCTTCCAGCACCACCTGATTGAAGCGGCCATACGTCGCCGAAAGATAGCCGTCGAGCTTGTCGGTCGGCTGCGCAGAGATGAACTGCACCGCGCCGCCCGTGGCGTTGCGGCCAAACAGCGTGCCCTGCGGGCCCCGCAGCGCTTCCACGCGCGCAAGGTCGAACACCGGGAAGCTCGCCGCGGTGATTGACGAGGTATAGCTGTCATCCTGATAGACCGCGACCGGCGGCTCCTGCTGGTCGCCATAGTCGTTCTGCGAGACACCGCGGATATTGTAGACGACCTGGCTCGATCCATAGGCGTTGAACTTGAGGTTCGGGATCGCACGCACGACGTCTGTCGCATTGACGATGTTCAGGGCCTTGATGTCCTTGGCCCCGATCACGCTCACCGCGATGCCGACATCGTTGGCCTTCTGCTCGCGGCGCTGTGCGGTGACGACGATCTCGGCAGTCTCGGGCGCTGCGGCGGTTTCTGTGGCCTGCGCGTCCTGCGCGATGGCCGGTGTTGCCAGCACCCCCAGCGTTGCACCCGCAAGCGCCGTGCCCGCCAGCATCGCGCGGCGGATGGTGATCATGTCGCTCATGTTCATATCTTTTCTCCCCGGAGGTCAGCGACCCTCCCGCTTCTCCAGATGAACGAAGAAGTGCCTCAAGCCTCCGATGCGCGCAAGCGCACCCGGCGCGCGGCAAACCAATCCGCGTCAGGCGATGCCAAACTGCAACAAATATTTCAGGTACTTAGGGAACAAATCCCAACATCAAGTGGACTTATATCTTCCATTAGATGTTAGAATGCTGTAGGTTTGCCCGGCTCACCCCTCCAGAAACAGCTCCGCCGCCGCATCGATGATCGCATCGGCATCGAGCCGGTAGGTCCGGTAGAGGTCGGGCAGATCGCCCGTCTGGCCGAACCGGTCGACTCCCAGCGGGCTCACCCGCATGCCCTTGACCGCGCCCAGCCACGAGAGAGCCGAGGGCGATCCGTCGATCACCGTCACCAGCCCGGCATTCGGCGAAAGCGCGCCGAGCAGGGTGTCGATATGACTGGGTTCCGGCCTCTTGCCCGTCCAGCGCGCCGCACGCCGCGCCGACCAGCCGCGGTGGAGCAGATCGGGCGAAGTCACATTGAGCAGCCCCAGCCCCGGCAGATCCTCGCGCAGCGTTTCCCACGCCGCCAACGCCTCGGGCGCGATCGCCCCGGTGAACACGATGGCCGCCTCCGCGCCGTGCGCCGGACGCTTGAGCCAGTAGGCGCCCTTCAACGCATCGGCTTCCCAGCTCTCGTCCTCGCGAACGACTTGCGTGATCGAGCGCGTGCTGAGCCGCAAGTACACCGAAGCCCCATCGGGCTTCTGCATATGCTCGAAGGCATGGCGCATCAGCAGCGCCACTTCGTCGGCAAACGCCGGTTCGAGGTAATCGAGGTTGGGCTGCCCCATCCCGATCAGCGGCGTGTTGATCGACTGGTGCGCGCCGCCCTCGGCGCCGAGCGTGAGGCCTGAAGGCGTCCCCACCAGCAGGAACCGCGCATCCTGATAGCAGCCGTAGTTCAACGCATCGAGCCCGCGCGCGATGAAGGGATCGTAGACCGTCCCCACCGGCAGCAGCCGTGTCCCGAAATGCGGCGCGGAAAGCCCGAAGGCTGCCAGCACGAGGAAGAAGTTGGTCTCGGCAATCCCCAGCTCGACATGCTGCCCGGCCGTGTTGCCCACCCACTTCTGCGCCGATGGGATGCGCGCAGCCTGAAACACGTCCTTGAGCTCGCTCCGCCGGAAGAGGCCCCGCCGGTTGACGAAGCCGCCAAGGTTCGTGGTCTGCGTCACGTCGGGCGCCGTCGTGACGATGCGGTCGCCCAGCGGATCGCCGGGCCGCGCCAGATCCATCAGGATGCGCCCGAAGGCAGACTGCGTCGATTGCTCCTCGCCCTCCGGCACCGCCAGCCGCGCGGGCACCGGTATCGCTGGCGGGCTGTGCTCGGCAGGCTTCCCCGCCAGCGCGCTGCGCTCGACGAAGGCCTTGAGTTCCGCTACCAGATTATCGCCCAGCCCGCCCCACGGCTCCCACTCTGCCCCTTCGGCAATGCCCATGCTCGCGCGCAGACCCTCGATCTGCACGGTGTTCATCATGCCCGAATGGTTGTCCTTGTGCCCCGCCAGCGGCAGGCCATAGCCCTTGACGGTGTAGGCGATGAATAGCGTCGGCTTGTCGTCATTCGCCTGCGCAAAGGCCTCGATCAGCGTCTCGGCGCAGTGCCCGCCAAGGTTGGTCATCAGCTGCGCCAGCGCAGCATCGTCGAAACTCTCGATCAGAGCGCGCGTCTTGGGCTGGTCGCCAAGGTCCTTCATCAGCCGCTCGCGCCAGGCCGAACCGCCCTGATACGTGAGCGCTGCAAACTCGGCATTGGGGCAGTTGTCGATCCAGTCCTCCAGCGCCGCCCCGCCGGGCTTCGCGAACACCGCCTTCTGCAGCTTCCCGCTCTTCAGCGTGATCACCCGCCAGCCGCAGGTCTCGAAGATATCGTCGAAGCGGCGGAACATGCGGTCCGCGGTCGTCGCATCGAGTGACTGGCGGTTGTAGTCGACCACCCACCAGCAATTGCGGATATCGTGCTTGTAGGCCTCGATCAGGCATTCATAGATATTGCCTTCGTCGAGCTCGGCATCGCCCATCAGCGCGATCATCCGTCCCGCATCGGCCTCGCTCATATGTCCCTGCGCGATGCAGTAGTCCTGCACGAGGCTGGCAAAGGCGGTGATTGCGACGCCAAGGCCGACTGATCCGGTCGAGAAGTCGACCGGGATCTGGTCCTTCGTGCGTGAGGGATAGCTCTGCATCCCGCCCAGCCCGCGAAAGCGCTGCAGCTGCTCGAGCGACTGGTTGCCCAGCATGTAATGGATCGCATGGAGCAGCGGCCCTGCGTGCGGCTTCACCGCCACCTTGTCTTGCGGGCGCAGCGCATGGAAATAGAGCGCGGCCATGATCGTCGACATCGAAGCGCAGCTCGCCTGATGCCCGCCCACCTTCATCCCGTCGCGCTTAGTGCGGATGTTGTTGGCATTGTGAACCGTCCACGCCGAAAGCCAGCGCAGCCGCGCATCGAGCGCTTCGATGGCGGGGACCAGTTGGACGCGGGGATCGGCAAGTGCGGCGGTCATGGCATTCGAGTCCGTCGTGAAGCGTGGATTCACGAAACATAGCCGGAAGCGCCGCGCAGCGTCTTGCGAACTTTGCCTCGCACGGGCACACTATTGGCATAATCTGCCAATTTTGGCGCCATGAGTAAAAGATAATGCCGGATACCGATCTCGACGCGATTGACCGCAAGATCCTGCGCCGCCTCCAGCAGAACGGCCGCCTCACCAACCAGCAGCTCTGCGAGGATGTCGGCCTCAGCCCAAGCCCCTGCCTGCGCCGCGTCCGCGCGCTGGAGGAACGCGGGGTGATCTCCGGCTATGTCGCCTTGGTCGAACCAGAGACCATTGGCCTCCCTGTCAACGCCTTCGTGCGCATCCGGCTCGACCAGCAGGACGATCACCACCTTGCGACCTTCGAAAGCGCCGTCGCCGAGTTTCCCGAAGTCATGGACTGTTACCTGATGACCGGCGAGGCGGACTACCAGCTGCGAGTCCTCGTCCCCTCGCTCGCCGCCTTCGAGGATTTCCTGAGGAAGCGTCTCACGCGGATCGCCGGCGTTGCGCAAGTGACGACGAGCTTTGCCCTGCGCCCCATCGTGAACCGCACCGCGCTGCCAGTGCCAGACTAATTGGCCCCCCATCCGTTCGTGCCGAGCGGAGTCCAGACACCACACCCTCGCCCTGCCCCTTTGTCCCTGCCCCCTTCGTCATTGCGAGCGAAGCGAAGCAATCCAGAGCGGCACGCACAGAGCTCTGGATTGCTTCGTCGCTGCGCTCCTCGCAATGACGAAGGGGGATAAGAGCCGCTCTGACATGAGGTGCGCCCTGGGCACTCTCCCCTCGAAATCGACAGCTACCCGCCAAGGCCCTTGGCTTAAACGCTCGATTGATTACACGGTGGGACAAACCACAAGAACCGTCCTGAAAGCCCGCGACCCCATGTACAATCTGCTCTCCGGTATCACGGTGATCGAGGTCTCCTCCTTCGTCGCGTCGCCGACCATCGGGCTCTATCTCGCCCAGTTCGGCGCCGAAGTGATCCGAGTCGACCAGATTGGCGGGGGCCAGGATTTCAAGCGCTGGCCGCTGACCCCCGAAGGCCACTCGCTTTCGTGGGAAAACCTCAACCGCGCCAAGAAGAGCGTCGCGCTCGATCTCACAAGCCGCGAAGGGCGCGACGTCCTCACCCGCCTGATCCAGAGCGTCGGCACCCTCGTCACGAACCTCCCCGTCGGCGGCTTCCTCGCCCACGAGAAGCTCGCCGCCGGCCGCCCCGATCTTATCACCGTGCGCGTGATGGGCTGGCCGGATGGCGCCATCGCGCTCGATTATACGGCCAACGCCGTCGTCGGTTATCCCGCGCTGACCGGCACACTGGCCGACCCCGCGCCGGTCAACCACGTTCTCCCCGCGTGGGATCTCCTCACCGGAGCCTACGGCGCCTTCGCCCTCGTCTCCGCGCTGCGACGCCGGGATGAAACCAGCCTCGGCGGCGAAGTGCGCCTCCCCCTCACCGATATCGCCATGGGCTCCGCCGCAAATCTCGGCCGCGTCGCCGAAGTCCTGCAGAACTGCGCGGACCGCGAGCGCCTCGGCAACGGGGTCTACGGCACGATCGGCCGCGACTTCGTGACCGCTGACGGCGTGCGCGTGATGATCGTCGCGATCAACGAACGCCAATGGCAAGGCCTCGTCCGTGCGCTCGATCTCCAGCAGAGCCTCGCCGCGCTGGAGGCTCGCCACGGCATCTCCTTCACCGGCGACGACGGCGTGCGCTACACCCACCGCGATGCGATCTACGCGTTGATCGAGGCTGCTATCGCCCCGCTCTCCCACGCAGCCCTGTCCGAAAAGCTCGACGCGAACGGCGTCACCCACGGCCCCTACAAGTCCATGCCCGAAGCCGTGCAGGACCCGCGGCTCGTTGGCGAAAATCCGATGTTCCAGCACACCGCGGACAACCCCAGCGGCTTCGCCTACCCGGCGGCAGGGGCCTTCGCGACCTTCCCGGGCCTCGAACGCCGCACCCCCGCCCCCGCGCCCGTGCTCGGCGCCGATACGCGCGAAGTGCTCGCCAGCCACCTCGCCCTCGATCCCCAAGCCATAGACCAGCTTATCGAAGCCGGCATCGCAGGAACCTCCGCATGACCAAGCTCACTCGCGCCGCCATTGTCGCCCCCATCCGTACCGCCGTCGGCAAGTTCGGCGGCAGCCTTGCCGATCTCAACGCCGGCCAGCTTGGCGCGGTTATCCTCAAAGCGCTGATGGAGCGCACGAAGATCGACCCCGCACGGGTCGACGACGTCGTCTTCTCGCAAGGCTATGGCAATGCCGAAGCGCCAGCCATCGGCCACTGGTCATGGCTCGCCGCCGGGCTCCCCATGGAAGTCCCCGGCTACCAGCTCGACCGCCGCTGCGGCTCGGGCCTGCAAGCCGTCATCAACGCCGCGATGATGGTGCAGACCGGCCAGTCCGATGTCGTCGTCGCGGGCGGCGTCGAGTCCATGTCGAACGTCGAATACTACACCACCGAAGGCCGCCGCGGCACCCGCGCGGGGGGCCTGATGCTCCACGACCGCCTCACCCGCGGCCGCCTCATGTCGCAGCCGATCGAGCGCTTTGGCGTGATCTCAGGCATGATCGAAACGGCCGAAAACCTCGCGCGCGACTACGATATCAGTCGCGAAGCCTGCGACGCCTATGCCGTCCGCAGCCACCAGCGCGCCGCCGCCGCGTGGAAGAACGGCCTGTTCGATGATGAACTCGTCCCTGTCGAAATCCCCCAGAAGAAGGGCGACCCCAAGATCTTCGCCCACGACGAAGGCTACCGTGCCGACGCGACGATGGAGAGCCTCGGCGCGCTGAAAGCCTTGGAAGCCAAGGCCATCCCCGGCGCGGTTGTCACTGCCGGCAACGCCAGCCAGCAGAACGACGCCGCCGCCGCCTGCCTCGTCGTCGCCGAACACAAGCTCGAAGAACTCGGCCTCGAACCCATCGCCTGGTTCCACTCCTGGGCGGCCGCCGGCTGCGATCCGGCGCGCATGGGCATCGGCCCCGTCCCGGCGGTCGAGCGCCTGTTCGCCCGCACCGGCCTCGGCTGGAGCGATATCGACCTCGTCGAACTCAACGAAGCTTTCGCGCCGCAAGTCCTCGCCGTGCTCAAGGGTTGGGGCTGGTCCGACAACGACAGCCGCCACGATGTGCTCAACGTCAACGGATCGGGCATTTCGCTCGGCCATCCCATCGGTGCGACCGGGGGGCGCATCCTCGCCAACCTCACACGCGAACTCGTCCGGCGCGACGGCCGCTTCGGCCTTGAGACCATGTGCATCGGCGGCGGCCAGGGCATCGCCGCAGTCTTCGAGCGCGCGGCCTGAGCATGGACCTCAAAGCGCCGCTTCTTGCGGCCATTGCCTACCGCGAAGCCGCCCGCGCCGCGCTCGCCCGCCGCCTCGCCAACCGTCCGGTCGATGCGGAGCAGCGCGCCGCGCACGGCTTTGCATGGATCGCCACCAGCGTGGCCGCTCTCGAAGCCGTCGCGCAGTGGGCCGAGGGAAGCAGCAATCCGCTCGATGCCCATGTTGCGCAGCTCGCTTTCGCCGAAACGCTAGGCCAGCTCACCGGCGCGCTCCTCATGGGCCCCGCCGAAATGCTGCGCCCGGCAGACCTCGGGCTCACCGCCGAAGCCCGCACCCTCGCCGATATCGCCGCGCCCTTGCTCGATGCCGACATGGCCGAAACCCGCGCCGCTCTCGCCGCCGCGCTCGCCGAAGGCCAATGGCCCAGCGAAACCTTCCACGACGCTGCGCTCGATGAAATCCGCGCCCAGTTCCGCCGCTTCACCGATGCCGAGATCCTCCCCCACGCGCACAAGTGGCACCTCGCCAATGCACTTATCCCGGACGAGACCGTGCGCGCGATGGCCGATCTCGGCACCTTCGGCGTCTGCATTCCTGAGGAGTACGGCGGCCTCGGCCTCGGCAAGCTGGTCATGTGCCTTGTCAGCGAGGAACTCTCGCGCGGCTGGATCGGCGCAGGCTCGCTCGGCACCCGCTCGGAGATCGCGGGCGAACTCATCATGCTCGGCGGCACCGAAGCGCAGAAGGCCGAATGGCTCCCCCGCATCGCGGCGGGCGAGACCCTACCCGTCGCGGTCTTCACCGAACCCGATGTCGGCTCCGATCTCGGCGCCCTCACCACCCGCGCGAAGCAGGATGAAAGCGGCGACTGGGTCATCCACGGCGCCAAGACCTGGATCACCCACGCCGCCCGGTCCGACGTGATGACGCTGCTCGTCCGCACCCAGCCCGACACCCCGGGCTACGCCGGCCTTTCCATGCTCCTCGTCCCCAAGCCGCGCGGCACCGAGGACAACCCCTTCCCCGCCGAAGGCATGACCGGCAGCGAAATCGAAGTCCTCGGCTACCGCGGCATGCGCGAATACACCTTGCAGTTCGATGGCATGCGCGCGCCCGCCGATGCCCTTCTCGGCGGCAAGGAAGGCGCCGGCTTCAAGCAGCTCATGCAGACCTTCGAAGGCGCCCGCATCCAGACCGCCGCGCGCGCCGTCGGCACCGCCCGCCGCGCGCTGGAACTGGGCCTCGATTACGCGCTCCAGCGCAAGCAGTTCGGGCAGGCACTCATCCACTTTCCCCGCGTGGCGGACAAACTCGCGGTCATGCTCGCCGAATACGTCACCGCGCGCGAACTCTCCTACGCCGCCGCGCGCGCCAAGGACGCGGGCCGCCGCTGCGATATCGAAGCCGGCATGGCCAAGCTCCACGCCGCCCGCGCCGCATGGACCGCAGCCGACGCCAGCCTGCAAATCCACGGCGGCAACGGCTATGCGCTCGAATACGAGATCAGCCGCGTATTGTGCGACGCGCGCATCCTTTCGATCTTTGAAGGCGCGGCGGAAATTCAGGCGCAAGTCATCGCGCGCGGCCTCATGGCGGGGCGCGGCTGATGGCGGATTACACCGCATGGATCGGCCGCGAGGAATTGCGCCGCGATGTGCTCATCGCCAGCCTGCTCACCCGCTGGTGCGCCACGCTGGACCGCGCCGAGCCTGCAGACAACGCTGCCCCTCAGGGCCTCCACTGGTGCCTTTGCACGCCCGATGCCGCGACCGCCATGCTGGGGCCGGACGGCCACCCCAGGCGCGACGACAGCCCCGGCAGCCTCCTCCCCCCTCTCCCGCTCGAACGCCGCATGTGGGCGGCGGGGTCCGCCGAATTCCTTGCCCCGATCCCCTGCGACAGCGTCATCGAACGCCGCAGCCGCGTGCTTTCGATCACCGAAAAGCAGGGTGGCACAGGCCCGCTCGTCTTTGCCGAGCTCGCGCACGAAACCTTCGCGGGCGAAACCCTCGCGGTCCGCGAAACGCAGACGCTGGTCTACCGCGATGCCCCGCCCCCCGGCAGCCCGCCCGCCCCGCCGCCGCTGGGCGAAGGCCGCTTCGATCCCGCCGGGTGGGATGCGGTGCGCGAAGTGCTCCCCACTGCTGCGCTCCTGTTTCGCTTCTCCGCGCTCACCTTCAACACCCACCGCATACACTACGATCACCCTTACGCGACCGGCACCGAGGGCTATCGCGGTCTCGTCGTCCACGGTCCGCTGATCGCCACCTTGCTGCTCGATCTCGCCCGCCGCACGCTGGGATCGGAAACGGCGCTGGCGAAGTTCAGCTTCCGTGCCGTTTCTCCCGCCGTGGCCGACGAGCCCCTGCACCTTGCCCTGAAGCGCGATGAAGCCGGCTTCATCCTCGCCGCCCACGCCGCCGATGGCCGGCAGGTCATGGCCGCCAAAGCCGCGCCGAGGCCATGAGCCGCGTCGCGCTGCTCGGTGCCACTGGCACGATCGGCAGGGCGACCGCGCAGGCGCTTGTCGATGCGGGGCACGAGGTCGTCGCGATTGTCCGGCACGAGCCCGCCGAGCCCCTCCCCAGCGTACGCCTCCGCCGCGCCGACCCTGCCGATACGGTCAGCCTGATGCATGATGGCTTTGCCGGCGAACATTTCGACGCCGTCGTCTCCTGCATGGCCTCGCGCACCGGTGTCCCGCGTGATGCCTGGGCGATTGACCACAAGGCGCACAGCCACGCGCTCGCCCTCGCCGAGCGATGCGGTGCGCAGCATTTCGTGCTGCTCTCGGCAATCTGCGTGCAGAAGCCGCTCCGCGCCTTCCAGCAGGCCAAGCTCGCTTTCGAGGCCGAGCTGATCGCCTCGGGCTTGCGCTATTCGATCGTACGCCCAACCGCCTTCTTCAAATCACTATCCGGCCAGATCGAGCGTGTGCGCCAGGGCAAGCCTTTCCTCCTTTTCGGTGATGGCACGCTCACCGCCTGCAAGCCGATCAGCAACCGTGATCTTGCCGCCTATATCGCCGGTTGCCTCACCGATCCCGAACGCTGGAACAAGGTGCTTCCCATTGGCGGCCCCGGCCCTGCGATCACCCCGCGCGATCAGGGCGAGGCACTCTTCGCCCTCGCCGGCCTGCCGCCCAAGTACCGCTCGGTCCCACCGGGCTTCATCGGCGGCATCGCTGGTACACTCGGCCTTGCCGCGCGCCTCGTCCCCGCGCTCGCCACCAAGGCCGAACTTGCCCGCATCGGGCACTACTATGCGACGGAATCCATGCTCGTTCTCGATCCCGCGACCGGCCAATACAGCGCCGCGTTGACGCCCGAAACCGGCAGCGACACCCTGTTCGATCACTACCGCGCCGTGCTCGCTGGCGAAGCCGCGCCGGATGATCGCGGCGAGCACGCGGTGTTCTGATATGATCCGCCGCATCCTGCGCTGGACAGCAGGGCTCCTCCTCGTCGCCATCGCCAGCCTCGCCGTGTGGCTCTACGCGCCCGACAAGCCTCGCGCTGCGCTGGAGGCCGCCTACCCTTCGGACTATCGCACCGTCCTCGGCCTGCGTGTGCGCCTGCGCGATACCGGCCCGCGCGAGGCGCCGGCAGTGATCCTGCTTCACGGCTTCGGCTCCAGCCTCGATACCTGGGACGCATGGGCCAAGGCACTTTCCGCCCGTTACCGCGTCATCCGCCTCGATCTCCCCGGCTTCGGCCTCACCGGCCCCGATCCCACCGGTGATTATTCGGACGCGCGCACCCTCGCGGTTCTTGCCGCGCTGATGGACCAGCTGGCGCTCCCCAAGGCCACGTTGATCGGCAATTCGCTCGGCGGCCGTTTCGCCTGGGAGTTCGCCGCGCACTATCCGCAGCGTGTCGACAAGCTCGTGCTGATCTCCCCTGACGGCTTCGCCAGCCCCGGCTTCGAATATGGCAAGGCGCCCGAAGTGCCGCTCATGCTGGAGGCCATGCCGTGGGTCGGCCCGCGCAGCCTTATCCGTGCCAATCTCGCGCCGGCATGGGCACACCCCGACGCGCTCCCCGATGCCGTACTCGATCGCTACCGCGACATGCTGCTCGCGCCCGGCGTGCGCCGCGCAATCCTTGATCGCACTCGCCAGACCGTGCTGACGGATCCCGCCCCGCGCTTGCGCAGCATCACCGCACCTACGCTCCTCCTGTGGGGCGAGCAGGATGCGATGATCCCCATCAGCAACGCCCAGGATTACCTGCGCCTCATGCCCGGCGCCCGCCTCGTCCGCCTGCCCGGCATGGGCCACGTGCCCTTTGAGGAAAGCCCCGCCGCCGCGCTCATGCCGCTCGAACGCTTCCTTGCTGGCGAGAAGCGCTGAAACCGAACTCGCGGCCCCTGCAGCGGTGCTCTAGGCCAGCGCCCGCTGCGGCGTTGGCGCACGCCATCGTTTCAGGCCGGCCTGGGGTTCGCGGCTGACGCTCGCCCCTCAGGGCTGCGCAAAAACTGCAACCACTGCTGCGCAAAACGCCCGGTATCGTCTTGACGAAGTGAACGTTCCCAGCTAGGTGAACGTTCACAACCAACACGGCACACGCTTACTCAACCGGACAAAGCGCCGGAATTCAGGGGGAAGAATCGCAATGAAAGCATCGCGCAAGCCTGCCTATGCCCACCTCATGCTGGGCGCTTCTGCAGCCGCACTCGCTCTCACCGCTCAGCAGGCAATGGCGCAGGAAGCGGCTCAGCCCGCGGCCGCACCGCAGGCTGCGAGCGACGACGCGCCGGCCGCCATCGTCGTCACCGGCATCCGGGCCTCGCTCAAGAGCTCGCTCAATATCAAGCGCACCGGCATCGGCGTGATCGATGCGATCTCGGCGGAAGACATCGGCAAGTTCCCCGATACCAACCTTGCGGAATCGCTGCAGCGCATCACCGGCGTCTCGATCGACCGCAGCAACGGTGAAGGCCAGTTCGTCACCGTCCGCGGCTTCGGCCCCGATTACAACCTTGTGCTGCTCAACGGCCGCCAGATGCCCGCCTCCAGCCTCGGCGGCTCGAGCGGCGCGCCGGCCTCGCGCAGCTTCGATTTCGCCAACCTCGCCTCGGAAGGCATCGCGGGTGTCGAAGTCTACAAGTCGGGCCGCGCCAACCTCGCCACCGGCGGTATCGGTTCGGTGATCAACATCAAGACGCCGCGTCCGCTCGACCGCCCCGGCCTTCACGGCAGCATCGGCGCGAAGGCACTCTACGATACTTCGGTGTTCGAAGGCGGCAAGGTGAAGCCGGAATTCTCGGGCGTCATCAGCGATACCTTCGCCGACAACCGCATCGGTATCTCGATCAGCGGCTCCTATCAGGATCGCCGCGCGAGCCAGGCGCAGTTCAACGCCGGCTGGCGCGAAGGCTACCTCGGCTATGAAAACAACTGGGGTTCGCTCCCGGTCGACGCCAATGACTGGCGCGGCAACTTCGCCAAGACCGAAAACCGGCCCGGCCCGAACACCGTCTATCAGGTGACGCAGAACGCCGGCTACGATTTCACCACCTTCCGCCGCGAGCGCATCAACGGTCAGGCCGTGATCCAGGTCAAGCCGACCGACACGCTCGTCGCCACGGTCGATTACACCTTCTCGCAGAACACCATCGATGCGCGCACCAACAGCATCGGCGTGTGGTTCAACCACAACCAGACGAGCAGCAGCTGGACCGATGGCCCCGCCGCCGGCCCCAACTTCTACGCTGAAAGCTTCGGGCCCAACGAAGGCAAGGACCTCGCCATCACCGGCGCGGTCGCGGCCAACCGCTCGCGCAACCACTCGATCGGCGGCAACCTCAAGTGGGATGGTCCGGGCGGCCTCCGCCTCGAGCTCGACGGCCATCACTCGACCGCCGAAAGCAAGCCGACCGCACCGTACGGGTCGGGCATTGCCGTCGGCAGCGCGATCTTCGGCGTGAAGAGCCAGAAGGTCGATTTCACCTCAGACATGCCGGTCATCTCGGTCGAGATGTACCCGGGCGCCGAGATCAACGCGGCCAACATCCGCCCCGCCGGCAACGCCTTCCGCACCGCCTACATGCGTGACGAGATCAACGAGGCGTCCTTGCGCGGCGGCTACGATTTCGACGCCTCGTTCATCGACAGCCTCGATTTCGGCGTGACCTACACCGAAAACAAGGTCCGCTCGGCCTTCGGCGTCATCCAGAACGACACCTGGGGCGGCACGCTGTCCAAGGCCGATACGCCCGACGATCTCTACACCATCCGCGATCTGCCCAATGATCTCAGCGGCATGAACGTGACGGGCAGCGGGATCATTCCGAGCTACTTCAATGTCAACACGCCCGGCCTGATCAACTTGCTCAACGACAAGATCGGCATCTGCGCCAACGCGCAGACCGCCGGTACCTGCCTTGCCAAGTTCGATACCGACCGCTCGATCCGCGAACGCACGGTTGCGCCTTACATCCAGTCGACGCACTCGTTCGATCTGGGCGATGCGCCGTCGCATCTGCGCCTCGGCCTGCGTTACGAAAAGACCAAGGTCGATTCGAGCGCGCTCGTGCCGATCCCCTCGGGCACGGTGTGGACCGGTGGTAACGAAACCGCGATCATCTACGGTGCAGAGCGTTCATTCGTGACGCTCAAGGGCCAGTACGAGAACTGGCTGCCTGCGATCGACTTCGACATGCAGCCGTTCAAGAACTTCAAGTTCCGCGCGTCGTACAGCCACACGATCACCCGTCCGGACTATGCCAGCATGCAGGGCGGCACCACGCTCGCCTCGCCGATCCGCATCGGCGGCAGCACGGCCTCGAGCGGCAACCCGAACCTGCTGCCCTACAAGTCGAAGGGCGTCGATATCTCGGGTGAATGGTACTACGGGCCGACGAGCTATATCTCGGTGGGCTTCTTCCACAAGGTCGTGAAGAACTACATCAGCCAGACGCAGGTCAATCAGCCCGCCTTCGGCCTGACCAACGCGGCCGCTGGCGACCGGGCCAAGGAGGCGCGTGCCGCACTCGGGGCTGATGCCACCGCGCAGCAGATCCTCAACTACATCGGCAACAAGTATCCGCAGACGGTCGCCGGCCGTGACGGCGCGGGCAACGTGACGGGCGTGAAGTCGCTGGCGGATGATCCGCTGGTCAACTTCATCACCACGCAGCCGACCAACAGCGACCAGAAGGCCCGCATCTGGGGCTGGGAATTCGCGGTCCAGCACAGCTTCTGGGAAACCGGTTTCGGTGCCATCGTGAACTACACCGTGGTGCGCAGCGATACCAAGTTCGACAACACGAAGCGCTATACCGTCCCGCAGTTCGCGGTCACCGGCATCAGCAACAGTGCGAACGCGGTGCTCTACTACGACAAGAAGGGCCTCCAGGCCCGCGTCGCCTACAACTGGCGCGCCGGGTTCCTGTCGGGCTACGGCTTCGATCCGTACTACGTGAACCCCTACGGCCAGTGGGACGTGAGCGCGAGCTACGAGATCAAGAAGGGCGTCACTGTCTTCGGCGAAGGGATCAACATCACCAACGCCGATCGCAAGGGCCACATGCGCAACGACCAGACCGTGTTCTTCGCGGCGCCCGGTTATGCGCGTTGGGCAGCAGGCGCACGCTTCTCCTTCTGACAGGTTCATCCCTGAACGAAGGTCTGCAATCGAGAGGGCCGCACTGCACGCAGCGGTGCGGCTCTTCTCTTTGGTCACACGGGCAAATCTGCGCTATGGTCGCCCTTCGATGAGCAATCCGGTCCAGCATATCGTCATCGTCGGCGGCGGCACCGCCGGATGGCTTTCGGCCAGCCTGCTCGGCGCGCGGCTTCCGGCACAGCGAATTACACTGGTCGAGGCGCCCGATATCCCGACCATCGGCGTCGGCGAAGGCACCTGGCCGACGATGCGCGAGACGCTGGCGACCATCGGCATTCCCGAAGCCGAATTTCTCACCCAGTGCGATGCGTCCTTCAAGCAAGGCTCGCGCTTTGATGGATGGCGTGACGGTTCGGCCGAAGACAGCTACCTTCACCCCTTCACCGCCCCGCCTGCGGCAGAGATGCGCGATCTTGCCGCCACATGGCAGTTGGGCGGCCAAGGGGGGCCGTTTGCTGCGGCGATCACCCCGCAGCATGCCGTTTGTGCAGCCCACCTCGCACCGCGCCAGCGCGCCATGCCCGATTATGCGGGCGCGCTGAACTACGGCTACCATCTCGATGCCGGCAAGTTTGCCGCGCTGCTCATGCGCCACGCCACCCAGCGGCTTGGCGTGGCACGGATTGCTGCAAAGGTGACGGGCGTCAGCCGCGCAGCAAACGGCGATATTGCTGCGCTCTTGCTGCAGGATGGAACTTCGCTCGAAGGCGACCTGTTCGTGGATTGCTCTGGCCAGGCCGCGATCCTCATTGCCGGTGAATGCGGCGCCGCCTGGATCGACCGCTCCGACGTTTCCTTCAACGACCGCGCGCTTGCGGTGCAGGTCCCGGTCGAACCCGGCAGCCCCATCGCCGCGCAGACCATCGGCACCGCGCACGAGGCGGGCTGGCTTTGGGATATCGGCCTTCCCACCCGCCGCGGCATCGGCTGCGTCTATGCCTCGCGCTTCATCTCGGATGACCGCGCGGCGGAGATCCTCAGGGCCTATGTCGCGGCCAAAGTGCCCGGCGCCGATCCCGCCACCCTAACCCCGCGCAAGCTAGCTTTCCGGACCGGCCACCGTGACCGCTTCTGGATCGGCAATTGCCTCGCCGTGGGTCTTTCCGCCGGGTTCATCGAACCGCTCGAAGCCTCGGCGATCGTGCTGATCGAGCTCTCGCTGAAAGCGCTGGCCGACAATTTCCCGCAAAACCGCACAAGCATGGATATCCACGCCGCGCGCTTCAACGAGCTGTTCCGCTACCGCTGGGACCGCGTCGTTGAATTCCTCAAGCTCCACTATGTGCCAAGCCGGCGGACCGAGCCCTATTGGCAGGCCCAGCGCGCGCCTGAAACCATCCCGCCGCGCCTGGCCGAATGCCTCGCCTTGTGGCGTGAGCAGGCGCCGTCGGCCTGGGATTTCCCTCGTGTCGACGAGATGTTCCCCGCCGCCAGCCAGCAATATGTGCTGCACGGCATGGGCATGCCCGTTCCGCTTGCAGGCTGCCAGCCCGCCGCGCCTGCCCGCCTCGCCGAAATTGCGGCAAAGGCACGCGCGCTTGCCGCCGCATTGCCGGCCACGCGCGACTACCTCGATCATCTTGCTGCCCGCACGGCAGCCGCCAGGATACCCGCATGAGCCAGCACCAGATCCTCAATTCCACCGATCACGGCCAGCTTCGCATCCAGACCGAAGCTGGCGCGGAATTCGGCGACAACGTGATGGCCTCGCTCGCCATGCCGGCCGAATTCCGCGAGGTGCAGGCGCATTACCCCATCGTTTTGCGCCGCGATGCCGAAACCGGCAAGCTTGCCGCGCTCGCGCTGTTCGGGTTCGAGGCGGGCGAGAACCTCTTCCTTGCGACCGGCCTCGGTGGGGGCACGGTCTGGGAAGCGCGCTATCGCCCCATGGCCCATGCCGTGCAGCCCTTCCTCATCGGCCGCCCGGCGCAAGAGGGCGCAACGCCGCAAGTCCACATCGACATGGCCAGCCCCCGCATCGCCGCACGCGGTGAAGGCATGCGCGTGTTCGATGATGCCGGGGCGCCTACGCCCTATCTCGAAGCCGTCGCCACGATGCTCGGCGATCTCGACTATGCCTGGCAGGAAGGCGCCGCCTTCTTCACCGCGCTCGAAACCTATGGCCTTGTCGAGCCCTTCACGCTCGAAGTCACGCTCGACAACGGCGCAGTCCAGTCGCTTGTCGGCTTTCTCACCATCCACGAGGAACGCCTCGCCAGCCTCGACGGCGAAGCGCTTGCCGCGCTGATGCGCGAGGGCCATCTCGCGCGCATCTACATGGTGCTCGCCAGCCTCGCGCAGTTTGGCAACCTGATCGCGCGCAAGAACCGCAAGGTCCTCCTTGGCTGAGGCGGATGCCTCGATATTCGCCGCGATGCCCGCGGTGGAAGAGCGCGCGGCACCCGATGCCGCCGCGCTCGATGCACTGCTGCAGGGCGCGCGCACGCCCTTCGTGATCCGCGGCCTCGTCCGCCATTGGCCGCTGGTGCAGGCAGGGCTCGTGTCAGCCAGAACCGCGCGCGCCTATCTTCTCGAACGCGCCCGCCCCGTTCCCTTCACCGTCTCGCTGGGTGAGCCGGGCAAGGACGGCCGCCTGTTCTACGGCGACGACATGGCGATGAATTTCCGCGAGGCGCGGGGCAAGCTGGCCGATGTGTTCGGCGGCATGGACGCCAACGAAGGCCGCGCCGATGCCCCCGCGATCTACATGGGCTCGATCGACGTGCCGACGCACTTCACCACCGTCGCCGCCGAAAACGCCCTCGATCTCGGCAGGCGCGAGCCCGTCATCAGCTTGTGGATCGGCACGCCGACCCGGATCGCGGCGCACAACGATTTTCCGGACAATCTCGCCTGCTGCGCCGCCGGCCGCCGCCGCTTCACGCTGTTCCCGCCCGATCAGTTCGCGGGTCTACACCTCGGCCCTATCGACAACACGCCGGCGGGCCGCGCGGTCTCGATGGTCGATTTCCATGCGCCCGATCTCGATCGGCACCCTCGCTTTGCCGAGGCGCTCGCCCACGCGCAGGTTGCGGTGCTGGAACCCGGCGACGCGCTCTTCATCCCCTCGATGTGGTGGCACCATGTCGAAGGGCTCGCCCCGTTCAACATTCTGATGAATTACTGGTGGCGCGATACCCCGCGCTGGCTTGGCCAGCCGCAGGATGCGCTCAACCACGCAATCCTATCGATCCGCGATCTGCCAAGCGAGGACAAGGCGATCTGGCGCGCGCTCTTCGATTACTACGTGTTCGAGAACGGACCTGATGTCACCGACCACATTCCCGAAGGCGGGCGCGGCATTCTGGATCCGCTCGATCCGGCCGCCGCCGGCCGCCTCCGCTCCTTCCTGCTAAGGACCCTCAGCCAATGACTGAAAGCTACGCAAAGCGCCGTATCATCGTCGCCGGGGGCGGCACTGCCGGCTGGATGGCCGCTGCCGCGCTCGCCCGCACGCTTGGTGATGCCATCGAACTCACGCTGGTCGAATCCGAGGCCATCGGCACGATCGGGGTGGGCGAAAGCACCATCCCCCCGCTGGTTGCCTACAACCGCCTGCTTGGCATCGGCGAGGCCGATTTCATGCGTGCGACGCAGGCCACCTTCAAGCTCGGCATCAATTTCGAGAACTGGCGGGTGCCGGGCGAAAGCTACTTCCATTCCTTTGGCACGACCGGGCGCGATCACTGGAGCGCAGGCTTCCAGCACTTCTGGATGCACGGCCTCACGCGCGGCCACAAGGCGAGCTACGACGACTACTGCATCGAGCTTCAGGCTGCGATGAAGTCCCGGTTCGCGCACCTGCCGGATAACCGCATCAACTACGCCTACCAGCTCGATTCCGGCCTCTACGCGGTGTTCCTGCGCAAGCTGGCCGAAGCGGATGGCTGCCGCCGGGTCGAGGGCAAGATCGCTGAAGTCGAGCTTCACCCCGAAACGGGCGACATCGCCGCGCTGCGCCTCGATTCCGGTCAGCGCCTGGAAGGCGATCTGTTCCTCGATTGCACCGGCTTTCGCGCACTCCTGATGGAAGGCGCGCTCCACGTGGGGTACGACGACTGGACGCATTGGCTCCCCTGCGATTCCGCCATCGCGGTGCAGACCGCCAGCGTCCGCCCGCCCGTGCCCTATACCCGTGCGATCGCCCATGATGCGGGCTGGCAGTGGCGCATTCCGCTCCAGCACCGGCAGGGCAACGGCATCGTCTATTGCAGCCGCTATCTCGAGAAGGACGCCGCGCTCGAACGCCTGTTCTCGACCGTCGAGGGCGAGCGGCTGACCCAGCCCAATTTCATCCGCTTCACCACCGGCGCGCGCCGCAAGCAGTGGCACCGCAACTGCATCGCGGTGGGTCTTTCGGGCGGCTTCATGGAGCCACTGGAATCAACAAGTATCCATTTGATTCAAAGAGCAATTCTTAGAATTGTCCGCATGCTTCCCATGGGTAAAGTTAGTGAACATGACATCGCCGAGTTCAACGATCAGCAGCTGACCGACATGGAGCAGATCCGCGACTTCCTGATCCTCCACTACAAGGCCACCGACCGCCGCGACAGCCCGTTCTGGCGCCAGTGCGCCGCAATGGAGATCCCCGATAGCCTCACGCACAAGATCGAGCTGTTCCGCGAAACGGGCCGCGTCTTCCGCAAGAACGAGGAGCTGTTCGTCGAGAACAGCTGGGTGCAGGTCATGATGGGTCAGGGCATCATGCCGCAGAGCTACCACCCGGTCGCGACCAAGCTTTCGGACGCCGAACTCGAACACCTGCTGCACGGCCTGCGCGAAAGCGTCGCCAAGACCGTCGCGGGCCTGCCCGATCACCAAGCCTATGTCGCCCAGTACTGCGGCGTGCAGGCAGCGCGCGCAGCCTGATGCGGCACTTGCTCGCCCTCGCCGTACTGGCCGTACCGCTTCCCGCGCTGGCTGCGCCCACTGGGCCCGGTTGGCAACTCGTCTGGTCCGACGAGTTCACCGGCCCGGCGATCGATCCCGCCAAGTGGGGCTTCGATGTCGATTGCTGGGGCGGCGGCAACAACGAACGTCAATGCTACACCGACAAGCCGCGCAACGCGCGGATTGTGCAAGGCAAGCTCGTCATCACCGCGCGCAACGAGCGCGTCACCGGCCCCGCACTTCCCGCCAGCCAGCGCGCCAACCCGGCCGAGCCCGGTGCGCTTGTCACCCGGGACTACAGCTCCGCACGCCTCACCACGCGTGGCAAGGCCGCCTGGCGCTATGGCCGCATCGAAGTGCGCGCCAATCTGCCGCAAGGTCAGGGTACCTGGCCTGCGATCTGGATGCTGCCGGAAAAGGACACTTACGGCACCTGGGCCGCCTCTGGCGAGATCGACATTCTCGAGGCCGTCAACCTCGGCGTTCCTTGCGCCTCCTGCGCCGGCGGCAAGGAGGACACGATCCTCGGCACGCTCCATTTCGGCAAGCCGTGGCCCGGCAACAGCCACAAGGGCACGGAAGTCCACAAACCCGCAGTGCTGAAGGGCTTCCACACTTACGCCATCGAATGGCGGGGCGATCAGATCGTCTGGCAGATCGACGGCCAGACCTATGCCGTGCGCCAGCGTAGCGAATGGTGGACATCAGGCTCAGCCACGCCCGGCGCGCCATTTGATCAGCCCTTTCACCTTATCCTCAATCTCGCGTTCGGCGGGGGTCTGGCGGAATCGCGCGGCCTCAAGGGTATCGCCAACACCAATTTTCCCAAGCGCTTCTTGATCGATTGGGTGCGCGTCTGGCAAAAGCCTGTGGCAACCGCCAGCGCAGCGCCTGCGCCACAAGAAGGGAACAAGTAACGCATGGCGAGGCGTCGTCAGGCGGTCACGATCAGGCACGTTGCGGCAGACGTCGGGGTATCGCTCCAGACGGTCAGCCGCGTCATCAACAACGAGCCCAACGTCCGTCCCGAACTCAAGGAGCGCGTGCTCGAGTCGATCAAGCGCCTCGGCTATGTGCCTTCCATCGCAGCCCAGCGGATGAGCGGTTCGCGCTCGTACCTGATCCTTGCCCTCAACGACCGCGACCGCACGATCGCCGACTGGCGCGCGCGGCAGGGCACCGACTGGGTCGACCAGATGCTGCTGGGCGGTATGCTCAAGTGCGCCGAACACGGCTACCGGATGATCGTCGAGCTGGTCGACACGCATTCCGATCACGTCGAGCGCGAACTCCTGGCCGCCATCGCCGCACTGCAGCCCGATGGCATCATTCTCACCCCGCCGCACTCGGACAATCCGCAAATCGTGCGCTGTCTTGCGCAGCAGCAGATCCCCTTTGCGCGGATCGGTTCCAAGGCGGGCGATGCCGGCATGCCGATCCTGATGGACGATGAAGGCGCAGCCGCCGCCGCGACACGCTATCTGGTCGAGCATGGACACCGCCGAATCGGCTTCATCGCGGGCGCGGCGGAATACAATCTCAGCGGTTGGCGCGTCGAAGGCTGGCGGGCCGCGATGGCTGAGGCTGGCCTCGCCACCGCGGGCCTGCTCCACGCGGGCGACTTTACCTACACGTCGGGCGAGCGCGCCGCCCGCGCGCTGCTTGCGCACTCCGAGCCGCCGACCGCGATCATCGCCAGCAACGACCAGATGGCGCTCGCGACGCTCGAAGTCGCCCGCCAGGCCGGGCTTGCCGTGCCGCGCGATCTCTCGCTCATCAGCTTCGACAACACGCCGATGATGCAGTTCACCCAGCCCCAGCTCACCGCGATCGACCAGCCCATCGCGGCGACGGCCTCCAAGGCCGTCGAGCTCATTATCGCGGCGCAGAAGGGCGAAGTTCTCAACGATGCGCTCACGGTGATCCCGGCGAGCCTCGTCGAGCGCGGCTCGGTCGCCCCTGCCAGGCAAACCGTGAGTGTCTGACAGGCCCGGCGGCCCCGGCGAACTTCCCTTGGGCCAGCCCCCTTCCCGCCAGCCACTCTTGTTCCTGGTGCTTTATGCGCTGGCGTGGGCGGGCGGGTCGATTGCCTATGTACCCTTTCTTACCATCCTCCTCCCAGTGCGGGTTGCCGCGCTCGCGCCGGGGGAGCAGGCGATCGTCTGGCTTTCAGCCATCGCGTTCTGCGGGGCGATTTCGGCAAGCCTGGGTCATATCCTGTTCGGCTGGCTGAGCGACATCACGGCCACGCGCCGCCCTTGGGCAGCGCTCGGCCTTGCGCTCTCCTGCATACTGCTGCTTGCGGTGCCTTCGGTGCATACCCTGCGCGATATCATCGCCGTCGTGGTGCTGTGGCAGCTCGGGCTCAACATGATGCTCGCTCCGCTGGCTGCGTGGGGGGCAGACTGCGTGCCCGACAGCCAGAAGGGTCTGCTCGGCGGACTGCTTGCCTTTGCCCCCGGGCTTGGCGCTCTGGCAGGGGCGCTCGTCACCATACCGGGCCTTGCCACCCCCGATGGCCGCCTCGTGATCGTCGCGCTCGGCGTCGCCGCCGCTGTCTTGCCGGCGCTGCTGCTCGGCAGCCGCACGGCAGCGGTGGTAGCACCGCCCGCATCCGCGCCGCCGCGTCGGCGCAAGCGAGCGGCGCTGCTCATGTGGGCGGCCCGTCTCCTCGTGCAGGTCGCCGAGGCGGCCCTGTTCTCGTTCCTCTACCTCTGGCTTCGCTCCATCAATCCTGCGGTCGACGACCACCTCACCGCGCGCGTCTTCAGCACGGTGCTTGTCGTCTCGGCCCCTGCGGCTCTCCTTGCAGGGCGCTGGGCGGACCGGCGCGGCCATCCGTTCCTGCCGCTTGTGCTGTGCACGCTGGTCGCGCCTGTCGGCCTCGTCGGTATGGCGCTTGCGCAGAGTGTGCCGGCCGGGGTGCTCAGCTACGGCGTGTTCGGTTTCTCCACCTCGATCTTCCTTGCCCTGCATTCGGCGCAGACGCTGCGCACGCTGCCCGACGCGGGCCGGCGCGGGCGCGACCTTGGCCTGTTCAATCTCACCAACACCGTACCCTCGCTGGTCATGCCTTGGTTCACTCTCGCGCTCGTGCCCTGGTTCGGTTTTACCGGCCTTTTTCTGCTGTTTGCCGCGCTTGCACTGGTCGCAGCCTTGCTGCTGTCCCGGCTCTCTTCCGAAACAGACCAATGAAATCTGACAGCCCCGCTTGATTTTGATGCTTTCTCATGCGACGAACGCTATTGGGAACGTTCACAGAAATAAAGCGGGAAGGGTGAGAATGACAGTTCGGCGCGCACTTATGGCAGCCATGTTGCTGGCGTCGGGAAGCGCCATTGCGGCCCCGAATCCGCCAGCCCCCGCTGATGCCTTCAGCACCGCTCACCCCGCGCTCTGGCCGGCTGCGCACAGCCCGGCAGCGATCACCACGCCCGCGACCGAGCGCCGCATTACCCGCATGATCGCAGCGATGACGCTCGAGCAGAAGGTCGGCCAGATGATCCAGGCCGACATCAGCGCGATCACGCCGGAAGACCTTGCGAGGTACCCGCTCGGCTCGATCCTCGCGGGCGGCAATTCGGGCCCATGGGGCGATGAACGCGCCGACGCGGCCAAGTGGGCAAAGCTGGTCCGTGCGTTCCGCGCCGCTTCAGCCAAGGCGGGCGCGGGCATTCCCATGCTGTTCGGCATCGATGCCGTCCACGGCCATTCCAACCTCCCCAGCGCCACGATCTTCCCGCACAACATCGGCCTCGGCGCGGCGCATGATCCTGCGCTGATCCGGCGCATCGGCGAAGTGACGGCCATCGAGGTCGCCGCCAGCGGCATCGACTGGACCTTTGCGCCCACCCTTGCTGTACCGCAGGATCTGCGCTGGGGCCGCAGCTACGAAGGATATGCCGCCGATCCCGCGCTCGTCGCCAGCTACGCCAAGGCCATGACAATCGGCCTGCAAGGCCCGCTGATCCCCGGCAAGCCCCTCGCCGCCGACCGCGTCGCTGCCACCGCGAAGCATTACCTCGCCGATGGCGGCACCGATGGCGGCAAGGACCAGGGTGATGCGCTGATTTCCGAACGCGAACTCGTCGCCCGCCATGCGCAGGGCTATCCGCCCGCGATCAATGCGGGTGCATTGACAGTGATGGCCAGCTTCTCGAGCTGGAACGGAGCCAAGAATCACGGCAACCAGTCGCTGCTCACCGATGTGCTCAAGGGCCGCATGGGCTTCCAGGGCCTCGTCGTCGGGGATTGGAACGGCCACGGCCAGATTCCCGGCTGCACCGTCACCGATTGCGCCAAGACCTTCACCGCCGGGCTCGATCTCGCGATGGCGCCCAACAGCTGGAAGGGCCTCTACGAAGCCACCGTGCGCGAGGCGAAGGACGGCACGATCCCGATGGCGCGCATCGACGATGCCGTCCGCCGCATCCTGCGCGTCAAGGCCAAGCTCGGCCTGCTTGGCGCAAACCCGGTGGATCGCGGCAATCCGTCCGTGGTCGGCGCCGATGCACACCTTGCCGTAGCGCGCGAAGCGGCGGCCAAGTCGCTCGTCCTCCTCAAGAATAACGGCAGCGTTCTCCCGCTCAAGCCCGGCGCCAAAGTCCTGATCACCGGCCCGGGTGCCGACAGCATGGCCATGCAGGCCGGCGGCTGGACGATCACCTGGCAGGGCACCGATACGACCGCGGCGGATTTCCCCAAGGGCCAGACTATTGGCCGCGCGATCGCCGCTGCCATCAAGGACGCAGGCGGCAGCGCCGCAATCTCGGCCGATGGCAGCTTTGCCAATCGGCCTGATGTCGCCGTCGTCGTCTATGGCGAGCAACCTTACGCCGAATTCCAGGGCGACATGCCCAACATCGCCTTCCGCGCACAGGCGGGCGAGAAGGACCTGCTGGCCAAGCTCAAGGCGCAGGGCATCAAGGTCGTCTCGGTGTTCCTCTCGGGCCGCCCGATGTTCGTCGGGACAGAACTCAACGCCTCCGATGCTTTCGTCGCGGCCTGGCTTCCCGGCACGCAAGGCCAGGGCGTTGCAGACGTCCTCGTCGCTGGCAAGGCTGGCAAGCCGGCCCGTGGCTTCACCGGCAAGCTCCCCTTCCCCTGGCCCGCCGACGCGGTGTCCCCGGTCAAGACCCCGCTGTTCCCCACTGGCTACGGCCTGACTTACGCCAGCAAGTCCATGGTCGGCACGGTGAATGAAGACCCGCACGTCGATCTCGTCGCCTCGGCCAGCGAGGGCGTCTACATCGCGCTCGGCAAGGTCCCCTCGCCCTGGCACCTCAGCCTCGATCCCGGCATCGCCGAGCGGCCGGTCGATATCGGTGCGCAGGAGGATGCGCGGCAATATTCATGGGCCGAGCCTGGCGCGATTGGCATCGATGGCCCGCCAGTGGATCTCATGCGCCAGCTCGACGAGGAGTTCGCGCTGAAGCTGGAAGGCCGTCTCGATGCCGCCGCCGGCCCCATCGCAGTGACAATGGCCGGCGCCACACTCAAGGTAACGCCGTCCGCCGGCGCGCTCACGCTGCGCATTCCGCTGCGCTGCTTCAAGGATGCCGGCGCGGACTTCAAGTCGGTTGGCACGCCCTTGCGCATTGCAGGGGACAAGGGTCTCGTGCTCTCGCTGCGCGGCGCCAGCATTGAAGGCGTCGGCGAGACGATCCCCTGTCCGGCCCGGTAAGCCCGGCTAGATAGCGATCCCTTCCATCTCGAAGTATGCGATCACCGGGGCCAGCGTGTCCCGGTGCCTCGTCCAGCGCGCCACCGAATCCTTGTACATCGGCCGCCGCACTTGCGCTGCGCTCGGGGTTGAGACCGGCGCGGTGTTGCGGTGGAAATCGAGGCAGGCCGCATCCCATGCCAGCCCGCAATGCGCTAGCAGCGCGCGCGTCCCGCCTTCCTGATCCGCCACCAGATCCTCGTAACCAAGCTCGAGGATCCGGCCCGGCAGCGCCTCGCACCAGAGTGCCATCAGCCGATCGAACCGCACATAGTAGCGCGCAATGTCCATGAGGTCGTAGCTGTAGTCGTAATAGCGCGACGAGATCGCGAAGAGGTTCCGGAAGTTCGCCAGCACCGTATCGAGCGGATGGCGCCTGAGGCACACGATTCGCGCCTCGGGCAGCGCCCGCGCGATAAACCCGGCGTACTGGAAGTTCCCCGGAAACTTGTCGACAAAACGCCCCTCGCGCGCCCCGGCGTGGGTGCGCGCCCGTGCCAGATAATCACGCCCGATGGCGCCGAGATCGGCGCTCGCTGCTGCCTCCAGCGTCTCGGGATCGAGCACCACGCGGCTGCGCGTCCCTGCTGCCATCTTCACCGCCAGCGGCATCGCCTGCAGCTCGCCCGCGCTCCACACTTCGGGATGCGAGGAGAGGATGCGGTCCACCAGCGTCGTGCCGGTGCGCGGCATCCCGATCACGAAGATCGGCGCATCCTGCGGAGCCCCCCGCACCGGCGCCTGCACTAGGCGCGGCCAGGTCCGCTCGATCGCGTCGAAATTGGCGCCGTCGCGCGTGAATACATAAGGCAGCCGCGCCCGGTGCTCGGCATTCGTCTCAGCAAGCCGGGCGAACGCCCCTTGCTGCTCGCCGATATCCTCGAGCTCCTTCGCCAGCGCATAGCCCAGAAGCAACCGTGCATCAGCTGCCTGCGCGCGCGCCAATGCCGCCGTCAGCCGCTCGACATGGTTCCGCTCGGCACTGACCTTGCGAAGCCCGGCCAGCATGTGATGGCCCCTCGCATAATCGGGATCGAGCGCGATCAGCGCTTCGGCCTCCACCTCAGCGCCGTCCGTATCGCCGATGAAGTTGAGCGCGGCGGCAAGATTGTAGCGAAACGAAACGTTGCCCGGAGCCAGTTGCACCGCCGCGCGAAAATGCGGCACCGACGCCTTGTGTTCGCCGAGCCGGGCATAGACGCAGCCCATCGTATCGCGGCCCAGCGCATCGTCCGGCAAGGCGCTTTCGGCCGCCGCCAGCGTCTGCGCAGCCTCCCCATCCTGCCGCAACATAACCTGCAGCCGCGCCAACTGCGCGCGGTAGCTGCCTCGCGGGTCAAGTTCGACCGCGCGGGCAATATCGGCGATCCCTGCCCCGACGCGCCCAGCCTCTGCCCGCGCCATGCCAAGCAGGAACCGGCCTTCGGCATCCTCGGGAAAGGCGGCCACGACGCTAGCCGCCAGCTGCTCCGCCGCCGCGAAATCGCTGCGCCCCAGTGCGCGGCGGACGGCGGCAATGCGGGTTGGTTCAGCCTTCACGCCGCGGGTTTATCCGGCAGCGGACGACTTGTCCTTGCGCCGCTCCACCATCTCGATCAGCGGCTTGAACGGGAACACGAACTGCTCCCAGATCGTCAGCCGCCGGCGGTCGTCCTGTCCGACAAGCACGCCCTCACCTTCCTTGTAGGTGCCGAACATCCGGTCGATCAGGATCAGCGAATTGCCATAGTTGCAGCGGGTGTTTTCATAACCCACCGAATGGTGGAAGCTGTGGTGGCGGATCGTGGTGAAGAAGAAGCTGTAGAACAGCGGCGGATCGCTCTTCACGTTGGCATGGGCATAAGTTGCGATCACGTTGGTCGTGGCAAACGCGCAGAGGTACGCCGCCGGGGAAACGTCGAGCAAGGCGACGATGCCGAGGCTGATCAGGAACAGCTCGATCGGGTTTCCGACAGCGCCCTTCATGGCATTGAGCTGCGTGATGTGGTGGTGCGGTGCATGGGTCAGCCAGAAGGGCTCCCAGTTGTGCATCAGCCGGTGCATCCAATACTGGCCGAATTCCCACAGGAACACGACAAGCGCGACCTGGGCGAGGAACGGCATCTCAGTCACCCATGGGGTCGCGATGCCCCAGGATTCCTTGAGCGAACGCAGCGGTGCTTCGGAAAGGATATAGGCCATCCGTCCGATCACGGTGTTGATCAGCACGAAGTAGAAGAGATCGGTGAAGAACTCCTCGCGGTTGATCCGCCAACCGGCGTGACGTTCGAAAACGAGTTCGAGGCCGAGTACGAATGCCGTGACAACGGCGTTGACGATGAGCGAAGTCCACGGGTTCGCGACCACTGCAGCAGGCGCGAAATACCAGAATGCCACCACCGCCGCCAATGTCGCGGGCGGAAGGCAATCGACCGCCAGCTTCTTCAAGCCCAAGCTCATGACCCTGCAACTCCTCGCCTGTTGTTGCTCGTTATCCTGTTCTGCTGCCAGCCTTTGCTGCAGCAGGATTGCGCAATCGGGGGCGAGGATCAACCCCGCCCCCTATTGTGCAGTCATCCCCCCAAACGAAGTACTTCGCTCAGTACTTCACCCGGAACTCCAGTCCGACAGTACGCGGGGTGATCACGGTGCGGCGGAAGTAGCGCAGGCGCACCCCGTCGTTGACACCTATCCGCGAACGGTCGTTGGAAATCGCTGTCACCGCGTACTTGTTGAAGATGTTGTTGGCGTAGAGACCGAACGTGAACGTATCATTCTGCCAGCTCAGCGAAGCGCGGTGCAGGATGAAGCCGTCCAGCTTGTCACCAAAGGCGCGGTCCCAGCCAAGACGCGTCACGACGTCGCCGCGATAGGTCGCGGTCCAGTCGGCGGTGACATCACCGCCCAGCATTGGCTTGGTGTAGTTGATACCAAGGCTGCCGCTGTGCCGGGTCGAGCCGGGCAGGCGGTCACCGCTCAGCGCGTCGAGTTGGATCGGCGAGCTGGGATACTTGCCGGCCGGGCTGTTCACCGAGATGATCTTGGCAACGTCCTGCGTCAGCCTTGCGTTCGTGTACGAGTAGGTCCCCTGGATCGACAGACCATCGATGGGCCGCAGCTGGAACGAGGTCTCGAAACCTTCGGACTTCGCCTTGCCGCCGTTGACCGTGATGCCGACGATGCCGTTGACCGTGGCGGAGGCGACCTGGATGCCGTCCCAATCGATCTTGAACGCGTTCATGTTCAAGGTCAGCTTGCGGTCAAACAGCTCGGCGCGGATACCCACCTCGAGGTTCTTGGTCGAGTCCGGGCCAAACTGCTGCTCGTTCGGCAACGCGCAGACGTTCTGGAACGGCGGCGGCTTGAGCGGCAGCACGCAAGGGGCAACCGTGTTGGGTCCGCCGATGCGATAGCCCTTGCTATAGGTCGCGTAGAGCATCAGGCCCGACGAGAACTTGTATGACGTGTTCAACTTCCACACGTTGCCGCCCTTGCGCGACGTCCCGCCGGCTGCCGTGAGGGCATAGGGGCTGATGGGATCGCCCAGCAGCGGCGTGACCGCGCGCCCCGAAACCTTCGACGTGTAGTTGAACAGACGTCCGCCCGCCGTGACTTGCCATTCCGGCGTGATCTTGAACGTACCCTCGCCGAACACCGCGCGCTCGCTGATCTTGGCGCGGTTGAACGATGCGTACTCGATCTCCTCGGGGTTACGCACCAGATCGACGCCGGGCAGGCCCGGTACGTGTTCGCGGTAATCGGCCTGCAGCTTCTGCTCGTTGAAGAACCCGCCAAGCACCCAGCTGAACGGCCCGCCATGTGTCGAGACGAGGCGGACCTCGTTGTTGAACTGGTTGCGGGTGTTTTCGCTCTCGTTGTAGCTGGTGAAGGCAGGGAACAGCTCGTAGTCATAGTCGAGATCGAGCAGGAGGTCGGTGTTGTCCCCGATCCGCTTGTTCTTCACTTGGGTGTAGGCCGTGGTGGCGACAAGATCGAAGATTTCCGCAACATTCGCGTTGATCTCCACGCTGGCGAGGTGCGCGCGGCGATCCACGGGCTCGGCAAAGCGGGCCGCGCTTTCATACTTGCCGGTGCCGAACACGCCGTTGCTGTTGTACTGGCCGCCGCCGGTCTTGGTGTGCTGGAAGGCGTAAGTGAAATCGACCGAGAGGTCGGGCGTCACCTGCACGAGCAGCTGGTTGCGGGTGGTGAAGGTCTTCTCATAGTTGAGATCCTTCTGCCCGGCGAAGTTTGCATCGGCGAAGGCCTGCGTGATCGCGGGCGAGCGGGGCGCCTGAGGCAGGGAGACGCCCGGCGTCTTCACGATCAGCGGATAATCGATGAAGCCCGGGTCAAAATAGTAGCCGGTCGCCGAGCGGAAGGCGATGTGGTCCTTCACGATCGGAATGTTGATCACGCCGTCGATCTGATAACCGGCCTTCGAGGCCTGGTTCTTGGCGTAAAGACGGCCGTGCATTTCCCCGCTGTAGTTGGTCGTGTCCGGACGGTTGGGGATGTTGCGGATGGCGCCCGCCAGCGTACCGAGACCGTAGAGCGTGCCTTGCGGACCGAGCAGCGTCTCGACGCGCGCGATATCGAGCATCTTGAAGTCGAAGTAGAGCGGGACTTCGCCGAGATAGACACCCAGCGCGTTGTCATAGGTTGCGCCGGTCGTGTCAGAGTCGGAGGCGTTGAGGCCGCGCAGAACGATTGTGCCGGTCGAGCCCGGACCGGTGTCCGCAATCGTGATGCCAGGCGTGAAGTCGGCGATGTCGCGCACGTCGTCGATGCGCTGGCGCGCAAGCTGGTCGGCGCTTACCGCGGTGATGTTGATCGGCACGTCCTGCAGCGACGTCGCGCGCCGGGTGGCGGTCACCACGATGGCGCTATTGTCCTCGACCGCTGCCGCCTGCGGCGCGTCACCCGCAGCTTCTGGCGCAATCTGCGCCAATGCGGGAAAAGCGGTGCTGCCCATCAGGATCGTCGCACCGAACAGGGCCTGTTTGGCCAGTGTCGTCTTGAAAGATTTCTTGGTCACTCGAGCCCCCGCGTTGCCTGCGTGAAAGCCTTCTCGAAGCGACATCCCCATCCCTGTTTGCCCACTTTGCGCGGGGCGCGCCGAACCGTTTGCAGTTCTGGCGCCGTCGTCATTCCCTCACTTCACAATCACCATGAAGGCGATCGTATTCTTCAAGACGCCAGATGAACCAAGAGGCAATTCGACCTGAAGGGCCCGTCATCCAGCAAATACATCATCTCGTGATTGCTGCCCGCTTTCGCAAACTATTACCGAAAACACACACCAACGCTCCCGCATCGACTGTGCCGTGCAGAATATCGCCGCCAGACAAGCATTCGCCTGACTTGAAATGTCGTTGCTTGCGCCGCAAAGGATTGCTCCTTCTGCGACATTTCAGTTACGTTATCGATATTACATAACAGGTCAAGCGTAATAATTCGACACGATCCCGGTATTATCCACCCTCCGCTGCACTGCGGAAATCCTTGGTATTTTTCCTGTGCAACTGCCGCATCGATCGGCTCAAGGCGCACACCACAGCCTGCAGCCGTTGCGCCGAATCAACACAATGCCCGCGAACCCCTCCCCTGATTCGCCGAATCTGCGCGGCCCTGCATGGAGATGGTATTACGTTTTTTCAGGAACGTAACATTTTGGCATGGACAAGTGGATTGTTTCTCGCAATGCTGCACTGCGAAAGGAGACAGAATCGTGTCAAACACCTCCCCCGCCAGGCCCCGCCGGGCGCTCACCGGTTCTCTCCTTGCCGCAGCGCTTGCTACAACGCTTGCAATTGGCGGCTGCGCAGGCGGCAGCAATGCTCCGGCTGAAAAGAAGAGCGAATTCAGCATCGGCTGGTCGATCTATGCCGGCTGGATGCCCTGGCCCTATGCGCAGCAGGCCGGCATCGTGAAAAAGTGGGAGGACAAATACCACCTCAAGATCAAGATCGTGCAGGTCAACGACTACGTCGAATCGATCAACCAGTACACCGCCGGCAAACTCGACGGCGTCACCCTTGCCAACATGGACGCGCTGACGATCCCGGCGGCCGGCGGCAAGGACACAACCGCCGTCATCCTTGGCGACTATTCGAACGGCAACGACGGCGTGCTGCTCAAGGGCGCGACCAGCCTGAGCGCCATCAAGGGCCGCTCGGTTAATCTGGTGGAGCTCTCGGTCTCGCACTACCTCCTCGCCCGCGCGCTGGAAAAGGGCGGAATGGGCATGACCGACGTGAAGACGGTCAACACCGCCGATGCCGATATCGTCGGCGCCTTCGCCAGCGCCGATGTGACCGCGGCGGTTGCGTGGAACCCGCAGCTTTCGGTTATGCGCGCGCAACCCGGTGTCACGCAGGTGTTCTCCTCGGCCGACATTCCGGGTGAGATCCTCGATCTCCTCGTCGTCGATACCGCCACGCTCAAGGCTAACCCCGATCTCGGCAAGGCGCTCGCGGGCATCTGGTACGATACCGTGCAACTGATGATGCGGCAGGATGCCGAAGGGAAGGCAGCGCGCGCCGCAATGGCCAAGCTCGCCGGCGCCGCGCCCGAAACCTTCGACAGCCAGCTAAAGACGACCTTCCTATACACAGATCCCAAGGCCGCCGTCGCCGCCGCGCAGTCCCCTGCGCTGGTCACCACAATGACGCGGGTGCGCGATTTCAGCTTTTCCAAGGGCTTGTTCAAGGGCGCCACCTCCGCCGATGCGGTCGGCATCGCGTTCCCCGGCGGCAAGACGCTCGGCGATGGGGCCAATGTCACCTTGCGCTTCGACGACAGCTTCATGAAGCTCGCCGCAGACGGGAAGATCTGAGCGCATGCGCTGGATCAACTGGCATCTTTCGAGGCGTGACCGCCTGATTGCGGGCGGTGCACCGATCCTGCTGCTCTTGGTGTTCTACCTGATCACCGCGGTGCAGCGCCATGCCGCCAACCCGTCAGACAAGATCTTCCCGCTCCCCTCCGGGATGGCCAAGGCGATCACCGATCTGCTTACCACGCCCGATCCGCTTTCGGGCAACCTCGTGTTCTGGGCCGATACCTTTGCCAGCCTCCAGCGGCTCGGACTGGGGCTTGGCATCGCGACGCTGTTCGCACTTATTCTTGGCCTGCTCATCGGCGCGCTGCCGCCGGTGCGCGCAGCGCTGAGCCCGCTGGTCACCGGCATCGCGGTGATCCCGCCGATTGCGCTGCTGCCCATCCTGTTCATCGCGCTTGGCCTCGGTGAAACCTCGAAGGTCGTCCTCATCGCCATCGGCGTTGCGCCCGTCATGGTCCGCGATATCGCCGCGCATGTAGGCAGCCTGCCACGCGAGCAGATCATCAAGGCCGAGACCCTCGGGGCCAACTCGTGGCAGATCATCGCCCGCGTTGCGCTGCCGCAGGCGATGCCGCGCCTCCTCCAGGCGATCCGCCTTGCGCTCGGTCCGGCGTGGGTCTTCCTTATCTCCGCCGAAGCCGTCGCCTCCGATATCGGTCTCGGCTACCGCATCTTTCTCGTCCGCCGTTATCTCTCGATGGACGTGATCATCCCTTACGTCGCGTGGATCGCGCTGCTTGCCATCCTGATGGACGTGACGCTCGCCGCGATCAGCAAGCGCGCATTCCCCTGGGCCCATGGAGACGGCAGATGAACGCGCTCCTCCAGCTCAAGAACGTCTGGGTGGAGTACGGCGACAAAGTCGTGCTCGAAAAGGTCAACCTCCAGGTGGCCGAAGGCGCCTTCCTCTCTATCATCGGCCCCTCGGGCGCGGGCAAATCGAGCCTGCTGCGCCTCATCCTCGGGCAGGAAGCGCCCACGCGCGGCAAGATCCTGCTCGACGGCGAGCCGCTCACCCCCCAGTGCGGGCCCGATCGCGGCGTCGTCTTCCAGCGTTATTCGGTCTTCCCGCATATGACGGTTCTCGGCAACGTCACCTTCGGCCTCGAATGCCCGGCCGCCCCATTTGCCGCGCGGCTTTTCGGCGCTGCCCGTCGCAAGGCCGAGGCGCAGGCAACCGAAATGCTCGAAGCGGTCGGACTTGCAGACAGCCTCCACCTCTACCCCGCGCAGATGTCGGGCGGCATGCAGCAGCGCCTCGCCATCGCGCAGGCCCTCATCAAGCGGCCGCGCATCCTCCTCCTCGATGAACCCTTCGGCGCGCTCGATCCCGGCATTCGCGCCGACATGCATGGCCTGATCACCCGCCTGTGGCGCGACTATGCGCTCACGGTCGTCATGGTCACGCACGACATCAAGGAAGCCTTCACGCTCGGCACGCGCGTCCTTGCGCTCGACAAGCGCCGCCACGATCCCCACGCGCCGCACCGCTACGGTGCGACCGCCGTCTACGACCTCCCCTTGCGCGGCCCCCCGGTCCCGGCCCCGGAGCCGGAAGCCGCGCCCCAGCCCGCAACTGCCGCCAGCTGAGAGAGAACAGCCCATGAGTCCAGAACCCACAGGCCTCGCCCGGCTCAGCATGAGCCTTCCGGCCGAATTGTTCCGCAAGCTCGACATGATGGTGACCGAGCGCCAGCTCCCTTCGCGCTCGCAGCTCATGGCCGAGCTGATCCGCCATGCGCTTGCCGCGCATGAGGCCTTCACCCGGCCCGACGAGATGCTCGCCGGCACAATCACGCTCGTCTACCGCGGCGAACGCGGCCGCGTGCGCCACCAGCTCGCGCAGACGCAGGCGCACTATCTCAAGGAAGTGATCTCCTCGCAGCACGTCTTCCTCGAGGATGACCAATCGCTCGAGGTGCTCCTCGTCCAGGGCCCCGCCGCCCGTCTCAAGGATCTGTCGGACGCGCTGCGGCGCGTGCGCGGGGTCCAGCAGCTCGAACTCGTCACCACCACCGCGCTCCTTCCGCAGCTCTACGAGCCCGAAGCCGATGCGCCGCAGGGAGCCGCCGCATGACCGCAACGCCCGCAGCAATTCTGGCCAATCCCAACGCAGCCCGCGATCACGCCCGTGCGCAAGGCGGCACCGTGGTGGAGGCGATGCCCGTCCTCCCACCCGCCGCGCCGGACCTGCCCGAAGGCGTCCCTGCGTCCGACCTGCTCTGGGAGGAAACCTTGGCCCCCGGCGGCTACGCCACCCGCCGCCTGCCGCGCGGCGCGCGCTTGCGCCTCATAGACGCGAAGGGCGATGCCTGCGCGAGCTTCCAGATCTTCAACGCCGAAATGCCGACCGAGCGCTACAGCTTTGCCGATACGGTAAAGATCCAGTGGAACGCCTATCTCGGCGCGGGCAAGCTGCTCTTGTCCGATATGGGCCGCGTCCTGATGAGCATTGCCGAGGACACGACCGGCGGCGCGCACGATACGTTCTCCGGCACCTCCAACGCCTACACCAACGCCGCCAAGTATGGCGACGGACGCAACAGCGGGCAGTTCCCCAACGGCCGCGACCGCTTCCTCCTCGGCGCCGCCAAGCACGGCCTTCAGCGCCGCGATATCCACGCCGCCGTTACCCTGTTCAAGGGCGCGCGCATTGCCGATGACGGCACCATCGAGCCGCAGATCGGCCCCTTCGAGCCGGGCCGCGAAGTCGTCCTGCGCGCCGAGATGGAGGTCATCGTGGTGATCGCCAACGTCCCCCACGTGCTCGATCCCCGGCCTGACTACACCGTCACCCCCCTGCGCGCGACAGCATGGCGCGGGCCGGTGGCCGCCGAAGACGATCCCATCCGCACCGCGACGCCGGAGGGCCTGCGCGCCTTCCTCAACGTCGAAGACTACTATCGTCGCTGACCGGAGACTGACCCATGCTCAACCGCGATCCGCACCACGACGGCCTGCCCGATACGATCGTCCATGACGAAGTCGTCCCCGCCCGCGCTCCCTGGATCCATCACATCAAGAAGGGTCAGACGCTGCGCATCGTCGACCTCGAAGGCAACCAGGCGGTGGACTTCCTTCTCTATAGCGAGGCTGACGATACCGAGCGCTATTCGGCGCAGGACACCGTGGCGGCACAGGGCAACCTGTTCCTGCGCACCGGCACCGTGCTGCGCTCGAACGAGGGCCGCCCGATGATGACCATCGCCGGTACGACAGTCGAATACCACGATACCATCGGCGGCGCCTGCTCCTGCGAGAGCAACACGCTGCGCTATGGCCACCACACCAAGGCACAGCACGCCTGCGTGGAAAACTTTCTCGAAGCCAACCTCACCGAAGGCCGCGGCAAACGCGATATCGTCGCCAACATCAACTTCTTCATGAACGTGCCGGTGGAAGCGGACGGGGCGCTCGGCATCGTCGACGGCATCTCCGCGCCCGGCCTAACCGTTGATCTCAAGGCCGAGATGGACGTCATCGTCGTCGTCTCGAACTGCCCGCAGATCAACAACCCCTGCAACGGCTTCAATCCCACGCCCGTGCGCATGATCGTCGCGGCATGAGCCACGTCGGGCACCGCACTGCCCTTCTTCCTCTCCCCCGCTCGGGGGAGGCCGGGTGGGGGTGCCCTGCGCCTGAAGCAGCAAATCTCGTACCCCCACCCCCAGCCCCTCCCCGCCGGGGAGGGGGGCAGTGAGCGCGAAATCCCACATGAGCTTCGACACCGTCCTCATTGCCAACCGCGGGGCCATTGCCACCCGGATCATCCGCACCTTGCGCCGCATGGGGCTGCGCTCGGTCGCGGTCTATTCGGAGGCCGATGCGGGCTCGCTCCATGTCTCCGAGGCTGACGAGGCAGTCTGCATCGGCGGCGCGCGGCCTTCGGAAAGCTATCTCAACATCGACGCGATCCTCGCCGCGGCCAAGGTCACTGGCGCGGGCGCGGTCCATCCCGGCTACGGCTTCCTGGCCGAGAACACCGACTTCGCCGAAGCCTGCGCCGCTGCCGGGATCGTCTTCATCGGCCCCACGCCCGACAACATCCGCATGTTCGGCCTCAAGCACAGCGCCCGCGCGCTCGCCAAGGCGCACGGTGTGCCGCTCGCCCCCGGCTCCGAGCTGCTGACGAGCGAGAAGGAAGCGCTCGGCGCCGCCAACGAAATCGGCTTTCCGGTCATGCTCAAGGCGACCGCCGGCGGCGGCGGCATCGGCATGCGCGTCTGCGAAAGTCAGGCCGATGTGCAGGAAGGCTTCGCTACCGTCGCCCGCCTCGGCCAGAGCAACTTCGGCGATGCAGGTGTCTTCCTGGAACGCTACGTACGCCGCGCGCGCCATGTCGAAGTGCAGATCTTTGGCGATGGCGAAGGCCGGGTCGTGGCCCTCGGCGAACGCGATTGCTCGCTCCAGCGGCGCAATCAGAAAGTGGTCGAGGAATCCCCCGCGCCGCTGCTGCCCGAGCAGATCAGGCAGGATCTCTACACCGCTGCGATCCGCCTCGGTGAAGCCGCGCGTTATCGCAATGCCGGCACGGTCGAATTCCTCTACGATGCCGAGCGCGAGCAGTTCTACTTCCTCGAGATGAACACCCGCCTGCAGGTCGAGCACGGCGTGACCGAGATGGTCATGGGGATCGATCTTGTCGAATGGATGGTGCGCGGCGGCGCAGGTGATTTCAGCTTCCTCGACACGGCGCCAACCTTGCCAAACGGCCATTCCGTGCAGGTCCGTCTCTATGCGGAAGACCCGGCGCTGGATTACCGCCCCACCTCGGGCACACTCACTGCAGTAGAGTTCCCGGCGGACATCCGCACCGAAACCTGGGTCATGGCGGGCAGCGAGGTCACCGCTTGGTACGATCCCATGCTCGCCAAGCTCATCGTCCACGCGCCGACGCGCGACCTTGCCGTCACCGCGATGCAGACCGCGCTCGGCGAAACCCGCGTCGACGGGATCGAAACCAATTTGCGATGGCTGCGCGACGTTGTCCGCTCCCCCGCCTTCACCAGTGGCGAAGTCTCGACCCGCGTCCTCGATACCATTGCCTACACCCCGCGCAGCGTCCGGGTTGTCAGCGGCGGCACCGCCACCACAGTGCAGGACTGGCCCGGCCGCCAGCGCCTCTGGGCGGTCGGCGTGCCGCCTTCGGGGCCGATGGACGACCAGTCGTTCCGGCTCGGCAACCGCCTGCTCGGCAATCCTGAAGGCACCGCAGGCCTTGAACTCACCCATTCGGGCCCTACCCTCGCATTCACCGCACCCGCGCGCGTCGCGCTGACCGGCGCCGATTTCGGCGCAACGCTCGATGGCGCCCCCGTCCCGCGCGGACAGGTGATCGCCATCGCTGCTGGTCAGACGCTCGCACTCGGCCGCGCGCGGGGCGGCGGCATGCGCGGCTACCTGCTCTTCGCGGGCGGCCTCGATATCGCGCCCTACCTCGGCAGCCGCGCCACGTTCGAACTCGGCCAGTTCGGCGGTCACGCCGCGCGCCGGCTAGTTGCAGGCGATGTGCTCCACCTCGGCGACGAGCCCGTCGAACCGGCTCTTGCCACCACCGCGCTCCCGCCGCTCGGCAACGAATGGACCTTGCGGGTCCTCTACGGCCCACACGGCGCGCCCGATTTCTTCACGCCCGACGATATTGCGATGATCGTCGCCGCCGAATGGCAGGTGCACTACAACTCCAACCGAACTGGCGTGCGCCTTATCGGCCCAAAGCCGCACTGGGCGCGCAAGGATGGCGGCGAAGCGGGCCTCCACCCCTCGAACATCCACGATAACCCCTACGCCATCGGCGCCGTCGACTTTACGGGCGACATGCCGATCATCCTCGGCCCGGACGGACCCTCGCTCGGTGGTTTCGTCTGCCCCTTCGTGGTCATTGCGGCCGACCGCTGGAAGCTCGGTCAGCTCGTCCCTGGCGACCGCCTGCGGTTCGCCCCGGTTACCATCGCGGATGCCGCCGCGGCAGACGCCGACCAGCAGCGCCTGCTCACCCAAGGCGCGCTGCCCGGCCCCGTTCCCGATCGCCCCGTCGCGCATCTCTCGCCGATCCTCGCCGAAATCGCCGAAACAGCGAACCGTCCGCGCACGATCTACCGCCAGCAGGGCGACCGCAACATCCTCGTCGAATACGGCCAGATCGTACTCGACATCGAACTGCGCATCCGCGTCCACGCGCTGATGGTCGAACTCGAGCGCCTCGCACTGCCGGGCGTCATCGATATCGTCCCCGGCATCCGCTCGCTGCAATTGCATTTCGATGGCGCGCAGCTTGATCAGGCCTCTGCGCTCGCCGCGCTGATCGAAGCTGAGGAGCGTCTCGGTGATCTCGCTGACTTCACCATCCCCTCGCGCGTCGTCCACCTGCCGCTCTCATGGCGCGATCCCGCGACGATTGAGACCATCGAGAAATACATCGCCGCCGTCCGCGACGATGCACCATGGTGCCCTGACAACATCGAATTCATTCGCCGCATCAATGGCCTGCATGATGCGGCTGCGGTAGAGAACCTGATCTTCGAGGCCAACTACCTCGTCATGGGCCTCGGCGACGTCTACCTGGGCGCACCCGTCGCCACGCCAGTCGATCCGCGCCACCGCCTCGTCACCACCAAGTATAACCCCGCGCGCACATGGACCCCGCCCAATGTCGTGGGCATCGGCGGCGCGTACATGTGCATCTACGGGATGGAGGGCCCGGGCGGTTACCAGCTGTTCGGCCGCACCGTCCAGGTGTGGAACACCTACAAGCAAACGGATGCCTTCACCGAAGGCAAGCCGTGGCTGCTGCGCTTCTTCGACCAGATCCGCTTCTACCCGGTCAGCGCCGAAGAACTGGTGGAATGGCGCCGCGATTTCCCCGCCGGCCGCCGCGCCCTCAAAATCGAGCCGAGCGAATTCCGCCTCGCCGATTACCGCAAGTTCCTTGCAGACAACGCCGAAGCCATCAGCGAATTCGAGGCCAACCGTAAGGCCGCTTTCGACGCAGAACGCGCCGACTGGCAGGCCCGCGGCGAATTCGACCGCGTGACCGATCTTGCCGAAGCCGAAACGCCCGCAGCCGCCACCACCGAAGTCCCCGACGGCACCGACCTCGTCGAAGCCCCATTCGGCGGCAGCGTGTGGAAGCTGCTCGTCGCCGCCGGCGATGCGGTGAAGGCGGGCGATACCATCGCGGTGATCGAGGCGATGAAGATGGAGTGCCCCGTCGAAAGCCCCGGCACCGGCACGATCGAGGCGCTCTACATCAAGGAGAAGCAGTCCCTGCAGCCCGGCTCGCCGATGCTCGCCCTGAGGCGCACGGCATGACCGCCACCCAGATCGCCGCCGCCGTCAACGCACGCGAAACCACCGCCGTCGCGCAAGTAGAAGCGGCGCTCGCCCGCATCGCCACCTATGACGCCATCCAGCCCCAAATCTGGATCAGCCGCGCGAGCGCCGAACAAGTCCTCGCCGCCGCTCGGGCCGTCGATGCCCGCATCGCCGCAGGCGAAACGCTGCCCCTTGCTGGCGTCCCCTACGCCGCGAAAGACAACATCGACGTCGAAGGCTTCGAGACCACCGCCGCCTGCCCGGCCTTCGCCTACCAGCCTCAAGCCAGCTCCACCGTCGCCGAGCGCCTCACCGCAGCTGGCGCGATCTGCATGGGCAAGACCAACCTCGATCAGTTCGCAACGGGTCTCGTCGGCGTGCGCAGCCCCTATGGCATCCCGCGCAACGCGTTCAACCGCGCCTATGTCAGCGGCGGATCGAGCTCCGGCTCCGCCATCGCGGTTGCCGCGGGCCTCGTCCCCATCGCGCTCGGCACCGATACGGCAGGCTCTGGCCGCGTCCCCGCCGCGTTCAACCACCTGATCGGCTTCAAGCCGACCAAAGGCCGCTGGCCCACGCGCGGGGTCGTCCCGGCGTGTCGTTCGGTTGATTGCGTCACCGTTTTCGCGCACGACACCACTGATGCCGGCCTTGTCGACAGCGTCCTTGCAGGGTTCGATCCTGCCGATGCATGGTCCAAGCCGCTGGCGAACCGCCCCATCAGCCCCCGCAAGATCGGCGTCCCGCTTCGCCGGCAACGTCAGTTCTTCGGTGATGCGGAGTCGGAATATCTCTACGACCGCGCGCTCGCCAACCTCGCCACCCTCACCGAAATCGTCGAGATCGACATCGCCCCACTGCAGGAAGCCGCGCAGCTGCTCTACGGTGGCCCCTGGGTCGCCGAACGCACCGCCGCGATGGCCCAGATCCTTAGCGAGAATCCCGATGCCGTCGATCCCACCGTGCGCGCCGTGGTCGAGGCCGGGTGGGACAAGACTGCGGTCGAGACGTTCAACGGCGTCTACCGTCTCGCCGAACTGAAGCGCCATGCCGACCTCCTGTGGGGCGAGCTTGACGCATTCGCATTCCCCACCACCGGCACCACCTACCGCGTCGCCGAACTGGCCAAGGCCCCCATCGCGCTCAACAGCAATCTCGGCGCCTATACCAATTTCGTGAACCTGCTGGACATGGCCGCGCTCGCCATTCCCGCCGGCACGCGCCACAACGCCACCGGCTTCGGCATTACCCTGATCGGCCCCGCGGATACTGATCGCGCCCTGCTCACGCTCGCCGATGCCTATCTGGCGAAGGCCAATCTCGCCCCGCCGCCCCCACTCGACATCGAGGGACATATGCAAACCGTGAAATTGGCCGTCGTCGGCGCCCACCTCAAGGACATGCCGCTCCACTGGCAGCTCACCTCGCGCGAGGCGACGTTCGTGGAAGCCACCCACACCGCGCCCGCCTACAAGCTCTTCGCGATGGCCGACAGCGTGCCGCCCAAGCCCGCGCTGGTTCACAGCGCCGAAGGCGGCGCGGCGATCGCGGTCGAAGTTTATGAACTCGGCGTCGCCGAATTCGGCAGCTTCACCGTCGAGGTTCCCGCTCCGCTTGCCATCGGCACTGTCACGCTGGCAGACGGCAGCAGCGTCAAGGGCTTCGTCGCCGAGCCGCGCGCGATTACCGGCGCGGAAGACATCACCCACCTTGGTGGCTGGCGCGCCTACATCGCGCAGAAGAACTGAAGGAGCACCCGCATGAAACCGCTCAAGGCCCTGCTCCTCGCTGCCGCCACGCTGGCGCCGATGGCCGCCCATGCTGACGAGGCCCCAAAGCCCCACGTTCAGGTCGTGCCAGGCTTCGCGGATTTTCTCGCTATCGATGGCAACACCGTCTGGGCCACCAACAAGGGCCGCGTCGAGCAGTGGTCCGCCAAGGGCAAGCAGGCGGAATACCCGATGGGCCGTCCGTGCGGCGGCATGAGCATCGATTTCGGCTCGCTCTGGGTTGCCGATTGTCCCGAAGCTGCGGTCAAGCGCATCGACGTGAAGACCGGCAAGCTTGTGGCGACAATCTCCACTGGCATTGCCAACAACATGGAAGGCGAGCTCAACACCGTCACCGGTGCAGGCTCTGCATGGATCGCCAGCGAGGCGAGCGGCAAGATCGCGCGCATCGATCCTGCGACCAACAAGGTTGTTGCCACCATCCCCACCGCGCCCGGCTCGTGGTATCTCACGTTCGGCCTCGGCGCGCTCTGGGCCGTCAGCGGTACGCAGCAGCTGCTGAGCCGCATCGATCCTGCTACCAACACCGTCACCGGCACCGTGGCGCTCGGCAAGACGCCGGGCTTCCTTGTCGCGGGCGAAGGCGCGGTGTGGGTACAGGAACAGGGCGACGGCACTGTCGCGAAGATTGATCCCGCCACGATGACCGTCACGACCCGCATCAAGGTGGGTGACAACCTCAAGTGGGGCGATATCGATACCGGAGATGGCAAGGTCTGGCTGCGCACCACCGACGATCAGGAATTCGTGGTGATCGACGCTGCCTCGAACGCGATCCTCACCCGCGTCGGCAAGCCCGTCGGCAGCGGCGCGCTGCGCTGGACCCCCAAGGGCGTCTGGACCTCGGCGCATGATGTCCACACATTGACATGGTGGCCGAAGGGCCGCGAGGCGGCGAAGCCCTAAGGTTGCATCCAGAGGAACGTGCGGATAGCTTCCTCAGCATGCAATCCTTAAGCTCATTTGTCTACTCGATGCCCTTCATCGCCTGCAGCATCGGAGCTTTTAAGTTGGCGCATGAAGGCCAGTTGAAACGCTGGCCAATGCTTCTTCCTGGAATCATTGCTTTTCCCGTCGCTCTGGTCCTTGCAAGGGAGGCCAGAACAGCCCAGTTCACGACGGTCGGGGCAGCACTAGTGGACTCGATCGGACCGATTGCGGTGGCTTTTGTCGGAACTGCTTGTGGAGGAGCTCTGGGACTTGCCAAGCGCAGGCACGACCTAGGCGGCTAAAATCATCCCGCAGCGGACGCGGACGAGCAGCAGTAGCGCCAACCTCTTCGCAGCCGCGGCCGTCAGGCTGCCGCCTTGCGCCCCTTAACCCAGTCGATGATCGGCATGACCGGATAGAGCAACGTCTCGCCGATCCCCATGTAGCGCCTGCCTTCCTGCCCGACTTCGACCGCCTCGCCCGCCTTGAACGTGCCGTGCAGCCGGTCGAACAGGATAAGCGCGCAGGCATAGTTGCAGCGCGTGTCCTCGTACTCGACCGAGTGGTGCAGGCTATGCGCTTCCACCGTGGTGAACACCGCCGAATACCAGCGCGGCGGATCGAAGCGCACATTGGCATGGCTGAACGCCGCGATCGTGCCCAGCATATGGCCGGCGCAAAGCAGCGCCGTCAGCGAGAAATCGAGGAAAACCGTCACGCTGAGGCCGATCAGGAAAAGCTCGAACGGGTTGCCCACCGCGCCCTTCAGCGCGTTCAGCTGCCGCACGAAATGGTGCGGCGCGTGGACCACCCACAGCGGGAACCAGTTGTGCATCGCGCGGTGCAGCCAGTAATGCCACCACTCGATCAGCAGCATGATCAGCGCCACCTGCACAATCAGCGGCGCGTGCTCCAGCCACGGCGTGTGGATGCCGAGCGCATCCTTCACCCCGATCAGCGGCGCATCGGCCCAGTGCTTCCCGGCATAGCGCACCACTGTGTAGAACATCACGAAATAGAACAGGTCGGAAAAGAACTCCGCGCGCGTCAGTCGCCAGCCGGCGTGCCTTTCGATGATCTGCTCGAGCCCCAGAATCATAAACTTCGTGGCAATGGCCGCAGTCACGATGGTCCAGCCATTGGTCACGAGTTCTGCCGGCAGCAGCGACCAGAACGCAAAGATCACCAGCAAAGTCGCCGGTTGGTAATACTTGAAGATCACGGGCTTAATACCTGCCGCCATTGCGCGAACCCCCACGGCTTATCTTGCCTACGGAGGCTAACACCAAGTCCCGGTATGAACAACTGCCCCATTCGTCATACCTGCAGGCACGACCATCGAGAGCTCCTCTGCAGCCAGCCCACCCAAGCGATTTTGCTTGCATCGGATGCTCGCTTTTGATCAAAGCAATCATAAACGATCATTCAGTCGTCCCGGAGAGACGCCGTGTTCATGCCCCCCATCCGCGTCCTCGGCGCACTCCTCCTTGCTGGGACCGCTCTGGCACCGCTTAACGCCCAGCCGGCCAGCGATGCGCTCGCCGAAGCGTTCCGCGATCCCCCCGCCTCGGCCCGCCCGCGCGTCTGGTGGCACTGGATGAACGGCAACGTCACCGAGGAGGGCATCAGGCTCGATCTCGAATGGATGAAGCGCATCGGCATCGGCGGCGCGCAGACCTTTGATGCGCAGCTCAATACGCCGCAAGTTGTCGACAAGCGCCTCGTCTACATGACGCCGGAGTGGAAGCACGCCTTCCGCGCTGCCGCCGAGACGGCCGACAAGCTCGGCCTTGAGCTCGCCATCGCCGCCTCACCCGGCTGGAGCGAGACCGGCGGACCATGGGTGAAGCCGGAAGACGGCATGAAGAAGCTCGTCTGGTCCGAAACGCGCATCACCGGCGGCAAGCGCTTCAAGGGCAAGCTCGCCGCGCCGCCCAGCACGACCGGCCCGTTTCAGGACCTTGGCATGCAGCCCGAAATCGGGGTCGACCATCCCAAGACCGATCTGCCGCAGCTCTACCGCGATACCTACGTCCTCGCCGTCCCCGAAACTGCCGCCCCGCTGGCGCCGGTGTGGAGCGCGTCCTCTGGTGCCATTGATGCCTCCAAGCTTACCGACGGCAAGCAGGCAACTGCGATCGAGTTGCCGGCTGGCAAGACCGATGCACCTGCGTGGATCCGCGCCGATTTCGCCACACCGCAGGCTGTTCGCTCAGCCAGGCTTGCGATGCCGCCTGTCTCGCTGTTCAGCGCTGCAAAGTTCGCGCCTGTGCTCGAAGCAAGCGAAGACGGCACGACGTTTCGCGAAATCCTCCGTTTCCCCACCGGCAGCTCAGCGGAATATACCGTGAGCTTCCCGGCCGTGACCGCCACGGCGCTGCGCGTGCGTTTCGTGCCGGAACAGACCGGCTTCGGCCTGCCGACCCCGCCCGCGCCGGGTGTGGAATTCCCCTCGTTTCCCGGTTTCATGAGCGGCGCGGGCCCGCACGTCACCGTCAATGAACTCGCCTTCTCGGCCAGCCCTCGCACCCACCGCTTCGAGGAAAAGGCCGGCTTTGCCACCACGCTCGATTACAACGCGATCCCCACGCCCGACGCGCCCGCCATTCCGGAAGGGGCTGTAATCGACCTCACGAGCAGGATGCAGCCGGACGGCTCGTTAGATTGGACGCCGCCCAAGGGCGAGTGGCGCGTCCTGCGTCTCGGCTATTCGCTCACCGGCACCGAAAATCACCCCGCCCCGCCCGAGGCGACCGGGTTCGAGGTCGACAAGTTCGATGCGGACGCTGTCCGCCGCTACATCAACACCTACCTCGATACCTATAACGCCGCCGCCGGGCCGGACCTGATCGGCGCAAGGGGCGTCCGCGCCCTCCTCAACGACAGTATCGAAGTCGGCGCGAGCAACTGGACGCCGTCCCTCGTCGCCGAGTTCAGGGCCCGGCGCGGCTATGATCCGGTGCCGTGGCTACCTGCGCTGACGGGTGTGATCCTTGGCAGCCCTGCCCGCACCGATGCCTTCCTCCACGATTTCCGTGCCACACTCGCCGATCTCGTAGCCGACGCCCACTACAAGACGATCGCCGAGGAAGCCCACAAGCGCGGCCTGATCCACTACTCCGAAGCGCTCGAGGACAAGCGCCCCTCGCTGGGTGACGACATGGCGATGCGCCGCCACGCCGACATTCCGATGGCCGCGATGTGGTCCTACGATACCGAGCGCGGTGCCCCGCAGCCCAGCTACCAGGGCGACATGCGCGGCGCGGCCTCCGTCGCTCACATCTACGGCCAGAACCTCGTCGCCGCCGAATCCCTCACCGCCGCGCTGCAGCCCTGGGCCTTCGCCCCGCGCGACCTGAAGCCGATGATCGACATGGAGTTCGCCCTCGGCGTCAATCGCCCGGTGATCCACACTTCGGTCCACCAGCCACTGACCGACAAGGCCCCCGGCTTCTCGCTCTTCATATTCGGCCAGTATTTCAACCGGCTGGAGACGTGGGGCGAGCAGGCCAGGCCTTGGGTCGATTACATGTCCCGCAGCAGCTACATGCTCCAGCAAGGCCGCAATGTGGCTGATGTCGCCTATTTCTATGGCGAGGAAGCCCCGCTCACCGCGCTGTTCGCCAAGGCTGTTCCGAGTGATTTGCCCACCGCCAACGCGTTCGATTTCGTCAATCCCGACGTTTTGCTGAACCAGCTCAGTAATGACGGCCCGGATCTCGTCGCCAAGAGCGGCGCGCGCTACAAAGCGCTGTACCTCGGCGGCACCTCCTCGCGCATGAGCCTTGCCGTGCTCCAGCGCATCGCCGATCTCGTGCGCGGCGGTGCCACGCTGATCGGCGAGAAGCCGACCGGCTCACCCGCGTTGCAGGACAATCCCGCCGCCTTCACCCGCCTCACCGATGCCCTGTGGAGCGGCGATACGGGCAAGGGCCGCGTGCTTGCCAGCAGGAACCTGGACGATGCGCTCGTCAGGCTCGGCATTGCACCGGGCATGACCTACACCAGGGCCGCACCGGATAGCTCCGTCCTCTTCGTCCATCGCAAGACGGCCGACGCCGAGATCTACTTCGTCACCAACCGCAAGAACCGCGCCGAGCCCACGACACTGAGTTTCGCGCAAACCGGCAAGGCCCCCGAATGGTGGGATGCGGCCACCGGCAAGGCCACGCCGCTCGGCTACACCACTGCGGATGGCCGCACTTCAATCACGCTGACCCTCACACCGTGGCAATCGGGCTTCGTCGTGTTCCGCAAGGCCGGACCAGCAAGTGTCGATGTGCCGACAACCACCCGAACCCCGCTCGCTATGGTCACTGGCCCGTGGTTACTCACTTTCCAGCCCGGCCGCGGCGCTCCGGCCAGCATGACTCTCCCCGCGCTGGCCGACTGGACGCAGAGCGCCGATCCCGGTGTGCGCTACTTTTCCGGCACGGCCTCCTATCACCAGACGCTCAAGGCCCCCGCCAAAAGGCAGGGCCAGCGCCTGATCCTCGATCTTGGCGAAGTGCGCGATCTTGCCGAAGTGCTGGTAAACGGGAAATCCGCTGGCATCCTGTGGAAGCCGCCCTACGAGGCGGACGTCACCGGCCTCACCCGCCCGGGCATCAATGAGATCGAGATCCGGGTCACCAACCTCTGGGTCAACCGCCTGATCGGTGACGCGCAGCCCGGTGCCAAGCCAATTACCTTCACCACGCTGAAAACGTATCGTGCCGACGCACCCTTGCGGCCTTCTGGCCTGATCGGCCCGGTTAGGCTTCAGGTCGAACGCTAAATCCATCCTTCGTCATTGCGAGGTCCGTGCTGGCCTCAGCCTTCAGTGCAGCTTGAGCCTTGGCCGCACGATCTGGTTCACATGTCCGATCACGATCAGCGTGATCCCCCGCCACCAGCCATGAATGGCGATGAGGTGCATGCGGTAGAGCGACATGTAGACCATCCGCGCGATCCGCCCTTCCACGCGCATGCGCCCGCCGACGAGGTTGCCCATCAGGCTCCCCACCGTCGAGAACCGGCTCAGCGAAACCAGCGAGCCGTGGTCGGCATAGGCAAAGTCCTTGAGCGGCTGCCCGGCCTGCGCGCGCACGAGGTTGGTGAACACGAGGCTTGCCATCTGGTGCGCGGACTGCGCGCGCGGCGGGACCGGGCGCTCCTTGCCCGGAAGCAGGCACGAAGCGCAATCGCCCAGAGCATAGATGCGGTCATCAGTTTCGGTCTGCAGCGTCGGGCGGACGATAATCTGGTTGCCGCGGGTGAGCGCGAGGTCGCTCATGCCCTTGATCTCCTCGGCGCCCTTGACGCCAGCCGCCCAGACGATGAGGTCCGACGGGATGACCGTGCCGTCGCCGGTATGGACTTCCCGGTCCTCCAGCCGCACGACCTGTGTGCGCTCCAACACTTTCACGCCGAGCTTCTCGAGCTCCTCGCGAGCGGTCGTCGCCAGCACCTCGTCCAGCGCGGGCAGGATGCGCGGGCCAGCCTCAAGCAGCGAGACCTCGAGCTTGGTCTCGTCGAACACCTCAAGTCCGTAGTGCCGCAGCGCCTTGGCCGCGTTGTAGAGCTCCGCTGCGAGTTCCACGCCCGTCGCCCCGCCGCCGACGATGCTCACCCGCACGCGCGCATCGGGATTGCCGGTGTGGTGCGCATGGTTGGTGCGCAAGCAGGCGTTCAAAAGCTTCTGGCGGAACTTGTCCGCCTGCGGCCGGTCTTCGAGGAACATCGCGTGTTCGCGCACGCCCGGTACGCCGAAATCGTTGGAAATGCCGCCTATTGCCAGCACCAGATAATCATAGCGGATGGTATGCCGCCCGATCACTTCCTCGCCGCGTTCATCGAGGAGCGGGGCTGTGGTGATCATGCGTGCCGCACGGTCGATGCTCTCGATACTGCCCTGGAAGAAGCGGTAGCCCCAGCGCACTGCATGGCCGCCATAGCCGACCTCGTCGAGATTGGCGTCGAGCGATCCGGCCGCAACTTCGTGCAGCAGCGGCTTCCAGATATGCGTCAGGTTGCGGTCGATCAGGATGATGTCGTGCTTCTTGCGCCCGTACTTCGCGCCGAGCTTGCGCACGAGCTCAAGCCCGCCGGCGCCGCCGCCCACGACAACAATCTGCGTCTTCTGATCCGGCACGCGCATTTCCCCCCGCGCACGAGACTTGCGCGCAGGGTTAATGCCAGAAACAGGCCCGCAATAGTAGCCTGTCTGTTCGGGAATGGCGCATTTCAGCCCTTGGTGTGGCCACCCAGCGTATCGGCGAACCAGTCGGCTATGTAATCATTGCCGAAACTCATGTTGTCCGCACCCACGTGCTCGACCCCGCCTTCGCGCGCGGTGAAGATCTTGAGCTCCCGCCGCGGCGAGTTGACCAGCTGCGCATAGCTCTGGTGGGCATAGTCCACGCTGATCTGCCGGTCGGTCGCGCCGTGCGTTACCAGAAACGGCACCTTGATCCGGTCGAGGTGACCGTTGAGGTTCATGTCGTTGCTCTTGGCGAGGAAGTCCGCATGATCCTTCGCGCCGAACACCCAGTAGACGTGGCCCCAGTAGTGAGGGACGGGGTTTTCACCCTCGCGCGCCATGCGCTTGTCCTGCACTTCGCGCCAATTGTGGTTCGCGCCCCAGGCCGCGCCGCTTGCAAAGCGCGGCTCATAGGCAACCGCGCGCGGAGCAAAATGGCCGCCAAGCGAAATGCCGGTCATGCCGATACGCTTGGGGTCCACCTCGCCTCGCGTCTCCAACCAGTCGACCCACTTCGAGGCCCACTGCTCGGAATAGGGCGTCGCATTCAGTCCCTGCAGCCGCAGCGCCTCACCCGTGCCAGGCTGATCGACGCAGAGCGTGTGAATGCCGCGCTTGGCGAGCGCTTCGGGGAATCCGCCGAGCCACAGCATTTCCTTCATGCTGTCCAGCCCGTTGCAGTAGACGACGCATGGCGCCGGCCCCTCGACATTCGCGCGGTGGAAATAGGCAGCAATCGACTTGCCTTGGTAGGGGATTTCCACCCGCTCCACCGGATCAGCCGAAAACGTCGTCCCGCGCTGGAAGCTGTCGAGCGCCTTGGCATAAGTCTGCTCGCGCCCCGCCGATCCATGCGCCTGCATGCGCTCACCCGTCAGGTAGTAGATCGTCGCGCGCTTCAGCTTGGTTCCGGCCGAATACTCGCGGCCGAGCGCGAGATCCTCGTCGGCGAGGCCCACCAGCTTGTCGCCCATCTTGACCCATTCGGCCATGAAGTCGGCGGTTCCCGCATCGGCGCCGCTCTGCGCCTTCTCAAGCAACGGCTTGATCATGTCGACGATCTCGCCGATCCGACCGCCGTTCTCCATCGCGATCGCGACCGAGAGGTTCCAGATGTAGTTGGGAAAGGGCTCGAACAGCGCCATGGCTCAGACCCCTGCCGGCTGGAATAGCGCCGCGTCGGGCGCAGGATGCGGCATGGTCTGCGGACCGCCGACGCCGACGCCCCACTGGTCCATGATCTCCGGCGCGGGCGCGATTACTTGCGCCACGTGGTTCTCGAAATCGACCTTTTCCAGCTCGGACGTGTATTCGATCGCGAAGCCGGCCGGCGTGGTGAAGTAGCTGAAGGTGTTGTTGCCCGCGGTGTGACGGCCGGGGCCCCAGCGGATATCGATCTTCTGCCGCTTCAGCCGCGCGATCCCGCGCATCATCTCGTCGACATTGGGCATATCGTACGCGACGTGGTTGAGGCAGGGCGGCCCAGGGAGGAAGGCAATGCGGTGATGCGCCTCGTTGCAGCGCAGGAAGCACATGAAATCGCCCAGCCAGTCGCTCAGCTTGAAGCCCAGCACGTCGATGAAGAACGCCAGCTCCTCATGGTGGCGCGGCGAGTGCATCACGATATGGCTGATGCGCTCGGGGATCGCCTCGCGCGGGGCGAGCTGACGCGCCGTACCACGCGCGACACCGGCGGAAATCTCGTAGGGCAGGCCGTCCTTCGAGAAGAAGCGGAAGCCGTAGCCGCCGCCGAACTGCGCCAGCTCCTGCGGCTCCCAGACGATCTGGCAGCCATAGTCCCGCACCTTGGCGTAGAGCGCATCGACATCGGCCGGCGTATCCGCCGCCAGCGCGATCACATCGATCCGCTGCACCGCGTCTTGCCGCAGCCGCACGACATAGAGTTCGTCATGCCCCTCGGCAGCGAAGTAGACCATGCCGTCGGCTTCGCAAACTTCCTTGAGCTTCCAGTTATCGGCATAGAATGCGCGCTCGGCAGCAAGATCAGTGACGGCATAGCCGACATAGCGGATTTCGGTAACGCGGCTCATTGTGTGGCCTCTCTCGTGTCGCCCATTGGAGTGTTGAGCAGTGATTTGTAGAATTGCCCGCCCTTCATGATGGCGGCAAGGTTGTGCTTGTCCTGCAGTATGCGGACATCGGCGGTGGGATCGCCATCGACCAGCAGCAGATCGGCGAGATAGCCGGCGCGCACCTGCCCGACATCCCAGCCGACCAGCTCGCCGCCCTGCTTCGTCGCGGCTACCAGCGCTTCGACTGGCGAAAAGCCGAAGAGATTGACGAAATGCTCAATATCCCGCGCGTTGCGGCCGTGCGGATTGTAGGGGAAGCCATAGTCCCCGCCGGGCAGCACGCGGATCCCGCGCTTGCGCATCTCGGGAATCACCTGCTGTCCAAGTTCGATCCCGCGCAGCGCGCCGAGTTCGGCCGCTTCCTTGGGACCGATGCCAAAATCCTGCGCCTCATAGGCACGCGCCCAGAGCAGGCCGACCGCCGGTGCGGTGAAAGTCTGCTCCTTCTTCGCCTCGAACAGATCGAGGGCTTCCTCGTCGGCATAGGTGCAGTGGTAAATCGCCCGGAACCCGGCGCGCAGCGCGCGCTTCACGGCTTCGGCGCCTTGTGCATGGCATGCGAGCCAGATCCCCGCCTCGCGCGCCGCCGCGCCAATCGCTTGGGCTTCTTCTTCCGAATACATCAGCGTCTGCGAGCCGCCCGGCTGAAACGCATCGTCGCTCGACATCAGAAACTTGATCGTGTCGCAGCCGTCCGCCTTCTTCTGCGCGATGTACTCGCGAAGGTGCGGAATATCGCGCTGGTGTGTGGGATCGTGCCCCGCCGGCACACCGAGCACACCTTCCGCGCCCTTTTCCAGCGCGGAAGCGCGCAGGCGCGGACCCGGCAAGAACCCGCCATCGATCATGTCGCGCAGCGCCGGTTCGATCCGCTCGCCCAGTGAGCCCGCAGAATAAACGCTCGTAAACCCGTGATCGAGCGTGATCCGGGCATTTTGCGCCGTCACCAGAACATGCTGCTCGATCGGCAGCGGCTTCATCGTGTTGATCACGCGCTCGACACTCGTCGGCCAGGTCAGGTGGCCATGCGCCTCGACCATGCCGGGCATAAGCGTGCGACCGAGTCCCGCGACCACCGACACGCCGTCACGCGGCAGGCGCTCGTCGCCCTTCGCTACTGCTTCGATACGCTCGCCGCGCACCAGGACTTCGCCCGGAAACAACCGCGCGCCGCTCCCGTCAAAGACCATCACATCGGTGAACAGCGTGCCTGTCATGCGCCGGTATCCGCAACAAGGCCCGTCGCGGCGATGCCGGCGAGCGCGCAGACTTCATCGTTGTCCGACGTGTCGCCCGTCACGCCCACCGCACCGAGGATCGCGCCATCGGCGTCCCGGATCAGCACGCCGCCGGGCACCGGCAGCATCCCCTTCGGAAAAGCCGCCTGCAAGCCATTGAAGAACATCGGCATTGCCGCCGCGCGCTTGGCGAGCTCGCGCCCGCCGAAGCCCATACCGAGGCAGCCCGCCGCCTTGCCCATCGCGATTTCCGGCCGATAGATCGAAGCATTCTCGTCGCGCAGCAACGCAAGGATGTGCCCGCCGCGGTCCAGCACCACGCATGCCAGCGGCGCAAAGCCCCGACGGCGACCTTCCGCCAGCGTTTCCATGGCGATGGTAAGTGCGTGCGCTAAGGTCAGCATGTCCCGGTCTCTCTCCCGGCACTCTTCTGCTGACGGACGATCGATCTGTAAAAATGCTTCTTTGGATGCGTATCCATCAACAGATTTTATGCATTCGCAGGTTCACCTTTGCGCGCAATCGTCTCGATCCGCCCCCGCAGCCAGGTCAGCCCGGCGTCGTCCTTGCGCCCCGGATGGTAGCTCAGCATCTGCTTCATCGCCGGAATCTCGAACGGCGCCGGCGCGCTGGTGATGGCGAAACGCCCCTTGAGCTGCTCGGCCAGCCGCGAATGCATCACCGAAAGCCGGTTGGTTCCCTCGATCAGCCACGGCACAGCCGTGAAGATCGCCACGGTCGCCTCGATATTGCGGCTGCGGCCCATCAGTTCGAGCGTGCGGTCCGCGTAGGAAAGCGTCTGCCCGCCCCCCAGCACGACCGCAACGTGCCCCGCCGCAAAGAACGCTTCCTCGGTGATCGTCCCGTCGGCGATGGCAGGGTTGCCGCTCCAGCCGACCACCACCTGCGGCTCGTGATAGAGCACATAGGAGAGGTGATTGCCGCCGATGACGTATTCGGGCGTGATCGTGATATCGATCTTGCCCTCCTCCAGCTCCTGCACCGTGCTGGGCTGCGGCAGCCCGCAATCCACGCGAATGCCGGGCGCTTCCTCGGCCAGCTCAGCCACCAGCGGCACGATCAGCGAGGCGAACACATAATCGGACGTCACCACCTTGAAGCTGCGCTGCGAGGTGGCGGGATCGAAATGGGGCGAGCGCGAAAGCATCACCTCCAGCCCGAGCAGGCTTTCGCGCACTTGCGGCATCAATTCGTCGGCAAAGGGCGTCGGGTGCATGCGCTTGCCCTGCAATTGCAGCAACTCATCGCCGAAATACTCGCGCAGCCGCGAAAGCGCGGCGCTCATCGCCGGCTGGCTGAGGTTCAGCCGCTCCGCCGACCGGCTCACGCTGCGCGTTGTCATCAGCGCGTCGAACGCGACGAGGAGGTTGAGATCGAGACCCTTGAAGCGCATCCTGCCCACTCCCCAACGAAGCCGTCACCGCTTCATGTATCCAGCAATCTTATATGAATTTATGCATCATGACAATTTTACTTGATTGATGATTTCGCCCAGATCAGCATCAAACAGATGGGAGAAGGTGAAATGGCAATCGATCGGCGCACATTTGTGGCGGCCACCGCAGCAGGCCTCGCGCTGGGTGCAACGCCGCGCGCCGTTGCCAAGGCTGCAAAGGCAATCGCGCCCACGCCCTTCCCCGCAGACTTCATCTGGGGCGCCGCCACGGCCGGCCATCAGGTTGAGGGCAACAACATCAACGCCGATTGCTGGCTGCTCGAGAACATCAAGCCGACCGCATTCGTCGAGCCTTCTGGCGATGCGGCGAACAGCTTCGAGCTTTGGCGTACCGATCTGCAGCTTGCGAAGAACCTTGGCCTCAACGCCTATCGCTTCAGCCTTGAGTGGGCCCGGATCGAACCCGAGCCGGGCCAGTTCTCGATCGCCATGCTCGATCACTACAAGGCGATGATCGATGGCGCGCGCGCTGTGGGTCTGAGGCCCATCGTCACCTTCAACCACTTCACCACGCCGATCTGGTTTGCCGCGAGAGGGGGCTGGATGAACGACGAGGGCCCGCAGCTTTTCGCCCGGTTCTGCGACAAGGCCGCGCGCCACCTTGCAGCCGGGATCGATCACGCCACCACGCTCAACGAACCCAACCTGGCCGGCGTGCTCCAGTATCTTCTGCCCCCGTTCCTGCTTGATCAGGACAAGGTCATGGTCGAAGCGGCAGCAAAGAAGCTCGGCGTGCCGCTATTCCTTGCAGGCAATGCGCTCTACCAGCCCGATCCGGCCAAGGTTCAGGCGCACCTTCAGGCCGCCCACACCCTCGGCAAGGCCGCGATCAAGGCCGTGCGCAGCGATCTCCCAGTCGGCGTGAGCCTTGCCATGATCGACGATCAGGAAGCGGAGCGTGGATCGGTGCGCGATGCCATGCGGGAGAAATTCTACAATTCGTGGCTGCGCCTCGCGCAGGCGGACGACTTCCTGGGCGTCCAGAACTACGAGCGCGCGCTCTGGGGCAAGACAGGCAAGCTGCCCGCCCCCACCGATGCCCGCCGCAACTACATCGGTTCGGAAGTCTATCCCGCCTCGCTCGCAGGCGCGGTGCGATATGCCCATGAAGTCGCCAAGGTGCCGATCATGGTCACCGAACACGGCGTCGGCACCGACGACGATAGCATACGCGCCTGGATGATCCCCGAAGCGCTGGATCACCTGCGCGCCGCAATGGCCGATGGCGTGCCGGTCAAGGGCTATTGCCACTGGTCGCTGATCGACAACTTCGAGTGGGTCTTCGGCTACAAACCCCGGTTCGGCCTTCACAGCTTCGACCGTCAGACGTTCGTGCGCACGCCCAAGCCCAGCGCGCTCGTCTACCGCGACTACATCAAGAGCCACACGGCAGGAGCCTGAAGCCATGCGCAAGACCCTCGCGTTCCTGACCGCAATGATGGCCTTCGCAGGTGCGACAGCCCGGGCCCAGGCACCCGACTTTTCCGCCGATCCCGTACCTGCGGTCCGCGGCGAGGAAATCGTGCTCCGCGATGTGCCGGTGGGCGGCGAGACGTGGAACCGCGTGTTCGGGCAGGTCTGGGCGCGCAATGTCGAGCGCTCGAGCCTCTATGTGATCCGGCCGAAGAACGGACGCGCCAATGGCAAGTCCGTGATCGTGGTGCCGGGCGGCGGGTACATGTTCGTCTCGATCGACAGCGAGGGCTTCCGCGTGGCGGACCGGCTCGCAGCGCAGGGATACACGGCCTTTGTCCTCAAGTACCGCGTGAACCACACGCCGCCTGCGCCTGATGCCTTCATGGCCGACATGGCCTCGAAATTCGGCCAGCTCGGCAAGGGCGAACTGCCAGAACTGCCCCCGGCGGTCGATGATCTTGCCGCCGCCGTCGCGGTCGTCTCGGCGCGCGCGGCGGAATGGAAGCTCGACTCCAGGCAGATCGGCGCCATCGGCTTCTCCGCCGGCTCGCGCACGCTCATCCGCCTGCTCGAGCAGAAGAAGGAAGCCGCGCTGCTGCACCATGTCGGCCTGATCTACCCCCCGATGACCCAGACCGTGACCGGCGGCCCGCGCCCGCCCTTGTTCCTTGCGATTGCGGCAGGCGATCCGCTGTTCAAGCAAGGCGGGCTCAAGCTCGTCGATACGTGGCTCAAGGAAAGCAACGCAGTCGAGTTCCACCTCTACTATGGCGGCGAGCACGGGTTCGGCATGATGCCCAAGGGCACCACGAGCGACCGCTGGATCGACCAGTATATCGATTGGCTGGCGGTGCAGTGACGATGCTGCGGGCATTCACCGCCGCTGCCCTGCTGCTTGCAGGCACCCCAGCGCTGGCCGCCGAACCAGTGCGCGATTGCCCGCTGGCAACGGCACCGCTCAGTGTGGCATCCCCTCTCTCCGACGTGCTGATGCACCCGCAAGGCCCGGCAGCGCTGGAGTCGGTGGCGCCAGATCTCGTATCCGGCTTCACTCGCAATTTCGGCGGGGGCGGACTGCCGCCAGGCTTTGCCAATATCCTCAGCGTCGGCTCGCTGCTCGAAGTGCGCCCCGATGGCGGGAGCTTGCGCCCGGCGCTGGCGGCCAAACTCTCGGTGCTGCCCATCGACGATGCCTTCACCATCGCCCGCTGCGCGCGCTACGATCATGATCGCCCGGCCCTGCCCCCGGCGGATGGCCGGCCGCAGGTTCTCGTCTTCGAAAAGATCAACGGCTTCCGCGACAATCCGTCCGTCGATGCCGCCCGCGCCCGCCTCCGCACCATCGCCGAGGCGCGCGGCTGGCAGATCGTCTTCACCGATCGCGGCGGAGTGATGAACGAAGCAGACCTTGCCCGCTTCGCCGTCGTCGTGTGGAACAACACCAGCGGCGATGCGCTGACCTTGCCGCAGCGTGCCGCCTTCCGCGCCTACCTTGAGCACGGCGGCGGCTATGCCGGCATCCACGGCGCGGGCGGCGATCCCGTGTGGTTCTGGGACTGGTACGCCGACACCCTGCTTGGCGCCCGCTTCATCGGCCATCCCGGCCGGCCGCAATTCCAGACCGCCACGGTCAGCCTTGTCGATCCGCAGGGCACCATCGGCGCCGGCGGCGCCAAGGCCTTCCCGCTGCTGGAGGAATGGTATTCCTTTGATCGGAACCCGGTGGCCGGCGGCGCTGTCGCCGTCGCGACCATCGACGAGAAGGACTACCAGCAGATCGGCTATCGCAGCGAAAGCCTCTCGATGGGCTACCATCCGATCGCGTGGCGCAAGGCCTTCGGCCAAGGCCCGACAGCCGGTCGCATGTTCTACACCGCCATCGGCCACCGACCGGAAAACTATGACGAGCCGCACGCTGCGGCACTGCTGGCCGAAGGCATTGCCTGGGCCATGGGACAAAGAGGAACGAAGCCGCATGACTGAACACGCGCCTGGTCTTGGCCCCATCACTTCCATCGGCACGGCGCTCGTCGTCGGCGGCGGCATCGGCGGCATGGCGGCCGCCATCGATCTCGCGGCGCGCGGCGTCGCGGTCACGCTGATCGATCTCGATCCCGAATGGCGCGTCTACGGCGCGGGCATCACCATCACCGGCCCGACGCTGCGCGCCTACCAGCGGCTCGGCATGGTCGAGGACATCGCGCGCGAAGGGGCCATCGTGGCGGGCTCCTCGATGTTCCTGTTCAACGGCATGCACTTGCGCGATCTTGACGAGCCGCCGATCGAAGAGGGCCTCCCTGCCACTGGCGGCATCATGCGCCCGGTGCTCCACCACCTCATGCAGCAGCGTGTTGCCGCAGCCGGCATCCCCGTGCGGCTCGGCATCACGGTCGACACGCTTGCCAACCGCGACGGCGGTGTCGATGTTACCTTCTCCGACGGCACCAATGGCCGCTATGATCTCGTCATCGGCGCCGACAGCGTCCGCTCGCGTGTGCGCGAACTCGCTTTCCCGCACATGGGCGATGCCGAGCGCACTGGTCAGGGCTGCTGGCGCGTCTCTATGAAGAAGCCGCCGACGCTTGAGCGCGGCGAGATGTTCTTCGGCCACCGCTACATGGTCGGTATCACCCGCTGCGGCGAGGACCGGATCTACCTCTGGCTGCTCACCCCGCACGAGGAAACCGGAGAGCGCCTCGAGGGCGAGGCCCTTGTGGCGCAGATGAAGACCCACCTTGCCGATTTCGGCGGCAACGCCGGCTGGGTGCGCGAAAGCATGAGCGCCGAAGACTGGGTGAACTATCGCCCGCTCGCCGCGAAAATCCAGCCGCGCCCCTGGTCCGACGGCCGCATCGTGCTGTTGGGTGACGCGGTCCATGCGACCACCCCGCACCTCGCCTCAGGCGCCGGTATCGCGGTAGAAAGCGCGCTCGTGCTGGCAGAGGAACTGGCGCGGGCCGGAACCGCCGAGGCGGCACTGGCCGCGTACGAAGAGCGCCGCTACGAACGGTGCCGCGATGTGGTCGAGACCAGCGTCTCGATCGGCGCGGCACAGCTCGCCGGGCGTCCGGGCGAGGAAATCGGCGGCATCATGGGCACAGCGCTGCACCGGCTTGCCGGGCCCTTCTGATAGGCTACCTGATCACCATCGATCCACGCGTCATTGCGAGCATAGCGAAGCAATCCAGAGCCGATATGCGCGCAATTCTGGACGCTCTGCTACGCTCGCAATGACGATTTGTTGAGGCAGCTTTGGGCTAATCCGCGTGGCGCAAGTACGCGAGCGCCATCTTGGCAAGCTCGTCCTTGATCACGCCCCATAGGTGCGGATCGCTCGATTCCGGCGTCGAACCCAGGCCGAACTGGCGTGCAATCGTGGCGAAGACGATCTGGAACACGGTGAGCGCCTTGGCCTCGGCATCGGCGGACTTGATTTCGTCGCGATAGGTCAGGATCGCGGCGACCGATTGCTCGGACGAGCGCCGCGCGGTCTCCTTGCCCGGTTCGGACACGGCCGGATCGATGGCGGCGCGGTTCATGATCGTCCCGAGAAGGGCGGCATGTTCCTGCAGGAACGCGCTGTACCGGGTGATGTAGCGCGGCAGGAAATCGGCAAGCGTCGGCGATTCCGCCAAGGTTGCCTCGATCATCGCGCTTTCCTTGGCGAGGATCGATTGCAGTTCCTCGGCGATCACGGCGTGGAGCAGCCGATCCTTGCTTTCAAAGCGCAGGTAGATCGAGCCGATCGAGACCTGCCCGCGCTCGCTCACATCCTGCAGCGTGAAGCTGTCTCCGCCCGTCTCGATCATCAGTGACTTGGTCGCCTCGAGCATGCGCTCGAACGATGCGAGGCTGCGCCCCTGGCGCGGTTTGCGGCTGAGCGCCTGGAGCGCGAGTGCTTCGGTGTGGCGAGTGGCAGTTGACATTGCCTTTGTAGACCCTACTAAAACAGGAACGTCAATTCTAATTTGATTCGGCATACCTATACCAAAACGTCCCGGACCGGGCGGCCGGTGTGGGGCAGCGAGGCCGAAGGGGGAGAAGGTACCGCAATGCGTTTCTCGGTGTTCCTCAACGCGCGCACCATGCGCCCGGAAGACGACCGGCAGCTCATGAAAGATCTCGAGACGCACGCACTGCGCGCCGGTGAGCTCGGTTTCTCGGCGATCTTCATGCCCGACCACCACTTCAACGGCTACATGCCCGTGGCGAGCGACAGCTTCATCTTTGCCGCCTACCTCGCCGCCAAGATGCCGCAGATGCATTTCGGCTTCTCGGTCGTCTCGGTCCCGCTGCACCACCCGGTGCGCTTTGCCGAGCGCATCAACATTCTCGACCAGCTGACGGACGGCAAGTTGCTCGTCGGCATTGGCAGCGGCACCACGCCGGAGGAAATGATCGGCTTCGGCGTTACCTACAAGGACGCCGGCGCCATCTCGGAGCGCAATCTCGAACTCGCCGAGGCGCTCTGGGCCAAGGCTATGGAAGACCCGGCTATCGAGATCGACAACGGGCCGCATCAGGGCCGCGTACTCCAGCGCATTGCGCCGGCCGCCTACACGCCCTGCCACGCGCGGCTGATGCCGGTGGCGATGAAGGAAGCGAGCGCCCGCCGCGCTGCGACGCACGGCTGGCCCGCCTTCATCCCCGCCTTCACCCCGCCCAAGATCGGCGGCACCGAACCGTTCGTCCACGTGAAGAAGTTCTTCGATATCTACCACGGCATGCTGACCTCGGCCGGCCATTCCGACGAGGTCGTCGCCAGCGCGCTCGACTGGACCACGCACACCTACCAGTGCGTCCATGTGGCGGAGAGCGACGACAAGGCTCGCGAAGAGCTCGAAGTCATCCTCAAGGCCTATCAGGCCGCTGTCGAGCGCGAGGCCGAGTTCAACGCCCGCGCCGAGAGCAACGCCGAAAACGCAAAGACCGACCGCACCCCCAATGCGCTTACCGAGGACTGGATCGGCACCTGGTGCCTCTATGGCTCGCCCGAGACGGTGATCGAGCACCTCACCCCCTACAAGGAGCTCGGCATCGGCAACGTGCTGTGCGGCACGACCACCGGTCCGCTCACTGAGAAACGCTTGGCGCTGGGCAACCAGACACTCGACCTGCTGGCGCGCGAAGTGATGCCGGCATTAGCTTAATCTATGCACTGATTAGACCATTCATCAATCTGGTGAATGGATATCGATGAAAACATACTATTTCACTTAATGGACCCGATCAGGCAGGAACTTTGCCACTCGAAGTCCGGTCCGGATCCAGTTCCGCCGCAAGGCTGATGGGGTCCGCCGCGAAGTCAAACTGAATGCCACGGTCTGTAGCCGGTCCGTGGCGCAAAACTGCAAGCCAGACACTCCGGATCAAGCGGAGTGCATCAAGGGAGGGATCATGCGCACCACCATCAAAGGGTTCAGTCTGCTTGCCGGCACCGCGATCATCGCCGTCGCCGCGCTCGCTCCGCTTCAGGCCCAGGCCCAGCAGGCCGCACCGGCCGACGCCGAGGCTGAAGCCACCCCCACCGAGATCGTCGTCACTGCGCAGAACCGCACGCAAAGCGTCAACGACGTTCCCATCGCGATCAACGTGATCACCGGTGACGAGCTCAAGAAGGTCGGCTTCTCGAACCTCAACGACATCGACAAGATCGCGCCGGTCGTCCAGCTCAACCAGGATCAGGGCACGGTCAAGATCACCGTCCGCGGCGTCGGCACCACCTCGAACGACGAAGCGCAGGATACCTCGGTCGTCATCAACATCGACGGCGAATACATCAACCGCCCGAACGTCATGGGCATGTCGCTGTTCGACATGGAGCGCGTCGAAGTGCTGCGCGGGCCGCAGGGCACGCTCTATGGCCGCAACTCGACCGGCGGCGCGATCAACTTCATCACCCGCAAGCCGGGCCGCGAATTCGGCGCCGACGGCACCATCAGCTATGGCAACTACAACGCGGTCCGCGCCGATGCCGGCGTCAATGTGCCGCTCGGCAGCAATGCGGCGGTGCGCATTTCGGGCTTCTACGAGAACCGTGACGGCTACAACAAGCACCCGGCCGGCGGCGGTTTCTTCGTGTTCCCCGCCTTTGCCGCGGGCCGCTCGGACGACAACGACGCCTATGGCGGCCGTGTCTCGCTGCGTCTCGATCCGACCGACAAGCTTTCGGTCAATCTCGCTGCCGAGTATGCGACCCGCAAGTTCACCCCCGGCATCTTCGCGGTGGCCGATCTCAACGGTGCGGGCAATCGTCCCACCGGCGGCGCCTGCAACAACGGCTTCACGCGTGTCGCACCGGCCTACACCCAGACCCTGTGCGTCCCGAGCAACACCGCGCTGCTGGGCAAGATCGACCGCAATGAATACGTCGCCCCGCTCTATGGTCTCGGCTTCCTCAAGCAGGACACGTGGGCGGTACGCGGGCGCATTGCCTACGAATTCAGCGATGCTGCCACGCTCACCTACATCGGCGGCTATCGCAACTTCTCGGGCGATCCCAAGAACCGGATCACCTTGCCGGTGATCTACCAGTCGTTCTCGTTCCAGGACGATGCCGAAACGCAGAGCCACGAACTGCGCCTCAACGGCAAGATCGGCGGCGTGATTTACCAGATCGGCGGATTCTACTTCAAGGAGAAGCAGAACCGCGAGAACGGCTTCTTCCTCGGCCCGATCGCCCCGCCGGCGGGTACCTACCTGTCCTACTTCGGCCGCAAGATCTCCAGCGACAGCAAGTCGCTCTTCGGCCAGATCGAAGTGCCGCTGGGTGATACGCTGACCGCCGTCGGCGGCCTGCGCTACACCGACAACAAGCGCGATGCGCTTTACATCAACGGCACGCCGTTCGTGAAGTTCAAGGCCGATGGCGTTACCGTCGACCCGACCGGCCCCAACTTCACCCTGCTTGGCGCAGGCCCGGGCCGCAAGGACCTCAACGCGATCAACGCGCAGAAGCTGCCGCTGGGCAGCAAGGACAACAAGGTCACCTGGCTCGCCGGGCTGAACTACAAGCCCAATGCGGACACGCTCATCTATGTGAAGGCCTCGACCGGCTTCAAGGGCGGCGGCTTTGATGCCGTCGGCACCTACAAGCCCGAAACCAACACGGCTTTCGAAGGCGGCTGGAAGCAGACCTTCGGCGATCACCGCCAGCACCAGTTCAACCTCGGCGGCTTCTATTACGACTACAAGGACCTGCAGGTTTCCGTGCTGCTCGACACCACCGTCGGCGGGCAGACCTTCAACGCGGGCAAGGCCAAGATCTGGGGTCTGGAAGCATCGGGCAGCATCCAGCTCGATGACAACACCAACTTCCACACCTCGGTGAATTACCTGAACGCCGAGTACAAGGAGCTGCTGGCGCAGTTCAACGTGTTCGACACCACCGGCCAGCTCAACGGCATCGGCGATCTCGATCCGACTACGCCGGGCGTCCAGCAGCCGAACTTCGCGGGCAACCGTCCGGCCTTCTCGCCCAAGTTCATCATCACTGCCGGGATCGATCACACCTTCCCGCTGGGCAGTTTCGGCAGCCTGACGGCGCGGGCGGACACGACCTTCAAGTCCTCGTACTTCACCGACTTCTACAACTACCGCGACGGTACGCAGAGCGCCTTCACGCAGAGCGACCTCAGCCTCGAGTACCAGTCGGCGAACAAGATGTACTCGCTGATCGGCTTCGTGAAGAACCTCGAGAACAACCGTCCTTTGACCTACGGCAGCTTCGTTTCGGCAGGGCCGGACGACGTGTTCAACTGGCAGTTCGGCGCGCCGCGCACCTATGGCGTTCGCCTCAGCGTGAAGTTCTAAAGCCTGATCCAAGAGGGGGCGGTTGGCGACCGCCCCCGACAACCGGCAGCCAGCCGATCGAAAAGGAGTCCGGACATGCAACTGTCCGCCTGCATCGAATGGCAGTTTGCCGAAGGTAATGACAATCTCGCCAATCGGGTCCGCGCTGCGAAGGCAGCTGGGCTCGCCATGTGCGAATTCCACCTCTGGCGCGACAAGGATATGGCGGGGCTCGCCGCCGCGCTCGATGAAACCGGCGTCATGCTCACCGGCTTCTGCGTCGATCCGCGCCGGTCAATCGTCGACCCTGCGCAGCATGAGGAAATGCTGCAGGCGGTCGCCGATACGCTGGCCGTAGCGAAAACCGTCGGCTCGCCGCCGCTGATCGTCGCCTCGGGTTTCACCCGCGAAGGCGTTTCGGCTGAGGAACACAAGGCCGAGGCCGTCTTGGTCCTGCGCCGCGCCGCCGATCTTGCCGAAGCCGCCGAAGTCACCCTCGTGCTCGAACCGCTCAACGACCGCGTCGAGCATCCCGGCATGTACCTCGTCGATACGACCCTCGCGCTCGATATCATCGAAGCCGTGGGCAGCCCGCGCCTCAAGCTGCTCTATGATGTCTACCACAGCCACGTGATGGGCGAGGACATGCGCAGCGTTCTTGCGGGCCGTATCCACCTTGTCGAGCACGTGCAGGTGGCAGACAGCCCCGGGCGCAATGAACCTGGCACCGGCACAATCGACTGGCCGGCCGCGATCCAGACCCTGCGCGAACTCGGCTATACCGGCGCACTCGGTCTCGAATACCGGCCGACGCAGGAAGCCACCGCCTCGCTCTCCGCGACGCGGGCCGCGCTCGGTGTCTAGGGCGCGCCTCTCGCTGGCCGAGCGCGCGAGCTACGGCTTCGGCGATTTCGGCTACAGCCTAGCCTACAACATGGCGGGCGCGTTCCTGCTTTACTACTACACCACCGTCGTCGGGCTCCCGGCGGCGGCGGTGGGTACGATCTTCCTCGTCGCGCGTCTGCTCGATGCGGTGATCGATCCGCTGGTCGGCGTGGCCGTCGACAAGACGCGCAGCCGGTGGGGCCGCACCCGGCCCTATTTCCTGTTCACCGCTGTGCCCTACGTTGCGATATTCATCGCCACGTTCAGTGTCCCGCACTGGAGCGAGGGCGCGCAGCTCGTCTACGCCTTCCTCACCTTCAAGGCGCTCGGGATCATCATGAGCCTCGGCTCGATCCCCTATACCGCGCTGATGCCGATGATGACGGACGATCCGGCGGACCGCCTGCGCCTCGGCGGATGGCGTTCGATCGGCACCTCGGTCGGCGTGATCCTTGGTACGGCCGCGACCATGCCGCTCGTCGGAGCGCTCGGCGGCGGGAACGAGGCGCATGGCTTCTTCGCCGTCACGCTGCTGTTCGGCGCCCTCTCGCTTGTCGCGCTCGCAATGCTCTTCCGCAATTGCCGCGAGCGCATTGCCGACGAGGCAGCCGCATCGGCCTTCCGCGTGCTTCCCGCCATGGGCCAGATGCTGCGCAACCGTGCCTGGGCTGTCTGCTTCGGCTTCTGCCTGCTCTACTTCATCCGCTTCGGCGCGATGCTCGGGCTCACCATCTTCTACGCCAAGGACGTCGTGCAGAAGCCGTGGCTGATCCCGGTCATGCTGCCGATGGTCTCGGGCGGGCTCCTCATTTCCGCCTTCATCGCGCCGCCGATCCTCGCGCGCACCGGCATCCGCAAGGGCTGCGTCGGCGCCATAGCACTCTCGCTTGCGCTTCTTGCGGCCATGGCGGGGCTGGATCACGCTGCGGACGTGCAGATCGGCACGCTCGCTGTGCCGCCCCTGCTGCTGCCCTACTTCGCCTTCTCGATCGTCACCTCGGTCACCATAACCGGGATCTTCTCGATGGCGGCGGCGACGGCGGACTATCATCAGGCCCTGTTCGGTGTGCGCCATGAAGGGCTGTTGTCCTCCGGCATCAGCACCTCGACCAAGGTCGGCATGGCTCTCGGCAGCGCGCTCGGTGCCTTCGTCCTCGCATGGGCTGGCTACCAGCCCGATGCGGTAAGCGAAGCCGCTCGCAGCGATATTCGCAGCGCCTACTTTCTCGTCGCGGGCGGCCTGCTGGCGCTGCAGGCGGCCGTCGTCTGGTTATGGCCGATGGACGGCACCTGGCGCGAGCGTCTGGCCCCAGTGATGACATGACGTGCCCCCTTGACTTCGCATGGTAATTAATAGAATTTATATTCTAATATTTTCACAGAGAATCGCAGGCAGCCACGCGGTTCCTTTTCACAATCAGGGCAGCGCTTTGGCAGCTGCCTCAGGGGAGACAGCCAGATGCCGATCAAGCGCGGCGTAAGCCTGTACAGCTTTCAGAACGAGACCTTCCAGGGCAAGATGACCCTTGAAGACTGCATCCGCACTTGCGCCGAAATGGGCGCTAACGGGATCGAGATCATCGGCGAGCAGACCTTCTGGGGCTGGCCGGAAGTCGGCGTTGACGATGCCGAGATCGCGAACTGGCACAGCCTCATCGCCAAGTACGATTGCGTGCCCGTGAGCCACGACTTCATGCTCGATTACAAGCGCTACAAGGGCCGCGAGATGCCCTTCGCCGAGCAGGTCGCCAGCGTGAAGAAGGACATCGAGTTCGGCGCCCGCCTCGGCATGAAGTTCATCCGCGCGCTCGTCTCGATCGCGCCCGAAGTGCTCGTTGCCGCCGCGCCCTATGCCGAAGAGAAGGGCATCAAGATCCTGATCGAGGTTCACGCCCCGCTGCACTTCGATCATCCGTGGATCATCCGCCACGCCGAAGCCTTCGAAAAGTCGGGCTCCGACGCGCTCGGCTTCCTGCCCGACATGGGCATGTTCCTCCATGCCTTCCCGCCGGTCTGGAAGGAGAAGTTCCTGCGCATCGGCGTGCCGCAGAACATCGCCGACTACATCGAGAAAGCCTACGCCGACCGCGTCCTGTCGGAATACGTCATCCTCAATGTCCAGCAGATGGGCGGCGTCGGCCCCGCCATCGGCATGGCCGAAACGCTGCGCCACAACGCCGCGTTCGAACCCAAGCGCATGCTCGATTACATGCCGCGCATCCACAACATCCACGGCAAGTTCTACGAGATGACGGCTGACTACGTCGAACCCTCGATCCCTTACGACGAGATCGTCGCGGTCCTGAAGCAGGGCGGCTACGATGGCTACATCTGCTCGGAATACGAAGGCAACCGCTGGATCGAGGATGCGATGGAGCCCGACAGCGTCGAGCAGGTCCGTCGCCAGCAGGTCATGCTGGCCACACTCCTCGGTGAGCCCGCCCCCCAGCTTCGCGCTGCTGCCTGAAAGGATAACACGCCATGATGGACAACAAGATGATCGTCGAGGGCAGCCTCGAAACCAGCGACAAGGGCTTCGCCTTCTATGGCCGCCTCCCCTACTACCGCGGCCTCGGCCTCTCGATGATCGAGGATATCCAGATCACCGCCGATGGCGAAGCGATCCCCCGCGAGGACGTGCGCTTTCACGTTCGCGGCAAGACCTACACGCTCGACCAGATGGAAACGGTCTACGATGATCGCTGGAACTTCGGCGAGAAGGCCAAGATCATCGCGATGAAGCCCGGCGGCCTCCCCGCAGGCGATCACAAGATCGAGTTCGCCGTGCGCATGCGCGTTTCCTACCTGCCCTTCGTGCCGACGACGAAGGACACCAAGGTCCTCGCGCTCGCCGCCTGACATGACGAAGCTTACTCTCGACCAGGCCGCCCTGCTCACGGCGGGTGCCGCGATGTGGGCCACACCCGCTTTTCCCGAAGCCGGAATCCCTTCGTTCACGATGAGCGACGGGCCGATGGGCATCGCCAGCGGCAAGGTCGATGAACGCGATATCGCCCGGCTTTCCCCTTGCGCCACGGCGCTCGGGGCAAGCTGGGATATAGATCTTGTGCGGCGCGTGGGCACTCTGGTCGGGCAGGAAGCGGTGGGTCGCGGCATCGACATGGTGCTTGCCCCCAACATCAACCTTGCGCGCAGCCCGCTCGCCGGCCGTGCGTTTGAGTATTTCTCCGAGGACCCGTTGCTCGCCGGCGTGCTTGGCGCCGCATGGATCGGCGGCCTCCAGTCCACCGGTACCGGCTCCTGCGCCAAGCACCTTGTCTGCAATGACAGCGAAACCGCGCGCGATACCATGAATGTCCAGGTCGACGAGCGCACCTTGCGCGAGGTCTATCTGCTCCCCTTCGAGTTCGCTGCGGCTGCAGGCTGCGCCGGGATGCTGGCGGCCTACAACCGGGTCAACGGCCAGTACTGCGCCGAGCAGCACCATGTCCTGACCGAGGTCGTCAAAGGCGACTGGGGCTATCAGGGCGTGATCATGTCCGACTGGTTCGGCACCCATTCCACCGTGCCGACACTTGCCGCCGGGCTCGATCTCGAAATGCCCGGCCCCGCGCGCTTTCTCGGCGCCAAGGCGGCCTCAGCGGTTGGCGAAGGCACGCTTGCCGAGACCCGGGTCCATGATGCCGCCGCCCGCGTTGCAAACGCGGCAAAGCGTGTGACCGGCCCGAAATCGCAGCCGCTGGCCCACGAAGCCGATGTCACTGCGCTGCTCGAAGAAGCCGCCGCCGCCGGAATGGTCCTCCTCAGGAACGAAGGCGCGCTACTCCCGCTCGATCCTGGCGGCATCAAAACCCTCGCCGTGATCGGCCCCAATGCCGCCGCCCCGTGCTTCCAGGGTGGAACCTTCGCCAAGATCTCGGTCCGGCCAGACCTTGCCTCGCCCATCGAAGCGATCCGCGCCCGCTTCGGCGCACACTGCACGGTCCTGTTCGAGCCCGGCGTCGATCCCGCTCCGCGCCTGCCTTTCATGCCGGTCACCCCGGCGCAGAATATCGGCGATGGCTGCACAAGCGGCATGACGCTGGAGTATTTCGCCAGCCCGGATTGCAGCGGCGATCCGCTTACCCGCGAGACGCGCGATACCAATTCGCTCGTCTGGTTCGCCGGGATGCACGATCAGGCCCCCTTCGCGCAGGGCGGTTCGATCCGCGCCTCGGGCCGCTTCACCGCCGAAAAGGCCGGCACCCACTGCTTCCACCTCGGCGCGACCGGCGTCTCGCGGATGCTGGTCGACGGCCGCGAAGTCCTGACCACCACCGAGTGTCCGCCGGGTGACACCATGGGCGTGCTCAAGGCCGGCGACAGCGAGAGCGCCCCCGTCGAACTCGCCGCCGGGCAGACGGTCGAGGTCGTGGCCGAATTCACCTTCACTGGCGCGCGCGTCCACGGCCTGTGGTACGGTATCCGCGCTCCCGGCAGCGGCGAGGAACTGCTCGCCGCCGCTGAAGCCACCGCCCGCACTGCCGATGCCGTGGTCCTCATCGTCGGCGAGACCTCGGACAGTTCGGTCGAAAGCAAGGACCGGCCCGACACCCGCCTTGCTGCGGGCCAGCTCGAACTCATCGCCCGCGTCACCGCCGCCAATTCCCGCGTTGCCGTCGTCACAAATGTCGGCCACGCCTATGATGCTTCGTGGGAAGACGCGGCCGCCGCGCACATCGCCACCTGGTACCCCGGCGAAGGCTTCGCCGCCGCGCTTGCCGCCGTGCTGGCCGGAGACCGCGAACCGGGCGGCCGCATGCCTGTCACCATCGCGCACACCGAAGCCGATTATCCGGGCTACAGCCTCAAGCCGCAGGTCGACGGCGCGCTGCACTATACCGACGGCACCCGCATCGGCTATCGCGGCGTGATCGCGGCGGGCAAGCGCGCGCGCCATACGCTGGGCGCCGGGCAAGGCTACGCACGCTTTGAATGGTCGCACCCGCTCGTCACGGCAGAGGGCGTCGCCATCACCGTGACCAACCTTTCAGGCCGCGCCGGCGCCGAAGTCGTGCAGGTCTACCGCGACACGCCCGAGCCCACCTTGATCGGCTTCGCCAAAGTCTGGCTCGATCCCGGCAAGGCCGCGCCAGTCACGGTTCCGCTTACGCGCCGCCGCCTCTCGGTCTGGAGCGACCGCGGCTGGCAGTTGCTCCCTGGCCAGACGGCCATCCGCATCGCGCGAAACGCTGAAGACCCCGGCTTCAGGCTCGAGCTGGACGTCGGCACCCTTCCTGACAGCGGCCTCTGACGGTCAGTCCAGCGCGCGGTAGCGGAAGTCGCGGAACACCCCCTGCCCCTTGCCCGCAGCAAACAGCGCGGGCCGCAGGCTGGCAAGCTCGTCCATGGTATTCGCGTTGTAGCCGGAGACTTCCGAGCGCACCTCGTGCCGCGTCCAGCGCTCGCCATCAGCGCTGTAGTAGAAGGTCACGATCTGGTGATCGTTGACGATCCGCAGCCACAATTTGCGCGCGGCCGGCGCCGGTTCACGCCAATACATCGGCGTGCCGCCGCGATAGCTCGCCATCCCGGAGCCGGTGATTCCCATGCCGAGGAACAGCCGCCGGTTGTAGAACAACAGCAGCCCAGCCTCGCCCTCACCCTCAAGCTCCACCGTGACAGTGATCTCGTAAGCCCGGTCGCCGACCATCTGCGTCAGCACACTGCCATCGCCCGGCCCACTGCCCTTGCCAGGCAGCACCAGCCTGCCGCCGCCCATGGCGATCCGCCCGGCTTCGTCCGGCGATACGCCATAGGCCGTCCAGCGCGTGCCGAGCGAGGATGCGGCAAAGGCATCGGACCGCGCCATCCCGTGCGGCCCGCCCGACTTGCCGCCCGGCATTGGCAGCGCGCGCGACAAGTCACCGCCCAGCGCCTTGGGCCAGCCATCCGCCGTCCACACGAAAGGCTCCAGCAAGGTCTGGCGCCCCAGCGTACGGTAGCCATTCTCGTAGCCGTGGTAGACGAAGTACCATTGCCCGCCCGGCCCCTCGACCGCTGTCGCATGCCCGCGCGACCACCAGGCTTCGCTCGCGTCGCGTGTGCGCACGATGGGATTGTGCGGGCAATTCTCCCACGGCCCATGGACCGAGCGCGCACGCGCCGCCGTCACCATGTGCCCTGTCGGCGGCCCGCTCGTCCCGCCCACCGCCGTTACCAGGTAGAACCAGCCGCCCCGCCGCAAGAGCTTGGGGCCTTCCAGTGCATAGGCCTCGGTCACCCATTCTTCGGGGTACTTCCAGCCATCGAAAGCATGGCTCACCGGTCCCACCGCGGAGAGCCCGTCGTCCGCCAGTTCGACCCGTGCCACGCCCGAAAGGAACAGATAGCGCTTGCCGTCCTCGCCCACGATATGGCCGGGATCGATGTAGCCGAGAATGCCAAGGTCGATCGGCTCGCTCCACGGCCCGGTGATCTTGTCCGCATGGATCACCCAGATCTGCGGCGCGTCCTTCACCTTGTCCGACCACGGCGCCGGGATGAAAGGGATATAGATGAAATAGCGCCCGCCATGCTTCACCAGATCCACCGCGAAGCCGATGGCCGCCGGATTCGCAAGCGCGGGACCGACCGGCACCCAGTTCACCAGATCGCGCGAATGCCAGATCAGGAGGCCGGGCGCCGCATCGAAGCTCGAATGCGTCAGGTAGTAGTCGTCGCCGTCCTTGAGGATCGAAGGATCGGGATAGTCGCCCGCGAGGACCGGATTGCGGAACATGCCATTGCCGAGGTCCGCCTTGCGCTGCCCTTCGATGCCACGTCCCCATTGCGGTGTCGCTCCACCGGCCACACGCGGCATCGAACCGCTCGCCAGTGCCACACTGCCCAGCGCAAACAGCGACCGCCGGTCGAGATCAAGGTCCGCCATCGACAAGTTCTCCCTTTCAGCATCCGATCAGGTGCTTGAAACCGCAGCTCTAATAAATTAGAACGCTAATTACAAATAGAACGGGAGAAGTCAGCTTGAGTCGGCTGCGCATGGCCATGATCGGCGGTGGACCGGGTGCCTTCATCGGCCCCGTGCACCGGATCGCGGCAGAACTGGACCGCGAGATCGAACTGGTCGCCGGAGTATTTTCCGCCGATCCTGCCCGCAGCCGTGCTGGGGGCCTGGCTTATGGCCTCGATCCCGCACGCGCCTATGGCAGCCTTGCGGAGCTGCTCACCGCCGAACGCGCCCGGGTGGATGGAGCTGAATTCGTCGCAGTCGTCACCCCCAACCACGATCACTTGCCATCCGCATGCGCCGCGCTTGCCGCCGGCTTCCCTGTCATCAGCGACAAGCCGATGACCGCCACTTTGGCCGAAGCGCATGAACTTGCCGCAGCCGTCGAAGCCGCCGGTCTCCCCTTCGCCCTCACCTACACCTACTCCGGCTATCCCCTGGTGCGCGAAGCTCGTGCCCGCATCGCAGCCGGGGCCCTTGGCGCAGTCCGCAAGGTCGTTGTCGAATACCCGCAAGGCTGGCTCGCGGGCCCGGCGGAGGGCAAGCAGGCCGAATGGCGCGTGGACCCGGCGCGCGCCGGGGCGGGCGGCTGCATCGGCGATATCGGCGTCCACGCCTTTCAGCTCGCCGAGTTCGTAACCGGCCTCCATGTCACCGAACTCCTTGCCGATCTCGGCGCGGTCGTCCCGGGCCGCCAGCTTGACGATGATTGCAGCGTGCTGCTCCGCTTTGCGAACGGCGCGCGCGGGGTCCTCCTCGCCAGCCAGATCGAAGTGGGCGAACTCAACGGCCTGCGCATCCGCGTCTACGGCGAACAGGGCGGACTCGTGTGGAAGCAGGAGGAGCCGAACACGCTCACGCTCCACCACCTCGATGGCCGCAGCGAAGTGATCCGCGCCGGCACAGGCCTGCTCGGCCCCGATGCCGCGCGCCGCACCCGCACCCCCGGTGGCCACCCGGAGGGCTACCTCGAAGCCTTCGCCAACCTCTACCGCGATTTAGCCGAAGTCCTGCGCGGTGGCAGCGCCCCACTGCTCCCGGGCGCGGCCGAGGGCCTGCGCTCCATGGCCTTTATCGACACTGCCGTCCGCGCCAGCGCTTCCCGCGCGGGCTGGACGCCGCTCACACTCTGAGGATCCTTGTCATGAAGACGATCAAAGGCCCCGGCATCTTCCTCGCACAGTTCGCGGGCGACAGCGCTCCGTTCAACAGCCTCCCCGCCATCGCTGATTACATGGCAGGTCTCGGCTACAAGGGCCTCCAGATCCCCAGCTGGGACGCACGCCTGTTCAACCTCGATCTCGCCGCGGAAAGCCAGACTTACTGCGACGAGATCAAGGGCATGCTCGCCGACAAGGGCCTCGAAGTGACCGAGCTATCGACGCACCTGCAAGGCCAGCTCGTCGCCGTCCACCCTGCATTCGATGCGCAGTTTGATGGCTTCGCGCCCGCCCAGGTCCACGGCAATCCCGCAGCGCGGCAGGCATGGGCGGTGCAACAGGTCAAGAATGCCGCCATCGCCAGCCGCCGCCTTGGCCTCACCGCGCACGCCACATTCTCCGGCGCGCTCGCCTGGCCGTACTTCTACCCCTGGCCCGCCCGTCCCGCCGGCCTCGTCGAGGATGCCTTCGCCGAGCTTGCCCGCCGCTGGAAGCCTATCCTCGATGTGTTCGAGGACAATGGCGTCGATGCTGCCTATGAAATCCACCCCGGCGAGGACCTCCACGACGGCGTCACCTTCGAGCGCTTTCTCGAAGCTGTCGGCAATCACCCGCGCGCCAACATTCTCTACGATCCCAGCCACTTCGTGCTGCAATGCCTCGATTACCTGCAGTTCATCGACATCTACCGCGAACGCATCAAATGCTTCCACGTGAAGGACGCCGAATTCCGCCCCAATGGCCGCTCGGGCGTCTACGGCGGCTATCAAGGCTGGGTCGACCGCCCCGGTCGCTTCCGCTCGCTGGGTGACGGCCAGACCGATTTCGGCGCGATCTTCAGCAAGATGGCCGCCAACGATTTTGCCGGATGGGCCGTGCTCGAATGGGAATGCGCGCTGAAGCACCCCGAAGTTGGCGCTGCGGAAGGCGCGCCCTTCATTGCACGGCACATCATCACGGTGACCGACCACGCCTTCGACGATTTTGCCGCAGGCGGCGCCGACCGCGCACTCAATCGCCGCCTGATGGGAATTGCCGAATGACCGGCTGGAGCAGACGCCACTTCCTTGGCGCAGCCGCCCTCGTCGCTGTCCAGGCCGCTGTGCCGGGAGGCGCTGCGGTGCTCGGCAAGCTCGACCCGAAGGATGCCCCCTCCCCCCGCCGCCGCAAGTTGATGCGCATGGTCGCTGATCACGTGATCCCGTCGACCGGTACGCCGGGCGCTGGCACCGTCGGCGCTGGCGATTTCGTTCTCGTCGCGCTCGCCCACGGCCTCGAAGGTACGCGCAAACCACCCACCGCCAATCCCGCCTTTGCACCCTTCCTGCGTGCCGATGGCAGCCTCGATCATGCCGCATGGCTGGAGGCAACGCTGAAGCCGAACTGGCTCACCCTGCCCGCCGACCGCCGCCACGGGCAGCTCGCCGCACTCGATGCCGCCGCCTACAAGGGCGATGCTGCCGCCGCCCCGTGGCGCGCGATCAAGGGCCTGATCCTCACCGGTTACTACACCAGCGAGATCGGCGGATCGAAGGAACTCAATTACGAACTGGTCCCCGGCCGGTTCGATCCCAAGGTGCCCGTCGCCCCTGAAACGCGCGCCTATTCCAGCGACTGGACAGCGGTGGACTTCGGCTGATGGACGAGAACATGAACTTTGACGTGATCGTCGTCGGCTCCGGCATCACCGGCGGCTGGGCGGCCAAGGAACTGACCGAGGCCGGCCTCAAGGTCCTGCTGCTCGAACGCGGCCGCAAGATCGAGCATCAGGTCGATTACGAGACTGAAGTGAAGGCCCCGTGGGACATGCCGTTTCGCGGCGAAGGCGATGCCGAGCTCTACGCCCGCGACTATGCGGTGCAAAGCCTCAACCGCCACTTCACCGAGTTCACGCAGGGCCACTTCGTGAACGATGCCGAGAACCCTTATCAGACGGGCGCAGACACCGCCTTCACGTGGTTCCGCAGCTACCAGCTCGGCGGCCGCTCGCTCACCTGGGGCCGCCAGTGCTACCGCTGGTCGGACTACGACTTCGGCGCCAACAAGCGCGACGGCCACGGCACCGATTGGCCGATCCGCTACGCCGATCTCGCCCCGTGGTATGACAAGGTGGAAGAGTTCATCGGCGTCGCGGGCGCGGCGGAAGGCCTGCCGCAACTGCCCGATGGCAAGTTCCAGCCTCCATTCGCGCTCAACGTGGTCGAACAGGCTGCGCGCGAACGGATCATGGCCACCTGGCCCGAACGCCGCCTCACGATTGGCCGCACCGCCAATCTCACGGCAGAAAAGGATGGCCGGGGCCTGTGCCAGAGCCGCTCGATCTGCGCGCGCGGCTGCTCCTACGGTGCCTACTTTTCGACGCAATCAAGCACGCTCCCGGCGGCGCAGGCCACCGGCAACCTCACGCTGATCACCGATGCTGCCGTCGAGCATGTCGACTACGATCCAGCGACCCGCCGGGTGACGGGCGTGCGCTGGGTGGATAGCAAGACGAAGACGCGACATCAGGCCACCGCCCGGATGGTCTTCCTCAATGCCGGCGCCTTCAACTCGGTCCACCTGCTGCTCAATTCCGCCAGCGAGGCCATGCCTAACGGTCTCGCCAACAGCAGCGGCGTGCTCGGCACCCACATCATGGACCACGCCAACACGCTTTCCGCCGCCGCGATCATGCCCGGCTTCGAGCAGTGGACCAGCTTCGGCAACCGCCCCACCGGTGCGGTGATCCCGCGCTATCGCAACATGGAAACCATGGACGGTGTGGGCCACACCCGCGGCTTCTCGTTTCAGGGCGGCGCGCTGCAATCGACATGGACCGCCGGCAAGAGAGCGGCGGGCATCGGCAAGGACTACAAGAACAGCCTTCGGAAGCCTGGCCCATGGCGCATGGTTCTCGTCGGCTTTGCCGATTGCGTCCCCCGCGCCACCAACCGCCTCACGCTTGACCGCACGAAGACCGACAGCAACGGCATCCCTCAGTTGCACATCGAATTCGCCTTCGGAGCAGAGGAACACGCCGCGCTCGCCCAGGCCAAGGCTGATGCGACCGAAATGCTCACCAAGGCAGGCGGACAGGTCATGTTTGGCTTCGACCGCCCCGGCCCCGGCGGCACCGCGATCCACGAAATGGGCGGCGCGCGCATGGGGCTCGATCCCGCGACCTCGGTGCTCAACAAGTGGAGCCAGGCGCATGACGTCGCCAATCTCTTCGTGACCGACGGCGCGCAAATGGCTTCCAGCGCCAGCCAGAACCCTTCGCTGACCTACATGGCGCTGACCGCGCGAGCTGCCGCGCACGCCGTCTCCCTCCTCAAGTCGAGTGCAATATGACCGCCTATGTGAAGAACGTCTGGTACATGGCCGCCTGGGCCGACGAGATCGAGGGCGAGGCGCTGCTCTCGCGCACCCTGCTCGGCAAACCCTGGCTGATGTGGCGCAAGGCCGATGGCACTTACGCGATGATCGCCGACCGATGCCCGCACCGCTTCGTGCCGCTTTCGATGGGCAAGCGCATGGGCGATACCGTCCAGTGTGCCTACCACGGCCTCGGCTTCGATGGACAGGGCTCCTGTGTCCACTCGCCCTTCCCCGGCGATCCGCCGGCTCATGTCACTGCGCCTGCAATGCCCATCGTGGAGAAGCATCGCGGCTTGTGGTTCTGGCCGGGCGATCCGGCGCTGGCGGACCCGGCAAGAATCCCCGATTTCGGCTTCCTTGACGAGGACCGCGGCATGCACCGCGGTGTCTTGCGCATCGAGGGCAACTACGAGCTCATCACCGACAACTTGATGGACCTGACCCACGCCGAGTTCCTCCACGTCGAGACCTTCGGCGTCAACGGTTCGATCTTCCACGGCGAGCAGACCGTCCGCCACGATGACGACAACACAGCCGGCGGCGCGATCTGGAACAATTGGGACATGACCTGCGCAGAGCCGCCCGAATGGTCGAAGCCCATGCTCGAGCAAGGCGCGAAAATCGATCAGTGGCTGCATATGCGCTGGCATGCACCAGCCGCGATGGCTCTCACCGTTGGCCTCGCCAAATCGGGGACACAGCGCGCGGATCTGATCGTCCCGCCCATGATCAACCCGCACATCATCACGCCCGAGACCGAAACCTCGTCGCACTATTTCTACGATCACGAAGACAACGAACAAGCCGCCGAAATGGCCCGCCGCGTGTTCACCGAAGAAGACGAGCCGATGATCGAAGCTGCCCAGCGCGCTCTGGGTGATCAGGACTTCTGGGAAGCGCGCCCCGCGATCCTCAAGACCGATGCCGGCGCAATCCGTGCCCGCCGCGCGCTGATGCAGATGCGCAAGGCAGAGGACACGACTCTCTACGTCTAGGCGCTCAGCGCGCCTTCGTCAGAAAGCCCGATGTACCGAGCCACATGTAGAGCAGATTGATCCAGCCCTCTTCGGGGGTACCCGGCTGGCCAATGCCGAAACCGTGCCCGCCGCTAGGGAACAGATGGAACTCGATCGGGCGTCCCGCCGCGCGGTAGCTCTCTATCAGCGGGAAGCCCTTCTCGCGCGCCAGAAGGAAATCGTCCTCGGCGATGGCGACGAACATCGGCGGCGCATCGGCCGGGACGGCAAGCGGCGCCATGTTCGGATAGATCGGTGCGGTGAAGGCGGGTCGGTCGGCCTTGTCCGCGAGCACCATCGTGCGGCTGAGGAACCCGCCTGCCGAAAAGCCCATGAAACCCAGCCGCGCCGGATCAACGCCGTACCTGGCCGCATTGGCGCGCACCAGCCGCAGCGCCGCCAGCCCATCCTCGCGCGCGATGTCGGGCGTATCGTCCGGCAGCTTCATCCCCGAAGGCTGGCCGTGGACCAGCTTGGTAAGCTCGTCCACAAACACGCCCTGATCCTTCGGTGTCGGCAGCGTGCGGTACTTGAGCACGAAGGCGGCGACACCATGGTCCGCCAGCCACTTTGCGATCTGGTAGCCTTCCTTGTCGATGGCGAGGCCCAGGAAACCGCCACCCGGCGCCACGATCACTGCCGCACCGGTCGCCCCGCTTCCGGGCAGGAAAGGCTGCAACGTGGGGCACGTCACATTACGCACCGCGGGCTTTCCACCGTCAGGATGCCATACCTCGCTGGCAGGATCGCACCCTGCCGTCGACAGAGCGATCACGCCCGGCTGCGGCGGCGCGGGTATTGTGGTGCGGGCGATCTCCATCTGGGCATGGGCGCTCGCGCCCAGCGCCGTCCAACCCAGCAGCGCGGCGGCAAGCATACGCCTCATGCGGACAGTCCCTTTTCACCACCGCGTGAAAGCAGCACCAACAGCACGATCGCGCCCGCTGCGCTGACGATACCGGCAACAAGGAATGCACCCTGCATCGTGCCCAGCGCGCCGCGCAGCACACTGACCAGCAGCGGCGAGGAAAACTGGCCGAAGAAGAACGTCGCCGTCCAGATACCCATGCCGCGGCCGCGGTGCTGGAACGGCAGCTGGCTCTGCGCCCAGGCGATCAGCGTCGGGATCGCCATGCCCGCGCCCGTCTGCTGCAGCGCCATGCCGAGGATCATGCCCTTCCAGTCATGCGCCAGCCCCATCGCGGCAAGGCCCGCGCCGAGGAAGCCAAGGAAGATCGCGATCAGCGCCGGCGAGCCAAGACCCTTCGCGCCCAGCCACCAGAACAGCGTCGCGCCGACAAGGATGAACAGCGTCGGGAGTGCGGTGATCTGGCCGATGCTCTGCGGATCGGTGACGCCAAGCTCTTGCCACACGGTCGCGCCGTTGACGATGAAGACATAGTAGATCGCCGAGGAGAACAGCGTCAGCCCGGCAATCCCGAGCATCGCGCGCCACGGGAAGCCATCGGTTTCCTTCTCGTCCATACCCAGCATCATGCGCGCGCTGGCATCGCTCGAAGGCTCGAACATCCAGCGCACCATCGCCGCCCAGATCGGAATGGCAAGGAGGTAGAGCAGGAAAATTCCGTTCCAGCGCCACGCCGTCATCGTGCCGGCAAAGAAGATCATGATCGAGGAGAGCGCCGGGCCGACGAGGCCCTGCAGCGCCAGCCACTTGCGGCGGCCCTCATCGGGCCAGTAATCGGCGATCAGCGTGTTGACCGTGGTGAGGATCACCGCTTCGCACAGGCCCAGCAGGAGGCGCGAGCCGTAGATCGTATCGAGATTCTCGAGGAAGAACGGCGCTGCACCGATCAATCCGTAGAAGAACGTCGACACAAGCAGCAATGTACGCCGCCCGAAGCGGTCGACCATCAGCCCGGCAAACAGCGCAACGAGCGCAATCGTCAGCCCCGGCGCGGTGACCATCGAAGGTACTTTGGTCGGCGCGGTCGGATCAGTCGGAGCAAAATGACCGATGATCGCCGGGATCGCTGGAAACATCGTCACAATGGCCAGAATCGGCAGGAATCCAGCGATGATGACCGTCAGGCCCTGTGCCAGACCCGCTTGCTGCCCAGCCATGCGCCCGGCCGTGGGTGTGCTTGCCAAGGTATTCTCCCCAAACAACTTATCTGCGCGTGGCGGGCTGTGGTTCCCTTGTTACCCTGCGCCGTGCGCTTGACCATAGGCGACATGTGATCATAATAGAAGCTAGATTTTAATTTTGCCGAGCAGCTCCGCCCGGCACCTATTATCCGCTGGACAGCGGCGGCCAGAACATCGGAAAAAAGAGCTCATGACAGCGCAACCGGCAGCCCCGGCCCTCGCCACAGGCAGCAAGCTGCCGCACGAACTTGATGACCGGCAGCGCGCCCTGGCCTTCTTCACCGTGCTGACGGCTGTAGTCCTCGAAGTCGCGGACACCACCATCGTCAATACGGCGCTGCCGGCGATCCGCACCGGCCTTGGCGCATCACCTTCCGCGATGCAGTGGATCGTCGCGGGCTATCTGCTCACACTCGGCTCGCTGCTCTTGCTCGGCGGGCGGCTGGGCGATGCCTTCGGCCACCGCCGTCTGTTCCTTCTGGGCGTGGCAGGCTTTGTCGCCGCCTCGGCGCTGTGCGGCCTTGCCCCTTCGGCGGGCGTCCTCGTCCTGGCCCGCGTGCTGCAAGGCGCGGCGGGCGCAATGATGGGGCCGCAGACCATGGCCATCGTCCAGCTGCTCTATACCCCGCTCGAACGCGTGAAGCGCCTTGCTTTTTTCGGCATGATCATTGGCCTTGCCGCGATCATCGGCCCGATTCTAGGCGGCTTCCTGATCGAGCTTGATCTCTTCGGACTCGGCTGGCGCCTGATCTTCCTGATCAACTTGCCGGTCGGCCTGTTCGCGCTCACCATGGGCCGCATCACGCTGCCGCGCACCGGCGAGGAGCACCACGGCCTCGCAATTGATCTTGCCGGCGCCGCGCTCTTCGCCGCTGGCTTCGGCATGATCCTCCTTGCGCTGATCCAATCGCACGAGGATATGCCCCTCGCCCAGGCCGCCTCGATCCTCGTTGGCGGGATCGCTGGAGTAGGGCTTGGCTGGCACCGCGCGAGCACCCGCCGCGCGGCCGGGCTTCCGGCGATGATCGAGCCGAGCCTGTTTGCGCTCCCCACCTTCCGCTGGGGCGTCATGGCCGCAATGGCATTCAACAGCGGCTCGGTTGGCTTTCTGATGATCTTCGCCGTTGCGCTCCAGCAGGGCCTAGCGCTCAGCCCGCTCCAGACCGCGCTGATCCACATACCCTTCGGACTTGGTGTGATGATCGCGGTCGGCCTCATCGTCCCGCGCCTGCTGCCCCGGTTCGGACGGCGACTGCCGATGGCGGGAGGCCTGCTGATGGCGGGCGGCATCGTCAGCACCCTCGCGCTGATCCATGCAGCGGTCGAGGGCGGGCCGGTCCTGATCGCCACGCTGGCGCTGGCCGGGATCGGCTTCGGCACCCTCTCGGGGCCGCTCGGCCCCATCGTCGTTTCCGAAGTCCCGCGCACCCACGCTGGCACTGCCAGCGCCACGATGCGCACAGCGCAGCAACTGGGCGGCGCCCTCGGCATTGCACTGGTCGGTTCGGCCTATTTTGCAGTCGGCGGAAACGATGCCGCCGCGCGCCTCGCCGGTTTGGTCCCCGGGGCGATCATGGTCGCGGCGCTGCTTGCCGTCGCGGTCCTCGCTGTTTCGCGCCTGCCCGCCACGCTGTTCGCCGCCGAGCGCAAGCCTGTCGCGGATTGACCGGGTATCACAATATCGGCATTATCAATTGGAATAGAATTAAACCTATCTGTCAATCAGATAGATAACCATCGCGGGAGATTATATGGACATGAAACCAGTGCGCCGCATTGTCACCGGCCACGATGCCGGGGGCCGCGCGATCATCCAGGAAGACGGTGCCCCTCCCCGCGTCCAGCAGGTTGGCGGTGCGATCGGGCCGATGTTTCATGAAGTGTGGAACACGCAGGCCACGCCCGCGCCCATCGACGCAGCCTCTGGCGAACCCGCCGAGGCCGGCATCGTCCTGGCACCCCCGAAGAACGGCACCCGCATCCGCGTGCTCGATATTCCGCCCGAAGGCGATGGCATTCGCAACATGTCGCCGGAAGAAGCTGCCGCACACTTCGCCGAAATCGGCGCTGGCCACGCTTCCAACGCGTCCAAGGAAGGCGCGCGCCACGCCCTGATGCACCGCACTGAAACCATCGATTACGGCATCGTCATCGAAGGCGAACTCGTGCTGATCATGGATGAAGGCGAAACGACCGTTTACCCCGGCGACATCGTGATCCAGCGCGGCACCAACCACGGCTGGGCCAACCGCAGCGACAGGAACTGCCGCATCGTCTTCGTGCTGATCGACGGCGAATTCGCGCCCGAGCTCAAGGCATGAGGCTCGCCACAATTCGCGATGGTTCGCCCGATGGAGCGCTCGCGCTGGTCTCGGCGGACGGCACCCGCGCACTCCGCGTCGGTGGCAACCTGCTCGGCGCGATGGAAGACTGGGCCGCGACGCAGGCCCGGCTCGCCGCCGCCGAAGCCCGCCTCGAAGCCGGCGAAGGCGAACCGACCGACGACGTGGAGTTCGCCGCGCCGATGCCGCGAAGCTGGCAATGGCTCGATGGCTCGGCATTCACCACACACGGCGATCTCATGGCGATCGCGTTCAATCATGACCCGCTCGGCAACGAGCGCCCGCTGATGTACCAGGGCCTCTCCGACCGGTTCTACGGCCCGGCCGATCCCGTGCCCTTCCCCGCGATGGAGCACGGCATCGATTTCGAAGGCGAGTTCGGCGTGGTGGTCGATGCCGTGCCGATGGGCACCAGCGCCGCCGATGCGCTGAAGCACATCCGCCTCATCGTCCAGATCAACGACTGGTCGTTGCGCGCCATTGCGCCCATCGAAATGAAAACCGGCTTCGGCTGGGTCCAGGCCAAACCTGCGTGCTCGATGGCCCCCTTTGCCGTCACGCCCGATGAACTGGGCGAGGCATGGAAGGACGGCCGCGTTGGTCTCGATCTCATCATCGACTGGAATGGCCGCGAGGTCGGCCGCGCCAACGGCGCCGCGATGGCCTTCGGGTTCCACGAACTCGTCGCACACGCCGCACTCACCCGCGATCTTGTCGCCGGAACGGTGATCGGCTCAGGCACCGTCTCGAACGCCAATTATGCCGAGGTCGGGTCCAGCTGCATTTCGGAAATCCGCGCGATCGAGATCATCGCCCACGGCGCGCCGCAGACCCCGTTCCTGGCCTTCGGCGATACCGTGCGAATGACGGCGGTTGGCAGCACTGGCCGCGCGCCCTTCGGCCAGATCGATCAGGAGGTCGTGAAGGCCTAGCATTTCCGGGCCGCCCGGGTGTAGGATCAGGGAAACGTTCCCACCACGAGGCGGCCCCACACCTATGAGCAGACCCAAGCGGGCCACCATTGTCGACGTTGCGCGCATGGCCGAGGTTTCGGCGAAGACGGTCAGCCGCGTCGTCAACAACGAACCTCACGTAACCGAAGCGGTGAAAACCCGCGTGCGCGAGGCGATGCGCGCGCTGCGCTATCATCCCAATGTCGCGGCACAAGGCCTCGTGCGCAGCCGCTCCTATCTCATCGGCCTTGTCTACGAAAAGCCAAGTCCCTCTTACGTCGTCGAACTGCAGAAGGGCGCGCTCGAGCGACTGCATGGCGAGCGCTTCCGCCTTGTCGTGCTGCCGGTTGAATCCGTCACCGAGCGCGAGGACGAGATCATCGCCCTGCTGCGCTCTGCCGCGCTCGACGCCGTGCTGTTGGCCCCGCCGGCTTCCGATCATGCCGGCCTCATGGCCGAACTGCGCGAGGCCGGGATGCCGTTTGCGCGCATCTCGCCCACGCGCCTCCTTGGCAATGGCCCCTCGGTCGCAATGGACGATGTCGCCGCCGCGCAGGAAGCGGCCGAGCATATCGTTTCGCTCGGCCACAAGCGCATCGGCGTGATCAAGGGCGACCCCAGCCACGCCGCTTCCGATGCGCGCCTGGTCGGCACGATGCAGGCGCTGGCGAAGGCGGGCATTACGCTGCATCCGGAACTCATCGAGTCCGGGCTGTTCACCTTCGATTCCGGCCTTGCCGCCGCGCGCCGCCTGCTTGCGCTCGATCCGCCGCCGACCGCCATCCTCGCCCAGAACGACGACATGGCCGCCGCTACCGTCGCCGCCGCGCGCGAATGCGGGCTCCATGTGCCGGAGGATCTCTCGGTCGTCGGCTTCGACGATTCAGATATATCCCGTGTCGTCTGGCCGCCGCTCACGACGATCCGCCAGCCGGTCGAGGACATGGCCTACCGCGCGATGGACATGCTGCTCCATGTGCTTAAGGGCGAGCCCGAAGGCGGTGACATCCACCTTGCCCACGAGCTGCTGATCCGCCGCAGCACCGCCCCGCCGCGGGCTGGCTGAACAGGCCTCCCTTCACCCCTCACTTGTCATTGCGAGCGTAGCGAAGCAATCCAGAGCGATCGCGCGTTACGCTCTGGATTGCTTCGCTGCGCTCGCAATGACGAAGTTCGTATGGGGCGGGTTCAGGAAACAGCCTCGGCCACCAGCGCGAGGTCGTCGAACGAAAGCAGCGCCGCGCCCACCGCCGAGGCATCTTCGGCCAGCGCGGCAGGCATGACCGGTGCAATCGCCGGGCAATCGCGCCCGCCGCTGCGCAGGAAGAGGTTGGTCCGCTGCGTCAGGCGTTCTAGCAGCGGCATTGGCAGCCGCCCGCCCACCAGCACCACGCCCGGATTGATCAGCAGGTTTACCGCCACCAGCGGCTGCACCATTGCGCGCGCGCATTCCTCGATCCACTCATCATGGATGCGCTGCAGCGCCGCGTCGCCGGAGATCGCCTCGCCATGCGCGAAGGGTGATCGGCCCGCCTGCGTCAGCCGCCGGTTGAGACCGGCGATCGAGACGATGGACTGCAGCGGCACCATGGTTCCGCCTTCTCCCGGCACGGACATGAAGCCGATCTCGCCGCTCCGCCCGTCCGCACCGCGGTCATATTGCCCGCCCACGACCAGCCCGCCGCCAAGGCCATAGCTGATCAGCACATAAAAGAAGCTCGCCTCCTTCTGCCCGCGCCCGAACTGCATCTCGCCGATGGCGGCGGCGGCAGCGTCGTTCTCGATGAAGATGGGCTTGCCCAGCGGTTCGGCAAACAGTGCCTCGAGGTTTGTGGCGGACCACTGCGCATAGTCCCCCGGCATCCCCGGCAGATCGATCACGCCGAGGCCATCGGGCAGCGCGAGACCAATCCCGGTGATCGCTTCGGCCTCCACACCCGCCATTGCCAGCAGCTTTTCAAGATTGCGGCGATAGAAGCTGCGCACCTGTTCGGGCAGCGCAAAGGCAATTTCCTGATCGAGCCGCGCCTTCACCGTCCCGGCAAAATCGGCGAGCACCATCGTGATATGATCGCGGTCTACATTCAGACCGATGGCATGCGCGCCCTCGGCATTGATTACGAGCCGCGTCGCCGGCTGTCCGCGCCCGCCGCGCTGCATGCCCGCGGTGCGCAGCAGCCCGCGCTCCATCAGGCGCCGGGTGATATTGGTGACGGTGGGATGGGCAAGGCCGGTCTGCCGCGCCAGTTCCGCCTTGGTCAGCGTGCCTTGGGCGCGGATGGCGCGCAGCACGATACGCGTGTTGTGTGCGCCAGCGTCCTCGATGGTCGCGCCGCGATAGCCGCTGCGCGGCAGGCCCAGATTCACGATCCAGCGCCCTCCAGCACATCGAGTGCGATCGCCACCGCTCCCATCGGCCCGGCCTGATCACCCAGCACCGGCGCGCCGACGCTGAAAGCCGCCTGCGCATAGCCGCCCAGGCTTGCCCGCACGGCCGCATCAACCCGCGCCACGAGTTCGGGCCGGCCGGTCAGCACGCCGCCGCCCAGCGCGACGCGCTCGGGTGCCCCGGTGAGCACGATGGTATGGACGAGCCGTGCAAGAACATGGACGAATGGATTCCATATCGGATGCAATTCGTCCAGTGCCTCCCCGGCCACGCCGGACCTCGCCGCGAGGGCCGGTCCGGCGATCAAGCCCTCCACGCAGCCGCCGTGAAACGGGCATGTGCCAGGCGCATCGTCGCCCGGCAGGCGGTCGACGAAAACATGCCCCATTTCACTGTGTGCGCGGCCTGCCATCGTCCGTCCGCCCACGACCAGCCCCACGCCGACCCCGGTGCCGACCGTGACATAGGCGTGATTCGCCATGCCGACCGCGCCGCCCCAGCGGCCTTCCGCCAGTGCCGCGCCGTTCACGTCGCTGTCGAGCCCGACCGGCAGGTGGTAGCGATCCTTCAAATGCGCGGCGAGGCCGAAGCCCTGCCAGCCCGGCTTGGGCGTCGCGAGGAAAGTGCCGAAATCGGCCGCAGTCCGGTCGGTACGGATCGGCCCGAAGGCAGCCACGCCGATGGCCTCCACGCCGTATGCTGCCATCCATCGATCGAGGATCGCAACCAGATCGCCAACCGTGGACTGCGCATCGCGCGTCGGCACGCGGTGCTGATCGATCACCTCGGCGCCATCAGCCAGCGTGGCCACGCACTTGGTGCCGCCGAGTTCAAGCCCTGCGATCATGCGCCGCCCCCCGCAGAACCACCCCAGGTCTGCTTGAAGTTGGGCCGACCTTTGAGTGCAGGATCAAGCAGCCGCGCCAGCATGTCCTGATGCGTGGGCGCCGCACGGCGATAGCGGCCCATGACCTCGCTGATCTGCCCGATCACGCGCCGCACCTCGCCGAAATCGGCCGCATCGGCCAGCGGATCAAGCGCGTCCGGCACGATGCCCATGCCAGCGCCCACGAAGAACCAGCTGATATCGGCAAACAGTTCACGCCGCCGCGAGACGATGCGCCCTGTCCGGCGGAACAGCTCGAGCTTGGCGGCCAGACTGTCCGGCAGCGGATTGGAGCGCACCTCGTCCCAGAACGGCTCGCCGTGCCGCCGGTTGGGCACATAATGCAGCAACAGGAAATCGCGGATATGCGCATACTCATCCGCCGCCTCACGGTTATACGCCGCCGCCAGCGCAGGATCGCAGGTCCAGTCCGGGAAAAAATCGAGCAGCCGGTTGAGCGCGGTGTGAATGAGATGAATGCTCGTCGATTCCAGCGGTTCCAGAAACCCGCTCGAAAGCCCGACGGCGAGGCAGTTTTTCACCCACATCGCCTTGCGGTGCCCTGCGGTGAAGCGCAGGAAGCGCGGCTCGGCCAGTGCCTCGCCCTTGCCCTCTCCCGATGCCGCAATGCGCAGCGTCTCGGCCGCCATGTCGTCGCTGATGAACCGGCTCGAATAGACATAGCCATTGCCCACCCGCGATTGCAGCGGGATGCGCCAGCGCCAGCCTGCCTCGTGCGCTGCGGAGATCGTGTAGGGCGCGGGCGGCCCCACGGTCGCCGTCGGCATCGCCACCGCGCGGTCGCAGGGCAGCCACCTCGTCCAATCCTCGTAGCCGGCGTGGAGCGCCTCCTCGATCAGCAGCCCGCGAAAGCCGGAGCAATCGATGAAGAAATCGGCCTCGACGCGCCGCCCATCCTCGAGCCGGACCGCAGCAATCGCGCCGTCTTCGGCCATCTCGCAGCCCGCGATCCGGGCGTCCACATGCTTCACCCCGCGCGCGGTGGAATGCCTCCGCAAGTACTCCGCCACAAGTCCCGCATCGAAATGCAGCGCGTAGTTGAGCGCCCCACCCGGATAGCTCCCGTCCGGCGGCGGGAACGCGAACTTGCCGTCCTCCGCCAGCGCGATAGCCGGGCACAGATCGGCCATGCTTTCACCGTGGCCCGCCGCCTTGTTCTTCCACCAGTAGTGGTGAAACGGCCGCTGGTTGATCGTCACGCCCAGGTTGCCGAACGGGTGCCAGTAGGAATGGCCGCGCTCGAGCCAGTCGTCAAAGCGGATCGCCAGCTTGAACGTTGCCTGGCAATGACGAATAAAATCAATTTCATCGATGCCGCAATGGGCAAGAAACTCGAAGATCGGCGGGATCGTCGCCTCGCCCACACCGACAGTGGGCACGTCGCTCGATTCGATCAGCGTGATCCTGCAGCCAGACGGCGCGAGCACCGCGGAAAGCAGCGCCGCTGCAGACCAGCCCGCCGTGCCGCCGCCGACAATCAGAATGGAGCGCAAGGGTTCAGGGGTCATCATGGGTCCGGTTCGATGCTGGCGGTCATCCGGCCTCGAAACAAGGCCTCACGCGGCCCGCCGGACAAGAAAGGGGGGAAGGCCCGCGAAGGCCCTCCCCCCAAGAGGCTCCGAGGGAGGTGGAGCAATCCGTCAGAAGTTGAACTTCACGCCCGCGAAGATGCGGCGCGAGCCCGATTCATATCGGAACGGCAGTTCGGGGAACTGCAGGTAGGTCTTGGTGTTTTCCTTGTTCAGGTTGATGCCTTCGAGGAACACGTTGAAGTTCGGCGTCACCTGGTAGGAAATCTGTCCGTCGAGCTGGCCATAGGGCTTCTGGTAGATGCCGAGCGTGCGCGTCACGCCGCCATCACCAAATCCGAAGTTGCCGAGGTACGACTTCGAGCGCCAAGAGTACGAGGCACGCGCCGCGAACCCGCTCTTCTCGAAGTAGACCTGCCCGTTGAACGAGTGCTTGGAAACGCCCGGCAGCGGCAGACCCGTCTCGAAGTCGTTGCTGAACTCGGTGCTCGTATCCGAGAACGTGTAGTTCGCGGTGAAGCCGAGACCGAACGGGAAGGCATACTGCGCCGCCAGTTCGAAGCCCTTGACCCGGCCGCCCTTTCCGTTGACCGGCTGCGACACCGGACCGACACGCCCGCCGCCCTGGTCGTTGACGAAGACCGGCACGGTCTGCGTCACGACGAAGCTGTCGACTTCCTTCCAGAACACGCCGGCCGAAAGCAGACCCTGCCGGCCGAAGTAGTATTCGACGCCCAGATCGAACTGGTAGGCGCGGAACGGATCGAGCGTCGCGTTGCCGCGGCTGCCGCTGGTGAACAGGAACTTGTCGGTCGCCGCATCGCGGGTGAAATCGGTCGCGAACCCGCGGCCGAGATCGAACAGCGGCTGGCGCGAAGTCACGCGGGCGGCCGAGGCGCGCACCTTGATGTCCTGCGTCGCATCGACGACCACGTTCACGCTCGGCAGGAAGTCGGTGTAGGACCGCTCGACGCTCGAGGTGTCGAAGTCCTTGACCACGCCGTTCCAGCTGTCCGTGCCCCAGTACGTCGGGTTCGCGGTGCCCTGGTTCTGGTCCACCTTCAGCTTGGTATCGACAATGCGCAGGCCCACGTTGACATGGAAGCTGTCATCCTTGCCGCCGATGTCGGCCATCACGTAACCGGTCTTGGTCTCTTCCTTCACGAAGAAGGTCTGCAGCGGATCCTCGAAGAAGCTGAACGGCGTCGAGGGGTAGAGGTTCTGGATCCACTTGAGCGCATTCACCATCTGCGCGCGGTTCTGGATCAGCGCCTTGCCGCCCGGAATGTTGGGATTGACCAGCGTCTCGACGCGGCCCGAACTGCTCGTGAAGGTATCGTAGGGCGTGATCAGCGCCGGCGAATTGCCAAAGCGGCTGCAACCCTTGAACGCCGCCGGCTTGTTCGCTTCCGGAAGGTCGCAGATCTTGTAGCCGATCGCGCCGTCCTGGAAGTAGCCATAGGGCGTATAGTTGTAGTTGAAGGTCGGATCGCGTTCGGCGAGCGGGATCTTGGTCGCGTCGATCTCGCCCTTGCCCGAATAATCGGCCAGATAACGGCCCGAGGTGAAGTCCACCGTGCGCTGGCCATAGCGGAAGCCGGCGCTCAGCGTGATCTTGCCTTTCTCCGAAGGATCGACATCCCAGGCAAGATCGGTGCGGATCGAGTGGCCCTTGATCTTCGAGCGGTCGCCGAAGGCCCAGTGCGATTTGAAGAAGCCGTAAGCCGGGTTGCTGAACAGGTCCTGCGGGCTGCCCGGCGCAATGCCGAAGCGCGGCAGTTCGCCGTTGCTGTAGGTGAAGTCGAAGGTGGCAGGCGCCGCGCTGTTGAGCGCAACACCGTTCTGCAGCGCACCGCCGACTGCGCCCTGCCGCACCGTGTACTTGGTGAAGCGCACGTCGTTGTTGGCCACATCGCGGAACAGCGAACCGTTTGAATAGGTCGCCTCGACATTGGCGCGGAAGTTCGAGCCGTTGTCGAACTTGGTGCCGAACTGCACGTTGTCTGACTTGATGTTGGACTCGTCGACCACCGAGATCGCCTCGGCCGACTGCGCCCGCACCGTGCCGCTTTCAAGGACGCCGTTGCTGTTGATCTTGTAACCGGGCAGCAGACCGAGCGATTCGCCCTGGCCGAACGGGAACTTCACCGAGCCTTCGCGCGTGTCCACCTTGAGATCGGAGTGGAAATACTGAAGGTCGAGGCTCAAGGTGTCGGTCGGACGATAAGCAAGCCCCACCGAGACACCCCAGCGCGTGCGGTACTGGTCGCGGTCGGTCAGATAGCGGTATTCTGGCGCGTAATAGTTGGTCGGCACCGTGGCGGTATCGCGGCGGCCGGCGCCGAAGGCCCAGTTGCCGCGGTTCTCGCCGCCCAGAATGTCGAAGTGGGCGTTCGTCTTGCTGTAGCTGCCCGAGACGATGATGCCGAACTTGTCGTTGAAGTTGTAGCTCGCGACCACAGCGCCGGTCGGCTTCCAACCGTCGATGCCGTTGGCCTTGTTGAGCCGCGCGTTGCCCGCGACGGTCAGGCCGTTCTTGAGATCGAGCGGATTGCGGGTCTTCAGGTTGACGATACCGCCAAGGCCACCTTCGAGCAGCGAGGCGTTGGGCGACTTGAACACCTCGACACCGCCGATGAGTTCGGATGGCACGCTTTCAAGGCTGTCGGTGCGGGTGAAGTTGCCTTCGCCGACCTTGAACACTTCCTGGCCCGTCACGAACAGCTCGCCGTTGAGCACGGTGAGGTTCTGCTCGAGGCCGCGGATGCGCACCTTGGTACCCTGGCCGTTTTCGCGGTCGATCTGGATGCCAGGCAGGCGCTGCAGCGATTCGGTGATGTTCTGATCGGGGAACTTGCCGATGTCCTCAGCGCTCACCGATTCGAGAATGAGATTGGAATTGCGCTTGGCATCAAGCGCGGCGGCCAGAGACTGGCGGAAGCCGGTGACGACGATCGGCGCGGCGCCGTCATCGGCTGCAGTGGCATCAGCCTGCGCGGTCTGCTGCGGTGCAGCCTGCGCGGCGGCGTTGCCTGCGGCCAGCAGCGCCACGATCGACGCTGCGCCCATAAGCCCCGTCTTGGACAACAGCGTCCGTGGACGCACGAAACGATCAGTCATGGTCTCTCCCCTTGCAAGTTGAGCGGCGAGCCCCGCTTTCAACGGGGTCTCGCCGCCTTTCCGGTTGTCCGGCCGTTCTGCGATGCAGATTTGGCCGGAAGCGTGTGGCACGGTTGAAATACGATCATCTTGTCCGTATTGTCAACGTTGTCATTCATTTTATATCACCATCCTTCATTATTAAAGTATCCCGACATGGTCAACCAGAGACGGGAAACGGAGAGGAAAGCCAAGGAATGAAGCGGATTTCGCACCTTGCCGGCCCCAAGGCCGCCATGGCCTGCATGATGGCTCTCACGGCCTGTTTCGCGCCCACTACCCCGCTTGCGGCACCGGCAGTGGCCGCGCCCGAGTCGGCTGCGAACGTTCACCCGGAACAGTGGCCGCGAATCGCCTGGCCCACCGTCGTCACTTACGCGGACGAGACCAAAATCACCCAGCTTCTCAAGCAGATGGATGCAGCCTGCAAGGTCGGGCAAGTCATCCAGGGCGATATCGCCAGCCTCACGCCCGAAGATGTCGCGCGCTACAATCTCGGCTCGGTGCTCAACGGCGGCAATTCCGGACCCGGCGGCAATGACCTCGCCCCGGCTTCCGAATGGCTCCGATTCGCGGACCTGTTCTACAACGCCTCGATGCGCGGCCGGCCCGGCTGCCCGGGCATTCCGATGATCTGGGGCACCGACGCCGTCCACGGCCACAGCAACATCATCGGCGCCACCCTCTTTCCGCACAACGTCGGCCTCGGTGCGATGCGCGATCCCGATCTGATCGAGAAGATCGGCGCCGCCACTGCCGCCGAAATCCGCGCGACCGGGCAGGAATGGACCTTCGCTCCCACCGTCACCGTCCCGCAGGACTGGCGCTGGGGCCGTGCATACGAAGGCTACTCGTCCGATCCCGCGCTCGTCGCCAGCTATGTCGGCCGCATGGTTCGCGGCCTGCAGGGTCCACCGACGAAGGACCGCGTGCTCGCCGGCCCCCATGTCATCGCCAGCACCAAGCACTTCCTCGCCGATGGCGGCACCAAGGACGGGCACGATCAGGGCGACGCCGAGATCGACGAGACCACGCTCCGCCTGGTCCACGGCGCGCCGTATCTCCCCGCGATCGAGAACGGCGTCGCCACGGTAATGACCAGCTTTTCGAGCTGGAACGGCGTCAAGATCGCCGGCAACAAGGGCCTCGTTACCGATGTGCTCAAGGACCGCCTCGGCTTCGGCGGCTTCGTCGTGACCGACTGGAACGCGCACGGCCAGATCGCCGGCTGCACGAACGCCAGTTGCCCGCAGGCGCTTCTCGCCGGGGTCGACATGTACATGGCACCCGACAGCTGGAAGCCGCTCTACCAAAGCCTGCTCAAGCAGGTTCAGGACGGCACCGTGCCGATGTCCCGCCTTGATGATGCCGTAAGCCGCATCCTGCGGGTCAAGCTCCGCCTCGGCCTGTTTGAGATGGGCGCGCCATCAACCCGGCCACTCGCGGGCCAATGGAACCTCCTTGGCAGCCCAGAACACCGCGCGATCGCCCGCGAAGCCGTGCGCAAATCGCTGGTCCTGCTCAAGAACACCGGCGTCCTGCCGCTGAAGAAAGGCGCGCGCCTGCTCGTCGCGGGTGACGGCGCTGATGATGTTGCCCGCCAGTCTGGCGGCTGGACGATCACCTGGCAGGGCACCGGCCTCACGCGCGAACAGTTCCCCGGCGCGACCACGCTGTGGGAGGGCCTCAAGGCCGCGGCCGAAGCCAGCGGCGGCAGCGCGCAACTCGCGCCCGATGGCCACTTCAAGGACAAGCCCGATGCGGCAATCGTCGTTTTCGGCGAAACGCCATACGCTGAGTTTCAGGGCGACATCCGCTCGCAGCAACTTCGCAGCGACCTCACTGCCCCCCTCGCCACGATGAAGGCGCTGAAGGCGCAGGGCATCCCCGTCATTGCGGTCATGCTCACCGGCAGGCCACTTTTCGTGAACCCGGAGCTCAATGCCGCCGATGCCTTTGTCGTGGCGTGGCTGCCGGGTTCGGAAGGCGGCGGCGTCGCCGATGTGCTCTACGGCAAGGACGGCGCAGACTTCACCGGCCGGCTCCCCACCGCATGGCCGCGCACGGCGCGGACCGGCGATGATCCGCTCTTCGCCTATGGCTACGGGCTTTCGATGGCCGGAGGTGCTGCAGCGTGGACATCGCTGCCCGAAGATCCGGGCGTCGCGGCAGAGGCCGTCCCCGGCGTCTATCTCCAACGCGGGCAGGCCGCTACGGGCTGGTCGCTGGTCCTTACCGATGCCTATGCCGCCCCGCATGTCGTCGGCCCGGTCCCTGCCGCTACCCCCGGCGGCCGCATCTCCATCGCGGCCATCGACAAGGATGTGCAAGAAGGCGCCCGCCGGATCGTGGTCGCCGCTGGCCACCAGCCCGCCATGATCGCGCTCGAAGCCGCCACCCCGCACGATCTCTCGCGCGAGACCAACGGCGATGTCCTGCTGCTGCTCAACATGCTGCTCGATGCCAAGCCCGGCGCACCCGTTACGGTGTCCGCCCGCTGCGGCAACGGCCCTTGCGGCGCGTCGGTGCCGTTGCCCGAGCTTGCCACGATGCCGGTCGGCACATGGCTGACCCTCGCCGTTCCGCTCAAGTGCCTCCTGCCAGCCGGATCGGCCAGCAATGCGGTTTCCAGCCCGCTCGTATTGAGCACCCGTGGCGCGCTCTCGCTCGGGCTGGCAAGCGTGACGCTGGGCACGAAGGGCGATATCCTCGCCGGGTGCAAGGCTATGGTCAAATAATGCATTTATTATGCATTATAAGTTGGCTATACTGACTGCAATTGATTGCGTTGTCAGATATCCGGGCATGACAGACCCGGGTGCGGGGAGAGAAGTACGCCATGCCCAAGTCCCAGCGCCGCCTGGCGCCGCTTTTCCTTGCCGCCAGCGCACTGGCCCCGGCACCGCTGTGCGCCGAAACTCCGGTCAATGGCGGGCCCTACAACGTCCGGATCCTCGAAGGTGGCATCGGGATCGAGCGCGAAGTGCAGAGCGCCAGCGCGAAGGCCACCTTCACGCTCTCGGCGTGGGTCCAGCCTGCGCGAATTCAGCCTGGCGAAGTCACGCTGATCCAGCACGGCCGCGCCGATTGCGCACCGTGCCGAGCGCTCGTGCTCGTGGATGGCCGCCCTGCCCTGCGCCTCGGCAAGACGCTGCTGTCGAGCGCGGCGCCGCTGGCCCCCGGACGCTGGAGCCATCTCGCCGCCACGTTCGATGGCAAGACCGCAGGCCTCTACATAGACGGCAAACCCGCTATCCAGCAGGCTGCCGCGCTTTCCGCTGCCGATCGGCGTATCGCCATCGCGCCGCCGCTCCCGGGTATGCCGCATTTCGCCGGCGCCCTCGCCTCTGCCCAGATCGATGACACCCCGCGCGATCCCGGCGCACTTTTCGCCGCGCGTCCGGATTTCGCCACGGTCCAGTTCCACGATGTCGGTGTGGGCTGGCCGTTCCAGCGCAAGGCCAATATCGGCCTTACCGAACAGCAGGACCCCTGGTTGCTGCCTCGCAGCGAGACCCCTCCCAGCATCCCGCGCGCCGTTCCGGTCACGCCCCAGCCCGCGCTCGTCCCCACCGCCCCCGGCCAGTGGCAAGTAAACGGCTGGAAACTGATCCCCGCTCCCGATCTCGCTGCACCAGATGGCGCCGCGCTCTCCCGCCCCGGCGTCGATACCGCGAAGTGGCTCGCCGCCCGCGTCCCCGGCACCGTGCTCGCCACGATGGTCGACCGCGGCATCTATCCCGATCCCTATTACGGCTTGAACAACCTCGCGATCCCGGAAAGCCTCGCCCGGCAGGACTACTGGTATCGCGCCGCATTCACCGTCCCGCCAGAGGCTGCCGGCAAGTCTCTCGCCTTGCGCTTCGACGGCATCAACTACGCCGCCGAAGTCTGGATCAACGGCACCCGCATGGGCGCAACCAAAGGCGCCTTCACCCGCGGCCGCTTCGCCTTCACCCCGCGGCCCGGCGAAAACATCGTCGCCGTGCGCGTCAGCCCGCCGCCGCATCCCGGCATCCCCCACGAACAGTCGGTCAAGGGCGGCGTCGGCGAAAACGGCGGCCAGCTCGCCATCGATGGCCCCACTTTCGTCGCCACCGAAGGCTGGGACTGGATCCCCGGCATCCGCGACCGCAACACCGGCCTGTGGCAAGGCGTCACGCTTGAGGCGACTGGCCCCATCCGCCTCGGCGATCCCCACGTTGTCACGGACCTTCCCCTTCCGCGCACCGACAGCGCGGACGTCACGATCACCGTCCCGGTTCTCAACCCCGGCACTGCACAAGTTTCGCTTACGGTGACGGCAAAGATCGGCGAGATCACCCTCACCCGCACGGTCACCGCCGCCCCCGGCGAAACCACCGTCACCTTCTCGCCGCAAACCGACCCCGCGCTCCGCATCGCAAATCCGCGCCTGTGGTGGCCCAACGGCTATGGTGACCCCGCGCTCTACACGCTCACCCTCAGCGCCGCCGCAGGGGGCCAGCCGTCAGACACCAGATCCTTGCGCTTCGGCATCCGCGAGGTCAGCTACGAACTCTCGCTGTTCGATCACGAAAGCCGATTGAACCGCGTCGAAGTCGATCCCACCGACGCAAGGCCTGGCGAACTGCCGCTGATCGATGTGCGCCACCAGGCGATCAAGCAGACCCCGCTCGGCTGGGCGCAAAGCCTCACGCCCGCAGGCGAGAAGTCCCCCGCCGTCCGCCCCGTCCCGCCCTCCATCGCGCTCCCGCACCTCACTCTGCGCGTCAACGGCGTCCGCATCGCCGCGCGCGGCGGTAGCTGGGGCATGGACGATGCGATGAAGCGCTTCGGCCGCGCCGAGCTCGAACCGTATTTCCGCCTCGAACGCGAGGCGCACATGAACGTGATCCGCAACTGGATGGGCAACAACACCGAGCCCGCCTTCTACGATCTGGCCGACGAGAACGGCATGATGATCCTCAATGATTTCTGGCAGTCCACACAGGATTTCCAGATCGAGCCCGAGGACCCGCAGCTCTTTCTCGCCAACGCGGCAGACACCATCGCGCGCTTTCGCAACCACCCCAGCATCGTGGTCTGGTTCGGCCGCAACGAGGGCGTGCCCTACCCCGCGCTCAATGAAGGCCTCGATGCGCTGGTCACAAGGCTGGATGGCACCCGCTGGTACACCGGCTCCTCCAACGTGGTGAACCTGCAAGGCTCCGGCCCCTACAACTACCGTCCGCCGGAAGGCTATTTCACCGATCTCGCCTCGGGCTTCTCGGTCGAAACCGGCACGCCTTCGCTCGCCACCCGCGAAGCCATTGAAGCCAGCGTGCCCGCCGCTGACCGTTGGCCGCTCGGCGATACGATGGCCTACCACGACTGGCACTTCAGCGGGAACGGCGACACCCGCACCTTCATGGATACGCTGGCTGCGATGTTCGGTCCAATTTCGGATTCTGGCACCAGCCTCGCCGATTTCGAGCGCAAGGCGCAGATGATGAACCTCGAAACGCACAAGGCGATGATGGAGGGCTTTGTCGGCCACCTCTGGACGAAGAACTCGGGCCGCCTGTTCTGGATGACCCACCCCTCGTGGCCCTCCAACGCGTGGCAGCTCTACAGCTCCGACATGGACACCCACGCCGCCTACTACGGCGCCCGCGCCGGGGCCGAGCCGGTGCATGTGCAGCTCAATCTGCCCGACAATCAGCTCACGGTGATCAACACCACGCGGCAGGATCTGCCGGGCCTCATCGCGAAAGTGCGCGTAACCGATCTCACGGGCCGGACCCTGCTGCAGCGCGAGAACCCGTTGGTGGCCCCAGCCAACACCGCAACCGCGCTGCCGCAAATCGATCTCGCCTCGCTGATGGCCGATGGCAGCATGGTGCTCGTCGCGCTGGAACTGACCGATGCAAAAGGCGCGCCGCTCAGCCGCAACCTCTACTGGCGCGGCCGCGATCCATCCGCCTATCGAGCGCTGAACGCGATGCCAGCCGCCGCGATCAGCCTCAGGGCTACCTCTGGCCAGCCCCAAGGCAGCGACCGCCCGCTCACACTAACCCTTGCCAATATCGGCAAGACTCCTGCGCTCGCGATCAAGCTTACCGTGCTCGACAAGGCGGGAAAGCGCGTGCTTCCGGCCTACTTCGAGGACAATTACGTCGCGCTGATGCCGGGTGAGACGCGCACGCTGACTGTCCGAGTACCCGCCACTGCCAAGCCCGCCAGCATTGCGCTCCGGGGCTGGAACACACTGGAAAGCGCGGTAAAGATCGCGCCGTAGGGGACAGACAGGCCTCCTGAAGCCGGCCCAGAACCAGAACGAAAATCAGAACCCGTCCACTACCCTCGTCATTCCCGCGAAGGCGGGAATCCAGAGCGGCAGACGCAGCGCTTTGGGCTCTGGATTCCCGCCTTCGCGGGAATGACGAAGGCACCGGTCGGCACACTACGGGCAAACTACGTCACCCCGGGCTTGATCCGGGGTCCCGCTTCCCGCTCGCTCAGGCCTTCGCCTGATCCTTGATCGGCAGCGAGCGCACCCGCTTGCCCGTCAGCGCAAACAGCGCGTTGGTGAGTGCAGGCGTCGCCGGTGGCAGACCCGGCTCGCCAATGCCGCCCATCTCCGCGCCGCTGTTGATGAAGTGGACATCAACCGTCGGCGCGTTCGCCAGCTTCAGCACCTCGTAGTCGCTGAAATTGCTCTGCAGAACCGCGCCCTTGTCGAGCGTGATCGCCTCGCCGATGCCGGAGGAGAGCCCCATCACCAGTCCGCCAAGGATTTGCCCCTCGGCGGCGGTCGGGTTCACCACCATGCCGCAATCGACCACGGCCCAGGCCTTGTGGACCTTCGGCGTGCCGTCTTCGGCGAGCGAGGCTTCGATCACCTGCCCGACGATGGTGTTGAAGCACTCGACGACCGCCACGCCCCGCGCGCGGCCCGGTTCGAGCGGCGAGCCCCAGCCGCTGCGCTTTGCCACTTCCTCCAGCACGGTGCGGTGCCTCCCGGGCTTGAGGTGCTTGAGGCGGAACTCGACCGGATCGGCGCCGGCAAGGTGGGCCAGTTCGTCCATGAAGCTCTCGGTCGTGAACCCGTGCTGCGTCGCATTGACCGAGCGCCACGCGCCGACGGTCTGGTTCGAGACCTGCTTGAAGTGGCGCCGCGCAACGGCGGGCACGTCATAAAAGAACGGAACTTCGCGTAGGCCGTCTTCCGGCTGGGCGAAATCGTTGCGCCATGCGGTGATCTTGCCATCAGGCCCAAGCGCTGCCGTCAGCTTGGCCGAGCTCTGCGGGCGGTACGCTCCTTGCGAGACTTCCTCCTCGCGCGACCAGATCAGCTTGACCGGAAAGGGCACCTGCATGGCCACCCGTGCCACCTGATCGACGATCTCCATATACATCGGCAGGCGGCGGCCGAAGCTGCCGCCGATCAGCATCGGATGGAACGTGACCTTGTCCGCGCCGAGGCCCGCCGCACTGGCTGCCGCCGCCTTAGCGCCGAGCGGATCCTGCATCCCTCCCCACACGTCGAGGTGCCCATCCTTGTAGTGCGCGGTCAGCGCAAAGGGCTCCATCATCGCGTGGTGGAGGAACGGCATCTTGTAGTCGGCGTCGAGCAGCTTCACGTTATCGGCCTTGAGCGCGGCATCGACATCGCCTTCGCCCACGGTCTTGTCCGGCTTGCCATCGGCGCGCAGCTTGTCCTGCTCGGCAAAGATTGTTGCCGTGGACATCAGACCATGCCCACCATCGCTGAACTTGGGCGCCAGCGCGCGCGCACCTTTCAGCGCCTGCCAGTAGCCCTTGGCGACCACGACGACAGCGCTTTCAAGGTTGATGACCTTCTCGACGCCGGCAATCGCCAGCGCCGGCTTGGGATCGACGGATTCCAGCTTACCCCCGCGCACCGGCGCCGCGATCACCGTCGCCACCCGCATGCCGGGCTTGATCACGTCCATGCCATACTGCGCGGTGCCATTGACCTTGGCGGGAATGTCGAACCGCGGGATCGACTTGCCCATGTGCTTGAAGTCTTTGGGATCCTTCAGCGCTACCTTGGTCGAAAGGCTGCGGGTCGCCGCCTCGGCCGCCAGTTCGCCATAGCGCAGCGACTTTCCGCTCTTGGCGTGGACAACCTTGCCGTCCGCCGTCGTCAGCTCGTCCGCCGGCACGCCCATGCGCCCCGCTGCGGTTTCCATCAGCGCGGCCCGCGTGCCCGCGCCGAGCACGCGCAGCCCCTGCTGCCCGGTAAAGCGCAGCGCCGAGGAACCGCCGGTGATCTGCAGGTTCATCTGCCGCGCCACCATGCCGAGCAGCGACATCGGCATTGCGCCGATGATGCCGGGATAGCCGCTCATCTCGGAAAGGAAGCCCTTGCCGAGCACCGCGTTGGCAAACGCCGCCTCCGCTGGCGCCGAGACGACCGAGAGCTTGCTCCAGTCGGCATCAAGCTCTTCGGCCAGCATCTGCGCAAGGCCGGTGTTCGAGCCCTGCCCGATATCGGTGTGCGGCGAATAGATGGTGACGGTGTCGTCCTCGCCGATGCGCAGCCAGGTGCCGAAGTTGTGCCCGCCCTTGCCGTCGGTCAGCTTGGCTGCCTGCGATTTGGCCGAGCTGTCGCCATACTGGACCGCGAAGATGCCGCCGCCGACCAGTGCCGCGCCGCCAATCAGGAATGTTCTGCGGATCATGCCCATGTGCTTGCTCCTCAGGCCGGGTTGGTGGCGGGCGTGGCGGGGGCCGCGGCAGGCGCTGCAGCCGTGCCGGCCACATCGTGAATTGCGGCGCGGATGCGGGGATAGGTGCCGCAGCGGCAGATATTGGTCATCGCCGCATCGATGTCGGCATCGGTCGGCTTGGGCGTCTTCGCCAGCAGCGCGGCCGCCGCCATGATCTGCCCCGATTGGCAATAGCCGCATTGCGGCACCTGATGCGCGATCCACGCCTGCTGCAAGGCTGTCAGCGTGCCATCCGCGCCGGAGAGGCCTTCGATGGTGGTGATCGACTTGCCCGCCACATCGCTGATGGGAACGCTGCAGGAACGCATGACCTCGCCATCGATATGGACACTGCAGGCCCCGCAGGCGGCGATCCCGCAGCCGAACTTGGTGCCGGTCATCCCCAGCTCCTCGCGAATCGCCCAGAGCAGCGGCGTGTCCGGCTCGACCGCAAAGCTGACCGGCTTTCCGTTAACCTTTGCCTCGATCGCCACGTTAACCACTCCCCAGCATGCAGGCACCAGCCTGCGTGTCGCAATAGGTCGCTTTTAGCAACGGATTTGCGCCTGCGCCACTGGCAAGACTAATCTTGCCTCTTTGAGCCATTCTTGCTCCCTCCGACTCTGCTCTCGTCGCTGCACCGCAGCAACGGTTGCTTACATACCGGCGTGCCCATACTTAGGTTACGTGCGCCGAATCATCCTCCCCCCCCTTCTCGCAACTGCGGCGCTCGCCGCTTGCTCCCCATCAGCCCCGCCGCCTCCGCCCAAGCCCCACGTTTCCGTCGCCGTGCCGCTTAAGCGTCAGGTGGTCGATTGGGACGACTATGTCGGCCGGTTCGAGGCAGTACAGGACGTCGAGATCCGCCCGCGCATTTCGGGAACGGTGGTCAGCGTGAACTTCCGCGAGGGCGTCGAAGTGTCGAAGGGTCAGGTGCTCTTCACTATCGATCCGCGCCCCTATCGCGCCGCAGCCGAACAGGCGCGCGCCGATCTCGCCAAGGCGCAGGCCGCCCTCACCAACGCCCGCACCGAACTGGCCCGCGCGCAGAAACTCGTCGATGCGCAGGCAATCAGCCGCGAAGAGTTCGAGACCAAGGAAGCGAACCTGCGCAGCGCCGTCGCCGCCACCGGGGCCGCCCGCGCCAGCCTTGAAGCGAAGACGCTCGACCTGTCCTTCACAACGATCCGTTCGCCAATCAGTGGCCGGGTCTCGGACAAGCGCGTGTCGATCGGCACCTATGTGGCCGCCGGGCAGACGGTGCTGACCCGCGTCGTCACGGTCAATCCGATCCGCTTCGCCTTCGAAGGCGCGGAAACCTTCTACCTCAAGTACGTCCGCCAGGCGCAGGCCGGTGAGCGCGAATCCTCGCGTTATGCCCCCAACCCGGTGGACATCAAGCTGGCGGACGAGACGAGCTACCGTTGGCACGGCCTCATGAAGTTCGTCGACAATGCGATCGACCGCAATTCCGGCACAATCCGCGCCTTTGCCGAGGTGAGCAATCCTTCCGGATTTCTCGTCCCCGGCATGTTCGGCCGCGCCCGCCTGCTGGGCTCGGGCATGTACAGCGCGCTGCTTGTGCCCGATGAATCCATTGTCACCGACCAGACGCGCCGCTTCGTCTATGTGATTGGCAAGGACGGCAAGACAGTGCAGCGCAATGTCGAAACCGGGCCGCTGGTCGAAGGTCTGCGCGTGATCAAGACCGGCCTTGCGCCGACGGAGAAGGTCGTGCTCGATGGCCTTGCGCGGCTCCAGCCGGGCATGGACGTCGATGCCAAGGTCATCCCGCTGAAGCCCCGCGCGGCGGCGGATTCCCCTGCCTCCAACGCCATCAAGGCACCTGCTGCGGCCGAGGCGACGGCCAAGTAATGCGTCTGCCGCATTTCTTCATCGACCGTCCGATCTTCGCGGCGGTGCTGTCGATCCTGATCGTCATCGTCGGGGCGATCGCCTATCCTTCGCTGCCCGTCGGCCAGTATCCGGAAATCGCGCCGCCCACCGTGGTCGTCTCGGCCAACTACCCGGGCGCGACCGCCGAAACGCTTGCTGAAACCATCGCCGCCCCGCTCGAGGAATCGATCAACGGCGTCGAGAACATGATCTACATGCAGTCGTCCTCCACGGGCGACGGCAATGTCTCGATCACCGTCACCTTCAAGGCCGGCACCAACGTCGATCAGGCACAGGTGCTGGTGCAGAACCGCGTCGCCACGGCAGAGCCGCGCCTGCCCGAGGAAGTGCGCCAGATCGGCGTGACGGTGCGCAAGAACTCGCCCGATCTCCTCATGGTCGTGAACCTCTACTCGCCCGACAAGTCGCTCAGCCAGCAGTATGTCTCGAACTACGCGACCTTGCAGGTGCTCGACCGGCTGAGCCGCATTCCCGGCGTCGGCGGCGTGCGCATCATCGGCGGGCGCGATTACAACATGCGCGTGTGGATCGATCCCGATGCCGCCGCCAGCCGCAACCTTACGGTGGACGAGATCATTGCCGCGATCCGTGCCCAGAACGCGCAGGTCGCCGCAGGCTCGGTCGGGCAGCCCCCGTTCAACCAGGGCGGCACTGCGTTCCAGCTTGGCATCCAGACCACCGGACGGCTCACCACCACCGACGAGTTTGGCGATATCATCATCAAGCGCGACGACGAGGGCCGGCTTACCCGCTTGCGCGATATCGCGCGCATCGAGCTTGGCGCGCAGGATTACGGCACTAACGCCTATCGCGACGGCTACCCCTCGTTCGGTCTGGCAGTCACCCAGCTTCCCGGCTCGAACGCACTCAAGACGGCCGCGGCGGTCGATGCCGAACTGGCCGAGCTCTCCAAGTCGTTCCCGCCCGGTCTCGTCTACTCGGTGCCGTTCCACCCTACCGAGTACATCAGCGCCTCGATCGAGGCCGTGCAGCACACCCTGCTCGAAGCGATCGTGCTCGTCGCGCTGGTGGTGCTGGTGTTCCTGCAGAGCTGGCGCGCCTCGATCATCCCGATCCTCGCGATCCCGGTCTCGCTCGTCGGCAGCTTCGCGGCGATGGCGGCATTCGGGTTCAGCCTCAACAACCTCTCGCTGTTCGGCCTTGTCCTTGCCATCGGCATCGTCGTCGACGACGCGATCGTCGTGGTCGAGAACATCGAGCGCCTGATGGAGGAGGAAGGCCTTTCCCCGCGCGAGGCTGCGCACAAGACGATGGATGAAGTCTCCGGCGCGCTCATCGCCATCGCGCTGGTGCTCTGCGGGGTGTTCATCCCCACCGCCTTTATCCCCGGCATCTCGGGCGCGTTTTACAAGCAGTTTGCGCTCACCATCGTCAGCGCCACCGCGATCTCGGCCTTCGTTTCGTTGACCCTCTCGCCCGCGCTCGCCGCGCTGATCCTCAAGCCCCGCGATCATGATGAAACGCCATGCCCGAAGGGCTGGCGCGGCCTACCCGTCCGCTTCGCGCGCGGCTTCAATCAACGCTTCGAAACGCTGTCGCAGCGTTACGGCCGCCTCACCGCGCGGCTGGTGCGCTCGCTGGGCATGATCGGCGTGGCCTATGTCCTGCTGCTCGCCATCGCCGGCTGGCGGTTCTACGAAACGCCCACCGGCTTCATCCCGGCGCAAGACCAGAGTTACCTGATCGGCGTCGTCCAGCTCCCGCCGGGCAGCTCGCTCCAGCGCACCGACGAGATCGTGCAGGCCGCCGCCAAGATCGCGCGTGACAACCCGGCAGTGAAGGCCACCATTGCCTTCGCCGGTTTTGACGGCGCGACCTTCACAACGGCTCCCAACGCCGGCGCGATCTTCATCACGCTCAAGGATTTCGACCACCGCAGCGTTTCTGCCGATCAGGTCGCGAACGAGCTGCGCAAGGCCTACGGCAGCATTACCGCGGGCAATGTCATCGTCGTGCCGCCGCCTCCGGTGCGCGGTATCGGCACTGGCGGCGGCTTCAAGATGATGATCGAGGATCGCTCCGGCGCCGGCTATGCCGCGCTCGAAGGCGCCGCATTCAAGATGATGATGGCCGCCAATCAGGAGCCCGGGCTCAATTCGGTCTTTACCACCTTCAACACCAAGACCCCGCGTCTCAAGGCCGATATCGACCGCGAGCGCGCCGAGCAGATCGGTGTGCCGGTGGAGCGCGTGTTCTCCACGCTCGGCACCTATCTCGGCAGCACCTACGTCAACGATTTCAACTTCCTCGGCCGCACCTTCCGCGTAACGGCAGAGGCGGACGCGCCCTACCGCGACGATATTGGCGATATCCTCCGCCTCAAGACGCGTGCTTCTTCGGGGACGATGGTCCCGCTCGCAGCGGTGATGACGCTCAAGAACGATAGCGGTCCCTACCGCGTCGTGCGCTTCAATCTCTATCCCGCTGCCGAACTTCAGGGCGATACCACGCGCGGCTTTTCCTCGGGCCAGTCGCTCATCACGATGGACAAGCTCGCCAAGGCCAACTTGCCCGCCGGGTTCACTTATGAATGGACCGAGCTTGCCTTCCAGCAGCAGCAGGCGGGCAACACCGGCAGCCTCGTCTTCGGCCTCGCAGTTGTCTTCGTATTCCTTCTGCTTGCCGCGCAGTATGAAAGCCTTGTGCTGCCTTTGGCGGTGATCCTGATCGTGCCGATGTGCCTGCTTGCCGCCATCGTCGGCGTCGGCATCATGGGGCGCGACAACAACATCCTGACGCAGATCGGTCTCGTCGTGCTGATCGGCCTTGCCGCCAAGAATGCGATCCTGATCGTCGAGTTCGCCCGGCAGGGCGAAGACGACGGGCTGGAACCCCGCGCCGCGGCCGAACGCGCCGCACACCAGCGCCTGCGCCCGATCCTTATGACCTCTATTGCGTTCATCCTCGGCACCCTGCCGCTCGTGATCGCCACCGGCCCCGGCGCGGAAATGCGCCAGGCGCTCGGTATCGCGGTGTTCTTCGGGATGATCGGAGTGACCGGCTTCGGCCTTCTCTTCACGCCCTCGTTCTACATCATCAGCCGCAATTTCGGTGAGCGCGTCGGGCGCTGGCTGCGCCGCAAGCCGAAGCCCGCGGCCGAGCTTCCTGCCGCTCCGGAGAGCGAGGCATGAAGCGTCTTGCCGCCTTGCTCCCTGCGCTGATCCTCTCGGCCTGCGCGGTGGGGCCGGACTACCAGCGTCCTGCCGCGCTACCGCCCGAACAAGTGCGCCTCACCGAAGCGCTCGAAAACGGCACGGTCACGCCCTCGCCGCTGCCGGACCAATGGTGGCAGCTGTTCAAGGATCCCGAGCTGGACCGCCTCGTCACGCAGGCGCTGGCCAAGAACACCGATCTGCGCATCGCCGCCGCCAATCTCCAGCGGGCCCGTGCGGCACTTGCCGAAGTGGGCGCCGCGCGCCTGCCCACGTCGACCACCAGCGCACAGTACAGCCACAGCCGTCAGGTCATCCCCGCATTCGGGCGCGCGATCACCAACGATTTCTTCACCGTGGGCTTCGACGCATCCTACGAAGCCGATCTCTTCGGCGGTGTCAGCCGCTCGATCGAGGCCGCGCGCGCCGATGCAGCGTCCGCGCAAGCCGCCGTCGATGCCGCGCGTGTCTCGGTCGCCGCTGAAACCGCACGAGCTTATGCTTCGGCCTGCGGATTCGGCGAACAGGCCGATGTCGCGCGTGAGACCGAGGCGCTGCAGGCCCGCACGCTCGATCTTACCGAGCGCCGCCTTGCCGCAGGACGCGGCACCCGCGCCGAAGTCGATCAGGCGACCGTTCTCGTCGAACAGGCCCGCGCGCAAGTCCCGGTGTTCGAAGCTGAACGCCGCGCCGCACTCTATGCGCTCGCGGTTCTCACCGGCGATCCCCCCGCCGCAATCCTCGACAGCGCTGCCGCCAAGTGCCGTGCCGTACCTACCGTAAGCGAACCGCTACCTGTCGGTGACGGGCAGGCGCTTCTCGCCCGCCGCCCCGATGTGCGGCAAGCCGAACGCGCGCTCGCTGCCGATACCGCGCGCATCGGCGTCGCAACTGCCGCGCTCTATCCCTCGATCACGCTGCTTGGCAGCGTATCCCTGGGCGCCACGCGCTTCAGCAATCTCGGCAACTCGGGCTCGGTCGGTTATTCGGTCGGCCCGCTGATCAGCTGGAACTTCCCGCTGAATGGCGCGGCACGCGCCCGGGTCGAGCAGAGCAAGGCAGTGGCCGAAGGCTCGCTTGCGCGCTTCGACGCTGCGATCCTCAATGCGCTCAAGGAAGCCGAACAAGCCCTCGCCCGCGCCGGCGGCGCCACCTCGCGCGAAGGCGCCCTGCGCCGCGCGATGACTGCCAGCACCGACGCCGCCCGCCTCTCGCGCACTCGCTTCGACTACGGGGCGGACAGCTTCCTCCAGTTGCTCGACGCCGAACGCCAGCGCGCGCAGACACGCGCCGCGCTGGCGCAAGCCGAGGCCGACCGTGCGGACGCCCAGATCAGCGTGTTCAAAGCGCTCGGCGGCGGGTGGCAAGCACCCCAGGCCCCGGCGCAACCCTAACCCAGCTCTCGCTCGAGCATCCGCCGCGCCGAGCGCTGAACGTGTTCTGCGATCACGCGGAACGCCGCTTCCATGCTCGTGCCGCGGCGCCAGGCCAGCGCCACCGAGCGGTGCGCGCGCCAGCCCTCGACATCGACGACCGCAAGCCCGGATAGCCCGCCCACATCGCTCTGCAGATAGAGCCGCGGCAGCACGGTGAGGCCAAGGCCGGAGGCCGCCATCATGTGAAGGCTGTCAAGGCTCGTGCCCTCGTAGTCAGGGCTCAGTGCCATGGCGTGCGCCTCGGCGATTTCGCGCGTCTCGCGGTGCAGGTGGTGGCGCGTGTCGAGCGAGAGCAGCACCTGCCCCGCCAGCGCCGCCGGCGCCACCGGCCCTTGCGCCAAGGGGCTGTCCACCGCCACCACCAGATCGAGCGGCTCGCGGAACAAGGGCTCGATCTCAAGATCATCACCCCGGATCGGCAGCGGCCCCAGCATGACGTCAAGCTCCCCGCGCGAGACCTGCAGCGCCTGCTCGTCCGGTATCCCCTCGCGCACATAGAGCCTGAGGCCGGGCGCGGCGCGGTGGAGATCGGCGATGATCGGCGAAAGCAGGTAGGGCCCCAGCGTCGGCGTCGTTCCCATCCGCAGCGTGCCGGTCAGCCCCGTCGCCGCAGAGCGCGCCAGTTCCTCGATCCCGCGCACTTCGCCGAGAATGCCGCGCGCCTTGGAGACGATGCTGCGCCCGATCGGGGTCAGGATCGCGCCTGTGGTCGAACGCTCCAGCAGCCGCACCCCCAACCGCTCCTCCAGCGCCTTGACCTGCTGGCTCAGCGCTGGCTGCGAGACATGGCTGATCCGCGCCGCCTCGGCAAACGAGCCCTCATCCGCGAGCGCGACGAGATACTGCAGCTGGCGGACCGTGATCATCGGGGGATATAACCACAGCCTATAGCTCACAGACAAGAGTTGTAATTGGCGCTGCAGCGCACAATGTCCTAGATACGGTCTACCGGTATCGGATCACAGAGCTCTCAGGGAACTTCATGGCGGCACCATCGCGGGTCGAACTGCGCGACGCAATACGCTGGCTGGCCGAAATCATCGGGCCGGACGCCGGCTATCTGCGGCTGGCGGCGGTCTATGGCATTGCCATCGGCCTGCTGTCGCTCGCCACCCCCATCTCGGTCCAGCTCCTGATCAACAGCGTGGCCTACACCGCGCTCCCCGCGCAGCTGTGGACGCTGGCGGGCCTGCTCTTCACGCTGCTGTTCGTGGTGGCGATGCTGAGCACGCTGCGCGTCTACATCATGACGCTGTTCGAGCGCCGCCTTTTCGCCCGCATCGTCGCCGAAATCACCATTCGCGCCGTCCACGCGCGCGATCCCTTTTTCGGAGACGCGCGCCGGGCGGACCTGTTCAACCGCTTTTTCGATCTCACCGTGGTGCAGAAATCGGTGCCGAGCCTCCTCATCGGCGGCTTCACCATCGTCCTGCAATCAGCGGTGGGTCTGATAGTCACCAGTTTTTACCACCCCTTCTTCCTCGCCTTCAACGTGGTGCTGCTGCTCGCGCTCCTCGTCATCTGGCTGCTCTGGTCGCGCGGCTCGATGACCAGCGCGGTCGCGCTCAGCCACGCCAAGCACGATACCGCGCGCTGGCTCGAAAGCGTCGGCGGCTCCAACGGCTTCTACAAGTCGAGCCGCCATGTCGGCTTCGCGATGGACCGATCGGAGGCGATGACCGCCAACTATATCAGCAAGCACAAGGCGTATTTCCGCTACAGCTTTGCGCAGACGCTGGCCTTCTTCATGCTCTATGCGACCGCCTCGGCGGCGCTGCTGGCGCTCGGCGGAAACCTGATCCTCGGGGGCGAGCTCACCATCGGCCAGCTCGTCGGTGCCGAGCTCATCCTCTCCAGCGTGTTTTACGGCGTCGGCCAGCTCGGCTGGTATCTCGACACGTTCTACGATCTCGTCGCTTCGTGCGAGGAGCTTTCGCTGCTCTATGCCATCACGCAAGAGAAGCTCCCGCGCCCCAGCACCCAGGGCCCGCGCGACGGCGCGATTGCGCTGCGGGATGTGAAGCTCGGCGAAACGCACCTCAACTTCTCGCTTGCTGCCGGCGAACGCCTCGTCACCGTGCCCGAGCCCGGCGTCGAACGCACGCTCTCGATGCTGCTCAAGCGCCACGTCGCGCCCGAACACGGCCTTGTCACTGTCGGCGGCTCGGATCTCGGCGGCCTCAACATGTACATGCTGCGCTCCGAGATCATCGTCCTTGACCGCCCGACGATCGTCGAAGTCACCATCCGCGAATACCTCAATCTGGCGATCTCGGATGCCACATCCGAAAGCATCCTCGATGCGATTGACGCCGTCGGCCTCAGCGAGCGCATCGCCAGCCTGCCGGAAGGGCTCGATACGCCGCTCGCCTCGTCCGGCTGGCCGCTCACCGTGGGCGAGGTGATGGAATTGAAGCTCGCCAACGCGCTCCTCGCCTGCCCCAAGGTGCTCGTGCTGGCGCCGGTGTTCGATGTCATGCCGCCCGCCCAGCTGTTCGGCGTGCTCGAACGCCTCAAGGCAGCCGGCACCACCGTGCTCCAGTGCACCGCGCGCCCCGGCGCCTTTTCGCTCGATGGCTGGCTGTGGCTTGGCCGCCAGCAGCAGATCCGCTTTGCGTCCGCCGCCGAACTCGCGGCCCATGTCAAGGAACGGGAAGACCGGTTGAAGGGAGATGGGCGTGCCGTATCGCCTTGAGCATATCGATCATTTCCCGACGCTCGCGGGCATGAAGGCGCCGCGCGTGGTGGTGATCACCGCCTGGCTGGTCGCGCTCGCCATCACCGCCGCGGCGCTCGTCATGGCCTTCGTGCCGTGGGTCCAGACCGCCAACGGCGATGGTCTCGTCGTCGCGCTCAATCCCGATGATCGCGCCGCCGATGTATCCAGCCTCGTCTCCGGGCGCATTACCGAATGGTACGTCAAGGATGGCGAGCAGGTGAAGGCCGGCCAGCCCATCGCGCGCGTCGTCGATCTCGATCCGGACTACCTCACCCGCCTCGCCGCCGAACGCGCGCAGATCGAGGCCGAGATCGCCGCCGTCACGCAGTCGCGCGCAACCGCCCAGCTCGATGTCAATCGCGCGTCGGCGCTGTGGCGCGAAGGCCTCATCGCCCGCCGCGATGTCGAACTGGCGCAGATCAAGGTGGCCGAGGGCGGCGCCAAGCTCGCCGAATCGCGCGCCAAGCTCCAGCGCATCGACGTCCAGCTCGCCCGCCAGTCCTCGCAGGTCGTCCGCGCGCCCCGCGATGGCCGCATCCAGACGGTCAACGCCGCGCTCAGCGGCGGCGTCGTCTCGCCCGGCTCGATCCTCGCCACCGTCGCCCCCGAAACCGCAACCCGCGCCGTCGCGCTCTATATCGACGGCCGCGACATCGCGCTGGTCCGCCCCGGCCAGCAGGTCCGCCTCGAATTCGAAGGCTGGCCCGCGATCCAGTTCAGCGGCTGGCCCTCGGTCGCACAGGGTATCTTCGATGGCCGCGTCCGCGCGGTCGATCCAACCTCCAACGCGGGCGGCCTGTTCCGCGTCCTTGTCGAACCCGCACCCGGCAAGAAGCCCTGGCCAGACCTGCGCTTCACCAAGCTCGGCGCCAAGGTGCGCGGCTGGATCCAGATGGAAACCGTCCGCGTCGGCTACGAACTGTGGCGCCAGCTCAACGACTTCCCGCTCGAATTCAGCAAGGACATCAAGGATTCGATCAGCGGCAAGGGCGCCAAGGGCGGCGACGACTACGGCGTCTCGAAGGACGAAGATGCCACGGTGCGCAAGGCCGGCAAGCCCAAGTGACGGGGCCTGCCTGACATGCGCGTGATCCGTCCCCTCCTCGCGGCGCTCGCGTTAGGCTGCGCATGGCCGCTCGCCGCGCAGACTTCGCCCGAGCTTGCACCGGCGGCAATTCCCGCCTCCGGCCCGCTGACGATTGGAGAGGTCCTCGCGAGCTCAGCCTTGCAGGCACCGCAGATCGTCGAGGCCATGGCCCGCGTCCGCCAGGCCGAAGGCCGCGCACTGTCGGCCGAAGGCGCATTCGACACCGTGTTCGATATCGACGCGCAGAGCCGCGTCCTCGGCTACTATTCGGGCTCCTATCTTGAAGGCAAGGCGAGCCGCCCGCTCACGCAGAACGGCGGCTCGATCTACGGCGGCTACCGCGTCAGCAGCGGTACATTCCCGATCTACGAGGACAAGGCCTACACCGACCGGCTCGGCGAGCTGAAGATCGGCGGCCTGTTCTCGCTCCTGCGCGACCGCGCCATCGATGAGCGCCGCGGCCGCATCGCCATCGCCGCGCGCGATATCGACGCCGCGCGGCTCGAACGCGAGATGGTCGCCATCGGCGTGCAGGCGCGCGCCGCCGCCACCTACCAGAACTGGGTCGCCGCCGGCCTGCGCCTCAAGGCCTATCAGGCGCTCCTCGATCTGGCCGAACAGCGCCGCGCCGGCATTGCGCGGCAAGTCCAGCTGGGCGCCCGCCCGGCCATCCTCCTCACCGAGGCCGATACCAACATTGTCCGCCGCCGCGCGCTCGTCGTACGCTCCGAACAGGAATTCGGCGCCGCCGCCAACGCGCTCTCGTTCTTCTACCGTGATGAGAACGGCGAGCGCATCGTCCCCGGCCCCGAGCGCCTGCCCGCCAGCCTCCCCGGCTTCAAGCCCACGCGCCCTGGCCAGCCGATGGACCGCCCCGATGTCCAGACCCTCAGCGCCCGCCTCGCCCAGTCCGAACTCAAGCTCGCACTCGCCGAAAACGAACTGAAGCCCCGCCTCGATCTGCGCGGCGAGCTATCCTACGATGTCGGCGCTACCGGCCCCGGCGGCAAATCGCGCGACGGCGAGGAAGCCATCGTCGGCGTGCGCTTCACCGTCCCGCTCCAGCGCCGCAGCGCCAAGGGCAAGATCGCCGAGGCCCGCGCCGAAATTGACGGCCTGCGCACCCGCCAGCAACTCGTGCGCGAGCAGATCGCGGTCGAGGTCAAAGGCATCGCCATCGCCGTCGACGGCGCCGCCAAAACCGCCCGCCTCGCCGACGACGAAGCCCGCCTCGCCGACGACCTCGCCGCCGCGGAACGCCGCCGCTTCGACCTTGGCGCGAGCGACTTCTTCCTGCTCAACATGCGCGAGGAAGCCGCCACCGACGCCCGCGTGCGCCTGCTCGATGCACAGGCCCGCGCGGCGCTGGCAGGCATAGACCTCGCCGGCGCCACCGCCGATCGCGCGGCGCTGGGTCTACCGGACGGGCCATTGCCGTAAGCCTCCGGCGGGCAAGGGTTATCACCCTTGCATCCCCTTGGCGTCTCGAGCCAAAGCCCGAACGCCGCAACAAGCTCTGAAGCCCCTCCCGCATGCGGGAGGGGTTTGGGGTGGGCTCTCGCGGCTCACACAGCATCAGAGCAGCCGCCACAACCATCACCCCCGAGTTTCACGCGCGGTCCCGGTTCTTCGCCACAACCCGCCGTATGCCGAGGAAGCGGGACCCCGGATCAAGTCCGGTGTGACGGCCGGTTTTGGGTAGCAGTACTTAAAGGCCGGAAGGCAGCTATTGGGTGGAAAGCGGAAATGGGTCGGTTGATCTAATCAGTCCCGCTCAGCCAAGTCAGGATACGCACGACCGACAGGAATGATGAATGCCTCATTCAACTGGCGGAAAATGTCGCCAAGCCTTTTTGCCAAAGCCCTCCGTTCGGTTTCGTCCGAAACGTCAGAGATCACTACATCGATTTCGCCAAGAAGGGGGTCAAGCGCCAGCACTGCGTCAATCAAGCGTTTTGCTATCTGTTTTTCCATTCGCACAGGTTTGCCGAACCTAGCTCACGACCGCAATGGGGGTGCTAGCTGAATGACCGCGATTGCTCTGAAACCATCCAAAGCAGCCCCCCGCCGCCCCGTACTCCGCAGCCAAGCATCCCCCCGACGCCTCTGTCCTACACGCCGACACTGCGGTACACTGCGCGCATGACCAGAAACCCGCGCAATTCTGCCACTCGCACGCCTCGCCGAGCCGGGAGCACACCCGCCGGAAGCGCCCTCCGGAGTTTTCCCTCAGGACTGTGTCAACTGTGTCAACCTGACCTGAATTCGAACGGGGAGCGCCGCGCATGAAAGCCTTGACCTCGACTGCCCTGGCACTGGCTCTCGCCTTCCCCGCCACTGCAAACGCCGAACCACAGCGCACCCTGCTGCGCCCCGCGCAAGTCTTCGATGGCACCGATCCTGCACCCCACCCGGGCTGGCAGGTGCTGGTGGAGGATGGCCGGATCGCCGCCGTCGGCCCCAACCTCACCGTCCCGCCCGGCACCGCGACCATCGACTTGCCCGGCCAGACGCTCATGCCCGGCATGATCGAGGGCCACGGCCACTTGTTCCTCCACCCCTACAACGAAACGCCGTGGGACGATCAGGTCCTCCACGAGCCGCTTGCGCTGCGCACCATCCGCGCGGCCAAAGCCGCCGAAACCACGCTGCGCGCGGGCTTCACCACCGAGCGCGATCTCGGCACCGAAGGCGCAGGGTACGCCGATGTGGGGCTCAAGAAAGCCATCGACAGCGGCCTCACCCCCGGCCCGCGCCTCCTCGTCGCCACCCGCGCCATCGTCGCTGAGGGGGCTTATGGCCCCAAGGGCTTCGAACCCGGCGTCGCGGTCCCCCAGGGCGCCGAGGAAGCGAGCGGCGTCGAAGGCGTTGTGCGCGCGGTGCGCGGCCAGATCGCCGCCGGGGCAGACGTCGTGAAGCTCTATGCCGATTACCACTACCGACCGGGCGAACCGAGCCTGCCGACCTTCAGCCAAGCCGAAATGGACGCTGCCACCGCCGCCGCACACGATGCTGGCCGCACCGTCGCCGTCCACGCCGTGACGGCGGAGGGCATGCGCCGCGCCATCGCCGCCGGGGTCGATACGATCGAACACGGCGATGAAGGCACGCCAGCCGTGTTCAAGGCGATGGCCGCCAAGCGCATCGCCTTCTGCCCCACGCTCGCGGCTGGCGAGGCCATCGCCCGCTATCGCGGCTGGACCGATCCTGAACACCCGCCCGCCGGAGTCGCCGAAGGCCGCACCGCCTTCCGCGCCGCGCTCGCCGCCGGGGTTCCGATCTGCATGGGCGGCGACGTCGGCGTCTTCGCCCACGGCGAAAACATGCGCGAAATGACCGCGATGGCCGCCGAAGGCATGAGCCCCGCAGCCGTCCTCATCGCCGCCACTTCGGGCAATGCTGCGGCCTTCCACCTCAAGGATCGCGGCGCGGTGAGGACTGGTCTTCTTGCCGATCTGATCGCCGTGGAGGGTGACCCAACCCGCGACCTCACCGCCCTTCACTCCATCAAACTGGTGATGAAGGGAGGTGCGGTAATGCGTTGATCAGGCGAGATTGTTGCGCGCCAAAGTCGTCCCCGCCCGCCATGAGACGCCGACTTCGTGCCAGTACCCGGCGATCTTCTCCTGCGGCGCGATATCGAGCAGTTCCTCGACCGGGGAATCGAAGTAGGTGAGGTCGAAGTCGCCCTTGAAGCAGCGCCCGAAGTCCACGTCGTAGCTCGACATCGTGACGACTTCGTCGAGGCTCTGGGTTCCGTCGGTTTCTATGGCGGGCATCCAGCGGTTGTGCACCATCGGCAGACCGTTGACGAAGCCGGGCTTCTCCGCCGTCTCGGTGATCGTGAAGCGCCCTTCCGCGAGCCGCCGGTCGAACGCCGCCAGCGTCACGCCGAACATCCCGCCCGGCTGGAGGCGCGGCCCCGCCTTGCCAACGTAGACCGGGCGGCTCATCTGGATCGAACCGAGCTTCTTCGGATAGCCCTGATGCTGACCGCGCAGCATGGCGAATTCCTTGTCCACCCAGATGTAGACGCAGCGCGACCAGGTCTTGCCCTGGAACTGGCAGCGCACGACGATGAACATCTCCTTGTACTGCACCCGCACCGGGTCGAGGATCTGAGCGGGATCGTCGGAGGTCGATTGCCAGTCCGCCCAGATCGCCGCGACGGCGCCGGGGTCTTCCTCGGCCAGCGTGAAGCCTTCGGGCAGCAGCGCCGCGATCTTCGCGGGGTCCGTGCGGTATTCCAGCGTGATGAGCTCGCCAGAATAGTGCCACGGCACCGGCGGCACGATGCTCGCCTTGCCGGTCGGCGTGCGCGGATAGAACAGGCCCTTCAGGTTGCTCATCATTACCTCGTCTCGATGCGTGTCAGTGCTTCTAGCGCGCTTCTCCGGCCAAGCTTGGCCGCAGCGGCCAATGCCTGTGGCGGCCGGGCGCGCTAGGGGCTAGATCAAGCAAGTATCAGAGGGCCTCACCATGACCACCGAATACCGCCGCATCCTGCTCGATGGCTACCCCATCCTGACCACCCGCCACGGTGACGAACTCGTCACGAAGGATGGCCGCAGCGTGGGTGTTGACGAAGCGGTACACCTCGCGCCCTGCAACCCCAGCAAGATCATCTGCGTGCACCTGAACTACGAAAGCCGCGTGAACGAGTTCATCACCAAGCTCCCGCCTGCGCCCACCTATTTCCACAAGCCGATCACGGCGCTCAACACCCACAAGGCCGCGGTCGTGCGGCCCGAACGCTGCAAGTACCTCAACTACGAGGGCGAGATCGCCATCGTCATCGGCCGCTCGTGCCGCAACATCTCACCCGAGGAAGCCGCAGACTACATCCTCGGCTATTCGGTCGCCAACGACTACGGTCTCCACGATTTCCGCGATACCGACGCAGGCTCGATGCTGCGCGTGAAAGGCTCGGACACGCTCTGCCCGATCGGCCCCGGCCTCGTGACGGGCTGGGATTTCCGGAACAAGCAGATCCGCACCTTGGTCAACGGCGAGGTCAAGCAGGACGGCAATACCAGCGAGATGGAGTGGGACATGCACTACCTCGTCGCCGATATCGCCCGCACGATCACGCTGGAGCCAGGCGACGTGCTGCTTTCCGGCACCCCCGCCAATAGCCGGCCCGTGCAGCCCGGCGATGTCGTGGAAGTGGAAGTCGAAGGCCTCGGCAAACTCACCAACACGATCGTCCACGGCCCCACCCCGATCCGCGACGATTGCGGTGCTCAGCCGACCGAATCCGAGGAAGTGATCTCCACCGCGATGGGCGGCGATTGGGAATTCCGCGGCATCCGCGCCGCAGGCGGCCAGGGCGCCGCGTTCTATGAGTCAGCGCTCGACAAGAAGTAGCGGTGCCTTGCCAGTACCGGCGCGGCTGATAGGCTGGGCCCCATGGCCGAGCCAAAGATCGCCGCGCAGTTCCTGCGCCATGTGGCCAATTGTGTCGAGCTGACCGGTCATTCGGCGGCAGGCCTGCTTGCGCGCATCGGTGTGACGCGTGAGGTTCTCGAGGACCCCGACGGCCTCATCCCGCTCGCGCATTTCATTTCGTTCTTCGAGGATGCGGCGGAGCTGGTGCGCAACCCCCACTTCGGGCTCCACACCGGGCGCCTTGCCGGTTCGGAAAGCCTCGGCCCGCTCAGCTTTCTGTTCTTGAGCGCGCCCGATCTGCGCACGGCCTTTGCGAGTTTCACCCGCTATCTCTCGACCATGCAGCAGGCGAGCCGCAACCACTTCGCCGATGAGGGCGGCTGGGCGACCTTCACCTATCAGGTGCTCGACCAGTCGCTCACCCGGCGCCGGCAGGATGCCGAATATTCGATCGCCGCCATGTTCAATCTGGCGCGCCAGTTCACCGGGGGCGATGTCGAACTCAGCGAAGTCCGCTTCGAACACGAACGCGTTGGCGATTACGCGCGCTACCGCGACTACTTTGGGTGCGACGTGTTCTTCGAGCAGGACTGCAACACGCTCACGCTCGAAGACCGTTACCTTGGACTGCGCGGCCGGGTGCTCAGCTCGAGCCTCCATCCGATCATCGAAGAGCACCTCCAGCGCCTCGCGGGCCGCGGAAGCGATGCATCGCTAGCCGAACAGGTCAAGACCATGATCGAAGCGGCGCCGTTCGATGCTCCGCCAAGCCTTGCCGATGTGGCGCAGCAGCTGGACCTGTCGGTGCCCACGCTCAACCGCCGCCTTGCCGCCGAAGGCAGCGGCTGGCGCGCGCTGGTGGCAGCCCACCGCATGGAAACCGCCGCGCGCCTGCTGCGCACCAGCCGCCGCAACGTGAGCATGATCGCGCTCGACGTGGGCTTTGCCGAAAGCGCGAGCTTCACCCGCGCCTTCGCCCGGCATTTCGGTCTTTCCCCCGGACGTTACCGCAAAGGTGAGCGTCTCAGCGAAAAATAGGGACAGTCCCTCTTTCCAATATGGTTAGCCGGCCACCCGCCGCATCAGGCCGGTCAGTCGGTCCATCGCCTCGCCCAGCAGGTCATCCGGCATGGTCAGCGCTGGGAGGAATCGCACGACATTGCCGCGCATCCCGCAGGAGAGCAGCAGCAGCCCGTCCCTTGCACCTTCCTGCACGATGGCCTTGGTCAATTCCGGATTGGGCCGATCAGGGTCGCCATCGTGGACCAGTTCCATCGCGACCATCGCGCCGGGCCCACGCACATCACCGATCACACGCATGCCGCCCTGCTGCAGCGCGCGTAGCGTGCCCTTGATCGTGTCGCCGATGGTGACGGCGCGTTCGCAGAGGTTGTCCTCCTTGATGATCTTGAGCACTTCGAGCCCAGCTACACAGCCTAGCGGCGAGCCGCCGTACGTGCCGCCGAGCCCGCCCGCATCGGGTGCATCCATGATGTCCGCTCTGCCCATCACGCCCGAGATCGGGAAGCCTCCCGCCATGGCCTTGGCGATGGTCATGATATCCGGCGTCACGCCCGTCGCCTCGCGCACCCAGTCCATGGCAAAGAGGCGTCCGGTCCGCGCAAAGCCCGACTGGACCTCGTCGGCAATCAGCAGGATGCCATGCTTGTCGCAGATCGCGCGCAGCGCGCGGAAGAAGGCGTAGCTCGCCGTATAGAAGCCGCCCTCGCCCAGCACCGGCTCGAGCACGATGGCCGCCACTGCACTCGGCTCGATGGTCGAGGCGAACAGCGCATCCAGCCCGGCCACCGCCTGCTTCTCGTCAAACCCATGATAGGGGATCGGGAAGCGCGTGTGGAACACATCGCCGGGCAGCGGGCCGAACCCGGCCTTGTAGGGGAGTACTTTGCCCGTCATCGCCAGCGTCAGCAAGGTGCGGCCATGATAGCCACCCTGGAACGTCACGATGCCGCGCCGCCCGGTCGCCATGCGCGCGATCTTCACTGCGTTTTCGAGTGCCTCGGCACCGGTCGTCAGGAAGATCGTCTTGACCGGCCCTTCGATGGGCGCAGCCTCGTTCAGTTGCTCGGCGAGCGAAATGTAGCTCTCGTAGGGTGTCACCTGGAACGAACAGTGCGAGAACTGATCGAGCTGCCGCTTCACCGCCTCGACAATGCGTGGGTCCGAATGACCAGTGTTGCATACCGCAATGCCGGTCGCGAAATCGATGTAGCGGTTGCCTTCCGCGTCAAACGCTTCGGCATTCACGCCGCGCTCGAAGAAGCGCGAATGGATCGAGGAGACCCCGCGCGGCACGGCGGCTTCGCGGCGGGCCCAAAGCTCGGTGTTGCTGGTCATGCGCCAATTCCTCCCATGAGGCAGTATTTGAGTTCGAGATATTCATCGAGGCCGTGGCGCGATCCTTCGCGCCCCATGCCGGATTGCTTGATGCCACCAAACGGCGCGACTTCGGTTGACAGGATGCCGTCGTTGACGCCCACCATGCCGTACTCGAGGCCTTCCATCACTCGCCAGAAGCGGCCCACATCTCGGGCGTAGAAGTAGGCAGCGAGGCCATAGGGCGTATCGTTCGCGAGGCGCACGGCGTCAGCCTCGTCGCTGAAGCGGATCAATGGCACGACAGGGCCGAAGATTTCGGACGTGGCAATCGCCATGTCACCGCGCACGCCGGTGAGCACCGTTGGTTCGAAGAAGCCCGCACCCGCATTCGAACGATTGCCGCCCATGAGCGCGGTCGCGCCACCAGCCAGGGCATCGCGCACGAGGCTGTCGACCTTTTCCACTGCCGCCGCATTGATCAGCGGCCCGATGGTCGTGCCCGGCGCGGCGCCGTCACCGACCACCAGCGCGGCGACCTTGGCGCGGACCTTCTCGACAAAGGCATCGTAGACACCTTCCTGCACCAGCACGCGGTTGGCGCAGACGCAGGTCTGCCCGGCGTTGCGGAACTTCGAGGCCATCAAGCCATCGGCTGCGGCATCGAGATCGGCATCATCGAACACGATGAAGGGCGCGTTGCCGCCGAGCTCGAGGCTGAGCCGCGTCACATTCTCGGCCGCCTGCGCCATCAGGATCTTGCCGACGCGGGTCGAGCCGGTGAAGCTCAACTTGCGCACCTTGGGATGACGGCAGAACAGGGTTCCAACACCTGCCGGATCATTGGAAGGGGTTACACGGAACAGGTCTGCGGGAATGCCGGCCTCGCGCGCCAGCGTCTCCAGCGCGAGCGCGGACAGCGGCGTCGCTTCGGCGGGCTTGACCACGATCGAGCACCCAGCCGCGAGCGCCGGGCCGACCTTGCGGGTGATCATCGCAATCGGAAAGTTCCACGGCGTGATTGCCGCGCAGGTGCCCACCGGCTGCTTGATCGTCAGCACGCGCTTGCCGTTCGCAAAGGTCGGCACCGTCTCGCCATAGGCGCGCTTGGCTTCCTCGGCGAACCATTCGATGAACGAAGCGCCATAGGCCACCTCGCCCCGCGCCTCCGCCAGTGGCTTGCCGCATTCGGCGGTGATCAGCGCGGCGAGCTCTTCCTGCTGCTCCATGATCAGGCCGTACCAGCGGCGCAACACCGCCGCGCGCGCCTTGGCGGTTTCGGCGGCCCACGCGGGGCGCGCGGCATCCGCAGCATCGATGATCGCGCTGATTTCCGCAGCAGCGTAATCGCGCACGGTCGCGATCAGCGCGCCAGTGGCGGGGTTGTGGACAGCAAGGCCGGTGCCTTCGGGCACGGTTTCAAACACGAACAAGTCTCCGGGCAAAAATCAGGTTGCAGGCAGCGCGGATAGCGCTTGATGTCTGCGAATGGGAACAAGCAGCAAGGCATAGCTGACGACAAACAGCGCGACGCACAGCAGCTCCGCCGAACGATAGCCGCTGCCATCGAGAAGCTGCGCCGCGATCAGCGGGCCGCCGCCAAGGCCGATCATCTGCATCATGATCGCGAACGACATCATCCGCCCGCTCTCGTCGAAATCGCAGACGCGCCCGAGAATGAACGGCAAGACGAAGTTCCACAGCACGTTGAAGCCGCAGACGCCCACCACGAACAGCATGAGGCTGGGCCTGCCGATGAGCAGCGCGATACTCGCCGCACCCGCAAGAATGCCGAAGGCGATCGCGCCATTGCGGTTGACCCGTCCGGCGAGGAAAACCGAGGCGAGCGCGCCGCCGACTGCAAGGATCTGCGAAAGGAACAGGGCATCGGCCACCGACTGCTCCGCCAGCCCTGCGCCTATCCCCACAAGGAACAGCACTGCCCAGGCGATCCCTTGCGCGACGTTGTAGGCGAGCACGCCGGCCAGCGCGACGACCAGTAGCGGCGTTGCCAGCTGCCGCGCCTCCGGATTGACCATTTCCTCCGCCGAATAGGCATGCGGCAGGAATGGCAGGGTGCCGAGCGCGGCGAGCGAGAGCACGGCAAAGCCGATGAACATGGCATCGAGGCCATGACTGCCCAGAAACTCGGGCAGATACCACAGCCCGAACGCGCCATACGTCAGCAGCAGAGTGAGATAGAGCGCAAGGTTGCGCTCGGCGCGGATGGTGACGCCGACGAAGGTGAAGCTGATCGAGGTGATTGTCCCCTCGCCAAGTCCGGCAACAAAGCGCGCCAACTCGAAGCGCCCACCCAGCGGTGCAGCGAGCGAGGCCAGATCACCCGCCGCAGCGACGAAGAGCCCGCCGGCGACGACCCAGCGCCAATTGATCCGCGTACCCCACACCGCCATGATGATCGTAGCCAGCGCAACGCCGAGCATCTCGACGCCCGCCAGATTGACCGCAGTCGCCTCGTCTACCTTGAGCTGCGTGACATAACCCTGCACGATCCCGGGCTGGATGATGAACGAGAGCACGCCGATCGTGCCGAGGATCACCGCACAGAGGATCGCAGGCCAGCCATTGACGTCAATGTCGCGCCGAACGGGCGTTGCTGTCGCCATCTGCAATGTGTCTCCCCGTCTGTCTTCGGTGCCCTTGCATGGCAGGAGCGCGCCCGCTTGGCAGGATCGGACATTCCGGGGGCTGCGTCCATTCCCAAACCCACGAATTTTTTGATCATGATTTGATGATTTGGATCAATATCATACAAGGCCGAATCGCTTAGCCTCGGCTCACGACAAGAAGTCCACGAGTGCCCGGGGAGACAGCATGGCACCAGCGACCGTACGCGCAGCCGCAATGAACGGCTGGGAGAGCTTTCTCAAAGACATCACGCCGGATGAGCGGGGCACTGCACCCATGCTCGGCGATGGCCCGCCGCCGGATTCGATGCCGCTTGCGGAATTCGTGCGTTTTTCCGAAGACGTCGTCGCCCGCACCCGCGATGTCGCGATCCCGTGGCTGGCGGGTGGCAATTACGATCTCGCCGCGCTGGGGCCGCTGGGTGATGCGATCAACACGGCGGGACGCGTAGGTTCGGCGCTACGGCGGCTGGTCGATTACTTCTCGCTGCTGCAGGATTGCACCGATATCCGCCTCGGCCTCGAAGACGACATGGCCTCGGTCAGCTATCGCATTCTCGATCCCGATATCTGGCCGCGCCATCACGATGCGATGTTCACGCTGGGGATCGTCAGCCAGATTCTGAAGCGCGGGACGCGTGGCGGCTGGGACAAGATCGAATTCGCGTTCGAGGCCGAAAGCCACGAAATGCGCGGCGATATCGGCAAGGTCGTCTGCGCGCCCTGCACGTTCGGCGCGGATACCAACCAGATTCGCTTTCCGGCGGCGTTGCTCGATCTGGCGCTGCCATCCGCGCAGCCAGGTGCCTGCGATGTGCGCCAGCTCACCCGCTCGATCGTCACCAAGCGGCGCGAGACGCCGCTGGTCGACCGCCTGAGCCAGATGGTGCTGCGCGATCTCAATTCCTGCGCCATCGAACAGGAACGCTTTGCGCGCGAGATGGGCATGTCGAGCCGCACCTTGCGCCGCAAGCTCACCGAACAGGGCTCTTCATTCCAGCAAGTGCTCGATGAATGCCGGATGCGGCAGGCGGTGTTCGAGTTTCGCGTGCGGCCAGATTTGTCGATCGCACAGATCGCGCTAAGGCTGGGCTATGCCGAGCACAGCAACTTCACCCGCGCCTTCCACCGCTGGAGCGGGATTTCCCCGCAGGCGTTCCGCGCAAAGCTTGCCGGCACCGCGCACTGATTTGCAGGACCTCATATGACCCGACTGCTGCTGCTTGAAGGCAACACCGCGCCAAAACGCGCCCGCGCCCATGAACTCGGCGTACGTACCTCGAGCGAGATCTACATCGAAGCGATTGCCGCGCATTACCCCGATATCGCGCTCGACGTGCTGAACGGCGCCGACGAGGGCGAGACGATCCCGGACGGGCGTACCTGGGCAGATTACGCGGGCTTTGTCGTGACTGGTTCGGCGCTCCATGCCTACGACGACGAGTTTGCCGTCACCAACCAGATTGCGCTGCTCAAGGAAGCCGCCGAGGCGGGCCTGCCGATCTTCGGTTCCTGCTGGGGCCTGCAGATCGCGGCTGTCGCGGCGGGCGGCGAGGTCGCCTTCAATCCCAAGGGCCGCGAAGTGGGCTTTGCGCGCAAGATCCTACTCAACGATACGGGCCGCACCCACCCGATGTTCAAGGGCAAGGCGCCTGTGTTCGATGCGCCCTGCATCCACTACGACGAGGTGATCCGCCTGCCGGAATGTGCGACGCTCCTCGCCTCCAACGCGCACAGCGAGATACAGGCGGCCGTCATTCCATTGGCAAACAGCGAAGTCTGGGCGGTGCAGTATCACCCCGAGTTTGATCTGGGGCAGCTTGTGCAGCTTTACACGCTCTATGCCGAAGACATGGTCGCACAGGGGTTCTTTGCCGATGAGGCGGAGCTCGTGGCATACCGCGAGAAGCTGGAAGCGCTGGCGGCAGATCCGGCGAACGCAGGCCTCGCATGGCAGCTTGGCGTTGACGAGGACGTACTTGACGACCGCACCCGCCGTGCTGAGATACTGGCGTGGATCGAGGCGAAAGTTCTCTGATTTCCCGCTTCTTCATTCCCACGAAGGCGGGAATGAAGAAGCGGTGAGGTCTCGGACCTCAGACATCAAACCACACATGCACCTGGCTGGTGCCAGTCGCGTTCTCGTAGTCCGAGAATTGGCGCCCCTTGGCCTTCCATTCGTGCCCGCCGCAGGCCGCTGCCATCATCAGGTAGTGGCCGAAGCGCGCTTCGGGCGCATGGCGAAGGTAGTCGGGCATCGTGTCGATCACTGCGGCGTGATTGCCTTCCGCAAACCAGCGCAGGCGTTCGAGGTCCGCCTCGCGCGCTTCTGCCGAAGAAATGTGGATCGGGTCCGAAGCTTCATGCTGGGCGATCTGGTCGAAGGGCCAGAAGCGGTGGCTCATCGAACCACTTGCGATCAGCACCACGCGCTTGTCGGATTCGCGGATCGCCTGTCCGATCCCGGCACCGACTCCGAGAAAATTGTGCGGCTCGGCCGAATAGGCGTGGCTGACCGAGATCCACTTCTCCTCGCCCTGCAGGAAGGTCGAGAGGTTCACCGTGGGGTAGTGCATCGGCAGATAGGGATCATCGTTCGCAGTGGTGCGCACGCCGTGTTCGCTGGCGCGCTGCGCCATTGCATGGGCCAGTTCCGGGCAACCCGGAATGTCGTAGGGAATCTGCTTCATCCCGCGCGGCAATTCGTCGGATGTATAGAGCCCCGTCCGCCGCGCATGGGCCGCGATGCAGAACTCGACGATAGTGAACCAGTGCGTATCGAATAGCACGATCACATCGGGCTTCAGCACATCGAGCACTTCGCTCTTCAATCTCCGCAATCCCGGCACAAGGCTGATTTCCTTGCCTTCGTTGAGTTCGTAGCGATCCGCCTCCGACATCATGATGGTTGGCGCATGCGCGACCAGACCGGCTCCGATGATTTCGCCCATGTTGCGGCTCCCTGCGGTTGTTGACGTGGCCTCAATAGGCTCCTCTCGCCCCGACCAGAAGGCCCTCACCCCACTCTGTCCGGTTATGCCAAGTCCCGTGAGCGACCCGGGACTAGCACGGCAGACGAACAGGAGAGGTTCCCATGCCCTTTGCATTCTCGCGCCAGACCGACGCCCATGTCGATCTGTCCTCGCTCGATGCCTTCAACGACGGCGCGCCGTTTGCCACTTTCGAGCGCATGCGCCGCGAAGACCCGATGGCGTGGTCGGAAATGGCAAATGGCGACAAGGGCTACTGGTCGGTCACCCGCCACGCCGATCTGCTCGAACTCAACCGGCAAGCTGACCTGCTCTCCTCCGCGCGCGGCATCCGCATGGAAGACCAAAGCCCCGAGGAAGTCGAAGCGCGCAAGACCTTTCAGGAAACCGACTCGCCCCACCACCGGGGCTTTCGCGCGCTCGTCTCCAAGGCCTTCGCCAAGGGGACCGTCGCCCAGTTCGAGGACCAGATCCGCAGCATCGTGACCAATCTGCTCGATGTTGCGCTGGAGGAAGGCGAGTTCGACGCAGTCGACCGCATCGCGCGGCGCCTGCCGATGCAGATGCTCGCGCAGATCATGGGCGTGCCGCAGGAGGACGGACCATGGCTCGTCGAAAAAGGCGATGCGCTGATCTCCAACGCCGATCCCGACTATACCGATTTCGTGGTAGATCAGCTGGATAGCGATGCCTACCGCATGCTGCCGTTCCGCTCGCCCGCCGCGATGGACCTGTTCGACTATGCCAACAAGTTGCTCGACCGCATGGATGCGGGCGAGGAAATAGGCGTGCTCAATCTCGTGCGACAGCCCACCAACAGCGGCACGCAGATGTCGCGCGACGAGTTTCGCAACTTCTTCTGCCTGCTTGTTGCCGCCGGAAACGACACCACCCGCTACTCGATTTCGGCGACCATCCACGCGCTGGCCAACGATCCCGCGCTGCTCACGCGCCTGCAGACCGGCGACTTCGCAAGCTGGGAAGGCGCAGCGGACGAAATGATCCGCTATGCCTCCCCCACCACCCATTTCCGCCGCACCGCCACGCGCGATTTCACGTTTCACGGCAAGCACGTGCGCGAGGGTGACAAGGTGCTGCTGTGGTTCATCTCCGGTAACCGCGACGAGACGGCGATTGCCGATCCCTACCGCATCGACCTTGGCCGCGAGCGCAATCCGTTCCTCTCGTTCGGCCAGGGCGGGCCGCATATCTGCCTCGGCATGTGGCTCGCGAAGCTTGAAGTCGCTATCGTCATGCAGGAACTGGCGAAGCGGCTGACGGGCATCGAACAGGTGGCCGACCATGCCTATCTGCGCAGCAATTTCATTCACGGCATAAAACATCTGCCGGTCCGCGTGAGCGCGCGCTGAAGGGGAGAGAGATGAACCGCATGTCCAAGATCGAACCGGGTCAGGTGCGCGCTGAAGGCTTCGAGCGCTGCCGCATTCTCTTTGCCGATCAGCTCAATCTTGCGCGCGGCAAATATGTGCCGATGAGCGAAGCGGCAAAGGGCCATGCGCGCATGTGCGTCGGCACCTTCGCGGTGACGTATGACAAGGCGCTGGTGGCCGCGCCCGGCGGCGGGTTGCTGACCGGCTTGCCTGACATGGAAGTGACGTTCGACCCGGCAGACCTGCGCCCCTCGTGGGAGCCGAACACGCAGATCGCGCTGGGCGCGCTGCGCTTTCAAGGCGAGCCTTTTGCGCTGTGCGGCCGCAGCGCCCTGCAGCGCGCGATCGAAGCATGGCGCGCGCGCGGGCTCGATCCGATGGTTGGCATCGAGATGGAAGGCTACGTCTTCCAGCGTGGGCCGGATGGCGGTTGGGTTCCCTATGACACCCCCGGCGCCTTCGTCTACGGCACCGGCCCCTTCGCCGATCCCGCCGGCCTCATCGAGGAAATCTGGGCAACGGCGGCCGCCTGCGGCATTCCGATCGAATCGATCAACGCGGAATACGATGCCCCGCAGTTCGAGCTTACCTTGCGCTTTGCGGACGCGATGAAGGCAGCAGACGATGCCTTCCTCTTCCGCCAAATGGCGCGCGAGGTGCTCTACAAGCGCGGCTACCTGCTCTCGTTCCTGCCCAAGCCCTTTGCGGACAAGAGCGGCAGCGGGCTGCATTTCAACCTGAGCTTCACGCAGGCTGACGGCAGCAACGCGTTTGCCAACGATGTCGCCAGCGGCACGCTTTCGGACACGATGAAGGCCTGCATCGCTGGCATGCTGCAGCATCACGAAGCCCTCGCAGCGATCATGGCACCGATCACCCAGAGCTACGCCCGCCTCCAGCCCGCCAGCCTTTCGGGCTACTGGGCAAACTGGGGCATCGACCATCGCAGCGTGACCGTGCGCGTCTCGGCCGAAACGGGCCCTGCGGCGCGGATCGAGCACCGTATGGCCGATTGCGCGGCCAGCCCCTATTTCGCAATGGCAGCCATGCTTCAGGCAGGCTTGCTCGGCCTCGAACACTGTTACGAGCTGCCGCCGGAGGAAGTGAACGACGGGCTGGAGACGATCAGCACCGATCGCCACACTCCGCACAACCTCACCGCCGCGCTCGATGCACTGGAGGCTGATACCGTGCTCTCCGCTGCAATCGGGCAGGAGCTGATCGACAACTTCATCGCCATCAAGCGCGAGGAAGTGCGCATCGTCTCCGAAAAGAGCGATGACGAGCAGCTCGCCTATTACATCCACTACATCTGACGGGACCCCCATGGCTGGCCGCATCGATATCGACGGGGTTTCCGTCTCGCCCGACCATTTCATCGGCGGCAAGCGAGTTACCTCGCCCGGAACCTTCGAGACGCGCTGTCCGTTCGAATGGTCGCGCAAACTGGCTGACATGGCGCGCGGGAACGCGCAGACGGCTGCGCTTGCTGCAGATGCGGCAAGCGCAGCATTTCCGGCCTGGGCGGCACTGTCGGCTGCAGAGCGCGGTGTCTTTCTGCACCGGCTGGCGGACCTGATCGAGGCCAATGTCGAAAAGCTCGCCATGGTCGAATGCCTCGACATGGGCATGCTTCTGGAAAGCCTGCGCCTGCGCGTAATCCTGCGCGGCGCGGCCAATTTCCGGAACTATGCGGACCTTGCGACGGGCCGTGAAGAACGTGTCTGGTCTTCGCGCGGCACGCTCAACCGGGTGATCCGCATGCCCGCAGGTCCGGCGCTGATCATCACGCCGTGGAACGCGCCGTTCATGCTTTCCACCTGGAAGTGCGCCCCGGCGCTGGCGGCTGGCAATACGGTGATCCTGAAGCCCGCCGACTGGTCGCCGCTCTCCGCCTCCGTGCTGGCAGACCTGATCGAGGAAGCAGGCTTCCCGGCAGGCGTGTTCAACATCTTGCAGGGCCTGGGTGCAGAGCTTGGCAATGCACTCACCTCCGATCCCCGGATCAAGCGCATCAGCTTCACCGGCTCGGTCCCCACAGCGCGGATCATCGGCAAGGCGGCGGCGGAGAACATCGTACCGTTCACCGCCGAACTGGGCGGCAAATCGCCGCTGCTCGTGTTCGCCGATGCGGATATCGATGCGGCGGCGAAGAAGGCTGCGGGCCAGTTCGACGACAGCGGACAGGTCTGCATGGCCGGCACGCGGATCATCGTCGAGGAAAGCGTGAAAGATGAATTCCTCGCGAAGTTCCACGCCTATACCGACGCGCATGTCATGGGTGACAGCCGCGATCCCGCCACAACGATGTCCGCTCTGATCCATCCCGTCCATGCCGAGCGCGTACTCGGCTTCATTGAACGGGCCCGGGCAGCTGGCGATACCATCGTACGCGGTGGCAAGCGCTGGAAGGAGGGCGCCAACTGGATCGAGCCGACGCTGATCGTGCCCAGGGACAACCAGAGTGAAGTCGTTCAGAATGAAGTCTTCGGCCCCGTGCTTACCTTCCAGACCTTCCGGGATGAAGCCGAAGGCATCGCTCTGGCCAACTCGACCGCCTATGGCCTCTCCGGCATCGTCTATACCGGCAGCGAGGAGCGCGCGAACCGCGTCGGCCGTGCGGTGCGCGGCGGTACGGTTTGGGTGAATACCTTCCTCGTGCGCGATCTTACCGCACCGTTCGGCGGCATCGGCATCTCGGGCATCGGGCGCGAAGGCGGCGACTATGCACTCGACTTCCACTCGGATCTCAAGACGCTGCAGATCCTTGAAGGCAGCACATCCTAGGGTCAGGACCTACTAATCGCGCCGTCGAGGCGCTGGAATGGCGAACATATCGGGCGGATACTTGCGCAGGGAAGGCTGGTTGCCTTTCCAAGCAAGTATCTGCCTGAGATGGAAGCCATTCCAGCGTCCCTCCGGGATTTGACCAAAATGGCTCATTGTTTCGTCAGGAAGCCTTGAAATATCGACATATTCCTGCGCCTTCCTTCCTCGCACTGAGCCATTTTGCCTCAAACCTCGAAGGCGCGATTAGTAGGTCCTGACCCTAAAACGCATAAGCCACCGAGCCGAACACGCGCCCCCGCCCGGTCTCGCTATAGACCGGATAGTTGGTGCCATTGACGCCGAGCGTGAGGAACAACGGCCCGACCGGTCGCGACAAGGTCAGGCGCCAGTCGCGATAGCGGCGCAAGCCGCGCCGACCAGTCCCCTTGTCATAGGGGATCAGTGAAAGCCCGGCATGGCCCTCAAGCCGCCATTTCTCATGGCGCAGCAGCGGAGCACCTACCTCGGCATAATAGGAAGCGCGGCCATCGCGCAGGTAATCGGGCGAAACATAAACTCGCGCGCGAACCCCGCCCACGCCAGCACCGACATAGCCTTCGAAGAACCCACGCCGGTAATCGGTATCGACGATCCGGGCATAGCTGCGGTGGATCAGCCCCAGCTCCAGCGAAACCGCCCCGCGCCTTGTGGCAAAGCCCGCGTATTGCACCATGGCGCTTATGCGCGGCACTTCGGTGTTGAGCGCAAGGCTTGCGCTTGCCCCGGCGAAGAAGCCGCCCGGCGTATCGAAGCTGATCCCGGCGGCCAGCACCGGATCGCCGCTGCTGATACTCTCGCCGCGAAACATCTCGCTTGACGAGGCACTGACCGAGCCTGCCAGCTGCGCCCGTGCGGGCGTGGCAAGCGCCAGCAGGCCGATCAGGACCAGCCCTGCCTCAGTGCCCAACCTCGCACGCCGCGACATCAAGCCGCGCGGTCCGTCCGACGAGCAAGCAGGCATCGATCACGCCGCGCGGTCCGAGCAGCAAACCCGAAGCTGCGCCTCGCCCGCTGCGCGAAAGCTGGCGCAGCAAGGCGGCCAGCCCGCTGACATGAGCCGCAGCAAACGAACTGCCGCTGACGACGCTCCATTTCCCCTCCGGCTCCGTGGTCGGCACATCCTGCCCCGGTGCAATGTAGACAGGCGGTTCACCGCCTGACAAGCGCGCCGCCGCAACCGGAACCACGCCGGGAACAAAAGCGGGAAAACTGGCGCGCGGATTCTGCGCGTCCACCGCCGCAACAATCGTGGCTCCGCGCGCTAGACCCAGTCCGATCAGGCCTTCGAGCAGGCGGTCCTGCGGCCCCGTCAGCGAGAGGTTGATCACGTCGGCGCGGTTCTCGATCGCAAAGGTGAGCGCCTTGGCAAGGCTGAGTGTGTCACACACGGTCGTGCCGCCATAGGGCCGCTCCCAGCAGGCCCTCAGGCCAAGGATCCGCGCGCCGGGCGCGACGCCCGCTATGCCCATGCCGTTGCCCGCGCGCGCGCCGATGATCCCGGCTATGCCGGTGCCATGCCGCTCGGGCGCAGCGCGGCCTGGCGGCGTGAAATCGCGCATGGTCGCGATCTGGCCGGCAAGATCCGGGTGGCTCGTATCGATCCGGCTGTCGATGATCGCGATAGTCTCGCCCTTGCCGGTTGCCAGCTTGTGTAGCGGCGCAAGGTGCCAGGGCTGCGCCGCCGCCAGCCGATCGTTGTAGACGGGCGCAGGCGCGGCGGCCTGCATGTGAAATTCGTTGAGCGGCTGCGACCAGGCGACGCCCGGCAAAGCCGTCAGCTCGGCCGCAACCGCATCAGGGCTCCGCCCGTCGCGGATTTCCATGACGACGCAATCGACCCCGACCAGCTGCATGGGCCAGGCCTCGACCACGTTGAGGCCGTGCTCGCGCGCGATCCTGCGGGCAAGCCGCAGCCGCGCCTGCTCGCCCATCGCATCGCCATAGGCGCCGCCATAGTCACCGCCGGCACGGTAATGCTCCGCTCCCAGCCGCAGCATCACCATGACCCGTCCGGTTCCGGCCACGTCCGCTGCCGCCGGTGCTTCGGCCGCCCTGACGGTCACTGCGGTGCCGAAGGCCAGCAGCATCGCGGCGAGCAAGGCGAGGCTGCGGATCACGGGGTTTTACCGTCAATCGGTTCGGCCATCATCACTCGGGTGTCGGCGCGCAGCGCCTCCAGCGAAGCCGCACGGCGCCCCGGTTCAACCACCGCCTTCCACGCGCCGGCGGCATTGGGCTCGCCGATCAGCCTGATCCCTGCGCCTCGGGCGATCCGGTCTGCCTCGGACGCCGCGATACCGGGGGCAAAGCGGATCAGCGCGTTTGCCGAGCGGGCTGCGGCACCGGGCGACGTACCCAGCGCGCGATAGGCCGCAGCCGGATCCTGCACGCGCTCGGCGGGACGCGCGAGGACGAGCACCGCCAGCCCGACGCCTGCTACCAGCGCCAACTGCGCAGCCATCCGCAGCAGCACGCCCCCCGATCGCCGCGCGACCGCAGGTTGCGCACGCGCTGCCCGGGCATCGGCAAGGCTGACGACCTTCGCTTCTCCCGCGGGAGCGAGCCCTAGCCGCTCCAGCAGCGCAGGAGGCACCGCCTCTTCAGCGGGCACGGCCAGCCGCACGAGATCATCGACATGGCGCATCCGCTCCACCCGCCGGGCGAGGGCTTCATGCCGCGCTGCAAGTTCGGTCATGCGTCGAGCTCCTTCCGCATCCAGCGCGCCGTCCAGCCAGGCGGCCAGTGTTTCGTCATCGGGCATTGCGCCTTCCGGGTTCAGTTCATCACGCGTCATGCCGCCACCATCCTTTCGGGTCCCCGCCGCACGTAGACCTCGACAAAGTGCCGCGCGCGAGAGAGCCGGCTCATCACCGTACCGATCGGGATGCCGAGCAGATCGGCCGCTTCCCGGTAGCTCTGCCCATCGAGCACAACCGCCGTCATCACCGCATTGAGCTCCGGCGCCATCGCCGCCAGCGCGTCGCGCACCGCTTCGAGCTCGGAGCGGAATTCAAGACGCTCCAGTTCGTCATCGCCCGGCAGTTCAAACGCCGCTTCAACATCGACCTTGATCCCCTTGCTCTTCTGGCTGCGAAACTGGTCGATGTGCAAGTTCGTGGTCAGTCGAAACAGCCAGTTCTCGAGGCTGGTGCCCTCCTGCCACTGTTCGATCCGCGCCAGCGCGCGTTCGACTGCGGCCTGCAGCAGATCATCGCCGCGGTCGACGTCGCCGCCGCACAGGCCGCGGCAGAAGCGGCGAAGGCGCGGCAGAAACGCGACAATGCGCGTGCGCACCGCGTCTGCTCCGCATCTCTCTGTCGCTACACCCATCATGCCTCCGTTTGTCTCAACGAATGGGCGGCCTGTCTATTCGCGGGGTGCAAAGATAAATTTACAAACTTTACCCGAGTGACGGCGCGACGGACAACGCAAGTTTATGATAAAGAACGCAAATATGCGATTTCCGAGAAGGGCCGTTAACCAGAATGGCACCATAATAGACCAATCGCCACGCAAAAAATGCAGATCGGGCCGGAATAAGTCGGCGGCGCGCCGCGTTGTAGCTGCGAACACCGCGCCAGGAGGGCTTCCTCGCCACCGGGCCGTTTTTGGAAGGGGAACCACGCAATGTCCGATCTCTACAAGTTTGTCGTCAATGGCGACACGATCAACTGGTTCGAGCAGAACGATGCCGGCACGTTCGAGGCCGAGGATCTCAAGCTCAACCAGACGCTGTCGTTCGACGCGGGCACCGGCGACGTTACGCTGACTTCGACCTTTGCGAACTACATCCGGCTCCAGGTGTTCCGGCAGACCGCCGATACAACCGATGATCCCTCGCTCTATACCAAGCCGGTGACGAGCTTCACGACGCTGGATGGAACGCCCATCGACACGGGTAACGGCGGCGGCGGTGGTGGCGGCGGTCACGGCGGCGATGATCTGATCCCTGAACTGCACCAGCATGGCGGACGCCATAACCTTGATGAAGACGGCAGCGACGACGACAGCGTAGATGGCACCGACGGCAACGACGACACCCGTGGCGGCTTCGGCGATGACCACATCCGCGGTGGTGGCGGCGATGATCATCTGCGCGGTGATGCCGGTGACGACACGCTCTCGGGCGATCTCGGCAACGATACTCTCTCCGGTGGTAGCGGTTTCGATGATATCCACGGCGGGCGCGGAGATGACCGGGTCAGTGGCGGCGATGACGACGATATCGTGAGCGGCGGCACGGGCGACGATTCGGTTTCTGGCGGCAACGGAGACGATCATCTCTCGGGCGACAGTGGCGACGATGTCGTCACCGGTGGTTCAGGCGACGACGATGCCTCGGGCGGATCGGGCGACGACACGATCAAGGGTGACCTCGGTGACGACACGCTGCGCGGCGATCGAGGCAACGACAAGATCTTCGGCGGCGCTGGCGATGACAGCATCTCCGGCGGCGCGGACAACGACCGGATCAACGGTGATCTGGGCAATGACACGCTGAACGGGAACGCGGGCGATGACCGGCTGAACGGCGGTGACGGCAACGACACACTTGCGGGCGGCACCGGAGCGGACCGGCTGACCGGGGGCCTCGGCGCCGATCAGTTCATCTTCAACGGCAATGATGCCCTTGGCCTCAGGAACGTGGATCGCATTACCGACTTCAGCCACGCGCAGGGCGATGTGATCGATCTTTCGGGCATCGATGCCGACAGCGGCACTGCCGGGGATCAGGCGTTCAGCTTCATCGGCACCGACCGCTTCACGGGCGCTGCAGGGGAACTGATGCTCAAGATCAGCACCTCGAAGATGCTGCTTCTGGGTGACACCGACGGCGACGGGACGGCCGATTTCGCCATCCGCATCGACGGGACAACCCCGCTGGAGCTTGCCGATCTGGTTCTCTGATCCCCTGTCATTCAGCCAACCACGGTGGCTCCGATGCTTTCACCGCATCGGGGCCACCTGTGCTTTCAGAGCACGGGAAGGTAGCTTCGCACGATATCGATGAACGAGCGGATCGCGATCTGCTCCACCGCCGGCATCCGCTGCGCAAACGGCATCTGGTATCCTGCGAAAACGGTGAGGCCTTCCATCGAGGCGGAGATGAACAGCGCGAGATCCAGCCGGTGCGCTTCCGACAGATCGGGCCGCATTTCCGCGATGATTTCCACCAGTGGCGCGCGGGCGCGGTCGTAAAGCTCGTGGACGCGTTCGTAGACAAACGCGTCATGGTTCGCGAGTGCCCACAGCTCCGGGAACAGCCGCGTCGTTTTCTTGCTGCCGATGTCCTCGATGATGAGGCTGCATAGCCGCATAAGCCGTTCTTCCGGCGCGAGCCCCGGTGCATGGACAATCGCACCAAACTCCAACTCGTAGCTACTGATCACTGCATTCAGCAGTTCACGAACGAGATCCTCACGCGTCGGATAATGGTACGTCAGGTTGCCGAGGCGCATGCCGCAAGCAGCCGCGATCCGGCGCATCGACATGGCGCGGTAGCCCTCTTCGATCAGGATGTGCAGCGCGGTGCGAAGGATAAGCTCGCGCGTCTCATAGCCCTTGGCATAGCCGCCATCGCGATCGGGCATGAGCAGATCGGTGACCAGCTTCGGCATGCCATCCATCCGTTACTCCCGCATTTCCTTGCCAGATTGGGATCAACCTAACGCAAGACGAATTTATGTCCATCGTCCAATTTAGGACAGTTGACAATTTTATGCCCAAGGGGCCATCCTGCAGCAGGGAAAGCGGGGTCCGCCCGTTTTGAAAGGGGAATAGAATGCGATTGATCGCGCCTGTTTTCGCATCTGCTCTGTGCCTCTCCGCAGCGCTCGCCTCGCCTGCTGCAGCGGCCGACAGCCGTTTCCCGCAGCCGCTGGCGGAAGAAAGCCTGCCGAGCGTCGCGAAGCTTCCCACCGTCTGGCCGCAGAGCTGGGTGACGGTGCACGATTTCCATTTCAACGCGATCATGGATGGCCGCATCGCAGTGGTGGATACGGCCAATCCGGTCCAGCCGCTCAAAGGTCTCGTCCGCGCGGCGCAGTTTGCCAACGCGTTCATCGCCAAGGACAAGGGCGAGATCTACACGGCCGAGACATTCTACACCCGGCTGACCCGCGGCGAGCGGACCGACGCGATCACCATCTGGGACATGACGACGCTCCAGCCCAAGGGCGAGATAGTGCTGCCCGGCGGCAAGCGCCAGCAGTCGGTCACGTACCCGCACCTGTTCCAGCTGACCAATGGCGGCAAGTGGGCGCTTGTTGCCAACTTCACTCCCGCGCAATCGGTCACCGTGGTCGATCTCGATGCCCGCAAGGTGCTGGGCGAAATCGATCTTCCCGGCTGTTCGCAGATCTATCCCACCGGCGCGCGCGGCTTCACCAGCCTCTGCGCCGATGGTTCGCTGTTCAGCGTGACGCTGGATGCCAACGGCGCCACCGCATCGTCGAAGTCGGTGCCCAAGGTGCAGGATATCGACAACCAGCCGCTGTTTGGCACGCCAGCCATGGTCGGCACGACGGCGTGGTTCGTCAGCTTCCACGGCATGATCCAGGGCTTTGACCTTTCCGGCACCGTCGCGAGACCACTGCCGGGTTCGTTCAGCGTCGGCACCGCCGATGGCGGCGCGCCCGAATGGCGCCCCGGCGGTTGGCAGGTCATCAATGCCGATGCTTCCGGCAAGCTCTATGTGCTGATGAGCCCCTACGGCAAGGAAGGCAGCCACAAGGATGGCGGCACCGAAGTCTGGGTCGTCGATCCGGCGAAGAAGGCGCGCACCCTGCGCATTCCGTTGAAAGGGCAGACCCTCGCCATCGCAGTGACGAAGGAAACCACGCCGCATCTGGTGGCCGCGCAGGCGAGCGGGGAAATCGATGTCTATGACGCGGCAAGCGGCGCCTTCGTGCGCTCGCTGGGAGCGACCGTGGCGGCCAATCCGATCCTGATCCAGGTGCCATGATGGCCGCGCTGGTCCTGTTCTGCGCGGCGCTGCTGGCCGCCTCGGCGCTACACAAGGCCACCGCGCGCGAGCGGCTGGCCGGGGCGGCGGCGCGACTGGCGGGCGTTGGTCCGGTGCCGGGCCAGCTGCTGCTGATCCTCGCCGGAACGCTCGAACTGGTCGCGGCCGCCTGCCTCGTCGCTGCGCCGCTGCGCATGGTCGGCGCGCTGATCGCGGCGCTGGTGTGGAGTGCTTATGCTCTCGCCCTCGCCCGCCGGCGCGGCGAAAGCCTTGATTGCGGCTGCGATCTTGCGGCGCGCACGAAGCCGGTGACCACAGCGCTCGTGCTGCGTGCTGCTGGGCTTGCCGCGCTCGCGGGGATCATCGCGCTGTTCCCTGCTGCCCCCTTCACGCTCGATGCGCCCTTTGCGGCAGCCGGGCTCCTCGCACTCTACCTCGGGGCCAGTGAACTCATCGCCATCCCCACAGCATACTGGAGAACCGCATGATGCTGACCAGCCAGATCCTGCTGTGGACAGCCGTGATCGCACAGGCCCTGCTGATCGCCGCGCTCGCGCGTCAGGTCGGAGTGCTGCATGAACGGATCGCCCCCGCCGGCGCGCTTACCTTGCACCAGAAGGTGGCGCTGGGCGAAAAGGCTACGCCGATGACGCTTGCCGACATGAACGGTATCGGCGTTGCGATCGGCGGCCAGCGCGATGGGCGCAGCCAGCTGCTGTTCTTCGCATCGCCCGATTGCCCGATGTGCAAGTCGCTGCTCCCGATCGTGCGCAGCGCCGCGCGCGCCGAAGCGGGCTGGCTCGATATCGTTGTGGCCGGGGACGGCGGCAAGCCGGGCTATCTTGCGATGGTGCGCGATCACGGTCTCGAAACGATGCCGGTGGTCCTTTCCGAAGCGCTCGGCCGCGCCTTCGGGGTCTCCAAGCTGCCGTATGCCGTGCTGCTCGATGAAGAAGGCCGCGTCGCCTCCCTGGGCCTCGTCAACAGCCGCGAACATCTCGAAAGCCTCTTCGAGGCCAAGGAGCGGGGCGTCGCCTCGATCCAGGAATTTCTCGCCCGCCGCCAAGCTACTCAGGAGGCCTGATCCATGGCGCGTTTCGACAAGCTGACTGAAAACCTTGCGCGCGGGATTGCCCGGGGAACATCGCGCCGCTCGCTGCTTGCGTGGTTGGGCGCCGGGATGACGGGCGCGGCATCCATTCCGCTGCTGCCCGTCGCCCGCGCAGCCACTCCGCCTGCCCCCGAAGCACCCCATGGCCCGCATGGAGCAGGTGCATCGCGCCCGGCTATCGTCTCCGGCCTCGAGCAGGACCTGGGCGATCAGGCCTCGTGCGATTACTGGCGCTATTGCGCAATCGACGGGTTCCTCTGCTCGTGCTGCGGCGGCTCGGTCAACACCTGCCCGCCGGGCACCGAAATGTCGCCGATCACCTAGATCGGCACTTGCACCAATCCGGCAGACGGCCGCGCCTATGTGATCAGCTACAATGATTGCTGCGGCGTCTCCAGCTGCGGGCAGTGCCTGTGCAACCGCAACGAGGGCGACCGCCCGCAGGTCCGCCCGCAGTCGAACAACGACTACAACTGGTGCCTCGGCTCGGAGAGCTCGGTCTACAACTGCTCGGTGGCCGCGGTCATCGGCGTCGCGCTTCCGGCAGCCAAGTGAAGCGCGCGGCTCTCGCATTTGCGGCGACCACAGCCGCGCTCGCTGCCGGCCTGACGCTGCCGGTGCGTGCAGCACCCGACGGCGCGGCGATCTACGCCCGCTGCGCGGCGTGCCACACGAAAACGGGTGCGGGCGTGCCCGGCGTGTTTCCGCCGCTGGGCGAGGACTTTCGCGTGATGGCCGCGAGCGAAGCGGGCCGCCGCTATCTCGCGCTCGTCGTCACCCGCGGTGTGAGCGGCCCGATCAAGGTCGGCGGCAAGCCTTATGCGGGGGTCATGCCCGCGCAGGCGACGCTGGATGATGCCTCGGTGGCGGCCGTGCTCAACCACGTCGGCACCGAAATTGCCCGGACCGGCCCTGCTTTCAAGCCCTTCGCGGAAGGCGAACTCGCCGCGATCCGGGCCAGCGGCGCCGCGCTCTCCGCGCAGGATGTCGGCAAGCTTCACGCAGGCGCCGGCGGCCAATGACGTTCGGCCGCCTCGCCCTTGTCACCGCTGCGCCGCTCGGCCTTGCGCTGGCGGCGAGCGCGGCAGTGAGGGCGGATGAAGCGGCCATCCCGGGCGTGCGCGATGCCTATCAGGCGCGCACCGACTACCAGCTCAAGTGCCAGGGCTGCCACCGCCCCGATGGCAGCGGCGACGACCGGTCCAACCCGCCGATGAAGGGGACCGTCGCGCGTTTCCTCACCGTGCTGGGCGGGCGCGAATTCATCGGCCGCGTGCCGGGCGTGGCCACCGTCGATCTGCCCGACGACCGCCTCGCCAATCTCGTCAACTGGACCTTGTTCCGGTTCGATCCCGCGCATGTGCCGCAGGATTTCCAGCCCTACACAGCCGAAGAAATCGGGCGCCTGCGCCAGAATCCGCTCCGCCTCGAACGCGCCGCGACAAGAGCGCGTCTGGTGGCCGGTTTTGCCAAGACGCATGGACGCCAATAACAATAATCAGGGTAAATTTAAAAGAAGCGAGGGAATGATCATGAGGACCGTCTTTCTTGCCAGCGCCGCGCTGGCTGCCCCATTGGCGCTGATGGTGGCGGCGCAGCCCGCCCTTGCCCAACAGGCCGCGCAGGCTGGCACCGCAACCGACGTCCAGGACGCCGGCGAGATCGTCGTGACCGCCGCCAAGCGCTCGGAAAACCTGCAGTCCGTGCCGATCTCGATCTCGGCGATCGGCGGCGATACCCTCTCCAAGTCGCGCATCACCAGCGTCGACAGCCTCGTCAACAAGGTCGCCAACCTTCAGCTCACCTCGACCGTGGGCGACAACACGCCGATCTTCGCGCTGCGCGGCGTCTCGATGTCAGACTTCAGCCTCAACCAGTCGAGCCCGGTCGCAACGTATTACGACGAAGTTTACAAGGGCAACTTCGCGTTCCTGGGCATCGCGCTCTACGATATCGAGCGGGTCGAGGTGCTGCGCGGGCCGCAGGGCACGCTGTACGGCAAGAACACCACCGGCGGCGCGGTCAATCTGATCAGCCGCGATGCCAAGCTTGGCGAAACGAGCGGCTACGTCAACTTCGGCTATGGCAACTACAACCGTGTCGATGTGAACGGCGCGGTCAACGTTCCGCTGGGCGACAAGGCGGCGCTGCGCGTGGCGGCGACGTACGCCAACGCCGATGGCTGGTTCAAGAACGTCGTGAAGGGCAATCCCGATCTTGCCAGCACCAACGAATGGGCGGTCCGCGGCACGCTGAAGTGGGAGCCGACCGATGGCGTGAAGCTCACCCTGCGCGCCTCGCACAGCCGCCAGAGCCCGCAGAACTACGGCATCTATGCCCAGCCCGAAGCGGTCAACCGGCCCGGCCTGTCGCAGTGGCAGATCGCCTCCAACGTCCCGCAGAAGCGCCGCGCGCAGACCACCTCGGTGGCGCTGACGGCAAACATCGACGTGAGCGACACTCTCGCGATCACGAGCATCACCAGTTACGACAAGGGCTATCTGTTCTTTAAGGAAGATACCGATGGCATCGCCGCCCGCGTGCTCGAGGTGCCTTACTTCGATCAGGCCAGCCAGTTCGCGCAGGACCTGCGCCTGACGAGCAACACCGGCGGGCCGTTCGATTTCATCATCGGGGCCTATTTCAACCGCGAGAAGGTCTACAACCAGAGCACGCTCGAAGTCCTGCTCGATACCGATTTCGACGGCGATGGCCAGGTCACCTCGGCGGACTGCGCAGCTGGCCTCCCGGTCGCCTGCCGCGTCCGCAACCAGTTCGACCAGATCAAGAAGAGCTACGCGCTCTATTCGGACCTCAAGTACAAGCTCACCGACGCGCTCACCCTGCGCGGCGGCCTGCGCTATACCCACGATGACGGCGAGCAGACCGGCTTCCGCTCGGACGCGCTCGGCATCGACAAGCGCTTCATCGCCAATCTCATCCCGCTGTCGAACCTCGGGTTCAAGCAGGACAACGTCTCGGGCAAGATCGGGCTCGATTACAAGCTCGCCAGCGGCGATCTGCTCTATGCCAGCGTGAGCCGCGGCTACCGCGCACCCAGCTTCAACGCGCAGGCCTTCTTCAGCCCGGCCGAGCTCGGCGTGGCTAAGGCCGAACAGGTCACCGCGTTCGAAGCCGGCGCCAAGATGCAGTTTTGGGACCGCCGCATTACGCTCAACACGGCAGCGTTCTACTACAACTACAAGAACCAGCAGTTCATCAACGTCAACCCGGCGGATGCTTCGCAGCAGCTGCTCAACATTCCCAAGTCCCGCCTCTATGGCGCCGAGGCCGAGCTGACGGTGCGCGCCACCGACAGCTTCACCTTCCACGGCGGTCTCGGCCTGCTTTCGACCCGGATCCAGGACGGCATCGTCAGCGGCGTGAATGTCGCCGGCAACCGTCTGTCGAATGCCCCGTCGCTGACCTTCAACGCCAGCTTCGACTGGACGGTGGTCGAGGGCGGTTTCGGCGCGATCTCGTTCCACCCGGAAGTGGCCTACCAGTCGAGCCAGTTCTTCGAGAACATCAACATCCCGCGCCTGCGCCAGCAGTCCTATGCGCTGTTCGGCGGCCATCTTGACTGGAACAGCACTGATGGGCGCTACAGCCTCTCGGCCTGGGCCCGCAATCTGGGCAACAAGTTCTACTTTACCTCGCGGATCGATCTCACCGGCTTCGGGCTCGATTACAACCACGTCGGCAATCCGCGGATGTACGGCGTGACGGCGGGCGTAAAGTTCTGAGGACGTAAGGCGTGAACGGTTTGTCCTATGCCAAGGGGCCGACCGACCGGCCTCTCCTCGAGACCACCATCGGCACGGCGCTGCGCGAGGCGGCGACGCGCTGGGCCGATGGACTGGCGCTCGTCTCGCGCCATCAGGACCTGCACTTCACCTGGGCCGAGCTCGATGCGGCGGTAGATCGGATCGCGACCGGTCTGCTGCGCCTCGGCGTGGCAGCGGGCGACCGCGTCGGCATCTGGGCGCCCAATTGCGCGGAATGGACGCTGATCCAGTTTGCCACCGCGCGGATCGGCGCCGTGCTCGTGACGATCAACCCGGCCTACCGGGCAAGCGAGGTCGAATATGCACTGAACAAGGTCGGCTGCAGCGTGCTCGTCACCGCCGCGCGCTTCAAGAGCAGTGATTATCTCGCCATGCTGCGCGAGATCGGCCCGGCGCGGCTACCGCAGCTTCGCGCCATCGTCGCCATCGGCGCTGAGGTGCATGAAGGCTTCCTCCCGTGGTCCGCGCTCGATGTTCCGGCGGATGCGGAAGCGCTCGCCGCCGCGGCCGCACCGCTCCTGCCGGATGACGCGATCAACATCCAGTTCACCAGCGGTACGACCGGTTTTCCCAAGGGCGCCACACTCACCCACCGCAACATCCTCAACAACGGCTACTTCACCGCGCAGACGATCGCCCTGACTGAGGCCGACCGCATCTGCATTCCCGTGCCGCTCTACCACTGCTTCGGCATGGTGCTGGGCAATCTCGCCGCACTCACCAGCGGCGCGGCCATGGTCTATCCCGGTGAAGCCTTCGATCCCGCCGCCGTGCTTGAGGCTGTCGCCGCCGAAGGCTGCACAGCGCTCTATGGCGTGCCGACGATGTTCATTGCCGTACTCGGCCAGCCCGCACTCGAAACCACCGATGTCTCGACCTTGCGGACCGGCATCATGGCCGGGTCCCCCTGCCCCGTCACCGTGATGCGCGAGGTCATCGGGCGGCTCAACATGCGCGAAGTCACCATCGGCTACGGCATGACCGAGACGAGCCCGCTCACCACCCAGACCGCACGTGATGATCCTCTGGAAGAGCGCGTCGGCACTGTCGGGCGCGTACACCCGCATGCCGAAGCGAAGATCGTCGGGCCGGACGGACAGACGCTGCCGATCGGCGAGCAGGGCGAATACTGCTCGCGCGGCTATGCCGTGATGCTCGGCTACTGGGACGATCCGGCCAAGACCGCCGAGGCGATCGACGCCGATGGCTGGATGCATTCGGGCGATCTCGCGACGATGGATGCAGCGGGCTATGTGCGCATCACAGGCCGTATCAAGGACATGATCATTCGCGGCGGCGAGAACATCTACCCGCGCGAGATCGAGGAGTTCCTGCTGACCCATGCAGACATTGCCGATGCGCAGGTCTTCGGGGTCAGCGACGAGAAGTACGGTGAGGAAGTTTGCGCCTGGGTGATAGCCCGCGCAGGTGCCGCTCTCGCGCCGGACGGCATCCTCGCGCACTGCCGGGGCCGGATCGCGCACTACAAGGTCCCGCGCTACGTCCGTGTGGTCGAAAGTTTTGCGATGACGGTTACCGGGAAGGCGCAGAAGTTCGAAATGCGGCGGATGATGGAGGCCGAGCTCGGGATCGAAACACGCTGATCGCGGCTGAAAAGTGCGTCTATGCTGCAACAGACGGCGTAATTCGCTCAGCTCGTCGCACATGCCCCAAGGGGCATTTTTACCGGGCGGAAACGAACCGGACCCTTCGATTTCGGTGCGTGGATGGGTGCCCATGCCGCGCCGGAGCACGACAATGCAAAGTTACATTCCGGACAAAATAGCGTCACTTATCCTGTGGATAACAGCTGCGACAGGGCTTGCTCGGACATGCCTGAACATAACCCATATGGTTATAACATAACCTGAAGCGCGAACCAGTCTGCCTGAAACCTCCATTTCGGGCATGGTGCGAAAAACAAACGATATTTCCCATTTTGCCCGTTTTTTCGCAGTTTCTTGCGGGTTCCAGCCCCTAAGGGTGATGATATTGCCAAGTCTTCGAGGATGAGGCTCCCTCTCTTTCGGCATATCAAAAAGGGAGAGGCGATTCGGCTATGACCGAGGCCCAGATCATCGAGAGGGCCCCGCAGGCCGAAATCAATCCAGTGCGTACCCGCGCGGATTGGGAAGCCATGCGCGCTGCCGCGCTCGCCGATCCCGGCGCGTTTCACGGCGATATCGCCGCCCGGCGCATTCACTGGTTCGTCGCCAATTGCGGGCCAGATGGCGCGTGGCTTACGAAGAGCGAGAGCGGCACATGGACCGGATGGGATGCCGGTAGCGGCGCCCCCGTCACGCCCGAACTCCCCGCTACATTCGTTCCCTGGACCAAGGCGTTCGACGATAGCACGCCGCCGCATTGGCGCTGGTTCACCGGCGCGCGCACGAATGCCGCCTTCAACGAGATCGACCGCCATGTCCTTTCGGGACACGGCGCCGAAGCCGCGCTGATCTTTGAAGGCGACCGCTGGGACATGGCCGCGGATGGCGGGCGCGGCGCCCCGGTCGATACTTTCACCGTCAGCCGCAAACGCTTGCTGCTTGAAGTCGCCAAGTGCGCCGTTGCCCTGGAAGGGCTCGGCCTCAAGGCGGGCGACCGCATCGCGCTCAACATGCCGAGCATCGTGCCGCAGATCTTCTGGACCGAAGCAGCCAAGCGGCTGGGCATCGTCTACACCGCCGTGTTCGGCGGCTTCAGCGACAAGACCCTGTCAGACCGAATTGCGGACGCCGGGGCGCGCGTGATCGTCACCTCGGACGGCAGCTACCGCAATGCGCAGGTTGCCGCGTTCAAGACCGCCTACACCGATCCCGCGCTGGACAACTACGTGCCTGTTTCGACCGCGCTTGCGGTCCTTGCTGCCACCGACCTTGGCCTCGATGCGGCGGATGCTGCCGTCATCACCGACACGGTCGCCGAAACGCTGGCGGGCGAAGTCACCGTTGAACGCTCGGACGTGATGCGCGGCGTGGGCCGGGCGCTGATCAAGCTCGGCGAAACCGGCCGAATTGGCGCCAGCGATGCCGCGCGCGTGCGCCTCGCGATCGCCTCCAGCCTCGTCACTCTGCCGCCGCGCGTCGATACCGTGATCGTCGTGCGCCACACCGCACAGCCCGACATCGTCTGGCGCACCGAGCGTGACCGCTGGAGCCACGAGCTCACCGACGCGGCGCTCGAGAAGATCCTCGAGAAAGCAGGCGTTACCAGCGAAGACGCGCTGATGGCGCTCCCGGATGCCGATTTCGTCCGCGCGATCTGGGCCTCCTCGAAGCCGCTCCCGGTCGATTCCGAATACCCGCTGTTCTTCATCTACACCTCGGGCTCGACCGGAAAGCCCAAGGGCATCGTCCACGTCCATGGCGGCTACACCGCAGGCATCGCGGAATCGATGCGCGTTGCCTTCGATGCGCGCCCGGGCGACACGATGTTCGTCGTCGCCGATCCGGGCTGGATCACCGGCCAAAGCTACCAGATCTCCGCCTCACTCCTGTCGCGGGTCACCACGGTCGTCTCCGAAGGCTCGCCTGTATTCCCGCACGCGGGCCGCTTCGCCTCGATGATCGAGCGCCACAAGATCACGATCTTCAAGGCCGGCGTCACCTTCCTCAAGTCGATCATGTCCGATCCGTCGAACCTCGCGGACGTGCAGCGCTACGACATGAGCCACCTGCGCGTGGCAACCTTCTGCGCCGAGCCGACCAGCCCCTCCGTGCAGGCCTTCGGAATGGAGCACGTGACCCGCCAGTACATCAACAGCTACTGGGCCACCGAACACGGCGGCATCGCCTGGACGCATTTCTACGGCAACGCGGATTACCCGCTAAAGCCCGACGCCCACGCCTTCCCGCTGCCGTGGATCGTCGGCGACGTGTGGGTCGAGGATGAGAACGCCGCCCCCGGCACGTCCCCGTTCACCCGTGCCGGCAGCGAAGGCGTCAGCTGGCGCCGCGCCGAACCGGGCGAAAAGGGCGAAATCGTCATCGCCGCGCCTTACCCTTATCTCGCCCGCACGATCTGGGGCGATGTCGAGAACTTCCACGTCAAGGATGGCTCCGTCCAGGGCAACTGGAAGGGCGATGCTGGCCGCTGGGAGAACGGTTACTGGGGCCGCTGGCAGGGCGCCTGGGCCTATACCCAGGGCGATTTCGCCATTGCCCATCCCGATGGCTCGTTCTCGTTCCACGGCCGCTCGGATGACGTCATCAACGTCTCGGGCCACCGCATGGGCACCGAGGAAATCGAAGGCGCGGTCCTGCGCGACAAGGCGCTCGATCCCAATTCGCCGGTCGGCAATGTTCTCGTCGTCGGCGCGCCGCACCGCGAGAAGGGGCTGACCCCACTTGCCTTCGTCGTCCCCGTTGCAGGCCGCAAGCTGACCGAGGAAGACCGCCAGCGTCTGTTCAATCTCGTCCGCACCGAAAAGGGCGCGGTCGCGGTGCCGGCCGATTTCATCGAGGTCAGCCAGTTCCCCGAAACCCGCTCGGGCAAATACATGCGCCGCATGGTCCGCGCGCTGGTCGAGGGCGGCGAGCTGGGCGATGTCACCACCTTGCGCAACCCCGAAAGCCTGACCGAGCTCAAGACCGCGATCGACGCCTGGCAGCGCCAGCAGCGCCTTTCCGAAGAGCAATCGCTATTCGAGCGCTATCGCTACTTCCTGATCCAGTACAACGCCGTAGCCCCCGGCAAGCGTGTCGCCACGGTCACCGTCACCAATCCGCCGGTCAATGCGCTCAACGAACGCGCAATCGACGAACTGGTGATCGTGGTCGAGCATCTCAGCCGCAAGGACGATGTCGTCGCAGTCGTGTTCACCGGCGAAGGCACGAGTTCGTTCGTCGCGGGCGCGGATATCCGGCAGATGCTGGAGGAAATCCACAGCCACGACGAAGCGCTGGTCCTGCCCAACAACGCGCAGCTCGCCTTCCGCAAGATCGAACAGATGGGCAAGCCCTGCATCGCGGCGGTGCAAGGTGTGGCGCTGGGCGGCGGCATGGAGTTTGCGCTAGCCTGCCATTTCTGCATCGCAGAGCCGACCGCGCGCTTCGGGCAGCCCGAAATCCGCCTGCGCCTGCTGCCCGGGTATGGCGGCACGCAGCGGCTGCCGCGCCTGCTTTGCGATAGGGCTGATATCAATGATGGTTTGATTGATGCTCTCGAACTTATCCTGGGCGGGCGATCGATCAGCGCCGACGAAGCGGGCGAGATCGGATTGGTCGATTGCGTTGCTGGCGGGACTTTGGACGCCTTGAGCGTCGCCCATTGGTTCATCCGCGGCTACGTGCAAGAAGGCGAGTCCAGTGTGCTTGGGGAAGCCTTTGCCAAGCGCAAAGAGGCCATAGAAAGATGGGAACAACCATCACCAGTCAGCCTTGATAAGGCGCTGAGCGAAGGAACCCATGTTCAGCGCATCCTCCGCCAGCTTGAATGGGCAGGACGCGGCAAGGCAGGAGAACGCGCGCTCGACGCCGTTCGGACCGGCCTTGAACAAGGCATGTCGGCAGGACTGGCGCGTGAGGCACAGCTATTCGCCGAGGCGATCATCGATCCCGAAGGCGGCAAGACCGGCATCCGCCAGTTCATGGACAAAGTCAGCCCCCCGCTCCCCGTCCGCCGCGACGGCGTGTGGATCGACAGCGAGCACGAGACCCGCGCCGCGCATCTCGAAGCAAGCGGCGATCTGCTCCCGGTCGGCGCACCGTTCTATCCCGGCGTCACCGCGATCCCCGAATGGCAATATGCCTTCGGCATCGCGCGCGATCCCGATACCGGCGCACCGCGCTTCGGCCCACCCGCGACGCATGAGCGCGAGCTGATCGTGAAAGTGCCAGAGCCCGCGCCCAACGAAGCGCTGCTCTACATGCTGACCAGCGAGGTCAACTTTAACGACATCTGGGCGCTGACCGGCATTCCCGTTTCTCCCTTCGATAGCCACGAAGAGGACGTCCAGATCACCGGATCGGGCGGCATCGCACTCGTCGCCGCGCTCGGCAGCGAGACCCGCGCCGAGGGCCGCGTCAAGGTCGGCGATCTCGTCACCGTTTATTCGGGCACCAACGATCTGCTCTCGCCCGCTGTCGGCAACGATCCGATGTTCGCGGACTTCTCGATCCAGGGCTACGAGACCGAAACGGGCAGCCACGCACAGTTCCTGACGGTGCAGGCACCGCAAATGCACAAGGTCCCGCCGAACCTCACGCTGGAGCAGGCTGGCAGCTATGTGCTGAACCTGGGCACGATCTCGCGCTGCCTGTTCACCACGCTGCAGATCGCGCCGGGCCGCACGCTGTTCGTTGAAGGCGCCGCCACCGGCACCGGGCTTGATGCGCTGCGCTCCTCGGTGCGCACCGGTCTTCAGGTCAGCGGTCTCGTCTCGAGCCCGGACCGTGCCGCCTTCATCACCGGCCAGCAGGGAGCCGTCGGCGCGATCAACCGCAAGGACCCGCGCTTCGCCGATCTCTACACCACGGTGCCGGAAGACGCCTCCGAGGCTCGCGCGTGGGAAGCCGCTGGCGCCCCGCTCGTCGAAGAATACAAGGCGCTCAACGGCGGCAAGCTGGCGGATTACGTCGTCAGCCATGCAGGCGAGACGGCCTTCCCGCGCAGCTTCCAGCTCCTTGCCGAAAACGGCACGCTCGCTTTCTACGGCGCGTCTTCGGGCTATCACTTCAGCTTCATGGGCAAGCCCGGCAAGGCGAGCCCCGAAGAGATGTTGCGCCGCGCTGCCCTGCGCGGCGGCGAGGCGGTGCTGATCTACTACGGCCCCGGCTCCGACGCGCTGCTCGATGATATGGGCCTCGAAATCATCGAGGCCGCCCGCCGCTTCAACGCACGCAGCGTTGTCGCCACCACGACCGACGGCCAGCGCGAGTTCCTCGGCTCATTGGGCCTCGAAGACGCGATCGAAGGCATCGTCAGCCTCGAGAGCATCCGGCGGCGCGAGGGGGGCAACTTCCTCTGGCCCGATACGATGCCGCGCCTGCCGGATGCCAAGGCCGATATCGAAGTCTTCAAGGCCGCAGTGCGCGACTATCAGGACCGCGTGATGAAGCCGTTCGGCTCGGCCATCGGCAAGATCCTGCGCTCGGCAGACAACCCGCGCGGCGCGCCCGATCTGGTGTTCGAGCGGACCGGGCAGGACACGCTCGGCGTTTCGACCTCGCTGGTGAAGCCCTTCACCGGCCGCGTCGTCTTCGCCGAAGACCTGACCGGCAGCCGGTTCACCTTCTACGCGCCGCAGGTCTGGACCCGCCAGCGCAAGATCCTCATGCCCACTGCCTCGATCCTCGGCACGCACTTGTGCAACGCCTTCGAAGTTGCGCGCATGAACGACATGATCGCGGCGGGCCTCCTCGAAGTGACCGAACCCGAAGTCGTCAGCTGGGACGGTCTCCCCGAAGCCCACCAGTCGATGTGGGACAACCGCCACTCCGGCGCGACCTATGTCGTCAACCACGCCCTTCCCGCCATGGGCCTGCGCAGCCGCGATGCGCTGCTCGAAGCCTGGGCGGTCACACAGGCGGAGGGCGCGGATGCATAACAGGCCCCACCGATCGACCGCGCCGCATTAGCGCGGCACCCACCTCCCAGCTGCCCTCCCCAGGCCAGATTCCACCTCAATCCAGCGCTGCACGTCGCGCGCATTTTTCAGGAGAGTGACATGGCCAAGGCAAAGACCATCGATCCCGCACCGCAAGCCACGACCACGGCTACTGGCCGTCTCGCCGGCAAGATCGCCCTCGTGACCGGCGCCGCCGGCAATCTCGGCGGCTACATCGTGCGCCACTACCTCGCCGAGGGCGCCACCGTCGTCATGACCGGCCGCACCGAGGCCCGCCTCGAAGCCGCAGCGGAAGCGATGCGCGCGGCAAGCGGCGTCGATGCGACGCGCCTTGCCACGGTCATTCTCGATGGCGGCAATCCGCAATCGGTGCGCGATGCCGTCGCCGATGTCGTCCGCCGCTTTGGCCGCATCGACATTCTCGTCAACAACGCTGGTTCCGCCGGCCCGAAGCAGCCGATCGAGCAACTGCCGTTCGACGAGGAGGAACTCGCTGCCTTGCAGAAGCGCGGATCGACCGACAGCGAGACTGTCCCCGCCGCCATGCGCAACATCTTCGGGGTTGCCTGGAACCTTGCCCGCACCGTCGCTGCGGCGATGCCAGAAGGCGGCTCGATCATCAACGTCTCGACGATCTTCTCGCGCACGCCCTACTATGCGCGTGCGGCCTATGTCGTCCCCAAGGCAGCGATGAACGCGTGGTCGCGCGAGCTCTCGCTGGAACTCGGCCCCCGGGGCATCCGCGTCAATCTCGTCTTCCCCGGCCCCATCGAGAGCGAGCGGATCCGCACCGTCTTCGCGGCGATGGATACGATGCGCGGCGATGAGCAGGGCACCACGGCGAACACGTTCTTCGACATGATGTCGCTGGAGCGCAGCACCGGCGGCGCGCCCAAGGCCAAGACGTTCCCGGTGCCGGACGATATCGCGACGACCTGCGTGTTCCTCGGCAGCGACGAATCCGCTGCCTACAACGGGCACGATTTCGAAGTGACCCACGGCATGACCGTGCGCAAGGAAGAGCGCTCGACCTACCTTGCGCGCCCGACCATGCGCTCGATGGACGGCGCGGGCCTCGCGATCCTCATCGCAGCCGGTGAAGGCTGGGAAGAAGCGCTCGAGATCGCCAAGATCCAGATCAACTGCGGCACCAGCGTGCTCCTCGGCGTGCCGCGCCAGGCCGACGTTGCCATCGCACAGGCGCGCGCCAAGGCGGAAGGGATCGGGGACGCGCTCACCATCGTGCGCTTCAACCGCACCGAACCCGCCACGATCGAGGCGGCGCTCGCGGCTTACACCGAGAACAACACGCCGATCACCGGCGCGATCTTCATGCCGGTCTATGGCCTGCAGGAATTCGGCGGGCGCCTCGTCGATGCCGAGGATGACATGATCGACACCTTCATGGATGTCGAACTCGTCGGCGCGATGGCGCTTGCCCGGACACTCAGCCGCTACTGGAAGCGCCATGGCTCGCTGCTGCAGCCGCCGCGTTTCATCTTCATGTCGAACGCCAGCGACGGCAAGGACAACGTCTATGCCAACGTGCTGCGCGCCGCGATCGAGCAGCTGATCCGCATCTGGCGCGACGAGAGCGAGATCGACGTGGCCCATGGTCGCCGCCGCCAGGGCGAATGGGGCAACCAGATCGTGCGCTTCACCAATGCGGAGAGCGAGAACACCCGCTTTGCTGCCGGGCATGCCGCACGCGTACTGATCAAGGAAAGCAAGATCGCCGAAGTCACGCTCTACGTGCCGCGCAGCATTGGCGAGGCGACGGGTGCGCGCAAGGCGATGGCGGGCTTCAGCGAGAACATCACCGGCCTCCACCTCGGCAAGGTGGCGCTGATCACCGGCGGTTCTGCTGGCATCGGCGGCCAGGTTGCGCGCCTCCTCGCGCTTGCCGGTGGCAAGGTGATGATGGTCGCCCGGCGCGAGAGCGAACTCGCGGTTGCCCGCGCGCGCATCGTCAGCGAACTGGAGGACATCGGCTTTGCGGGCGTTGAACGCCGCGTGCAGACCATGGCCGGCATGGACGTGAGCAACCTCGACAGCCTAAAAGCCGCTGTCGATGCCACGATCAAGGCCTTCGGGCGGATCGACTACCTGATCAACAACGCCGGTGTTGCGGGCGCGGAAGAGATGGTCGTCGACATGAGCCTCGACGCCTGGAATTACACGCTCGACGCGAACCTCATCTCGAACTTCATCCTGATGCACCACGTGGTGCCGATCATGAAGGCGCAGGGGTCGGGCTACGTGCTCAACGTCTCGTCCTACTTCGGCGGCGAGAAGTACCTCGCGGTCGCCTATCCCAACCGCGCCGACTACGCCGTTTCCAAATCCGGCCAGCGCGCGATGGTGGAATCGATGGCCCGCTACCTGGGGCCTGAAGTGCAGTTCAACGCGATCGCCCCCGGCCCTGTTGATGGTGACCGCCTTGCCGGCACCGGCGGCAAGCCGGGCCTGTTCGAGCGGCGCGGCAAGCTGATCCTAGCCAACAAGCGGCTCAATGCGATCCACGCGGCGGCGGTGAAGTCGCTCCGGCGCGGGGTGCGGGTCGAGGCGCTGCTAAGCCGCCTTGCGCGCAACGACACCGTCCGCATGTCGCACGATACCAACAACCCCCGCGAGATCCGCGAACTGGCTCTGGCGTGCGCGCGCGAAGGTGACGGCGTGTGCACCTGGGATCGCTATCTGATGACCCCGGATATCGCGGCCAAGCTCGTGGCGCGCCTGCGCGGCGCGGGCTACTTCCTCGACAGCCCGGAATGGAGCGAGCGGCCCGCCACGCCCGAAGCCGACCGCGACTGGCTGCTCAAGACCCCGCCCGAAGACCAGCCCTTCCTCCCCGGCGACAAGATCGCGGTCGAAGCCAAGAAGGTCGGCACGGGCGTGCTCTCGCAGCTGTTCCTTGGCAAGATGCCGACCGAGACCGATGTGGCGCAGGCGACGGTATTCTTCCTCGCCGACCGCGCCGTCTCGGGCGAGACGTTCATGCCATCGGGCGGCCTCAGCGTCGAACGCTCGACCACCGAGCGCGAACTGTTCGGAAGCCCCAAGCAGGAACGGCTCGACCAGATGCGCGGCCGCACTGTGTGGATGATCGGTGAGCACCTCACCGACTACCTCGCAGAGACCGCGCGCCAGTTCATCGCTGATTGCCACGTCGCGCGCGTGGTGATGATGACAGGCACCGAAGGCGCCTTCACCGCGCTGAAGGACCAGCTCGACGATATCGAGAACCCGCCGCTTGAGTACGTCGGGCTGGAAGGCGGTGTCGAGGCCGCAATGGACGAGGCGATCCGCCGCTGGGGCCATCCCACCACGATCGTTTCGACCCCGATGCAGCCCTTGCCGAACCGGCTCTTCGCCACCGATGCGCTGCTGACGCCCGAGGAATTCCGCGCACTGGTTGGTGACAATCTGACCAATCACTTCCGCGTTGCCCGCAAGGCCTCGCTCTATGATGATTGCCAGCTTGTCCTCGTCTCGCCCGATGTGCCGATGGGTGACAAGAGCCCGGCCTTCGCGCTTGCCAACTTCATCAAGACGACCCTGCACTCGTTCACCGCTACGCTCGCGGTGGAGAACGAGCGCCTCGTCCACGGCGCGCCAGTCAACCAGATCAACCTCACCCGCCGAGTCCGCTCGGAAGAGCCGCGCGACCTCGACGAACATCTGGAAGAAGTGAAGCGTTTTGCCCGCGCCGTGCTGCTTGTCGGCACCCCCCTCCCGGATGCCGAGGATTCGCGCTATCGTGCGCGCATCTATCGCGGGATGTCGATGACGGTTTGATGGAATACCTTGCGTTCGAAAAGCCGATCGAAGCTCTCGCGAAGCGCGCTGCAGCGCTTCGCGAGAGTGGCAGCGGGGAAGCTGAAGCCCTGATGCTCGACGAGCGGGCGCATCGCCAGCTCGCCGATCTTTATGCGCGCCTCACGCCCTGGCAGCGCACGCAAGTGGCGCGGCATCCGTCGCGACCACACTTTGTCCACTATATTCAGGGCCTCTTCGAGGAATTCCAGCCGCTGGGCGGCGACCGCCTGTACGGCAACGATCAAGCGATCATCGGCGGCTTCGCGCGGCTTGGCGGGCGGGCAGTCATGGTCATCGGCCATGCCAAAGGCGAGGACACCACCACGCGCCTGCGCCACAATTTCGGCATGGCGCGGCCCGAAGGCTATCGCAAGGCGATCCGCCTGATGGACATTGCCGATCGCTTCGGCCTGCCGGTGATCACGTTGGTCGACACGCCCGGTGCTTTCCCCGGCGTTGATGCCGAGGCGCGCGGACAGGCTGAGGCCATCGCGCGCAGCACCGAGAAGTGCCTCGAGATCGGCGTGCCGCTCATCGCAGTGATCGTCGGCGAAGGCGGCTCGGGCGGTGCCGTCGCGCTCGCCAGCGCCAACCGCGTACTCATGCTCGAACACTCGGTCTATTCAGTCATCTCACCCGAAGGTTGCGCCTCGATCCTGTGGCGCGGCAACGACCGCGCGCCGGATGCCGCCGAAGCGATGAAGATGACAGCGCCCGATCTCATGCAACTCGGCGTGATCCACCGCGTGATCTACGAACCCGTCGGCGGCGCGCATCGCAACCACGCCGAGACGATCAAGCGCCTCGGCACCGCGCTGCGGGCGGAATTGCAGGACCTTGCGTCGATGACCGCGGATGAATTGCGCACGGACCGCTGGTCGTTCTTCATGAAGCTCGGCTCGATCTGAGCGCATGCCCACCGGGCCGATCGAGAACGAGCGCGACGGCTGCGAAGTGCTGCAGGGTATGCGCGGCGGCCCCGGCAGCGTCACCCTGCGCCATTTCCGTTTCGACGGAAAGGGCGCGCCCACACGCTTTCTCATCCTCGAAATCCCGCCCGGCGCAGCCGAGGGCAGCCATGTCCACTATGCCGACGACCGCAATGGGACCGGCGCTTATGAGGAGTTCTACTACGTGATCTCAGGTCGCGGCCTCGCCACCCTGGGAGACGCAGCGTACCCTGTCGCGGCCGGTGATTACTGGCACGCCCCGCTCGATATGGCGCGCGGGCTTGCCAATGCCGATGCCGTCGAGATGCTCAAGGTCCACCTCACTGTCGTGCTGCGCGACCCCGTCAGTACCTAGAGGCTGGCACAGGCCTCGCCCGCAATGGCCTTCGCGCGCTCCGGCGCTGCGCCCAGCCCGGTAAGCCCCAGCACCAGCATCGTGCCCAGCGCCGCGCGCGCCGCATCGCCTGCGGGCCGTTGCTCGACGAGATTGGCCATGAGGATCTGGCACAGGCCCAGCCAGTAGAGCACGCCGCCGCTGTGCGCTTCCTCGCGCACCAGACCCGCCGCGAGCGCTGCGGCCATGTCCTCAACCAGCCCGCGGTTCAGGGGGTGGCTGCTCAGCGTCGAGCTTGCATGGCTGCGCAGCAGGACAATCGTGCGCTTGGGCTCGGCCAGCGCAAACAGCGCGCCCGTGCGCATCCCCCCGGCGATCCGAGCGAGCGGATCGGCCACGCCGGCATTGGCTGCGGTGATCCGCGCTTCCAGTTCGAGCCGGACCTCGTCTCCGATGGCGGAAGCAAAGGCAGCTTTATCCAAGAAGTGGTTGAAAAAACTACCCTTTGCCACACATGCCCGCGCCACGACATCATCGATCGGAATGGCATCGATCGGCTTTTCGGCGAGCAGTTCGAAGCCGGCAGCGATCAGCGCAGCGCGGGTGCGCGCTGCCCGGGGCGAGAGCGCGGGGGAAGAGGACGTGGAATGCGAGGTCATGTACCTCCTCTACTTGACTATATGGTCAAAAGCAAGATATTTGACCATATAGTCAACTGCGACTCGCATCGCACCAACCGCGAGCCAGCCGGGAGAATCCACCGTGGCGGTGATCAGAATCGAAGACATCGCACATGTCCGCTTCGCTGCGCCGAATCTGGCGGAAATGCGCAGCTTTTTGAAAGACTTCGGCTTCGAAACATTCGAGGAAGGCGGCAGACTCTATGGCCGTGGCCGCGACGGCAGGCCCTTCCTGCATGTCACGGAACCCGGCGAAGCGCGCTTTCTTGCCGTCGGTCTGCGCGCCGCATCGCTCGCCGATCTCGAAGCGCTTTCCAGCGCCGAAGGCGTTCCTGTCGAAACCCTGGATGAACCCGGCGGCGGCCACATCGTGCGGCTCGTCGATCCGGATGGATACCGGGTCGAAGTCGTGGCCGGGCAGGACAGCGCTGCCCCCGACCTCTCCTGCGCCGATCCACCGCGCAACAGCGCCGCAGCCAAGCCCCGCCTGGGTACGCCGGTGCGGCTCAAAAGCGCGCCAGCGCATATCCAGCGCATCGGCCACGCGGTGCTGCGTGTGCGCAACTTCCGCGCTTCGGAAGCCTGGTACAAGGCGCGCTTCGGCCTGCTGACTTCGGACGAAGTGGAAGCGGCCAAGGGCGTGCCCCTCGGCGCCTTTCTGCGCTGTGATCGCGGCGATCAGCCCAGCGATCACCACACCCTGTTCCTCGCGCAATTGCCGGGCCCGCCCGGACTGCTCCACGCCGCATTCGAGGTCGCGCATCTCGACGATCTGATGCTCGGCCATCAGTACCTCAAGGCCGCGGGCCGCAAACCCGCGTGGGGCGTGGGGCGCCATATCATGGGCAGCCAGATCTTCGATTACTGGCTCGATCCCTTCGGCAACGAGCTTGAACACTGGACCGACGGTGATCTCTATACCGCTGCCGATCCGCCCAACAAGCAGACCATGAAGGCGCTGCTTGCGGTGCAATGGGGCGCGCCTCATCCCATGCAGGTTGGCCGACTCGCACCGCCAGTCGGCCTCGTCGCTTTCATCATGGCGCTGCGCCTGCGCGTGCTCCGCCTCTTCCGCCGCAACCCCGAAGGAACCCCCGCATGAAGCTCGCCACCTATACCGCCGATGGCCGCACCCGCACCGGCATCGTCGTCGACGACCGGATCATCGACACGGGCGTAGAGGGTACGATGATCGACCTGATCCGCGATTGGCACGCACTCAAGGAGAGCCTCGCCGCCAAGGCGGCAGCAGGTGGCGGCTTGCCGCTCACCGAGGTTACGCTCGAAGCCCCCGTCCCGCGCCCTGGCAAGATCTTCGCAATCGGCCTGAACTATGCGGATCATATCGCTGAATCCAATATGAAGACCCCTGAACGGCAGGTGTGGTTTACCAAGGCGCAGACCAGCGTGAATGCGCCCTATGCCGACATCGTCATCGCCAGGGACCAGATGACTACCGACTACGAAGTCGAACTCGTCGCGGTGGTCGGCAGTGGCGGCAAACATGTCTCTGCCGCCGATGCCCCTGCGGCCATCTTCGGCTATTGCGTCGGTAATGATGTGACCGAGCGCATGTGGCAGCACGCCTCGCCGCAGTGGTCGCTGGGCAAGAGCTTCGATACGCACGCGCCGATGGGCCCTTGGATCGTCACCGCAGATGAAGTTGGCGATCCGCACGAGCTTGGCCTGCGCTGCTTCGTGAATGGCGAAAAGCGGCAGGATTCCAATACCTTGCGCCTCGTTTTCAATGTGTGGCAGAAGGTCGAGCACCTCTCCGTCGGCATGACACTGGAGCCGGGCGACTGCCTGTTCACCGGCACCCCCGGCGGTGTCGGCGCGGCGATGGACCCGCGCCAGTTCCTCAAGGCTGGCGATGTGGTGCGCTGCGAGATCGACAAGCTGGGCCATATCGAGGCCACCATGGTCGCCGAGGGCTGACGGGACCGTGGCCTTCGATTGCGATGTCCTGATCGCCGGGGGCGGACCGACTGGCATTACGCTGGCCATCCTGCTGGCGCAGCGCGGCGTAACGGTGATCGTCGCCGAGAAGGAGCGGGATATCTACCCACTCCCCCGCGCCGCGCACATCGATCACGAAGGCATGCGCATCCTTCAGGAAGCTGGTGCTGCCGATGCCGTCATGGCGACCAGCCGCCGTGCCGCGCGCTATGAATTCCGCAATGCGCGCGGCCACCTGCTGCTGTGCTTTGAAGGCTCGGACCGCATCGGCCCCGGCGGCTGGCCGGGCGCCAACATGATCCACCAGCCTTCGGTCGAACGTGCATTGCGCGCCAGCCTTGCATCCTGCCCGCAGGCCGCACTCCATGGCGGCTGGGAACTTGGCCGCTTTATCGAGGATGCGGAAGGCGTCACCGCTGAACTTGCCACGCCCGAGGGTCCGCGCACCATCCGCAGCCGATGGCTTATCGGCGCGGACGGTGCGCGCTCGCCCGTGCGCAAGGCGATCGGGATCGTATTCGAAGATCTCGATTTCGAGGAACCCTGGCTGGTGGTCGATACGCTGGTCAACGATCCCGCGCGGCTACCCACCGCCAATCTCCAGATCTGCGATCCGAAGCGCCCGACAACGTGCGTGCTGATGGGCGAAGGCCGCCACCGCTGGGAGTTCAGGATCCTGCCGGGCGAAACGCCGGAGCAAGTGAGCGAGGATGCCTTCATCGCCAAGCTGATGAAGCCGTGGAATGTCGAAGGCGCGGTGCGCATCGAGCGCAAGGCGGTCTATACCTTCCGCGCGCGGATCGCCCGCGAATGGCGCAAGGGCCGCGTCTGCCTTGCTGGCGATGCCGCGCACCAGACCCCGCCATTTGCCGGGCAAGGCCTGTGCTCGGGCCTGCGCGATGCGGCGAACCTTGCCTGGAAGCTGGCCGCCGTGATCCGGGACGGCGCGCCGGAGCGGCTGCTCGAAAGCTACCAGCCCGAGCGCGAACCGCACTTGCGCGCGACCATAAGCATGGCGATCATGATGGGCCGCATGGTCTGCACCACCAGCCGCTGGGCCGCCTTCCTGCGCGACACCAAGCTGCGCATCGGCCGTGCGCTGGGCAAGTTGCCGTCGGGCCCGCCGGGCTATCCGCCGATTCTGGCCGGTGCGATCCTCGCTGGCAGCGCCGGGGCAGGAAGCTATTTCCCGCAAGGCGTGGCAAGCGACGGTACGAAGCTGGATGACCGGCTGGGACATGGTGCCGTGCTGATCGCGCGCGGCGGGCTGGAAGCCGCTGCTCTCATGCCCTTTGCTGGCGCGCTTGCCGCATGGCTCGACCGCCACAAGGCTGAGGCCGTACTTGTGCGGCCTGACCGGCATGTCTTCGGCACGGGCACGCCCGCAGCGCTGCAGAGCGCATGGAAGTCCGCAACCGGCCTTGAGCCGCCCTCGCCCCTCGCCTAAGCGGGCACCTGCTGTAACAGGCAGAAGGATCGAACATGCAGGCCCCGCAATCGCCGCCCATAGCGCGCCAGAACCAGCCGTGGGTGCATTGGGCCATCGAGCGGATCGAGGCGGACTATGCGCGCTCGGCCGATACGCACCTTCTGCCGGTGCCGCTGCCGGCGCTTCCGGGCATCGCGATCTATCTGAAGGACGAGAGCAGCCACCCCACCGGCAGCCTCAAGCACCGCCTCGCGCGCTCGCTGTTTCTCCATGCGCTGTGCAGCGGCTGGATCGGGCCGGAAACCACCGTGGTCGAGGCCTCCTCCGGTTCGACCGCCGTTTCCGAAGCCTATTTCGCCCGCATGCTCGGTCTGCGCTTCATCGCGGTGATCCCTGAACGGACCGCGCGCGAGAAGATCGCCGCGATCGAGGCACTTGGCGGCACGTGCCATCCCGTTTCCGATCCCGGCACCGTCCACGCGGTTGCGGCACGCATCGCAGCCGAATGCGGCGGACATCACATCGACCAGTTCACCTTTGCCGAGCGCGCGACCGACTGGCGCGGCAACAACAACATCGCCGAGAGCATCTTCACGCAGATGCGCCGCGAACCGCATCCTGTGCCGACATGGATCGTCTGCGGGGCGGGTACGGGCGGCACATCGGCGACGATTGGCCGCTTCCTGCGCTACTATCGCCATTCTACCCGCCTGTGCCTTGCCGATCCGGCATCGTCCGCGTTTCACCGCAACTGGCACGACCGCGCAGCGCACACCGGCAGTGGGGAGGCCTGCCTTATCGAGGGCATCGGCCGCCCCCGCGTCGAGGCCTCGTTCGTGCCCAGCGTGATCGACCGCGCCGAAGTGGTGACCGACGCCGCCTCGATCGGCGCAGTCCGCGCCCTGTCCCGCCATCTCGGGCGGCGCGTGGGCGGCTCGACCGGCACCAACCTTGTCGCCTGCGCGCGCATCGCGAGCGAGATGGCCGCTCGCGGCGAAGACGGGGCGATCGTCTCGATCCTGTGCGATTCCGGCGAGCGCTATGCCTCAACACTCTACAGCGATGAATGGCTGGCCGCGCAGGGCATGGATGTCGGCGCGGAAGAAGCGCGCATGGCGCGTTTCCTCGCCGAGGGCTGCTGGCCTACCAGGGAATGATCAGCTGCTTGCCGTCCCAGGTCTCGGCCTCATGGCGCGCCCTGGCATACATGCCGCGAATGATCTCGCTCTCCGGGTATAGCTCGATCATGTGCCCCATGGTGGCGCGCGCATCGATGTAGCAGATCTGCGCACCGAAACTGACGACGAACTCGCTCGCCACCGGCATCCCAGCCGCGACGTAGCGATCGCGCGTCCCCTCATAATCCTCGCAGAACACCGCCATATGGTGGATGCCCTGCTAGCCATTGGGGTACATGTCATGGAACGCGCTTGGTCCGGTCGAGACCAGCTCGACCAGCTCGATGTTGAGATCGCCGCTCTGTGCGAACACGCCGCGGATGCGGATCGGCTCTGCCGGCTGGCCGCGATAGACGTGGTTGCCGAGCACGCCGTTCCCGCCGCCAATGAACGGCCCCATGCCGAACAGCGTGTTGTAGCGCGCGCAGGCTGCCTCGAGATTGTCCACCACATGGCAGACCTGAATGAACGCTCCCGTGGGTATTGGGCTCGGCACCGTCATGGCAAGGTTCTCCCTAGTCGACCACGGCCTCCACGAGGCTGGGGAATTCGGCAGCAAACGACCAGGCGAGGGCTTCATCAAGCTCGGCTGCCGTTTCCGCCCGCCGCGCCGCCACGCCTTGCGCCTGCGCCAAGGCGCAGAAGTCGAGTTCGGGCAGCTGCGTTCCCGGTAGCGACTGCATGCCGAAGCGGCGGCCGAAGCTGTGCAGCGCCTCGTAGCGGCCGTTCCTGATGATCAGGAAGCTCACCGGCGTGCCGATCTGCGCGGCGGCATGAAGCCCTTGGATCGCGTACATGCTGGCCCCGTCGCCCAGCACCGCAATGACCTTCTCGCCCGTTCGCGCCAGTGCCGTGCCGATCGCCGCCGGAAGGCCGTAGCCCAGCCCGCCGCTTGCGGTTGTGTAGAAGGTGTCGCGCGCAAGGATCGGCAGCCGGTCGTGCATCGCGCCCCGGCTCGAGGCGGCTTCCTCCACGATGATCGAGCCGGCGGGGCGCAGCTCCGCGATCTGCTGGAGCAGGTAGGCATCAGTCATCACGCGGCCGTCGAGCCTTGGCCGAGGCGCCAGCAAAGGCGGCGCAGCGCGCTTCGATGGCGCCGGGCCCACGAGCAAGGTCTCCAGCGCCAGCCTGCAATTGGCGACCGCCGCATTGCCTTCGGGGAGCCACGCTGCATGGACCGGATTATCGCCGATGAACCACAGGGCCGCACCCTCCGGCACATGCGGCCCGAAACCCTCGACATGATAGAGCGACATCGGCCCGCCCAGCACGAGGATCAGGTCATGCCCGGCAAGGCTTTCGACAATCGCCTCACGCCCGGCAGTGAGGAAGCCTCGGAACAGCGGATGGTTTTCCGGGAAGCTGCACTGCGAGGAAAGCGGCGCTACCCAGACGCCCGCCTGATGGCGTTCAGCGAGCGTGATCACCTGATCCCACGCGCCATCTCGGCCGACACCCGCGCCGACCACGATTACCGGCCGCTCCGCCTTCGCCAGCGCTGCCGCCACCTCGGTCAGCGCCGCCGGATCGCCGGGATTGCGGGCGAACATCCGCCGCGCGGGGACGAAATCGCATTCGCGGTCCCAATCGTCGATCGGCACCGAAACGAAGGTCGGCCCCCACGGCGGCTCCATGGCAACGTGATAGGCACGCGCAATCGCTGCCGGGACATCCTCGGCACGCGCGGGCTCGCACGCCCATTTCACGAAGGGCTGCGGAAATTCGGTCGCTTGCTGCGCGAAGAGGAACGGCTCGTAGGGCAGGATCGAGCGCGCCTGCTGGCCTGCCGTCACCACCAGCGGCGTCTGGTTCTTGTAGGCGGTGAAGAGATTGCCGAGCGCGTGGCCGGTCCCCGCCGAGCTGTGGAGATTGACCAGCGCGGCATTGCGGCTCGCCTGCGCAAAGCCATCGGCCATCGCCAGCACGACCGATTCCTGCAGACCCAGGACGTAGCGGAAATGATCCGGAAAATCGCGAAACATCGGCAGTTCGGTCGATCCCGGATTGCCGAACACCGTCGTCATTCCATAGGCTTCGAGCAGGGCGAAAGTCGCCTGGCGAACGGTCGTCATGGTCTCTCCCGGGCGAGCCGCTTGCCGGCTGCGCGCCAATTGTGCGCCGCCGCCCGCACAAAGACAACCGCCGCAAAACGCCGCGTCACGGTGCGAAACGCACGCACGCCATCGACCCCGCAGTTTGCCCTTGCCGAGCGGCAGCCACCCCGCGATGAAAGGGGAAGGAGCGCAAAGCCCATCACGCGAGGATGCCTGCATGAACACCCGCCATCTGGTCGATCCGGATTTTCTGCCGTTGATCGACGTGCTGCCTGACAACGCCTTCACGCGCGAGGCGCTGCCGGCGATCCGCATCGAATCCGAGGGTCGTTTCGCCTTCGTGGGTGCGCCACCGATCGCGCCCGAGGTGAAGGTGATTGAGGGCGAAGGCGGTCCGCTCGAAGTCTATTGGTATGATCCTGCGCCCGGCGCGAAAGACCGCCCGGCCCTGCTCCACGTCCACGGCGGCGGCATGGTGATCGGTTCGGCCCGCTCGATGCAGCAGGCGCCATCGGGCATGGCGGCAGCGCTCGGCATTCCGGTCGCCTCGGTCGAGTACCGCCTCGCGCCAGAGCACCCCTTCCCCGCCCCGCAGCAGGATTGCTACGCCGCGCTCACATGGCTGGCCGCCAGCGCCGGCGAACTCGGCATCGATTCCGCGCGCATCGGCATTACCGGCGAAAGCGCGGGCGGCGGGCTGGCTGCGGCAACCGCGCTCATGGCCCGCGATCTGGGCGGCCCGGCACTTGCCGCCCAGTTCCTCACCTATCCGATGCTCGATCACCGCACCGGCAGCGAGGCCTGCCCTTATGGCAATCCGGTCACCGGCGAATTCGTCTGGACCCGCGCGCACAACCGGTTCGGCTGGGAATGCCTGCGGGGCGAATACGCCGCCGATGATCCCCGCAAGGGCTGGTTCTCCCCTTCGCTCGCCGAAGACCTCGCTGGCCTCCCGCCGACATGGATCGGCACCGGCAGCCTCGACCTGTTCCTCGACGAGGACCTCGATTATGCCCGGCGCCTCGTGAAGGCGGGTGTCCCGGTCGAACTTCATTCCTATCCGGGCGCGATCCACGCTTTCAATGCGATGGCCGAGGCCGCGACTGCCAAGGCCTTCACCCGCGATCTGCTCGGCGCGATGGCGCGCATGCTGCGGGTGTAATCATCTGGCCAGGGCGCAGTATTACAAAAACTCACAGCGTCCCCGAATTTCCGGCATCCCCACAATTCGGCATTCCAATCCGGCCCGTCCCCATTAAGCTCTTCGGTAAAGGCCGAGAGGGAGCCCCATGAATTTCGAGACGTTCATCACCTGCGCCGTTACCGGCTCGGGAAACACGGCAGACAAGCACCCCGGCCTGCCGATCACGCCCGCGCAGATCGCCGATGCCGCGATCGAGGCGGCGAAGGCCGGCGCCGCCATCGCCCATATCCACGTGCGCGATCCGGAGACTGGCAAGGGTAGCCGCGATGTCGCGCTCTACGGCGAGGTGGTCGAACGCATCCGCGCGAGCGATACCGATGTCGTCATCAACCTCACCGCCGGCATGGGCGGCGACATCGTGTTCGGGCCGGGCGAGAACCCCTTCCCGCTCGATCCTGCCGGCACCGACATGGTCGGCCCGATGGAGCGGCTGCTCCATGTGCAGGAACTGCTGCCCGAGATCTGCACGCTCGACTGCGGCACGATGAACTTCGCCGAAGCCGATTACGTGATGACCAACACGCCGGGCATGCTGCGCACGATGGCGGCCGAAGTGCAGCGCCTCGGCGTGCGGCCAGAGCTCGAAGTGTTCGATACCGGCCACCTCGTGTTCGTGAAGGAAATGATCCGCGACGGGCTGCTCGACGATCCGGTGATGATCCAGCTGTGCATGGGCATCCCCTATGGCGCGCCCGATGATCCACTCACCACGATGGCAATGGTCCACCAGCTGCCGCCGGGCGCAGTGTTCAGCGGCTTTTCCATCGGGCGCAACCAGCTGCCCTTCGTCGCCATGGCGGCACTCGCTGGCGGCAACGTGCGCGTGGGGCTGGAGGACAACCTCTATCTCGGGCGCGGTCAGCTTGCCACCAACGGGCAGCTCACCGAGCGCGCGGTGCAAATCCTGACGGGCATGGGCGCGCGCATCCTCACCCCTGCCGAAGTCCGCACCAAGCTCAAGCTGCAGAAGCGCTGAAGGACCGGCCCGATGACCCCAGACATCCGTAAGGTCGGCATTGTCGGCGGCGGCGTTATCGGCGCCGGCTGGGCCGCGCGCTTCGTGCTCAACGGCATCGACGTTTCGATCTACGACCCCGATCCCGAAATCGAGCGCAAGACCGCTGCCGTCGTTGCCAATGCCCGCCGCGCGCTGACACGGCTGTTCGGCAATGCGCTGCCACCAGAGGGCTCCATCACCTTCGCAACCAACCTGCAGGATGCGGTGCGAGAGGCTGATTTCATTCAGGAAAGCCTGCCCGAGCGCGAGGATCTAAAGATCCGCCTGCTCGCTGAAATGGATGCGGCGATGCCCGCACATGCGGTGATCGGCTCATCCACCTCGGGCCTGCTCCCTTCCAAGCTGCAATCGGGCATGGCGCGGCCTGACCGGCTCGTCGTCGGCCATCCCTTCAACCCCGTCTATCTCCTCCCCCTCGTCGAGATCTGCGGCGGCGACCAGACCAGCCAGCAGACCAGGGACATCGCCGCCGCCGTCTACACGCGCATCGGCATGAAGGTCCTCCATGTCCGCAAGGAGATCGACGGCTTCATCGCTGACCGACTGCTCGAGGCCGTCTGGCGCGAGGCGCTCTGGCTGATCAACGACGGAATCGCAACGGCTTCCGAAATCGACGACGCCGTGCGCTTCGGTGCGGGCATGCGCTGGTCGTTCATGGGCACGTTCCTCGTCTATCGGCTGGCGGGCGGCGAGGAGGGCATGCGCCACTTCCTGCACCAGTTCGGGCCCTCGATGGAATGGCCGTGGACCAAGCTGATCGGCCCGAAGCTGACGGACGAGCTGATCGAGACGATCGCCCGCCAGTCGGACGAGCAGGCCGGCGGGATCGACCTGCGTACCTACGAAAAGCTGCGCGACGATTGCCTTGTCGACCTGACCCACGCGCTTGAACGCAATGACTTCGCCTCGGGCCAGATCGCCCGCGCGCACCGGGCACGGCTGGCGGAAGCGGGCAAAAGTGCGGCGCCTGCCATCGGTTCGATCCGTGCCGACGGGCGGATGCTGACCATCGCTTCCCCGGTCCAGCCCGGGTGGATCGACTATAACGAACACCTCACTGAATATTGCTACCTCAAGCTCTTCGGTGACGGCACCGATGTCGTGCTCGCGGCCATCGGTGCGGGCGCAGACTACGTTGCAACGGGCCATTCGTGGTACACCGTCGAGACGCATATCCGCCACCTCGGCCAGGCCCGGCTGGGCGATAGCGTCGAAGTGCGCACCCGGGCGCTTGCCGCCGATGGCAAGCGGCTTCACCTCTTCCACGAAATGATGCGCGGTGCCGAGGAAGTGGTGATCGCCACCGCCGAGCACATGCTGGTTCACGTCGATGCGGCGGCTGAGAAATCGGCGCCGGCACCCGAGGGAATGCTGCGGGCCGCCCAGGCCCTTGTCGCAGGCCAGGCGCATCTGCCACTGCCCGAGGGACAGGGCCGCCAGATCCGGATGCCAGGCTGAAGACAGGCGTCAGCACAGGGGGGAGACGCATTCTGCATGGCCTTGGTTGAAACGCGCTCGATCGACTACATTCCCCTCGCCGAACGGCGCGGCAAGGTGCACCATCTCTGGCCGGTGTGGTTCATGGGTGATGCCCACCTCGCCACGCTGGCGACGGGCGCAATCAGTGTGGTCGGCGGGCTGGACCTGTTCTGGTCGAGCCTTGCGGTGATCGGCGGCTGCGCCTTCGGCACGGTGCTGATGGCGCTCCATTGCACACAGGGGCCCCACCTCGGCCTGCCGCAGATGATCCAGTCGCGCCCGCAGTTCGGCTATATCGGCGCGCTGCTGGTGTGGATCGTCGCGCTGTTCACCTACATCGGCTTCAACGCGCTCAACCAGTCGCT
>NZ_JAIXZS010000015.1 GCF_027489515.1 Novosphingobium sp. | reverse complement strand
TTCCAGCAGATGGGCGGCTTCGATTGCAAGCCCGTCTCGGGCGAGCTGACCTACGGCCTCGAACGCCTCGCGATGTATATCCAGGGCGTCGACAACGTCTACGACCTCAAGTTCAACAATCACGGCGTCAGCTACGGCGATGTGTTCCTCGAGAACGAGCGCCAGATGTCGACATGGAACTTCGAGGTGGCGGATACCGAAACCCTCTTCGAAGGCTTCCGCCGCGCCGAGGCCGAGTGCCGCAAGGCGCTGGAAGCCAAAGTGCCCATCGCCGCTTACGAGCAGGCGATCGAGGCGAGCCACCTCTTCAACCTTCTTCAGGCGCGCGGCGTGATCTCGGTGCAGGAACGCGCAAGCTACATGGGCCGGGTGCGCGATCTCGCGCGCGGCAGCTGCGAGGGCTATATGGAGAAGTACCGCCCCGAATGGGAAGCGAAGTTCCCGGGGTGGACGGCATGAGCACCGCTGATTTCCTCCTCGAGTTGCGCTCGGAAGAAATCCCCGCGCGGATGCAGGCCGGCGCGCGCGCCGATCTTGAAAAGCTGTTCCGGCGCGAGATGGAGGCCGCCGGGCTTGCTGTCGGCGCGCTGACGGTGTGGTCCACCCCGCGCCGCCTGACGCTTATCGCGAAGGGCCTGCCGCTCGCGACGCAGGCGGTAGCTGAGGAAACCAAGGGTCCGCGCACCTCGGCGCCCGAACAGGCGCTCGAAGGCTTCCTGCGCAAGACGGGCCTGACCAAAGACAAGCTGACAGAGCGCGACGGCGTATGGTTCGCCGTGGTCGAAAAGCCCGGCCGCGCTGCCGCTGATGTACTCGCCGAAGCGATCCCGAGCATCATTCGCGCGTTCCCCTGGCCCAAGTCACAGCGCTGGGGCGCCGCTAGCCTTCAGCCCGACAGCCTGCGCTGGGTGCGTCCGCTCTCGGGTATTGTTGCGCTGCTTGGCGGCGACGTGGTCGACTGCGAAATCGGCGGTATCCGCTCGGGCCGTGCCACGATGGGCCACCGCTTCCATCACAGCGGCGAAATCCAGATCGAGGGCGTCGACGACTACGCCGCCAAGCTGCGCGTGGCCCATGTGATCGTCGATCATGCCGAACGCGAAGGCATTGTCCGCGAGGGCGCAAAGAAGGCCGCTGCCGATGCCGGCCTCGTGCTGGTCGAGGACGAGGGTCTGGTGATCGAAAACGCCGGCCTCACCGAATGGCCAGTGCCGCTGCTCGGCCGGTTCGACGAGGCCTTCCTTGAAGTTCCGCCCGAAGTCATCCAGCTCACCGCGCGCGTGAACCAGAAGTACTTCATCTGCCGGGATAGCGCCGGAAAGCTCGCCAACGCTTTTGTCTGCACTGCCAACATCGCCGCGCGCGATGGCGGTGCAATGATCGTCGCGGGCAACCGCAAGGTCCTCGCCGCCCGCCTTTCCGACGCGCGCTTCTTCTGGGAGCAAGACCGCAAGACGCCGCTCTCCGTCCACGCCGAAAAGCTCGCACGCATCACCTTCCACGAGAAGCTTGGCACCGTGGCCGACAAGGTGGAACGCGTCGCCAAGCTGGCCGAATGGCTGGCGAGCGAGGGGATCGTGCCCGGCTGCGATCCCGCGCAGGCGCGCCTCGCCGCGGAGCTTTGCAAGGCCGATCTCGTCACCGAAATGGTCGGCGAATTCCCCGAACTTCAAGGCCTGATGGGCGGCTACTACGCCCGCGCCGAAGGCCTGCCGGACGCCGTGGCCGACGCAATCCGCGATCACTACAAGCCGGTCGGGCAGGGTGATGATGTGCCGACCGCGCCGGTCACCGTCGCCGTGGCGCTGGCAGACAAGCTGGATACGCTGGCGGGCTTTTTCGCCATCGACGAGAAGCCGACTGGCTCGAAAGACCCGTTTGCGCTGCGCCGCGCGGCATTGGGCGTCATCCAGATACTGCTCACCGCACAGGTCCGCTGCAACCTGTCTCAGGTGCTGAGCGGCGCCATCGCCAGCGTATTCCGTTCGGTTCTCGACCGTGCTGTTGCAGGCGATCCGAACTTTGCGATGTACATCGAGAAGGTCTGGAAGGTCCAACCGCACCCGTCGCTGCCTGCAGCGGAATTTGCCGCACGGATGGAGGACTTCGCCGCCGAGCTTGGCGATTTCGAGATCAAGCTTGAGGCCTATTCCGAACTTGCGCTCGAATTCCTGCGTACCGCTCCGGCCGTGATGAGCAGCACGCCAGCTGCGCTCGTTGCCTTCTTTGCCGACCGCCTCAAGGTTCAGCAGCGCGAAGCCGGTGTCCGCCACGATCTGATCGACGCGGTGTTCGCGCTCGGCGGTGAGGACGATCTCGTCCGCCTGCTCGCCCGCGTCCACGCGCTGCAGGCCTTCGTCACCACCGAGGACGGCACAAACCTCCTCGCCGGCTACAAGCGCGCCGCGAATATCCTCAAGAAGGAAGAGTACGCGCCGCTCGCCGCTGACTACGTCCGCGAACCCGCCGAACAGGCCCTCGTCGATGCGCTCGATGCGGCCGAGCCGCGCGCCGAAGCTGCTGTTGTGGCGGAAGATTTCACCGCCGCCATGGCCGCGCTCGCCACATTGCGCGCGCCGATCGATGCTTTCTTTGAGAGCGTTACCGTCAACGATGCCGACCCGGCCAAACGGGCAGGGCGCCTCGGACTGCTTGACCGCTTCCGTGCTGCAGTGCACAAAGTTGCGGACTTTGGCCGCATAGAGGGCTAAAGCGCCCCATCACTTTTTGGCGAATCCGGCAAAACCGGACACTGTTGAAGTTCGCGAGGGAGCCTCTTGGTCTTATGAGCGCATACGTATTCCACTTCGGCGGCGGTGCTACCAACAACGACCCGCGCTCGCGCGACAAGACCATCACCGGTGGCAAGGGCGCGAACCTTGCCGAGATGGCGGGCATCGGCCTGCCCGTGCCCCCGGGCTTCACGATCAGCACCGAGGTCTGCACGGCCTACAACGCCGCTGGCAAGGCATTCGACGATGATCTGCGCGGCGGTGTTGCCAATGGCGTGGCGCATATCGAGAAGGCCACCGGCCGCGTCTTCGGCGAACCCGCAAACCCGCTGCTCGTCTCGGTCCGTTCGGGCGCGCGCGTGTCGATGCCGGGCATGATGGATACCGTGCTCAACCTCGGCCTCAATGACGTGACGGTCGAAGGCCTCGCTGCCGGTTCGGGCGACGCGCGCTTTGCCTGGGACAGCTACCGCCGCTTCATCCAGATGTATTCGGACGTGGTGCTCGGCCTCGATCACCACCGTTTCGAGGATGCGCTCGAAATCGCCAAAGAAGACAACGGCTTCTTTGCCGATGTCGAGATGGGCGCCGAACATTGGCAGGCACTCGTCGGCGAATACAAGGCCATCGTTGCAGAGGAACTCGGCCGCCCGTTCCCGCAGGACGTCCACGAACAGCTCTGGGGCGCAATCGGCGCCGTGTTCGATTCGTGGGAATCGGACCGCGCCAAGGTTTACCGCCGCCTCAATTCCATCCCGCATGATTGGGGCACCGCGGTCAACGTTCAGGCCATGGTCTTCGGCAACATGGGCGAAACCTCGGCCACCGGCGTCGCCTTCACCCGCGATCCCGCGACCGGCGAGCGTGCCTACTACGGCGAATGGCTGGTGAACGCGCAGGGCGAGGACGTCGTCGCCGGCATCCGCACGCCCCAGTATCTGACCAAGTCCGCGCGCGAGCGGGCGGGGGCGAGGCCCCTCTCGATGGAAGAGGCGATGCCCGCAGCCTACGCCGAGCTCGCCCGCGTGTTCGATCTGCTCGAACTCCACTACAAGGACATGCAGGACATCGAGTTCACCGTCGAGCAGGGCAAGCTGTGGATGCTGCAGACCCGCTCGGGCAAGCGCACCGCCAAGGCCGCGCTCAAGATGGCGGTGGACATGGCGCGCGAGGGCCTGATCGACGAGGCGACTGCGGTGAAGCGCGTCGATCCGATGGCGCTCGACCAGCTGCTCCACCCGACGCTTGATCCCAGCGCCCCGCGCGAAGTGCTCACCCGCGGCCTGCCGGCCTCGCCGGGCGCGGCCACTGGTGTGATCGTGTTCGATGCCGATAGCGCCGAACACCGGGCGCAGATGGGCGAAGATGTGATCCTCGTGCGCATCGAGACAAGCCCTGAAGACATTCACGGCATGCACGCCGCCAAGGGCGTGCTCACCGCGCGTGGCGGCATGACCAGCCACGCCGCCGTCGTCGCGCGCGGTATGGGCCGCCCCTGCGTTTCGGGCGCCTCGGGCCTCTCGATCGACATGGCCACCCGCACCGCACGGATGGGCACGCGTGAGGTGAAGGAAGGCGAGGTCATCACGCTTGATGGCTCGAACGGCGATGTGATGCTCGGCGCGGTACCGATGGTCGAACCCGAACTCGTCGGCGATTTCGCCGTGCTGATGGAGTGGGCGGACAAGCATCGCCGCATGAAGGTGCGCGCCAACGCCGAAACCCCGCTCGATTGCCAGGTCGCGCGCCAGTTCGGCGCCGAAGGTGTTGGCCTTTGCCGCACCGAACACATGTTCTTCGATGCGGGCCGTATCTCGCTGGTCCGCCAGATGATTCTCGCTGAGGACGAGGCGACCCGTCGCCGCGCGCTTGATAGCCTGCTGCCCGAACAGCGCGCCGACTTCACCGCGATCTTCGAGGTGATGGCGGGCCTGCCCGTCACCATCCGCCTGCTCGATCCGCCGCTCCACGAATTCCTGCCGCACGGCGATGCCGAATTCGCCGAGCTTTCTGAAGCGACCGGTCTCGGCGTCGATCACCTCAAGCGCCGGGCGGGCGAACTCCACGAGTTCAACCCGATGCTTGGCCACCGCGGCTGCCGCCTCGGCATCACCTTCCCCGAAATCTACGAGATGCAGGCCCGCGCGATCTTCGAAGCCGCCTGCGACGTTGCCGAAAAGTCGGGCGAGGCGGTCGTGCCGGAAGTGATGATCCCGCTCGTGGCCACCAAGCGCGAGCTGCAGATCCTGCGCGCGCTGGTCGACCGCGCTGCCGAAGCCGTGTTTGCCGAGAAGGGCCGCACCCTCGAATACCTCGTCGGCACGATGATCGAGCTTCCTCGCGCCGCGCTCATGGCGGGCGAAATCGCCGAGGAAGCCAAGTTCTTCTCCTTCGGCACCAACGATCTCACGCAGACGACGCTTGGCGTCAGCCGCGACGATGCTGCCCGCTTCCTCGGGCCCTATGTCGAACAGGGCATCTACCCGCGCGACCCGTTCGTCAGCCTCGATATCGAGGGTGTCGGCCAGCTCGTCGAGATGGCGGCAGTCCGCGGGCGCGAGACCCGGCCCGAGATCAAGCTCGGCATCTGCGGCGAACACGGCGGTGATCCGGCCTCGATCGCGTTCTGCGAGAAGGTTGGCCTCGATTATGTCTCGGCCAGCCCCTACCGCGTGCCGATTGCCCGGCTGGCGGCCGCGCAGGCGGCATTGGGGTAGGGCGCCTCAGAATTTCGGCGGCCGCAGCGCCTTGTTCCACCCACTGAGGGTCAGGATCGCGAACCGCTCGGTCACCCGGCGCTCGCCATCCGCCATGGCCGCGAAGGCCGCCTCGGCGCGTGCCAGCCCGGCCTTGCCGAGAGGCGGCCCCGGCCGGGCAAGGCAATTGCCGAGTCCCTGCGCGCGCAAGTCCGCGACGAGGCGGCGCAGGCTGCGGTAACGCACATCGAGCACGCGGCTGTCGCTCATGGGTTCCGCAAAACCGCAGCGCTGCAGGAGATCGCCCCCGGCGCGGACGTCGACTTGCGGATGCAGACGCGCGGCGGGGCGTTCGCCATCGGTTTCGGCCATGATCGCCCGCAGCGCTGGAATGCATCCCGCACCGCACCAGGTCATGATTGCCAATCCGCCGGGGGCGAGCGCGCGGCGGATATGGAGGAGCGCGCCGGGCAGGTCGTTCACGGTACCTAGCGTGCCAAGATGGGCGATGAGGTCGAAGCCGGTGCGGGTGAGGGGCTGCTCCTCGTCAATCGCATCCTCGCCCGGCTGCGGCGCGGGATCGGCACGGACCACCTCGGTACCGCGCGCGGCGAGGGCCGCGGCGAGCCGCCCGGTGGTATCGCCCACCAGTAGCGCGCGCGCCGGCTCGTGGCGCAGGAAGTCAAGACGGTCGAGCACATCGTCGGCCATGTCCTCGGCCAGGAAGTGCGGGGCATCCGGTCGGCGTTCGAGGCTGCGCATCCGTGCACGCGCGCCGCGGCGGCGGGTGGGGGCGAAAATGGTGGGGGGCGGGGCGCTGGCCATCGCGGATGCCCTGCCGCGCCGCGCCGCGCTTGCCAAGCCCCTCTTGCCAAGCCGGCCGCAGAGGCAGAAGCTTGGGGCATGGCGAAGGCTTCGTTCATCACCCCGTTGCTCGATCTGGTGTTCCCGCCGCGCTGCCCGCTCTGCGGGGATGCGCTGGCGCAGCAGGGCGGCCTCTGCGCAGCCTGCTGGATGAAGCTCGCGGTGCCGGGCGAGCCTGCCTGCAGCACCTGCCAGCGGCCGCTGGGGGATAGCATTGTGCGCGCCGGCGCGCTCCAGTGCGCGCCGTGCATGGCTGATCCGCCGCGCCATGCCGGGATCGCGGCAGCCACGCTCTACAACGATACCTCGCGCGAGCTTGTCCTTGCGTTCAAGCGGGGCAAGCGGATCGCGCTGGCCGATCTGCTGGCGCGGCTGATGCGCTCCCGCCTGCCGGAGCTAGAGGGTGAATGGCTGGTGGTGCCGGTCCCGTTGCATCGCTGGCGGCTGTGGGAGCGCGGGTTCAACCAGTCCGCACTGCTCGCCCAGCGGATCGCGCGGGCCGTCAACCAGCCGCTGGTGGTCGATGCGCTCGAACGCCGCAAGCGCACGCCTTCTCTCGGCGGGCTCGGCAAGCGCGCGCGGGCTGAGGCGCTGCGTGGTGCGATCGTTGCCAATCAACGCCGTGCCGCGCAGCTCAAGGGCGCGAATGTGCTCCTCGTCGATGATGTGATGACGAGCGGTGCGACGACCGACGCCTGCCTCGCCGCGCTACGCAAAGCCGGTGCGGGCCAGGTGCGGATCGCGTGCTTTGCGCGGGTTCTTGATGAAGCGCTTGATCATGCGGGGCCGGATACCGCGGCCCTTGCTGCGTGAGCACCGCCAGCGTTTAAACACGAAACGCCCGGAGTTTTACCTCCGGGCGTTCCCGTGACGATATCAGATCGGTCCAGCCGCTTCCTCGTCATGGCCCGCCCCTCGCAGCCCCCAGCTTCTGCTGGTAAATGACGGGAGACGGCCGCAGCCGAAATCCCTAGTTTTCTCTCCGCTGGCCGTGCAGCTCATCCCGGTGTGGAGAGCAGCACCGCCATCGGGCCCCATGTTTATGCCAACCCTGAACTCTGGCCATTTCGCCAGCGCTCGAGCATTTGCCCGATGCGCTTCGCGGCTCCCTCAAGCCGCATCGCGTTCATCCGCGATTGCGAGCTGCGGTAAAAGCACCTTGTTCAGAACACGTGGATTTTGGCAGGGGCATGTGGTTATCCTGCAACAAAATGACACCTGAATCGGGTTCAACCACGAAAGGCCTGCGCCATTTCCACGCAATCTCCCGAAACAGCGCTCCGCGAGCAGGGCGCCGTGTTCATGCCGCGCTTCGACTCTGCCGGCCTCGTGACTGCGATCGCGCTTGATCACGCCACCGGTCGGCTGCTGATGGTCGCACACATGGATGCCGAGGCGATTGCCCGTACGCGTGAAACCGGCTTTGCCCATTTTCATTCGCGCTCGCGCGGGCGGCTGTGGATGAAGGGCGAGACATCGGGCCACGTGCTCAAGGTCATCGAGATCCGCGTTGATTGCGATCAGGATGCACTCGAACTCAGGGTCGAGGCGGCCGGGCCTGCCTGCCATACCCTTGCCCCCTCATGCTTCTACCGCCGCCTTGCTGCGGACGGGGCGCTGGAGCGGATCGACAGTTGACGCTTACGTAAAGGGTAGTTAGGTCGCGGGATATGTCCTCGCGTCCCATCACCACGAGTCCGGAGCGGGAGCCCGGCGTCCCGGCCCGGCGGACGGATCAGGCCCGCCGCGGCGATCACGCAGGCCGGGATGATCATACCGGCCACCTTCACCAGCCCGATGCGCTGGCGCGCGAGCAGTTCACCATCTCGGACCTTTCGAGCGAGTTCGGCGTCACCGCGCGGGCGCTGCGTTTCTACGAGGACGAGGGCCTGATCGCGCCGACCCGCGTCGGCCTTGCCCGCATATATTCCAAGCGTGACCGGGCCCGGCTTGCCTGGATCATGCGTGCAAAGAACGTGGGCTTCAGTCTTTCCGAGATCCGCGACATGATCGACCTTTACGATCTGGGCGACGGGCGCGCGAAGCAGCGCCGCGTCACGATCGACAAGTGCCGCGAGCGGATCGGTAACCTCAAGCGCCAGCAGGCCGATATCAACGCGACGATTGCCGAACTGACCAGTTTCGTCGCGCTGCTGATCGAGCGCGAGAAGCTGGAAGGTCGAACCGTCGATCCGGAATAGAACAGAGAGGACTTGCCCATGCCCGTTTTCCAGGCGCCGACTCGCGACACCCGCTTTGTCGTCAACGAAGTGCTGGGGCTTGAAAGCTACGGCCACCTGCCGGGTTTCGAGGCTGCGACGCGCGATCTGACCGACAGCGTGATCGAAGAAGCCGGGCGCTTCGTGAACGAGGTCGTTGCTCCGCTCAATCTCTCGGGCGATCAGGAGGGCTGCACTCGCCATCCCGATGGCAGCGTAACGACGCCCAAGGGCTTCAAGGAGGCCTATGCCCGCTACATCGAGGCAGGCTGGGGTACGCTGGCGGCTCCCGAAGTCTACGGCGGGCAGGGGCTGCCGCATGTCATCGGTTTCGTGATGGAAGAGTACCTCGCGAGCGCCAACCAGGCCTTTGCAATGTACCCCGGCCTTGCCAACGGCGCGATTTCGGCGATTTCCTCGAAGGGTTCGCCGGAGCAGCAAGCGATGTACCTGCCCAAGATGGTCAGCGGCGAATGGCTCGGCACGATGAACCTGACCGAGCCGCACTGCGGCACCGATCTCGGCCTTATCCGCACCCGCGCGGAGCCGCAGGCGGATGGCTCCTACAGCGTCACCGGCACCAAGATCTTCATCTCTGCGGGCGACCATGACCTGTGCGAGAACATCATTCACCTCGTGCTGGCGAAGACCCCGGGCGCGCCGGAATCGAGCAAGGGCATCTCGCTGTTCATCGTGCCCAAGTTCCTCGTGAATGCGGACGGCACCCTTGGGGAGCGCAATGCCGTTTCAGTCGGCTCGATCGAGCACAAGATGGGCATCCACGGCAACGCGACTTGCGTGATGAACTACGACGGTGCCAAGGGCTGGCTCGTAGGCGAGGAGAACAAGGGCCTTGCCGCGATGTTCATCATGATGAACGCGGCGCGGCTCGGCGTCGGCATCCAGGGCCTGGCGCAAGCCGAAGCCTCGTACCAGAACGCGCTGGCCTATGCGCTCGAACGCCGCCAGGGCCGTGCGCTGACCGGGCCGGCGGAGCCGCAGCAGAAGGCCGATCCACTCCTGGTGCATCCTGACGTGCGCCGCATGCTGATGGACGCCAAGATGTTCATCGGCGGCATGCGCGCGCTGTGCCTGTGGGGGGCGCTGCAGGTCGATCTGTCGCACAAGGCAGCGACCGAGGAAGAGCGGCAGGCCGCCGACGATCTCATCAGCCTGCTGACCCCCGTGATCAAGGGCTACGGGACCGACATGGGCTACAAGACCGCGACCGACATGCAGCAGGTCTGGGGCGGGCACGGCTACATCGCCGAGAACGGCATGGACCAGTTCGTGCGCGATGCGCGCATCGCGATGATCTACGAAGGCGCCAACGGGGTGCAGGCGATGGACCTCGTCGGCCGCAAGCTGGCGCTCAATGGCGGCCGTGCGATTCAGCGCCTGTTTGCGGTGATCGATGCAGAATGCGCCGAGGAGAGCGCGCACGAGACCGTGAAGCTCGTAGCCGAGCGCCTCGCCAAGGCGACCGGCCACCTCAAGGCCGCGACGATGTGGTTCCTCCAGCATGGCATGACCGACCGCAACGCCGTCGGCGCGGGAGCCTACGCCTACATGACGCTGACCGGTGTCGTCTCGCTGGGGCTGATGTGGCTCCGCATGGCGAAGGTTGCCGCAGCGGCGCTCGGGGAGGAAGGCGCGGACACGGCGTTTTACGAAGCCAAGCTCACCTGCGCCCGGCACTGGGCGCTGCGCTTCGCTCCGCAGGCGGGTTCGCTGCGCTATGAAGTCGAGGCGGGTGCCGAGACGGTGATGGGCCTGACGGCGGAGCAGTTCGCAGCCTGAGCGGAAGCGGTTGACGCACGCGGAACTGAGGGTGATTAACCGATCAATTAAAATGATCGGGAGAGCGAATCGTGGCCCACCGCAGCCCGCGTGAGTTGATCGAGCTCTATTGGGATGAAGTCTGGAACAACCGGCGCGCGGACCTGATCCGCGAAATCTGCGCCGACCCCATCGTGCGGCATGATCCAGGGAGCGTGACGGCGCTTTCGGTGGACGACCAGATTGCCCGTGTGCGCCAGCAGAGCGAGAAACTGGAGCCTTACTTCTCGCACGAGGTGCTGCTCGCCGACGACACTTACGTCACCTCGGTGTGGAACATGCACACCCGGAAGGGCGAGCGGATCGAGCTTTGCGGGATCGAGGTATTCAAGGCGGTGGATGGCAAGTTCACCGATTGCTGGAATTCAGCCTACACGCCCGGGCGCTGGGGGCGCGAGGGTGATGCCTCGGTGCCTGACGATCTGCCGGCGCCCGCTCTGATAGCCAGCCCGGATCAGATCACCCCGCAGTGGATTCAGGCCGTGCTGCAGCAGGCCGGAATCGCCGCGCCGCGCATCAGCCTGCTCAACACGAAACCGATCGGCCACGGAAACCTCTCTGCTACGGTGCGGACCGAGATCACCTACAACGCCAACGCCGCCGATGCCGTGCGCTCGGTGGTGGCGAAGCTCACATCAGGCATCGGGCAGGCGGTGGAGATTGCGGCTGCGCACGATGTCTATCGCCGCGAGTGCGAGGTCTATGGCTTCCTCGGCGCCGAGCCGCCGCTCAAAACTCCGCGCTGCTACTGGCGGCAGGTCGGGCTGGATGGGCGCACGATCAATCTGGTGCTCGAAGATCTCTCGGACCGCACGCGCGCAGGGGACCAGATCGCGGGTTGCTCGGTGGCCGAGGCCATGGCCGTGGCGGCCGAGTTGGCGAGCCTTCATGCAGCGTTCTGGGATGATCCGCGTCTCGACCGTGCTGACTGGCTCTACAACCGCGCGGCGGGGGCAGAAGCGGCCTACACCAACAACACGCGCGCAGCGGCGGCATTCCGAGAGCGCTTTGCCGGGCGGACTGATCCCGGTTTGCTCGACGCAATCGATACAGTCGTTGCCGACCTTCCGCGCCATTTCGCCGCGATCCCGCACGGACGCACGCTGGTGCACGGTGAGCCACGGGTCGACAACGTGCTGTTCGAGGATGGCGCGGAAGGCCCGCGCGCATGGCTGATCGACTGGCAATTCGCCGACCGGGGTAGCCCGATGTTCGATCTCGCCTATTTTCTCGCTGGTTCGTTGGCGGCGGAAGACCGGCGCGAAATCGACCATTTGCTAGTTGCGCGCCATCACGCGGCAATTGCGGCCATTGATCCGGACTATTCGCTGGAACAGGCCCGCGCCGAATATGCCGGATCGCTGCCGCTTGCGCTCTATTTCACCGTCGGTGCGATACTGGCGATGCCGCCGAGCGAGCACGGAGACCGGCTGCTGCTCACGCTGGCACAACGCAACGTCGCGGCCTTGCGTGATTGGGGCGTGGTCTAGAAGACTTCGGCGAAAAGCCCCGTCAGCGCTGCCCAGCTCTGCCGGTCGGCGCTCGCGTCATAGCCGATGGCCGGCACCCCCCGTGCGTCACTGCCGGGGTCGGTGAAGCCGTGCTTCACGCTGCTGTAGGCATGGAAGTGCCAGTTTGCCCCGGCGGCGTCCATTTCCTCCCAGAACGCGGTGACTTGCGAGCGCGGGACAAGCGGATCGGCATCGCCGTGGCAGACGAGGATACGCGCCTTGACCGCGCCGGGCGCGGCAGGCCGGCCGGTTTCGAGAATGCCATGGAAGCTGGCCGCGAGAACGATGTCCGCCCCATCGCGGGCCAGTTCGAGCGCGGCCTGTCCGCCCATGCAATACCCAATGGCAGCGGCCTTGAGACCTTGCGCTTCCGGCAGCGCAGTCAGCGTATCGAGTGCTGCCCGCAGGCGCGCACGATAGCCATCGACCGAGGCCCGGAGTGCGGCTGCAAGCTGCATTGAATGCTCGAAATCGCGCACCGGCTCGCCGTAGAAATCGGCGATCATCGCGATGAAGCCATCTTCCGCCAGCATCGCCGCCCGCCGTTCCATCGGCGGGTTGGGGTTCATGATCGTCGGCAGCACGAGCACCGCACCGCGCGCCGCGCCGACGGGGCGGGCAAGCCACCCCGTCAGTTCGGTATCGCCGTCCCGGTACATGATGCTTTCAAGCGCCATGCCGCTTACTCCGGCAGGAAGTCCGGCACCGAGAGATAGCGCTCGCCAGTGTCGTAGTTGAAGCCGAGCACGCGGCTGCCGGCGGGTAGTTCGGGCAGCTTCTGTGCAATCGCCGCCAAGGTTGCGCCCGAACTGATGCCGACGAGCATGCCTTCCTCGCGCGCGGCGCGGCGGGCCCATTCCTTGGCGTCCGCCGGATCGACCTGGATCGCGCCGTCAATCGCCTGGGTGTGGAGGTTGCCCGGGATGAACCCGGCACCGATGCCCTGAATCGGGTGCGGCGCGGGCTGGCCGCCTGAGATGACTGGCGAAAGCGTGGGTTCGACCGCCCAGGCCTTCAGCGCAGGCCAGTGCTGCTTCAGCATCTCGGCGCAGCCCGTAAGGTGCCCGCCGGTGCCGACACCCGTGATCAGCGCGTCGATCGGTGCGTCGGCGAAGTCTTCGAGGATCTCCACTGCGGTGGTCCGCACGTGGACGGCAACGTTGGCCGGGTTGTCGAACTGCGCGGGCATCCACGCGCCCGGCGTTTCCTCGACGATCTCGAGCGCACGGGCGATCGCGCCCTTCATGCCCTTCTCGCGCGGGGTGAGGTCGAAACTGGCGCCATAGGCGAGCATCAGCCGGCGCCGCTCGAGCGACATCGATTCGGGCATGACGAGGACCAGCTTGTAGCCCTTGACCGCCGCGACCATGGCAAGGCCGATGCCGGTGTTGCCCGAAGTCGGCTCGACAATCGTGCCGCCAGGCTGGAGGCTGCCGTCAGCTTCCGCCGCCTCGATCATCGCGAGGGCGATGCGGTCCTTGATCGAGCCGCCGGGATTGGTGCGTTCGCTCTTCACCCATACCTCGTGGTCGGGAAACAGGCGGGAGAGGCGAATGTGCGGGGTATTGCCGATGGTGGCGAGGATATTGGCCGCTTTCATGTCGCTTCCTTCTGGTGAAGTGTCTTGTCTGCAAACGTGCGCACGAGCCTGAGTTCGGGGAACCACAAGGCCCACAGCGCGGTAATGACTATCGCACCCACGCCGCCGAATACAACCGCGCCGGTTGCACCGAGCAGCGCGGCGGCGACGCCGGATTGCATTTCGCCCAGCTCGTTGGAAGCGGAGATGGCAAGACCCGAAATCGCCGAAACGCGGCCGCGCACTCCATCCGGAGTGTGGAGCTGGACCAGCGTGTTGCGGATGAACACGGACACCATGTCTGCGGCTCCCAATGCGGCCAGCATGAGGAGCGAGAACAGATAATCGCGGCTGAGGCCGAAGCCGATGGTCGCCGCGCCATAGACGGCCACCGCGATCAGCATCTTGGCTCCGACCCCGCTTTCGATGGGCCGGCGTGCGAGCAGCAGCGCCACGATCACTGCGCCCGCGCCCGGTGCCGCGCGCATGATGCCAAGGCCGTTGGGCCCGACGGGATGGCCGTCGATCATCAGGATGTCCCGCGCGTAGACGGGGAGCAGTGCAGTCGCGCCGCCCAGCAGCACCGCAAACAGATCAAGCGTGACACATCCGAACAGAAAGCGGTCGTGCCAGACGAACGTCAGCCCGCCAACAATCTGCGACAGTGGGTGCGCGCGCCTGTTCTCCGCGGGCGGCGGCAGCGGCCTGATGCGCAGAACGAGCAGCGTGGCCGTGCCCAGCAGCAGCGCAGAAATGGCGTAGGGCAGGGCAGGGACTTGCGCGAAGAGCAGCCCGGCAATGGCGGGGCCGCCCACCGAGCCGGTCTGCCAAGCCATCGAATTGATCGCGACGGCGCGAGGGAGCAGCGGCACGGGCACGATATTGGGCGCGATCGAGGCCATGGCAGGGCCGATGAACACGCGCGCCGTGCCGTGCAGCGCACCCAGCGCGAAGAGCAGCGGAAGGTTGAGATGCCCCGCCACGGTAGCCGCCATCAGCACCAGTGCAACGAGCATGTCGATGGCATTCGCCAGACCCGCTACCAGCCTGCGGTCGAAGCGGTCGGCCACGAGCCCGGCGACCGGCGTGAGCAGCAGCACCGGCAGGAATTGCGCGAGGCCCAGCAGGCCGAGCTGGAACGCCGCCATGCCAATGCTCATGCCATATTGGCTGCGCGCGACATCATAGAGCTGGTAGCCCAGCACGACGACCATTCCGGTCGTGGCGAAGACCGACAGGAACCGGGCCAGCCAGAAACGGCGGTAGTCCGGAATATCGAGCGGTGAGCGCGGTTCGTCTTGGGCGAGGGTCACGTTGCCCGAATGGCAGCGCGGCGCGGCCTTGCCAAGCAAGCAAATCTCTCCGGCGGTTCAGTTCTTCCCCGCCGATCAGATCCTGACAGTCGCCGTCAGCCGGATGTCGCGCCCGGCAATCGGCACGAAGTGCCGCGTTTCCGATGTGGCGAGCCGGCCCACCGTATCGAGCAGATTATCGCCCGAAAGGATCAGTGCTAGCCTGCCCGCCTTGCCCAGCGGACGCCAGGTGAGGCTGGCGTTGACCAAGGTATAGCCGTCCACGGGCGTCTCGTAGGGCGTCACGCGGTCCTGCCGCGCGTGGACAATGGCCTCCACATTTGCGCCGATGCGGTCGGATTCGTAGGTCACCCCGCCGCGCACGCGCAGGGGCGGAATGCGCGGAGCCGGGCCGAGGCCGTTCAGCGCCGCATGAACATAGTCCACGGCGCCTTCCAGCGAGAGGGCGCGGCCATCGTCCCACGTCAGCGCCTTCCACGAGCCTTCCGCTTCGAGGCCGCGGAACTTCGCACCGAGCTGGAAGTACTGGTAGACCGGGGCACCCTCGATGCGCTGGCCGGTGGGGACCGGGGCGATAAAATTGCTGAAATCGGTGGCATAGGCGGTGAAGGCACCTGCGAAGCGGTCGCTGTGATAGCGCAGGCCCGCCTCCACCGTGTTGCTGCGCTCGATCCGGAACGTGGGGTTGCCGCGCTCGTAAGACTGCGTCGCATCGTGAAGGCCGTCGATGTAGAGCTCCTCTGCCGTTGGCGCGCGTTCGCCGTGCGTGGCGGAGAGGCTCAGCGTCAGGCTTTCGAGCGGATGCCAGGCAATGCCGGCGCCAGCGGCGAAAAGATCGAAGCTGCGGCCAGCGGTCCCGGTGGCGAGCCCCTTGGGCTGCACGGAGACATGCTCGCCGCGCAGGCTGCCTTCCAGATCGACCGTGCCCAGCGAGAGCTGTTGACGGGTGAAGGCGGCGATCCGCTCGCTGATCGAATTGGGGAGCAAGGGCTCGCCCACGATGCGGAAATTGCGCGTACTGTACTGGATGCCGCTTTCCCCGCGCCAACTTCCCGACCCGATTCCATGGCGGGCCTGAGTCAGCACGAAGCGCGATTCGATTGCCGAGTTGAAGAAGCGCGTGCCCGCGATGCCGTCCTCGATTTCGGCGTGGGTGTAGTCGCCATAGGCGACCCGCGCTTCGAGTCGGTCGAAGAACCCGCCGAGATTGACGCTGCCGCGCAGATCATAGCGCGTCTGGCGCAGCGAAAGCGAGACCGGATCGGCCGCCGCGGACGAGGGACGCGGCGGAATGCCATAGTCGCTGGTGAGTCGCTGGACGGACAGGCCGAGCGACCCGCCGCTGTCGATGAAGGCCAGCCCCGCACCAAAGGTGGTGCCGCGCGCCCACGAGTTCGCCAGCCGTCCGCGCGCATCGTACCCGGCCATGAGGTTCGCCGCGCCATCCGCATCACCGGCGGCGGTGAGGTCGGCAGCTTCGGCCCTGAGCTGCGTCCGCAAGGGTTCGGAAACGACATTGCCGCCGATCCGGACGTCGCCCGCGCGGTTGTACGAAGCGTCGAAATGGGCGGCGAGTCGGGGAGCGACGGCCACATCGACCGCGCCGCCCAGATTGACCGAATCCGCAGCAGAGCCATAGGCGGCAAGCGCGTTCACCGCGACAGGCTTGTCCGGCACACGACGCGGAATGCGGCGGTCGAGCGCGTTGACCGCACCGCCTGCCGGATCGGCGGCATAGAGCAGCACTTCGGGCCCGTGCAGCACGTCGATCTGTTCGACATTCAGGGTATCGATCGCGACGCCATGGTCGGCCGAAACCGAGCTTGCATCGAGGGCGCCAAGGCCATCGGTCAGCACTTGCACACGCGGGCCATCGAAGCCGCGCAGCACAGGACGCGAAGCGCCGGGCGCAAAGCCGCTGGTCGATACGCCGGGAAGATTGGCGAGCACATTGCCGATCTGCGCCGCGGCCCGGCGGGCCAGGTCTTCGCCGCCGATCACCACGGGTGCGACGATCGCATCGCGGTCGCCCGAGATCAGGCGTCCGGTCACCACGATCGGAGTGTGGCCGGCATCGTCGGTCTGCGTCGTATCGATCTGGCCGGGCTGCGCGGCTTGCGCCGTACCGGGCGGGGCAGGAGTGGGGCCAGCCGGGTCAGCGCCAGCCGCGAGTGCAGGATGCGGGAAGGCAAGAAGCATGGCGCCGAGCGCGCAACCTGCGGCAAGCGGAGACTTGGACATTAAGGACACCCGAACATTGTTTCGAGCGCTGCCTTATAGTCATGATATAATATATCAAGCTGCAATCGGCAGAATGGGTCGCACCTGCGTGCAGCCGTGCCCTGACTGCGTCAACGCGAGCGGGGAAGCCTCGCGTTCGGCTGCAGCGACTTGATTATCATCAGGAAATCATCGCTGCGCAGGATGCGTTCGAACTGGAAGCCGGCGCGGGTGCCGTCACTCCAGACCAGGAACGCCTCGATTCGCCCGATGTGGTGCAGGCGGATGGTGATACGCTCGCCGCGCTGGAGCGCGACTTCCCCCTTCACCATGAAGCCGGTCGTGGAGATGTTGATGACATGCAGCATCACATCGCCGAGCCGGCGGTGCTCCCCGATCAGGGGCAGGTCGACCGGGTGGCGGGTGGAAAGCCGCTGATCGGTGACGGAAAGCTGTGCGCCGCTGGCCATTGTCGCTCCTCGTGATGGTCAAGCTCACGAGTATCTGGAGGCAATTGGCTGATATTTCGTAAAGGCCCAGCACCGATTTGCCGCTCTGCGGTAAGCACTTGCCGGTTAACGGCATGTCCTTGCCGGTTCCCGGCACATCAGGCCGGACGCAGGACGCCGTGCTTTTTCTTGCCGGAAGAAATGCGCACGTCCGCAGCGTCAAGCATGATGACATGCGCCTCGTCGGTGATGGCCTGACCTTCGACCCGCGCACCGCCGCCCGCAATCAGGCGCTTGGCCTCGCCGCGGCTCGCTGCAAATCCGAGGCCGATGAGCGCGTCGACCAGGGCGATGCTTCCGTCGGGGCAGGCCAGCGAAGGGAGGTCCTGCCCGACACCGCCGCCCGCAAAGGTGGCCGCCGCGGTCGCTTCGGCTGCCGCTGCGGCATCTGCACCGCGTACGAGCTTTGTAACCTCATTCGCCAGAACGACCTTGGCCGCATTGATCTCGCTTCCGCCAAGCGCTTCGAGGCGCGCGATCTCGTCCAGCGGCAGATCCGTGAACAGGCGCAGGAAACGGCCGACATCGCGGTCATCCACGTTGCGCCAGTATTGCCAGAAATCCCAGGCTGGCAGCGCATTCTCGTTGAGCCAGACCGCGCCTGCGGCCGTTTTGCCCATCTTGGCGCCGTCCGCCGTCGTCAGCAGCGGGGTCGTGAGGCCGAAGACTTCCTGCCCGTCCTTGCGGCGGGCGAGTTCGATCCCGTTGACGATGTTGCCCCACTGATCGGACCCACCCATCTGCAGGCGCACGCCGCTGTGCAGCGCAAGGTGGCGGAAATCGTAGCCTTGCAGGATCATGTAATTGAATTCGAGGAAGGTCATCGGCTGTTCGCGGTCGAGCCGGAGCTTCACCGAATCGAAGGTGAGCATGCGATTGACGGTAAAGTGCGTGCCGACTTCCTGCAGCAGTTCGATATAGCCGAGCTTGCCCAGCCAATCGTGGTTGTTGACCATCACCGCATCGGTCGGCCCGTCGCCGAACGTGAGCAGGCGGGCGAAGACCTGGCGGATCGAGGCGATGTTGTCCTCGATCGTCTGGTCGGAAAGCATCTTGCGGCTCTCGTCGCGCCCGGTGGGATCGCCGATCCGCGTGGTCCCGCCGCCCATCAGCACGACCGGCTTGTGCCCCGTCTGCTGGAGGCGGCGCAGCATCATGATCTGGACGAGGCTGCCTATGTGGAGCGATGGCGCGGTTGCGTCGAAGCCGATATAGCCCGGGACGATCTGCTTGGCAGCCAGCGCATCGAGGCCCTCGGCATCGGTGACCTGATGGATGTAGCCGCGCTCGCTGAGCAGGCGGAGGAGCGAAGAGGTGTACGCCGAGGTGTTCTGGGTCATGATGGGCGCGCGCCTAGCACGAAAGATCGAGGCATGGAAACGTTCGACCTGACGGCACATCCGGCGCATCCGGCCAAAGCGGTGACCGGCGTTACGGCGCGCATCCTCTCGCTCGATGCGAACTGGATGACGCTGCGCTGGAAAGTGGACGGCGCAGGTTCGCTGGTGGTGCCCCCGTTTGCCAGACGGGCGCGGACAAACGGGCTGTGGCAGACGACTTGCTTCGAGCTCTTCGTGAAGGCGCCGGGCGGGGCTGGGTATGCCGAGTTCAACTTCTCGCCATCCGAACGCTGGGCGGCTTATGACTTCACGGGGTACCGCGCCGGGATGGCCGAGCGGCATGTGGAGCGACCGCCGGTATGCACGCCGCGTCGGGGCGGATCGGTGCTGATCTTCGATGCGGCGATCCCGGTCTCTGCGCTGCCGCCGCTGCCTTGGGTTTATGGACTGACGGCGGTGATCGAGGAGGAGGGCGGCGTGAAATCGTACTGGGCCTCTGCACATCCGCCCGAGAAGCCGGACTTCCACGATCCGGCTTGCATGGCCGGGCGGCTTGCGGCACCGGAAGCGCCATGAAATTCGGTATCGATCGCCTGCTCGCCGACCCGGCGCTGCGTGCGCCGCTTGAGGGCAAGCGCGTCGCGCTCGTCGCCCATCCTGCCTCGGTGACGGAGGTGCTCGTCCATTCGCTCGATGCCTTGGCGGCCTGCCCGGGAGTTACGCTCACCGCGGCGTTCGGGCCGCAGCACGGGCTGCGCGGCGACAAGCAGGACAACATGGTCGAGACCGAGGACTTCATCGACCCGGCGCTCGGCATTCCGGTGTTCAGCCTCTACGGCGAGGTGCGGCGGCCGACGGCGCGGATGATGGACAGCGCCGATGTGTTTCTGTTCGACCTGCAGGACCTCGGCTGCCGGATCTATACCTTCGTGACGACACTTCTCTATCTGCTCGAGGCGGCGAGCGGGACAGGAAAAGCGGTCTGGGTGCTGGACCGGCCCAATCCGGCCGGCCGCCCGGTGGAGGGCACGACGCTGCTGCCCGGCTGGGAAAGCTTTGTCGGCGCCGGGCCGATGCCGATGCGGCACGGGATGACGCTGGGCGAGATGGGCCGCTGGTTCGTGGACCACTTCAAGCTCGATGTGGATTATCAGGTGGTGACGATGGATGGCTGGGAGCCGGAAGGCCCCGGCTTCGGCTGGCCGCAGCACCGCATCTGGATCAACCCCTCTCCCAATGCGGCGAGCCTCAACATGGCGCGGGCCTATGCCGGCACGGTGATGATCGAGGGCGCGACGCTTTCGGAGGGGCGCGGAACGACGCGGCCGCTGGAAGTGCTGTTCGGCGCGCCGGACTTGGATGCCAAGGCGGTGTTCGCCGAGATGCGCAGTTTGGCGCCGGAGTGGCTGGTGGGCTGCGCCATTCGCGAATGCTGGTTTGAACCAACATTCCACAAGCACGCCAAGACGCTGTGCAACGCGCTGATGATCCACGCCGAGGGCGCGTTCTACGACCACCACGCGTTCCGGCCTTGGCGGCTGCAGGCGCTGGCGTTCAAGGCCGTGCGGCGGCTCTATCCGGACTATCCGCTGTGGCGTGATTTTCCTTACGAGTACGTCTTCGACAAGCTGGCGATCGACGTGATCAACGGCGGGCCAGGCCTGCGCCTGTGGGTCGATGATCCTGCGAGTACGCCGGTCGATCTTGAGGCGCTCGCAGGGCCGGACGAGGTCGCGTGGCGCGAGGTGCGCGCACCCTATCTTCTGTACTGAAGCGGCCTAGCTGGCATCGTGGAAGATGATGCCGAGCGTCTGGCGTTCGCCGGAAAGGACAGTGCTCACCCCGTGGCGCATCGCGGACTTGGACCAGCCGTTGGAGGCTAGACGGGGTTTATCGCGGACGGGAATGATTGCGATCTGGCCTTGGCGGATGGGCACGACTTCGACTCGGCTCTGCATACGGGGGCGGTTTTCGACCAATGTGAGCGCGCCGCCGGTGTAGCTGTCGTCCGGGCTCAGCATGACGACGGCTTGCAGCGGGAAGTGGATCGGCCCGTAGAGGTCCTGGTGGAGGCAGTTGTAGTCGCCCGCGCGGTAGCGCAGCAGGAGCGGGGTGGGGCGCGGCTGACCGAAGGCGTGGCAGCGCGCGAGGAGAGCCTCGTGCGTGCCGGGCCAGATATCCGGCTGGCCGAGGCGTTCCGACCACATGTTCGCGATCGCGGCTAGCGGCGGGTATAGCGCGGTGCGCAAGGCCTGCACCATATCGGGCAGCGGATAGGCGAAGTAGCGGTATTCGCCTTTGCCGAAGCCGTGGCGAGCCATGGTGACGGTGGAGCGGAAGCGGCTATCATCATCGTAGCTCGCGGCGAGGGCCGTGCAGGTTTCGCTGTCCAGCACGCGCGGGGTGAGCGCGTAGCCGAGATCGTCGAGGCTGAGGGCGAGCGTTTGCCAATCGAGGGCAGTGATGGTTTCGGTGAGGGTTTGCATGGGCTTGCCGGTAGCGCGTTTGATGGGGTGCGGCACTCCGGGGATTGCGTTCCAATTCGGGCGGCTGGCATCCCCACCCGGCCTCCCCTGAGCGGGGGAGGGGAAGAAACAAGGTGGATCGGGATGAACCTTCCTTAAGGCTTGCGCGCTAAGTCGCTTCGTCTGAACGGCAAGCGGGACGATTTTGTGAGCTGCAACCACTGCGGAACGACCGGCGCGGCGCATCTGTTCCGGGCCAAAGGCTATGATCTGGTGCGCTGCACCGGCTGCGGGCTTGCCTTTATTGCCAATCCGCCGACGCTGGAGGAGCTCAAGGTGCTCTATTCGGCGAGCGCTTCGTATCATGCAGCGCTGTGTGATCCTTCGAGCGAGACGTTTGCTACGCAGGACCGGATTGCGGTTCGGCACCTTTCCGAAACGCGCCGGGGAGCGAACGGTGGGCGACTGCTCGATGTGGGCTGCTCGATCGGCCAGTTCGCGGCGCGGGCACGCGATGCGGGGTTTGCCGCGACGGGGCTGGAGATCAACGCGGCGAGCGCGGCCTTCGCGAGGGACCATTACGGGCTCGAGGTGGCTGAGGGCACGATCCACGATGCGCCGCAGGCGCCGGGCTCGCTCGACGTGCTGACGATGTTCGACGTGATCGAGCATGTGCCCGATCCGCTGGGCGATTTGCGCAAAGCGTGGGATCTGCTGGCACCGGGGGGCACCATCGTGCTTTCGACACCCAATATCGACGGGCTGTTTCCCAAGGCCTCATTGCCGCTGGCGAAGACGCTCGACTACTGGCCGCACCCGGAGCCGCCATACCACCTCTACCAGTTCTCGGCGAAGACGCTGGGGGCGTTGCTGGCGAAGGCGGGCTTTGCGGTGACCGCGACGCGGCACTTCGCCATCGATCTGGCCTATACCTTCGGCCAGATGGAGACCTTGCTCAAGATGCCGAAGCGGCTGGCCTATGCCGGGCTATTTGCACCGCTGGCCGCCGTGGGACCGTGGCTGGGGCAAGGCGACTGGATCTATGTGACGGCGCACAAGGCCCCGTGATTGCCCTGTAGCCTGATTGCCCTGCTGGCGCCTTGACGGCTGAGGTCCGAAGCCCGAGCTTGGCCATCAGAGGAGACTGACATGGTCGAAGCACGGTGGAACGGCGCGGTGATTGCGCGCAGCGATGATACGGTGGTGGTCGAGGGCAACCACTATTTCCCGATCGAGGCGGTGGATGCAGCTGTGCTGAAGCCGAGCGCCACGACCAGCATGTGCCCGTGGAAGGGGACGGCGCAGTATTATTCGCTGGTGGTGGACGGCGCGGAGAACCGCGATGCGGCGTGGTATTATGCCGAGCCGAAGGATGCCGCGAAGCAGATCAGGGGGAGGGTGGCGTTCTGGAAGGGTGTGCAGGTGGGGTGATGTCTGCCGTCTCGCTGGATCGACCGGTCTTCTGAAAACTCAAGTAAAATCCGGCCGCGAGCGTGGACAGGCCGAGCAGCCTTAGTGCGTTGGCGAAGGTGGGGGAGATATCGAGCTCCACGGAGCCTCCCGACATGACAAAGCCGAGGAATACAATTGCCGCGATGGCGTTGGCCAGCCATCCATAGCGTGCGGCACTGGCAAGAGCACCGCCGGGTTGCCTGAGCCGAAAGAGATTGCTGATCACCGTCGATAGGCCGACGAATGTCAAGATGATGATCGTTGTCAGGTCTTCCATCCGGTGCGCAGCCCTGCCTACAAACGAATACAGAATATCACGCCAGCGCGCTCGCCGGAACCTGAACTCCGACCATTCCGGAGCTCACCGCCAAACTGGCGCGCGCTTTTCAAGGAACGCTTCGATGCCTTCGGCGGTGTTATCGTCCATCATGTTCTGCGCCATGACTTCGGCGGCCAGCGCATAGGCTTCGGCGCGGTGGACTTCGCGCTGCGCGTAGAACAGGGCCTTGCCGCGCCGGATGGCATCGGGGCTCTTGGTGGCGATGGTCTGGGCGAGGGTGTCGATCTGAGCATCGAGCTGGTCGGCGGGGACGGCGTGGTTGATCAGGCCCCAGCTTTCCGCCGTCTGCGCGCTGATGAATTCGCCGGTGACGAGCATTTCGAAGGCGGGCTTGGCGGGGACGTTGCGGGTGAGCGCGACCGCGGGTGTCGAGCAGAACAGGCCGACATTGATACCCGAGACGGCAAAGCGCGCATCCTGGCTGGCGATGGCAAGATCGCAGGCGCCGACAAGCTGGCAACCCGCTGCAGTGGCGATGCCGTGGACCCGCGCGATGACGGGGACAGGTAGCGCGACGATGGCTTCCATCACGTCAGCGCAGGCGGCGAACAGCGTGCGGTAATAGTCGAGGCGGCGCTGGCCGTGCATCTGGCGCAAGTCATGCCCTGCGCAGAAGGCCTTGCCCGCGCCCGAAAGGACGACGCAGCTTATCGTGGGATCGGCGGCGAGGCTCGTCAGTTCGGCCTTGAGCGCGGCGAGCAGATCCTCGCTCAGCGCGTTGTACTGGTTCGGGCGGTTGAGGGTAAGGTCGACACGGCTGCCGCGGCGGGCGCTGGTGAGGATTTCGTTGTCGGACATGGCGGCGACCTCTCCATTCACGGGGCTTGCTACCCCCTCCACCATCCTTCGCATGGTCCCCCTCCCCGAGCAAGCTCGGGGAGGTACTGTCAGTGCTTCTTGCGTGTGAGTTCGCGCATCGCGCCGTCGAGGCCTTCGAGCGTCAAAGGGAACATCGAGCCGCCGACGAGATCCTTGATCATCTTGGTGGACTGCGAATAGTTCCACTGCTTTTCGGGCACCGGATTAAGCCAGACGGTGGCGGGGTAGGTCTGCGCGACGCGGTGGAGCCAGACGGCGCCGGCTTCCTCGTTGAAATGCTCGACCGAGCCGCCGGGGTGGCTGATCTCGTAGGGGCTCATCGCCGCGTCGCCGACGAACACGATCTTGTAGTCGTGGCCGTACTTGTGGAGGATGTCCCAGGTGTTCGTCCGCTCGGACCAGCGGCGCTTGTTGTCCTTCCACACACCTTCGTAGAGGCAGTTGTGGAAATAGAAGAACTCCATGTTCTTGAATTCGGCGGTGGCGGCGCTGAACAGTTCCTCAACCAGCTTGATGAACGGGTCCATTGAACCGCCGACATCGAGGAATAGCAGCAGTTTGACCGCATTGCGCCGTTCGGGCCGCATGCGGATATCGAGCCAGCCCTGCTTGGCGGTGCCGTCGATCGTGCCGGGGAGATCAAGCTCGTCGGCATGGCCTTCGCGCGCGAAGCGGCGCAGGCGGCGGAGCGCGATCTTGATGTTGCGGGTGCCGAGTTCCTTGGTGTTGTCCAGGTTGGCGAACTCGCGCTTTTCCCAGACCTTGATCGCGCGGCCATGCTTGCCCTCGCCGCCGATGCGAACACCTTCGGGGTTGTAGCCGCCGTGGCCGAAGGGGCTGGTGCCTCCGGTGCCGATCCACTTGCTACCGCCCTCGTGGCGCTCTTTCTGTTCTTCGAGCCGCTTCTTGAGCGTCTCCATGATCTCGTCCCACGAGCCGAGCGCCTTGATCTTCTCCATTTCCTCTTCGCTGAGGAACTTTTCGGCGACGGCGCGCAGCCAGTCTTCCGGAATGTCGACCGGGCGCTGGCCATAGTCCGTCAGGATGCCCTTGAAGACCTTGTTGAAGACCTGATCGAAGCGGTCGAGCAGGCCCTCGTCCTTCACGAAGGTGGCGCGGGAGAGGTAGTAGAACGCCTCGGGCGTCTGCTCGATGACGTCCTTGTCGAGCGCTTCGAGCAGGGTGAGGTGCTCCTTGAAGCTGGCCTTGATGCCCGCTGCGCGCAGCTCGTCGATGAAGTTGAAGAACATGGATGGCCTCGCTCGCGTCTTAACCGGATGATTAAGGTGAATGGGGCCCGAGAGCAAGCGGATCGGCAAGCTCTTCGCGCGTTTGCGGGCGGTGGACCCACGCGACGAGCACGAACGAGATGTACATAAGCAGATACCATGCCCCGAGCTTGGCGGGGTGGACCGCCGCCCAGCCAGCGCGCTGGTTGGGATAGAGCCAGGCATGGCTGAAGGTCGCAATGTTCTCGGCAAACCAGATGAACAGCGCGACGAGGAACCAGCCGAGCAGCAAAGGCATCCAGCGGTCAGCGCGCCAGACGCGGAAATAGATGCGCGTGCGGGCGAAGAGGAGGCCGAGCGCGGCGAAGAGGGCGAGGCGCACATCGGGGAGCCAGTGGTGCGCGAAGAAGTTGATGTAGATGAGCACGGCAAGCATGGCGGCTAGGCTAGGGCGCGGGTAAGCGGTGTAGCGGAAATCGAAGATGCGCCAGATGCGGGCGATGTAGCTGCCGACGGCGGCGTACATGAAGCCGGAAAACAGCGGCACCGCGCCGATATGGAGCACGCCGGCTTCGGGATACTCCCAGGAGCCGACCGCAGTCTTGAACAGTTCCATCACCGTGCCGACCAAGTGGAAGGCGAGAATGATGCGCGCCTCGTCCATGGTCTCCAGCCGGAAAGCGAGCATGGCTACCTGGAGGCCGAGCGCGGAGATGGTGAGGAAATCGTAGCGCGCGAGCGGTGCACCTGCAGGATAGAACAGATGGGTGGCGAGCAGCAGGGCGATCATGAGGCCGCCAAAGAGGCAGGCCCACGCCTGTTTGAAGCCGAACAGCAGGAATTCGTAGATCCACGCCGGCCAGCCGGGCCGGGGCTCATAAGCCTCCAGCCGCGCGCGGATAGCGGCAAAGCGGGTCTGCGCGGGCGCGTGCTGCAACAGGGTCAGGCTTTCGTCGGCGGCGGGGGCGGCTGCCTGCCGTGGCGTTCGAGGTGTTCGGGGATCACGGCCCAGGCGGGGGCGTCGTCGGTCCAGATTGCCATTTGCGGAACGAGATCGTGCGGCGGCGTGATGAAGCCGACGCGCAGGGTCCGGAACTGGGGGCGGGCGGAGACCTGACCCATGACCGGGGTGCCGCAGTGCCCACAGAACGACTGGGTGAGGGTGTTGCCGCTGGCCGCGGTATAGGCGTGGGTGCCGAGCGGGCCGGTGATGGTGACGTCCTCGGTCAGGAACATGGCGTTGGTGCTGTGCGATCCGCCGGCGAGCTGCTGGCACTGGCGGCACCAGCACTGGCGCACCGCGATGGGGGCCTCTGCCGTGATCGTGGCGGTGACGGCGCCGCAGGCACAGGATCCAGTGTAGGCCATCAGCGTCTCCCTCACTTTTGGGATTGTTAGGTACACATACAATTTGTAGGCTGCAGGCAACCGGAGAGGACACCCAAAACCATGCTCAAGCTCTACAGTTTCGGACCCGCTGCCAACTCGATGAAGCCGCTGCTCACGCTCTATGAGAAGGGCCTCGATTTCGAGAAGAACCGGCTCGATCCGGCAAAGTTCGAACACCATACCGACTGGTTCAAGGCGATCAACCCGCGGGGGCAGGTGCCGGCGCTGGTGGACGGCGCGCATGTCATCACCGAGAGCACGGTGATCTGCGAGTATCTGGAGGACGAGTACCCGACCGAGGTCAAGCTGCGGCCGGCGACGTCCTTCGGCAAGGCACAGATGCGGGTCTGGACCAAGTGGGTGGACGAGTATTTCTGCTGGTGCGTCTCGACCATCGGCTGGCACCGCTATGTGGGCAACATGGTGAAGGGGCTTTCGGACGAGGAGTTCGAGGAGAAGGTCAAGGCCATTCCGGTGGTCGAGCAGCAGGTGAAGTGGCGCCGCGCACGCGAGGGCTTTCCGCAGGACATGCTCGACGAGGAAATGCGCAAGATCGCCTATTCGGTCGAACGGCTCGATGCCCATCTGCGCGAGCATGAATGGCTGGTGTCGGGGCAATACACGCTGGCGGATATCTGCAACTTCGCCATCGCCAACGGGATGCAGGTGGGCTTCGCCGAGCTGGTGAACAAAGAGAAGACGCCGGGGCTGGTGCGCTGGATCGAGCAGATCAAGGCGCGGCCGGCGGTGCAGCGGATGTATGCCGAGGTGGAGCTGGAGCAGCTCGGGCCGCGGGATTAGGCGGGCGCCTCCACTCCGTGCTCAGCTTTGCGGGCGAGGCTGAGCCAGTACATAGGGCAGATAGAAGCTATCCTGATGTTTGCCGCTGTCCTTGTCGGTCCAATCCACGACAATGATGATCGACGATGACTTGTTCTGCCATTCAGCTGCCGTCATGGCGCCCTGGGTGCGGCCTGTCCACGAAGCAACGATGGCGGGCGCCCCTTGCGGCATATCATTACTCGGATTTGGATTGACATTAACCGTGCCATTTGTGGTGGCTATGTTCCGCCCTTGCTGGTCGATCAACATCGCGCGAACCGACACGGATTTGACCGAAGTCGTGTCTGTCACCACACACGCCTGATACTCGGCGTAGTATCTGCCGCCGGTAGAGTCGGCCAGATAGAGACGCACATCGCGCACTTCGAATGTCTGCTTGAACTCCTTGGATTCAGGCGCCATTGGCGAAAGGCACGGGGACGTGACGTGCTCACATTTGCAGGGTTGCTCGGCCGATCCCGGCGGCGTCTTCGCCAATACTGCCGTGCTGCTCGCAAGAATGCCAGCAGTGGCCACCAGACAAGCGACGAGCCGAAGCATGTGTCGCCCTCCCGCCATCCGGGGTCTCCTCTCGCTGCCTCTCAGTTCGAAGGCCGTCGCGCCATGAAGGCCAGCCGTTCGAACAGCATCACGTCCTGCTCGTTCTTGAGCAGCGCACCGTGCAAGGGCGGGATCGCCTTGGTGGGATCGCGGTTCTGGAGGACGTCGAGCGGCATGTCCTCGTTCAGCAGCAGCTTGAGCCAGTCGAGCAGTTCCGAGGTGCTCGGCTTCTTCTTTAGGCCGGGGACTTCGCGGACCTCGTAGAAGATATCCATTGCCTTGCTGACAAGGGTCTTCTGGATGCCGGGGAAATGGACGTCGATGATCGACTGCATCGTCTGCCGATCAGGGAACTTGATGTAGTGGAAGAAGCAGCGGCGCAGGAACGCGTCGGGCAGTTCCTTCTCGTTGTTCGAGGTGATGACGACGATCGGGCGCTCCTTGGCGGCGATCGTCTCATGCGTTTCGTAAACGTCGAAGCTCATCCGGTCGAGCTCCTGGAGGAGGTCGTTCGGGAACTCGATATCGGCCTTGTCGATTTCGTCGATCAGGAGGACGGGGAGCTGCGGCGAGGTGAAGGCCTCCCACAGTTTGCCCTTGCGGATGTAGTTGGAGATCTCGTGCACACGCGGATCGCCGAGCTGCCCATCGCGCAGGCGGGCGACCGCATCGTATTCGTAGAGGCCCTGCTGCGCCTTGGTGGTGGACTTGACGTTCCATTCGATCAGCGGCGCGCCGACAGCCTTGGCGATCTCATGCGCGAGGACGGTCTTGCCGGTGCCGGGCTCGCCTTTCACCAGCAGCGGACGGCGCAGCAGCACCGCGGCGTTGACTGCCACCTTGAGATCATCGGTGGCGACGTAATTGCTGGTGCCTTCGAAGCGCATGTCCTGTCCCTGTATACCATCACGTTGCGGGGGCCGGTCTTAACCGAGCGGTTAGACCGTAGGGTCCTTGCGCCGGGCAGGCAAGAGTTTCAGTGGTGAGCAGGCGCACCCCTCTCAATTCGGACTACGGCACTTGCCCGTCGTGGTGCGTTCGACGGTGCCATCATCATTATAGCGGACCTGCATGGTGAGCCCGTCGCTCGCGAGCCACCGCACTGTCGCGCTGTACCAGTTTCCATCGCGCCACTGGCACTCGATCACGCTGCCCACGCGCCAGTCGAACGCGCGCACTTCGCTGCTGATGCGGGTCTCGCGGGTGCCATCGTCGAACTGGATGGTGAGCGCAGAACCGTTCTTGCCGACGACCACGCCGGGAAAGGTCTGCGTACTGTCGCGCCAGGGGGCAAGTACCCAATCGCCGATCTCGTGCGCGAAGGCGGGCGCTGCCGGTGCAAGCGAGCCAAGGGCCAAGGCAAGGATGGCAGGCATTATCCGGCGCAGTGGCAGGTGATCAGACATCCGTTTCCCCCAAGCGGACCGGCGGTAGCAGACTTGCGCCCATCGCGGCGTGCCCCATCGGCCCTTGCCGCGGAGGGTATGAAACTGTCCGCCACAAAGCAATCGCCGTCGCTGATCGCACGGGACGGTCAAACCGACCTTTCGCGACAGACTGATACAGTGCAGGGCGTTGCCGCTCCCCGCCCGCGCGTGTAGGCGAGGCGCGATGCGATCCGCTCCCGCCGTCAGCCCCGCGCGCTACGCACCGTCGCGCCGTGACCGGGCCGTTTCCTTCGTGCTTGCGCTGGTGGTCGGCGTTTTCCTCGTATTCGTGCTGATTATCATGAGCAACGTGACGGGCGACGGCGGCCCGGCAGGCGGCCAACTGGTGGCGATCAACATCGCCCCGCCTTCTGCGGAGAAGGAAAAGCAGAAAGCCGCGCCCAAGCAGGACGTGAAGCAGGAGCAGGTGCAGACGGTGACGACGCCGCCACCTAAGCTCCCCCCGCGCGTCGAAATCCCGAGCAAGAACCAGGTTGAATGGCCGCCGGGCTTTATCAAGCTCAGCCGCGAGGACATTGCCAAGGCCGATATCAGCCGGATCAAGCCCGCTGGCGGTGGTGGACAGGCCGGAGCATCGGCGGGCGGAGGTGGCAATGCTGAAGGGACCGGCGATGGCCCGGGCGGTGCCCGCGTCTACAACGCCGAATGGTACCGCGAGCCGACGCGGGCGGAAATGTCGCCCTATATGGGCGCGGCGCGCGGCGGCGGGGCAGGCGATTGGGCGATGATCATCTGCCGCACGGTCGAGCGGTTCCATGTCGAGGATTGCCGCGAGGTGGACGAAAGCCCGCGCGGTTCGGGTCTGGCGCGCGCACTACGGCAGGCAGCGTGGCAGTTCCTAGTCCGCCCGCCGCGCGTGGACGGCAAAGCGCAAGTGGGCGCGTGGGTGCGCATCCGCTTCGATTTCAAGGCGGCGAAGCGCGATGATGGGGTGGCCGGCCAGGACTAGGGGACCTGACCGGCCGGGGCCACGCGCCTTCGCACAAGGCGCGAGACCCAAAGGTTCTGCGCTAGAATTCGGACCAGTTGTCCTCGTCGAGCTCGATCGCAAGATTGCCGTGGACCGGCGCGGGCGCGGCAGCGGCAATCGCCCGCGGGGCCGGGGCCACGGCAGGCGGCGTGTGCCGCAGCGGCGGCGGCGGGGCGGCAAACGTGGTAGCCGAGCCGCTGATCCCCGCGCCCCGGAAGCGCGCGACGAGATTGGCAAGATTGGCGGCCTGACCCGAAAGATTGCGCGAGGCTGCGGCGCTTTCCTCGACCATCGCAGCGTTCTGCTGGGTCATCCGGTCGAGTTCGCTCATGGTCACGTTGACCTTGGATATGCTGGCGGCCTGATCGACTGCGGCAGTGGCGATGCCTTCAACCAGCGCGCCGATCTCGCCGACCTGGGTGATGATCGCATCAAGCGCCTCGCCCGTCTCGCCGACAAGATGGACGCCCATCTCGACATGCTGCGCGCTGCCGCTGATGAGGCCCTTGATATCGCGCGCAGCCTCTGCCGAACGCTGGGCGAGCGCGCGCACTTCGTTGGCGACGACCGCGAAGCCGCGGCCGGCTTCGCCGGCGCGGGCAGCCTCGACCCCGGCGTTGAGCGCCAGCAGGTTGGTCTGGAAGGCAATGCCGTCGATAAGGTCGATGATCTGGGTGATCTGCTTCGAGCTGTCGACGATCGAGTCCATCGCGCCGACCGCGCGCTTGACGACATCGCCGCCTTCGTTGGCGCGCTGGGTGGCGCGCACGATCGTCTCGCGCACGGCGCCGGCGTTCTGGGCGCTCTGTTCGACCTTGGCGGTGACTTCGCGCATCGCGTTGGCCGCGGATTCGAGGCTGGCGGCCTGCTGCTCGGTGCGGCTGGCGAGATCGTCCGAAGCGGCGCGAATCTCGGTCGAGCCGGTCTGCACGCCGCTGGCCGTGCCGGCGACCGAGCCGATGACCTGCTCGAGTTCGCTCGCCATGGCGTTGAAATCAGTCTTGAGGCGGGCAAAGGGGCCTTCGAGCGCGGAGGTGACCCGCGCACCGAGATCGCCTTCCTTGAACTTCGCGAGCGCCGCGCCGAGCGTGCTGACGATGAGTTCGACCTGCTCGGCCTTGCTCTTTTCGGCGCGGACAAGCTGATCCTGCAGCGCCCGCATGGCGCGGCCAAGTGCGCCGACTTCGTCCTGCGTATCGGCAAGGCGCAGCGAGCCATCGAGACGGCCATCGGCGAGATCCTGGATTGCATGGGTGATCTGGCCGACGGGGCGGGCGACGAGGCGGACCATCATGAGATAGATACCGCCGAGCGTACCCAGCAGGAGCAGTGCGGCCAGAATGCCGGTCCACAGCGCGACGGCATAGGAGGTGGAGGCCTCGTGGCCGGCTTCATCGATATGGCGCCGCTGGTAGGTCGCAAGGTCGCTGAGCGCCTTGGTGGTCGCCTCGACCGGTTCGCTCGAGGTGGCGAGGCGAGCCAGCGCTTCAGCAGTGCGACCCTCGGACGAGAGCTGGATGATCTGGCTGGTATCCTGGCTCATCTGCTGCCAGCCGGTCTTGAAGGCCTTGAGGTACGACTTTTCCTTGTCGTCGAGATCAGTGGCCTCGAACGCGGCCGTCTGCGTGCTGATGACCTTCTGGTTCGCGGCAATAGCGGCCTCGGCATCGGCGCGCTCGTATTCATCGGCCGCGAGCAGGTGGGCGCGCAGCGCGTTCTCGAACTCGGCCATGGCAATGTTGACCTTGTCGGCTGACAGCGCCTGGGGGACATGGTCCTGCGCAACCTCGATCTCGGAGGCCCGCATTGCGCTCATGCGCCAGACCATGGTGCCGATGGCGGCGACGACGACCAGCGAGAGCACCGCGAACATCAGCGCGAGCTTGCGTCCGATCGGAGCGTTCCTGAGATAATCCATGCCGAGTGAGCCCGTATCTGCCGCCACGCGGGACTGCGCGGCGGATAGCGCGTCCGTTCTAGGCGCGGGGTGGCTGCAAGGGCGTTTGGCGCGGGCTAGGGTGAAACCCGCAGGGGGTGGTTAAAATTCAGGTGGCAGGTGCGCCGATGGCATCAAGCGCGGCCATGTCTTCGGCGCAGAGTGCGATGTCGGTGGCGGCCAGGTTCTCGCGCAAGTGCACGCGTGAGGAGGTGCCGGGGATCAGCAGGATGTTGGGCGCGCGGTGAAGTAGCCAGGCGAGCGCGAGCTGCATCGCGCTGACGCCGAGCCGTGCGGCAAGGGCATTCAGTGCCTCGGACTGGAGCGGGGAGAAGCCGCCGAGCGGGAAGAACGGAACATAGGGGATGCCGTCCGCGCCAAGCATGTCGATCAGGGCATCATCGCTGCGCTGGACGAGGTTGTAGGCGTTCTGCACGCAGGCGACTTCGCCGATGGCGCGGGCTTCGGCGATCTGGGCAGCGGTGACGTTGCTGAGGCCGATATGGCGGATCTTGCCCTGCTGCTGAAGATCGCGCAGCGCGCCGAACCGTTCGGCAAGGCTCGTGTCATCAGGGCCGAAGGCATGGCCGATGCGCAGGTTGACGACATCGAGCGTCTCCAAACCGAGGTTGCGCAAGTTGCCATGAACCTGTTCGACGAGCGCGCTGGGCTCGGGCGTCATGATCCACGCGGCATCGGAGCCCCGCCGCGCGCCGACCTTGGTGACGAGGACGAGGCCATCGGGGTAGGGGGCAAGCGCCTCGCGGATCAGCTTGTTGGTGACTTCGGGGCCGTAGAAATCGCTGGTGTCGATGTGGTTGACGCCGCTCTCCACCGCCTCGCGCAGCACGGCGATGCATTCGGCGAGATCGCGCGGGGGGCCGAACACGCCTGGGCCGGCGAGCTGCATGGCGCCGTAGCCCATGCGGCCAACAGTGAACTGGCCTAGCTTGTGAGTAGCGGGTTGGCTCACGCGTCGATCAGTTCCGGATCGAGCTCACCCGCGCGGTTCTGGATGAACATGAAGCGCTGCGCGGGGTCGCGGCCCATGAGGCGGTCGACGAGGTCCTTCACCGCGGCGCGGCCTTCGTATTCGGGCGGCAGGGTGATGCGGATGAGACTGCGCGAGGCAGGGTTCATCGTCGTCTCGCGCAATTGCTGCGGGTTCATCTCGCCAAGGCCCTTGAAGCGGCCCACTTCGACCTTCTTGCCCTTGAACTTCGTGGCTTCGAGCTCGGCGCGGTGCGCATCATCCTTGGCGTAAACCGAAGTCGCGCCGCTGGTGAGGCGGTAGAGCGGCGGCTGGGCGAGGTAGAGGTGCCCGCGCCGAACGATCTCCGGCATTTCCTGAAAAAAGAACGTCATCAGCAAGGTGGCGATATGCGCGCCGTCGACGTCGGCGTCGGTCATGATGATGATCCGGTCATAGCGCAGGGCGTCAGCGTTGCAGTCCTTGCGCATCCCGCAGCCCAGCGCGAGCGCGAGGTCGGCGATTTCGGCATTGGCGCGGATCTTGTCGGCGCTGGCGCTTGCGACGTTGAGGATCTTGCCGCGGATGGGGAGGATCGCCTGCGTCTTGCGGTCGCGCGCGTGCTTGGCGCTGCCGCCCGCGCTGTCGCCCTCGACGATGAACAGCTCGGTCTCGCCGCTGCCTTCGCCGCTGCAATCGGTGAGCTTGCCGGGGAGGCGCAGCTTGCGCGAATTGGTCGCGGTCTTGCGCTTGACCTCGCGCTCCGCCTTGCGGCGCAGGCGCTCGTCCATGCGCTCCATCACCGCGCCGAGGAGGGCTTTGCCGCGATCCATGTTGTCGGTGAGGAAGTGGTCGAAATGGTCGCGCATCGCAGATTCGACCATGCGCGCGGCTTCCGGGCTGGTCAGCCGGTCCTTGGTCTGGCTCTGGAACTGGGGATCGCGGATGAACACCGAGAGCATGATCTCGCTGCCCGTGAGCATGTCTTCCGGCGCGATCTCCTTGGCTTTCTTCTGGCCGACCAGCTCGCCGAACGCGCGGATACCCTTGGTGAGCGCGGCGCGCAGGCCCGCTTCATGCGTGCCGCCATCGGGTGTGGGGATGGTGTTGCAGTACCAGCTGTAGGAGCCGTCCGACCAAAGCGGCCAGGCGATCGCCCATTCAGCGCGGCCCATTTCTTCGCCGCCCGGACCGGCCGGAAAGTCCTGGCTGCCGGTGAAGGGCACGCTGGTGACGCATTCGCGCCCAGCAACCTGCTCGGCAAGGTGATCGGCAAGCCCGCCGGGGAACTGGAACACGGCCTCGGCCGGGATGTCCGTCCCCGCGATCAGCGTAGGCGCGCACTTCCAGCGGATTTCGACCCCGGCGAAGAGATAGGCCTTGGAGCGGACAAGCCTGAACAGGCGGGCAGGCTTGAAACGCGCGTCTTCGCCGAAGATTTCGCCATCGGGAATGAAGGTGACGGTGGTGCCGCGCCTATTTGGCGCCGCCCCAATGCGCTCCAGCTTCGTGGTCGGCAGCCCGCGCGAGAACTCCTGCGCGTAAAGCTCCTTGTTCCGCGCCACTTCGATGCGGGTAAGCACCGAGAGCGCGTTGACCACCGAGATGCCGACGCCGTGGAGGCCGCCCGAGGTGGCATAGGCCTTGCCGGAGAACTTGCCACCCGAATGGAGCATGGTGAGGATGACTTCGAGCGCCGATTTGCCGGGATACTTCGGGTGCTCATCCACCGGCATGCCGCGGCCGTTGTCGGTGATCGTGATCTTGCCCGCGGTGCCGGGAGGTCCTTCCTCCAGCGTGACTTCGATGCGGTTGGCGTGGCCGGCGACAGCCTCGTCCATCGCGTTATCGAGCACTTCGGCGGCGAGGTGATGAAGCGCGCGCTCGTCGATGCCGCCGATGTACATGCCGGGGCGGCGGCGGACGGGTTCGAGCCCCTCCAGCACCTCGATGGCCGAACCGTCGTAGCTTTCCTCGGCGCTGCGCGCGGGCAGCTTGTCGAACAGGTCATCAGACATGGGAACGGCTATAGAACATGGCCGATTCCCGCGGCAATGGGGGTGGTGCGCTTATCCCGGGGTTTTGTGGGCTTTACCGCCTCAGGGATTGAACTTGGCCGGGGCCGGGCTCGCCGTCACGAAGGTGCCCGCGCCCACTTCGCGCACTTCCATCGCGCGTTCGGCGACGCCATTGGCCTCGAAGCGGAACACGCCATCGAGCCCGACGAAGCCGTCGCGCACATAGAGCTTGCCGGTGGGGAACAGCGTGCCCGGCTTCCACCCGCGCGCCACATTGAGCGTGAGCAGCACGGAATCGTAGCCCAGCGTGGCAAGCCGCGAGGGAGCAGCGCCGAAGCGGGTGCGGTAGGACTGTTCGAACCGGCCGAAGCGGCTGTCGGAGACGGCGGCAAACCAGGCGCCGCGCATCGAGGGACTCTTTGCGATCGAGGCATCGCCGTTCCACAGCTCGGTGCCAAGAAGCTGCGTTCCGGCAGCGGCAGGCGCGGCCATCAGTGCGATGCGGCCGCTATCGCCGATCAGGAGCGCATCGACCGGACCCTTGGCGAGGACGCGGCGCACGGCGCTGGAGACCGAGGTGTTGGACCGATCGTAGCTCTCGATCGTGGTCACCGTCAGCCCGCGCGAGCGCGCTGCGACCATCAGCGCGGAAGACACGCGCTGGCCGTAGGCACCGGTCGGAATGATCGCGCCGATGGACTTGATGCCCTTGTCCTGCGCGAAGCCGACCACGCGGGCGATGGCCTGCGCGGGTACCTGGCCGAGCACGAAGACATCGCGGTCAGCCACGGTCGCATCGTTGGAATAGGTGATCATCGGCACCTTGGCGGGGCGCGCAACGCTGGCCACAGCGACCACCTCATCAGCCAGTAGCGGCCCCAGGATCAGGCGGTTGCCATCAAGGATCGCCTTGTTGGCGGCAGGCCCGGCGCCGAGCGCGGTGTCGTAGGTCGTGATGCGCACGTTCTGCGCATTGGTATCGAGCAGAGCCATCGTAGTTGCGTTGGCGATCGCCATGCCTACGGGCGCGTTGGGTCCGCTCATCGGCACGAGCAGCGCGACGCGGTGGCGGTCTGCATCGGTGGGCAGAACATTGGCATCGGGCGTCACCTCCACCGGCTTGGGCGGCGGCGGTGCTTCGGTCGGCTTCGGGATAACGGCGCAGCCCGCAAGCAGCGAAAGCGCCCCGCACATGATCCAGCGCCGCAGGTTCCCGCCTGTTGCCCACCCGCTTACGATCATCATTGGCTTGCCGCTCCCTGGTCGCCGGTCCATTGGTCTGCGCATGACTACGCCCTTACTTGACCCCGGTCTCTATATAGTCGCGACTCCGATTGGCAATCTCGGTGACGTCAGTCGGCGGGCAATCGACGTGCTTTCGCGCTGTTCGGTGATAGCTTGCGAGGACACGCGGGTGACGGGGGGGCTGCTGCATCACCTTGGAATCAAGCGCACGCTGCGGCGGTATGACGATCACGCGAGCGATGCGGCGCGTGAGGCGCTGCTCGGCGAAATGACGCGCGGGGCCGTGGCGCTGGTTTCGGACGCGGGGACCCCGCTGATCTCTGATCCAGGCTACCGGCTGGTGCGCGAGGCGCGCGCGCGCGGCATCGCGGTGACGACAATCCCGGGGGCGAGCGCGCTCATCGCAGCCTTGACGCTGGCTGGGTTGCCGACCGACCGCTTCCTGTTTGCCGGCTTCCTGCCAAACAAGGACAAGGCCCGCAGCGATGTGCTGGCCGAACTGGCGGCCGTGCCGGCGACGCTGGTGTTCTACGATACGGGGCCGCGGCTTGTCGCCTCGCTCGAGGCGATGGGGCGCGTGCTGCCGGGGCGCGAGATTGCCGTCGCGCGCGAACTCACCAAGCTCCACGAGGAATGCCGGACAGGGACAGCGCAGGAGCTGGCGGCGCACTATACGGCGCATCCGCCGAAGGGCGAGATCGTGCTGCTGGCAGGGCCGCCGGGGGCACCGGAGACGCCGGACGAAGCCGATGTGGATGCCGAGCTGCAAGCGGCATTGGCCGATCTGCCGGTTTCCAAGGCAGCGGCGCAGGTGGCCAAGAAGCACGGGCTCGATCGGAAGGCGCTCTATGCCCGGGCGTTGGAGCTCCGCGGAGAACTGAAGGGGTGAGCCGGCAGGAGGCCGAGCGGCAGGGGCGGCGCGGGGAGAACCTTGCAGCGTGGTACCTGTGGCTCTGCGGATGGCGCATTCTGGCGCGGAGGCAGCGGGTCGGGGCGGGCGAAGTCGATCTCGTGGCGCGCAAGGGGCGCACGGTGGTGTTTGTCGAGGTAAAGTGGCGGTCGGGGCAGGCGGCGCTTGATCAGGCGATCGATGCGCGGCGGCTGCGGCGCGTGGCGCGGGCGGCGGAGGCACTGGCGCCGCGCTTTGCCGGACCGGGCGACGATGTGCGGATTGACGTGATCCTCATCGCGCCCGGAACCTGGCCGCGCCGGATCACCAATGCCTGGCAACCCGGCGCGTAAAGTAAGGGCTCAGTGGCTGGGATGACCGGCGCCGTGGCCGTCCTTGTGCTCGCCATCCCCATGGCCATCCTTGTGGTCGCCGTCGTGGCCGCCCTTGTGCTCACCGTCCTTGTGCTCACCGTCCTTGGGGTGCTCGGTCGGGTGCTGATCGGGGTTGGCGGTGGCGCTGGCGGTCCAGCCGAGGATGGCAGCGGTGCAGGCGATAGCGGTGAGGGTCTTGCGCATGTGGTCTGGTCCCTTTGCATGTTGGCGGTGCCGGACGACACGCCGACCGGGCACGGTGCTTTCATGGTCGCAAACCGGAGCAAACAGCATTAAGGCGCGGCTGCGGGCGATCACGGACCCGCCCGCTAATGGAATGACTGGCCCATGACCCTTCGCGTTGCCGTCCAGATGGACCCGCTGCATTCGATCAATATCAATGGCGACAGCTCGTTCGCGCTGATGCTGGCGGCGCAGGCGCGGGGGCATGAGCTGTATCATTATGACGTCGGCGCGCTCTCGCTCGATGAGAACGACCGGCTGACGGCGCGCGCGGTGCCGGTGACGGTGCAGCATGTGCCGGGCGATCATTACCAGGCGGGCGAGGCGCGGCGGCTCGATCTCGGGCGCGATATCGATGTGGTGCTGATGCGGCAGGATCCGCCGTTCCATATGGGATATATCACCGCGACGCACCTGCTCGAGCGGATCGAGAGCGAGACGCTGGTGGTGAACAACCCGCGCAGCGTGCGCAATGCGCCCGAGAAGGTGATGGTGCTCGACTACCGGCGCTTCATGCCACCGACGCTGGTGACGCGTTCGGTGGAAGAAGTGCGCGCCTTCCAGAAGCGCCATGGTGCGGTGGTGGTGAAGCCGATCCACGGCAACGGCGGCAAGGCGATCTTCCGCGTTTCGGAAGAGGGCGAGAACCTCGGCGCGCTGCTCGAAGTGTTCAACCAGACCTGGCCCGAGCCGCACATGGTGCAGGCCTTCCTCCCCGAAGTGACCGAGGGCGACAAGCGCATCGTGCTGGTGGACGGCGAAGTCGCGGGCGCGATCAACCGCAAGCCGGGCGAGGGCGAGTTCCGCTCCAACCTCGCGGTCGGCGGCTATGCCGAGAAGACTGCGCTGACGCCGGAAGAGCAGGAAATCTGCGCGGCGCTGGGGCCGGAACTGAAGCGGCTGGGGCTGATCTTCGTCGGCATCGACGTGATCGGCGGCAAGTGGCTGACCGAGATCAACGTGACCTCGCCGACGGGGATCGTGGCGATCGACCGGTTCAACGGGACCGATACGGCGGGGATGATCTGGGACGCGATCGAGGGGCGGGTTTAGGGGGCCGCTATTTGTGCGTGTGGTGGCGACGAGGGGGAGGTGGTGGAGCTTTGTACCTCGCCGTCCACTCCGCATCGGAGTATTCGATGCATTTTTCGGAGCAGTTAACTGTTTGCTGCAAGGTAGCCCGAATCTTTTGCACCAGCGCGCAGTCCGCAGTGGCCCGAATTCGCAATTCGGTGAGAGGAGCGGGGGTTAATGCTCCGACTGCGGCAATCAGCCTGAGTGCCCTGGACTCCTTAATTACCGTGTGATTCCATTTAATGTTCTTGCCGTCGATTAGAATAAGATTGCTGACGCCCCAGTCTACAAGGCCCTCGTCAGGTGAAGCCAGCGTTGTTCTAAGCCAATTGTTTGAAACTCCACCACATCGGGTTTCGGAGTATTGAGACGTGGTTGGGTGAGCAGATGTGCCCGCAGGTGCCATTGCCATTGAGGCAATGCCAAGGCCAACCCATGGCGTTAGCCTATGCAGAAGAGCGGCGCGTCGTTGCATTTCCGTGCTTGTATCATGCCCGAGACCCATACTGCTAGGCAGCACTTCGTCCTCCCTGTTTTCACGAAGTGCAAACGGGGAGGTGTCAGCCAGCAGGGCTGACGGAGGGGTATTCCCGGTTGCCGCAGGGGCGGCTTGCGAGGTACCATGCGGTTCTCGCCAAGGAGACTGCCGCCATGCCATCTCCCGAGGTCTATATCGAGGAAGCCGCGCCGCTGTCGCCCCGCATCGCGCAAGTGCCGACCGGGATTGCCGCTTTTGTCGGTGCCCTGCCGCAGGGGCCGATTGCCCAGCCCGCCATCTGTCGCAGTCAGATCGAGTTCGAGGCACTGTTTGGGGCTTGCGATACGGCGTTCCCGACCAGCCTGCAGGTACGCCAGTTCTTCACTAATGGCGGGTTCGAAGCGCGGGTATGCCGCACGGCGCCGGGTGCCGCCATCGCGGATGTTGCCGCCACCGCCGCGCTGGTGGACGGGTTCGATGTGCTTTGTGCCCCCGATCTCGCCGCTATGGCCGCCCAGGCCCATGCAGACACGGTCGGCGCGCTGCTCGCGCTGGTGCAGCAGCGGCGGGCCTTTCTGGTGCTCGATCCGCCGGCGGATGCGCGGGATCAGGCGGGCATAATCGCCTGGCGGCGGGGCGGTATTGCGGCGCTGGGGGATGGTATCAGCCACGCGGCCGTCTATTTTCCGCGCGTGCTCGTGGCGGCGCCGCAAGGGGGTAACATAGCGCTGGGGCCCTGCGGCACCTTGGCAGGGATCTATGCGCGGATCGACCGCGATCGCGGAGTGTGGAAGGCGCCGGCCGATACACTGCAAGGCGTGACGGGCCTGGAGCTGATGATTGGCACGGCGGCGCAGGAGGTGCTCAACCCTTTGGGGATCAACAGCTTGCGCAGCTTTTCGGGGCGGGGCTTGCAGGTGGGAGGCGCGCGTACGCTGCTCTCGTCTGCCAGCACGGCGCCGAGCGGCAAGTATGTCTCGGTGCGGCGGCTGGCGCTCATGATCGAGCGCAGTCTTGTCGCAGGACTACAATGGGCAGCATTCGAACCGAACGGTGCGCCGCTGTGGGCAAGACTGCGCCTCGCGGTTGAGAGCTTCATGCGCTCGCTCTGGCAGGACGGGGCGTTGCAGGGGGCCAAGCCGGAACTCGCCTTCCTTTGCCGCTGCGGGCTCGACACCACGATGCAGGCAGAGCTTGACCAGGGACTGGTGCAACTTGAGGTAGGCTACGCCGCGCTCAAGCCAGGCGAGTTCGAGCTGATCCGGCTGACGCTACGGACTGCTGGCGGTCTTTGATCCTCCCCGCCTTCACGAAATGGAGATGGGGAGGACCTTGACGTTCAGCCCGCTTCCGAAAGCCACTGCTCCAGATACTTGATCGAGTAGTCCCCATCGAGAAACTTGGGGTCAGTCAGCAGCTTCTGGTGCAAGGGGATCGAAGTCTTCACCCCGCCGATGACCATCTCTTCCAGCGCGCGCTTGAGGCGCATGATACAGCCTTCGCGGGTGCGGCCCGATACGATGAGCTTGGCGATCATGGAGTCATAGTAGGGCGGGATGCGGTAGCCGGCATAGAGGCCGCTATCGACACGCACATGCATGCCGCCCGCGGCGTGGTAGCTGGTGACGAGGCCGGGCGAGGGGGTGAAGTTGAACGGGTCTTCCGCGTTGATGCGGCACTCGATTGCGTGGCCCTTGAACTCGATCTCTTCCTGTTTGACCGAAAGCGGCTTGCCATCGGCAATGCGGATCTGCTCGCGCACGAGGTCGACGCCGGTGATTGCTTCGGTGACGGGGTGTTCCACTTGCAGGCGGGTGTTCATCTCGATGAAGTAGAACTCGCCGCCTTCCCACAGGAATTCGATCGTGCCCGCGCCGCGATAGCCCATGTCGGCCATGGCCTTGGCGACGATGCCGCCCATGCGGTCGCGCTCGGCGGCGGAGATGACGGGGGAGGGGGCTTCCTCCAGCACCTTCTGGTGGCGGCGCTGGAGCGAGCAATCGCGCTCGCCAAGATGGATGGCATTGCCGTTGCCATCGCCGAAGACCTGGAATTCGATGTGCCGCGGATTGCCGAGGTACTTCTCGATGTAGACGGTGGCATCGCCAAACGCGGCTTTCGCCTCGCTGCCGGCCTGCTGGATCAGCGTTTCGAGCTCGTCGGGCCCGTTGCAGACCTTCATGCCGCGCCCGCCGCCACCTGAAGCGGCCTTGATGATTACCGGATAACCGGCGGCGTCGGCGATTTCCTTGGCTTCCTTGATATCGGAAACCGCGCCGTCCGAGCCCGGGACCAGCGGCAGGCCGAGAGCGCCAGCGGTGCGCTTGGCCTCGATCTTGTCGCCCATCGTGCGGATATGTTCGGGCTTGGGGCCGATCCAGGTGATGCCGTGGGCCTCCACGATCTCGGCGAACTTGGCGTTCTCCGAAAGGAAGCCGTAGCCGGGGTGGATCGCGTCGGCATGGGTGATCTCGGCCGCGGAGATGATCGCGGCCATGTTGAGATAGCTGTCCTTCGCCGCCGGCGGGCCGATGCAGACCGCGTGGTCGGCAAGGCGCACATGCATGGCATCGGCATCGGCGGTGGAGTGCACCGCGACCGTCTCGATCCCCATTTCATGCGCGGCGCGGTGGATGCGCAGCGCGATTTCGCCGCGGTTGGCGATCAGCAGGCGGGAAATGGCCATGGTTTACGCGCGCTCAGGCGATGACGACGAGCGGCTGGTCAAACTCGACCGGCTGCGCGTTTTCGACCAGGATCGCGGTGATCTTGCCGCCGGTGGGCGCGGTGATCGGGTTCATCACTTTCATCGCCTCAACAATGAGCAGCGTGTCACCGGCCTTGACCGTGGAGCCGACGGTGATGAACGGTGCGGCGCCGGGTTCGGGGGTGAGGTATGCCGTGCCGACCATCGGCGAGCGCAGCGCATTGGCGTGGGTCTCGGCGGCAGGCGCGGCAGGAGCCTCGGCCGCCGCGGCGGGTGCCGCAGCCGGAGCCGGTGCGGCGGCAGGGGCGGGCGCATAGCTCATGACCGGTGCTGCGGTGATCGTGCGGGCGACGCGGATCTTGCGCGAGCCGTCCTCGACTTCGATCTCGGTCAGGCCGGTGTCGGAAAGAAGTTCGGCCAGTTCGCGCACCAATGCGCTGTCGATGGCCATCTTGGCGCTCTCGTCGCCGCGGTCTTGCCCCATTATCTTGTCCTCGCGGGTATACGTATCGAAAGCGGGTTCCATGCCCGCCGCGCTGCGCAGAGGCAAGAAAAACCGGCGCGGGCGGCGTGGAAAACGCCCGCAAGGGCCATTCAGAGCCGGTACGCGCCTTCGAGCGCGAGGAGGTAGCTGAGGGGGCCGAAGCCCGCGATCGTCGCCTTGGCGGCCATGCCGACGAAGGACTTGTGGCGGAACGCCTCGCGCGTGTGCGGGTTGGAGAGGTGGACTTCGATCACCGGCGTGCGAATGGCCTTGATCGCATCATGGAGCGCCACGCTGGTGTGGGTGAAGGCGCCGGCATTGAGCAGTACGGCCTTGGCGCCGACCGCCTGCGCTTCGTGAAGCCAATCAACAAGATGGCCCTCGTGGTTGGACTGTCTGAGATCGATCTCCAGCCCCAGTTCACGCGCGCGGTCTTCCAGCATGCCGGCGATATCATCGAGCGTGGCCGAGCCATAGATCTCCGGCTCACGCGTGCCGAGCAGGTTGAGATTGGGGCCGTTGAGGACGAAGACAGTCTCGGGCATGGCAGGCTCCGGCAGAGGCAATTGCGCTGTATCCGGCTCTGATAGAGCTTGGGCCTGCCGAGGCAAGCCCGCCCGAACCGGACGGCGCGATCAACCCTTGCCGTTATCGGCCATCGGCGGCGGCGGGGGCGGATCACCACCATCGTCGACCGAGGCGGCGGGATCGTCGCCATCGGGATTGTCGTTGCTCTGCACGACGGGTTCCGGCTGTGCGATCGGTTGCGGCTGGTTGGTCGCGGCAAGCGATTCGGCCGCCTTGGCCTTCTTCTCGGCCGCATCGGCCTTGGCCTCGACCGCCGTCACGCGCTCCTCGAGTGCGTTGACCCGGTCGACGTCGCAGCCGGAGAGCAGCAGCGCAAACACGGCGGCACTGCCGGCCAGGGCCAGGCGGCGCGGCTGGGGGCGCTGGGCGAGAAAGAGGCGATGTGCTTTCATGCTGCCCAGCGTCATATCAGGTAAACATTACCCGAAACTAACCACGCAGGTGTGTTTTACCGATCCGTGCCCCTGGCTTTGCCCCACTGGCGGGCTGCTGTGTAGCCGAGGTAGGCTGTGCCAAAGAGCGCATAAAGCGGCTCGGGCAGGCCGGCGAGATAGGCCGTCATCGCCCCGATCATGGCGCGCGCGGCTGCGGGGTGGACGGCGCCGAGCAGGCCGAGCGGGATGGCCCAGAGGATCATCGCATACATCACGTAAAGAAAGGTCGGGCGCGCCAGCGCCACGTAGCGGCGCGGCGCGGCGGGGATGGGCCGGGTGGTCATGGTGAGAGCGTCCTTTCCGGGAGAGGTGGGGGCGCCGGACCAGATAGCTGCAATGCGCCATGTAGGAAAATGGTTTGGGGATGTCGGCGCGCCACCCCGCGCGCAAAAGCGCGATTGCCTGTCCGGATTATGGCAATGGACGTGCTGCACTGCGGTAGATAGGGCAGTGGCCTTGTTGTCATGCTGGTGTAAGCTGGCGACGCGGCACTGGTTCAGGGGCGGGCATTTGGTCGAGGCTTTGCGGCGGATTTCCTTCGGGCGCGGAGTGCTGGCGCTGAGCGCGCTGGTCTCGGGATCGTGCCTCTATGCCGCCGCTGACGTGACCGCCGTGCCGCCTTCCGCGCCCGCGCTGGAGGAGCGTCGCGCCGAGCTGGTCGAGCCGATGCTCGCCGATTACTGTTCGCGCTGCCACAACGATTTCGATCACGTCGCGGGGCTTTCTGTCGAGGGCCTCAAGGCGGACGATATTGCCACAGGCCGCAATGCCGAGACCTGGGAGAAGATCCTGCGGCGCGTCGCGGCGGGCGAGATGCCGCCGCATAGCAAGAAGCAGCCTGAACCAGCCTTGCGGGCGGACTTCGTGAACTGGCTCGATGAAGGGCGTGCGCGCTTTGTCATGGCGAACCCCGATCCGGGCGCGGCGCCGGTGCGGCGGCTCAACCGGCGCGAGTATGCCAATGCAGTGCGCGATCTGCTGGGCGTGGAAGGCGATTTCGCCGCCGCGCTGCCGCCGGACAATTCGGGCTTCGGCTTCGATAACATCGCCGATGTTCTGAGCGTCTCCCCCACCCTGATGGAGCGGTATGTCGCCGTGGCGGGCAAGGCGGCGCGGCTGGCCACGGGGCTTGTGCCCAAGCGCGATTTCGTGACGAGCTGGCAGGTGGCCAAGGACGGCTCGGTGATGAATTCGGGCATTCCTGCCTTCAACGAGCGCGCCGGGGCTGACCTGCCGCTCGGTTCGCGCGGAGGAACGGCGGTGCGCTATACCGCGCGCTGGGACGGGGCCTACGATGTCGCGGTCTGGCTCAATTCCAACACCAACAACGAGAGCGACCGGCTGGCCGAAGACCGCTTCGTGCTTCGCGTGCCGATGAAGGCAGGGGTGCACAGCGTGGCGGTGTCGTTCCGGCGGCAGACCTGGCCGGACGAGGCCGTGCAAGTCGTGCGCAACACGACCGACTACGTGCCGCTTCCGCTCGAAAAGCCGGTCGATCTGCCGCTTGACGTCTGGGTCGATGGCGCGCGCGCGGGGACGCTGACTGTCCCTTCGTTCCGCGTCCATCCGCGCTATTCGCAGCACAATTTCCCGCGCGATGTGCTGCAATTGGACGTGGCAGGACCATTCGATGCGGCAGGCAATGCCGACCTCGCGAGCCGCAAGGCGGTGTTTGTCTGCCAGCCCAAGCGGACGGTGGAAGAAGCGCTTTGCGCGCGGCGTATCCTCGGGAGCCTTGCAAGGCGGGCATGGCGCGGCCCGGTGAGCGAGGCGGAGTTGGCGCCGCTTCTAAAGATTTACGAGAGCGAGCGTGCGGCGGGCGGCTTTGAAAGCGGCGTTGAGGCGGGAATCGAGGCGCTGCTAGTTTCCCCGCGCTTCCTGTTCGCGGTCGAGACGCCGGTCGCGGGCCCTGCCGGCAGTGCGCAGCACATATCCGACTATGATCTGGCGACGCGGCTTTCGCTGTTTCTGTGGAGCTCGATCCCAGACGAGCGACTGCTCGCGCTGGCAGGGCAAGGCAAGTTGCACCAGCCGGTCGTGCTCGCTGCGGAAATTGCGCGCATGCTGGCGGACCGGCGCGCCGAGGCGCTGACCGAGAACTTTGCCGGGCAGTGGCTCTATTTGCGCAACCTCGACCAGCAGCGGCCGGACATCAACGAATTCCCACAATTCGATGTGCCGCTGAGGAGCGCGATGGCGACCGAGACGCGGATGTTCTTTGGCCATGTGCTAGCCGCGAACCGGCCGGTGACCGACTTCATCCGCGCGGACTACACCTTCCTCAACGAGCGGCTGGCGCGGCATTACGGGATCGACGGCGTGCGCGGGCCGGCATTCCGCAAGGTTTCGCTGGGGGCGGATATCCCGCGCGGCGGGTTGCTCGGGCAGGCAAGCATCCTCACCGTGACGAGCTATGGCAACCGGACTTCGGTGGTGAAGCGCGGCAAGTGGATCCTCGACAACATGCTGGCCTCGCCGCCGCCACCGCCGCCTGCCGACGTTCCCGCCCTCAAGACCGAGCATGACGGCAGGCTGCTCACCGCGCGCGAGCAGCTCGAACTGCACCGTGCCAATCCGGCCTGCGCTTCGTGCCACCAGCGGATGGACCCGCTGGGCTTCGCACTGGAGAACTTCGATGCCGTCGGCGCATGGCGCGCGCAGGATGCCGGGCAGGTGATCGATGCGGGCGCGGTGCTGGCAGACGGGACAGCGTTCAAGGGGTTCACCGGCCTGCAGCAGATCCTGCTCGATCGGCGAGAGGAGTTTGCGCGGGCGTTTACCGAGCGGCTGATGACCTATGCACTGGGGCGCGGGCTCGGGCCGCAGGACATGCCGGCGGTGCGGGCCATTGCGCGTGATGCGGCAAAGGATGACTGGCGGGTGCAGACGATCATCAGGGGCATCGTGATGAGCTCCGGCTTCACCCTGCGCCGGGTGCCGACGCCGCCGACCAACGTCGCACTCGCCGTGAGCGGATGGAGACCGCATCGATGATCGTGAAACGCCCTGCGCTCAGCCGCCGCACCGTGCTGCGCGGGCTTGGCACCACGATGGCGCTGCCGTTCCTCGAAGCAATGATCTCGGCCGCGCGCGCGGCGGACGCGGCTGCACGGCCCAAGCGGCTTTCGGTGTTCTACACGCCCAATGGCATGACGATGGACGCCTATCGGCCTGCCACGACGGGGGCTGACTTTGCGCTGCCACCGACACTTGCGCCGATGGAGCCGTTCCGCAGCGATATGGTGGTGGTGAGCGGGCTGGGGCATCCACAGGCAGCGGCTTTCGGTGACAGACCTGCAGGGCATGGGCGATCTTGCCCGGCGTTTCTGACGGGTGCGCATGCGCGGCAGACGGAAGGGCCGGACATCCGCTGCGGCGTTTCGATGGATCAGGTCTTTGCCGCGCATCTGGGCGAGACGACGACGATTCCGAGCCTTGAACTGGGGATCGATCAGGCAAGCCTCCTGGGCAGCTGCGACATCAATTATTCGTGTGCCTACACCAACGGCATCTCATGGCTGACGCCGACGGTGCCGCTGCCAGTCATGGCCAATCCGCGCGACGTGTTCGAGCGCCTGTTCGGCGATGGCGAGGCGCTCGATCCCGCGAGCCGGCTGGCGCAGGCGCGGCAGCAGGCCTCGATCCTCGATTATGTGCGCGAGGACGCGGCGCGGCTTTCGGGCCGGCTGGGCGCGGAGGACAAGCGCAAGCTCGATGAATACCTCGACGCGACGCGCGCGATCGAGAAGCGCATCCAGCGCGCGGCGGCGGGGCCGCAAGCGGAGGCGGGCTCGTTCGCGCAGCCGGCGGGCATCCCCGCAGACTTTGCCGAGCATGTGCGGCTGATGATCGACCTCAAGGTGCTCGCCATGCAGGCCGACCTGACGCGGGTCGCCACCTTCATGCTGGGGCGCGAGATCTCGAACCGCACCTATCCCGAGATCGGTGTGCCGGATTCGCACCATATGCTCAGCCACCACGGCAAGAACGCCGACAAGATGGCCAAGCTCGCGGTGATCAACCGCTATCATATGGAATTCTTCGCCTATGCGCTGAAGCGGCTGAAGGAGACAAAGGACGGCGCGGGATCGCTCCTCGATACGACGCTGGTGATCCGCGGGTCGGCGTTCGGCGATTCCAACGAGCATGACTTCATGGACTTGCCGGTGATCGTGGCGGGCGGCCTCGTGCAGGGCGGACGGCATCTGGCCGTGGACAAGGGCACGACAATGTCGAACCTGCTCCTCGCGGGGCTCCAACTGCTCGATGTGCGAGCCACGAAGTTCGGCGACAGCACCGCGCCGCTGGCGGGACTGGCCCATGCGTAGGATCGCGGCGCTGCTGCTCGCGCTCTTGCCGCTGCCGGCCAGGGCGCATGGCACGGACGAGATCGCGCGGGCGATTGCCGAGGATGATGCCGAAGCACTGGCCGCCGCGATCGCGCATGGCGGATCTGCCCATGCCGTGCTCGAATATGGCGAGACGCCGCTGGCGCGCGCGGTCGAGACGCAGGACCCGGCGCTGGTCGATGTGCTGCTCAAGGCCCGTGCGCGGGTAGACCGCGCCGACGCGCTGGGGGTGACGCCGCTTCTGCTGGCCTGCGAGCGCGGCAATGGCGCGATCGTGGCCGCGCTGGTGGCGGCGGGCGCGCCGGTCGATCAGGCGAATGCCGATGCGATCACGCCGCTCGCCATGTGCGCGCGGTTTGCCGAAGCGGACGCGGTGCGCGCGCTGCTGGCACGCGGCGCGGCGGTCGAAAGCGTTGACGCGCGAGGGCAGACGCCGCTGATGTGGGCGGCTTCGGCCGGCAAGCTCGATGCGGTTTCGGCGCTGATCGCAGCCGGCGCGGGGGTGAACCGGGAGACACCGAACGGCTTCACCCCGCTGTTCTTTGCGCTGGCGAGCGGCAAGGCCAGTGTCGCCTCGGCACTGATTGCGGCGGGGGCAGATGTGAAGCATCGCGGGCCGGAGAATACCAGCGCCTTGCAGATGGCGCTCTATCAGAAGAACTGGGCCGCAGCCGAAGAGCTGGTGCGGCTGGGCGGCGGTGATGTTGCCGAACTGGACCGTCAGGGGCTGCGGCCGCTGCATGTCGCCGCCGCTGCCGGGCAGGGCACGCTGGTCGCGGCGCTGCTCGAGCGCGGGGCGGACGTCGACGCACTCTCCGGCCCCTCGAAAATCACTTGGGTGACCGAGGCCAATTTCGGCATGCCGCCACCACCTGTCCAGCCGACGACAGCGTTGATGGCGGCGGCGAAGGCGGGGCAGGCCGATGTCATGTGGCAGCTTGTGCGCGCAGGGGCGGATGAGCACTTTGTCGATGGCGCGGGCGTCAATCTGGTGCTCGCGGCAGTGCAGGGGCGCAATGCAACCGCGCTCGGCCTTGCGCTGGACCTCGCCGGCGATGCCAACGTGGCAGACAAGGACAAGACGACCGCGCTGCACATGCTGGCAGGCGGCCCGTTCTTCGCAGAACTTCCCGCGATGCTGCGCGTGCTGGCCGCAAAAGGCGCGCGGGCTGATATTCCCAACATCAAGGGCAAGACCGCTTGGCAGATCCTGACAGACGGGCTTGCCACGGTGCAGGCCGCGTTTCATGAAGTCTATCCGGACAAGGCGCCGGCCGCCCTGGCGCTGTCTCACTGAATTTTTGCAGCAGAAGGACCACTGCCGATGACCCGAGCAAGACCGATCCTGATGGCTGCCGCTATTGCCGCGTTGGTGGCAGGCGGAGCCGCCTCGATGGCCGCCTCCCCCGCAGAGACGATCGCGGCGCGGCAGGCCAATTTCAAGAAGATGGGCGGCGCGATGAAGGCGCTCAAGGACGAGCTGGGCGGCGGCGCGGACAAGGCCAAGCTGCTCGCCGCGGCGCGTACGCTGGCCGCGACGGCGCGGACGCAATGGGTGCTGTTCACGCCGGGTACCGGGCCCTCCTCGGGCGTCAAGACCGATGCATTGCCGGCGATCTGGACGCAAAAGGGCGCTTTCGATGCTGCCTCCGCCAAGCTGGTGGCCGAGGCGGACAAGCTCGTGGGGATTGCCGGTTCGGGCGATACCGCGGCAGTGCTTGCGCAGTTCAAGGCCGTCGGCGGCACCTGCGCAGCCTGCCACAAGCAGTTCCGCGCCGAGGATTGAGCCGGCGATGAGCACGGATACCGAATCCGTAAAGGTGTGGGACCCGTTCGTGCGGGTGTTCCATTGGAGCCTGATCACGCTCTTCGGCATTGCCTGGTGGAGCGGCGAGAACCACGACATGGAGCGCCACAAGCAGGCGGGCTATGCGATCTTCGCTCTGGTGGTGTTCCGCGTGTTCTGGGGCTTTGCCGGATCGCGCACCGCCCGCTTCGCGCAGTTCCTGAAAGGGCCGGGCGCGATCATGGCCTACTTGAAAACGCACGACGGCGAGAGGCCTTCGGATGGGCACAACCCGCTTGGGGGCTGGAGCGTCGTTGCGCTGCTGTCGGTGATCCTCGTGATCACGCTGGCAGGGCTTTTCGCGGTCGATGTCGATGGCATCGAATCCGGGCCGCTGGCGGATTGGGTGAGCTTCGATACCGGCCGCATAGCTTCGGAATGGCATGAGTCCGTCTTCAAGGCCGCACTCGCGGTGATCGGCCTGCATATCCTCGCGATCGGCTACTATCAGGTGCTCAATGCGCACAACCTGATCGGGTCGATGATCACCGGACGGCGCGAGCGCGCCAAGGGTGAGGCGGTCGAGGACGTGAAGTGGTCGCCGGTCATGGCGCTGATCGGGATTGCCGGGGTCGGTGCGCTAACCTGGGCGGTGATGAGCGGATTCAAATTCGGCTGAGCTCAATCCTCACGTCATTCCCGCCAAGGCGGGAATCCAGAGCCGCAAACGCTGCGGTGACGAAAGTTCAGGAAAGGCGCTCGGGCACCGCCTGCGCTTCCTCGGTGAGCGTTTCGGCGGTCATCACCGCTTCCCACGGGAAGACGAACCAGCGCTTGTCCTCGGCGCGGTCGATCACTTCGGCGGTGTAGTCGACCCGCGCCCTGGAGCGGCAATTGTCCTTGAGCACGGCGAAGCGCAGGTTGTCGGGATTGCAGCCATTATCCGCCAGCAGGCCCCGGATGTAGACGATGGTGCCGCCGCTGTCGTTGATATCGTCGACAAACAGCAGCCGCGTGCCAGTGGAGGACTTGTCCGCCACCTTGCCCAGCAGTTCGTCGGCAAAGCCCGGAACCTTCGACGAGTGGTCGATCGAGAGCATCGGCACCTGCAGCTCGTGGCTGATGTAGACTGCGGGGACGAGGCCACCGCGGCCGATGCCGATGATGAAATCGGGCTTCCAGCTATCGGCCGCCAGCAGCCGCGAGAGCCTGCGCACGCTGCTGAGGAAGTCCTCGTAGGGGATGTAGTTCAGCACGGGGGCGGCAGCTTCGGTCATGGCGGGTCCGTTTGTCGGGCGGCAAAGGAGAGCGGTTACCGATTCCCGGCGCGCGGGGCAATTGCGGCAAGGGCACGTTTTCAACCGGAATCGCGGCCGCCAGCCGATGGCCAGGCCAGTTCGCCGAACGCCGTCTGGATCTCGCCCAGCACGATATCGGCGGCATAGCTCGGCGGGCGGGCCGATGCAGTGCACAGCGCTAGCGTCATCGGGCGCAGCACCGGATCGGATATGCGGGTGAAGGACAGGAGCCCGGCACGCACCTCGGTCACCACATCGAGCGAGGTCAGGATGCCGATGCCGACGCCCTGGAGTACGAGGCTGGTGATCATCTGGATGTTGTTGCTGGTCGCCTTGCGGTCGAGCGCGATACGCGTGGTGCCTTCGAGGACCGCGATCTGCTGGTGGACCGCGAGCGGGCTGGATGGGACGACCACCGGCGAGCCGACAGAGGCGGAGAAGCGCGCCTCCGCCTGATCCCCAAAGGGATGACCGGCGGGCGTGATGAAGCCGAGATGGACATCGACAAAGGCTCGCACGGTGATGTCACGGTAGGATTCCGGACTGAAGAAAACCCCGAAATCGACCTCGCCACTCGCGATCATCCGGCGCACGGTGTCGTTCGCCGCAACCTTCACTTCGATGGTGATGCCGGGGTAGCGGGTCTGCAAGGACTGGATCGCTGCGGGGATCACGCCCTTGGCCAGCGCATCGATGACCGCGATCTCGACATGACCACGCTTCAGTCCGCGCAAGTCCTCGATCTGGGCGCGCACTTCGGCAAGGCTCTTCTGCCAGCGCCCGCCGGCCGCCATGAAAATCTCGCCCGCAGCGGTGAGGCGCAGGCCGGTCGGCAGGCGCTCGAACAGCGGCATGCCGATTTCGGCCTCAACATTGAGGATCTGGCGGTCGATGGCCGAGGCCGACACATTGAGCTCGTCCGCCGCCTTGCGGATCGAGCCGAGCCGGCCGACAGCGAGGAAATAGCGCAGGAAGCGGGAGAATGCCGGCACTGGTCTTTTACCCTACCTAATTTTCGCAACACCTTGCGCGATTCATTGCAGTTGCGCGAAACAGGTCAAGGCCATAATCACGCCGCAACGCAGCATACGGGATCGCAACTTGGGTTACAGGGCAGGGGGCTTTCGGACGATGGCAGGGCGCGCGCTGGGCGCGGCGCTGCTGCTCACCGCGTCTGCGCCGGTGCTCGCACAACCCGTGCTGAACGATCCTGCGCGTGAAGCCGCCGTTGCCAAGCTGATCGAGGACGCCCGCGAAAGTCCGCCGGCTCTGCGTGTGCTGCTGCGCGGCATGCCCAAGGGCGGCGACCTGCACAACCACCTCGGCGGTGCGATCTATGCCGAAGATTATCTGACCTGGGCCGCAGCAAAGGGCTTTTGCGTCGACGAGACGGGCCTCACTGTCGAGCCGCCGCCGTGCCCTGCCGAACGCGGGATCGAGCGCTTTGCGGCGAGCAACGAATTCGGCATGGACCGGCTGATCGACGCGATGTCGACGCGCGGCTTCCAGCGCGGGGTGGGGCAGAACGACGTTTCGGGCCACACCCAGTTCTTCCGCTCGTTCGATCGCTTCGGGAAGATGGGCGGCGAGACCGCGCAGATGCTTACCGCGACGCGGCGCATCGCGGCGGGGGACCATGTTTCCTATCTCGAGCTTGATCACAACACGACGACGCTGGTCTCGGTGGTGCGCGCGGCCGGGGATGCGCCGCTGGCCGAGGCCGATCTTGCAGCGGTCTTCGCGGGCGAGGCGAAGCAGTTCGCAGCGCTGATCCCGAAGGCGCGCGCCGAGCTTGATGCCGACGAGGCGGCAGCTGCCAAGGCCATGGCCTGCGGCACGCCATCCGCCGAACCGGCCTGCAAGGTTGCGGTCCATTATCTGTTCCAGGCGCTGCGCGCGCTACCGCCGCGGCAGGTCTATCGCTCGCTGATCCTCGGTTTCATGATGGCTGACGCCGATCCGCGGTTTGTCGGCGTCAATATCGTGATGCCGGAAGACGCGTGGCTGGCGCGGCGCGATTACGGCCTGCATATGGCGATGATCCGCTTTCTCGCCGCGAAGTACCCGCGCGTGAAGTTGACGCTCCACGCCGGCGAAGTGACGCTAGGGCAGGTTCCGCCGGCGGACCTCAAGGACCATATCGCGCAGGCGGTGGAAGTAGGTGCTAAGCGGATCGGGCACGGCACCGGCATTGCCTTCGAGGACAAGGCCGAAGATACGATGGCCCGCATGGCGCGCGAGAGCATCGCGGTCGAGATCAACCTTACCAGCAACGCGGTAATCCTCGGCGTGAAGGGCGCGGATCATCCGCTGCGGCTCTACCGCGCGCATGGCGTGCCGGTAGTGCTATCGACCGACGACGAGGGCGTGCTCCGTTCGGATATGACGAACGAATATGTCCGTGCGGTGCGCGAGCAGGGGATGACGTACGGTGAGCTCAAGCAGATCGCGCGGGCGGGTCTGGCCTATTCCTTTGTGCCCGGCGGGGCGTTGTGGAGCGATCCGGCAAAGCTGGTGCCGGTGGCTGCCTGTGCTGATTTTGCCACACCTTCTTGCGCCAAGTATCTGGCGGTCAACGAGAAGGCGCGGCTGCAGATGGATCTTGAACACCAATTTGCGGCGTATGAGGCCGAGCGTCTGGCGCGTGCTGGAAAGGTGACATAAGAGCGTAATACGAATTGCCGCGGTAGTGGCATCATAAGAAACGGGTACGCCCAGCCTCGGGGATGCTGCGGAAAGCAGCATGGCGGCAGGGAAGATGCCCGGTGGTTTGCGGGAGAGGCGCGGTTCAACCACGCGCATTGCGGTCCTCACGGCCAAGTGAGGGCAGTGCGCCTTTTGCGTCCCAGGGGGTTTCTCGATGCTCTACCCGAATAGTTCCGCGCAGGTTCTTGCGCCGCGCCGCCTCGTGCAAGGTCTGGTTGCGCTTCTTGGCTGCACCGCACTCACCGCGCCTGCCTTTGCGCAGGAAGCGCCGGCAGACGAGCCCAAGAAGGAAGAGATCGTCGTCGTCGGCTCGCTGAACGCGCTGCCAGTCAAGGACGTTGGCTCGATCTTCGGGTTCGACAAGAACCTCGTCGAAACGCCCCGTTCGGCCTCGACCATTTCGAAGGAGCAGCTCGAGCGCTTCGGCGTGAGCGAGATCTATGACCTCGTCTCGCAATCGCCGGGCGTGTTCACCAACTCGTTCTTCGGCGTCGGCGGCGCGCTCGACATTCGCGGTACCCCCGGCGAAGTCTACTTCCGCGGTATCCGCCGTCTCGACAACCCCGGCAACTACCCGACCCCGATCGGCGCCTCGGACCGTATCGACATCGTGCGCGGGCCAGCCTCGCCGATCTACGGCCCGTCGAAGACCGGCGGCTATATGAACTTTGTGCCGCTGACCGCGCGCGCTGCCGGCGGCAAGTTCCTCGACAATCCGGAAGGCCAGCTTTCGTACACGAGCGGCAGCTGGGCGCGCAACGTGCTCAGCGCGCAGGTGCGCGGCCCCGGCAAGATCGGCAGCCAGGAATTCGGCTACAGCCTCTATGGTCAGATCGAGGATTCGGGCAGCTACTACCGCAACATGTCGACCCGGCAGACAATCCTGCAGGCCGCGTTCGACACCGACCTTGCACCCAATCTGCGGCTCGAGTTCGGCGGCATGCATCACAACTTCAAGGGCCAGCAGAATGGCGGCTGGAACCGCCTGACGCAGGACCTTGTCGATAACGGCAACTACATCACCGGCCAGGCCAAGCCGCTTGACACCAACGGTGACGGCCAGATCTCGCACGCAGAGGCGAAGGTTGCCAACGGCGGCTTCGGCCTCAATCCGTTTGGCAGCGCGTTCTGCTCGACCCCGCCGTTCTCGAACCCCTTCGGCGGCCTCACTAACGACTGCCTTGCGACGCTCTATCCCGACAACGGCCTGACCAACGTCGGCACCGCGAAGCTGGACCGGCGCAACACGCTGACAGCCGAGAACGACAAGCTCAATAACATCGCCAATACGGCTTATCTCGATCTCATCTTCGATGCCGGGAATGATCTGGAGATCAAGAACCAGTTCTTCTACGATGGCTACAAGAACGACAACGCCAACCAGTATGGCTTCTCGCAGTTCCACAAGTCGTACGTGATCGAGGATCGCATCGTCGTTTCGAAGGTCTTCAAGACCGATATCGGCAAGTTTTCGCTCGAAGTTTCGCCGTCGATCCGTTACACTAATTTCCGTCACGGTGACGACTTCAACTATGAATACTTCAACCGCGTCGACCTGACCGTCGGCTACAACGCGTTCTCGGATCGTCTGCTTTCGACCGAGTGCGATTGCAATTACACCAGCTACAACGTCGGCCACTACACCGACCTCGGTTTTGCCGGTCTTGCAAACCTCGATTTCAACTTCGGTCTCGATCTGACGCTGGGTGCCCGCTATGATCACATCAAGGTGACGACAGCGGATCTGGCTTCGAAGCTCGAGAATCCGGCCAGCGCAGGCTCGGCAAAGAACTCGAAGGGCGGTTGGTCGTGGTCGGCGAGTGCCAACTACAAGCTGCCGCTCGGCCTGATCCCCTATGCGACGATCTCGCGCCAATCGACCATCATTGCCGGTCAGGGCGCGGAGATAACCACGGCTGACGCGCTGTCGGGAGCGTTTATCAGCGCTTCGAAGCTCTACGAAGGCGGTATTAAGGGTTCGTGGCTGAACAACCGGCTCTATGCTGCGATTTCGGTCTACAAGCAGACCCGTACGGACCGCAATTCGCAGGCCATCGTGACTAACCAGGCGGTGCAAACCAAGGGCATCGAGGCCGAACTGCGTTGGTCGGTCGACAAGCACTTCCTTGTGACGGCCAACTACACCAAGACCAAGGTCGAGAATCTGACCGCGATTGGCGACGGCGTGCTGTTCAGTTTCTTCGGCATCGAGGATCTTAAGGGCCTCAACCCGGCGCTGTTCCTTGGCGGCCAGCCAATCGGTCTCGTGCCGATCCCGAACCGCAATGCCTCGCGCCGCGCGGGTATCCCGGAGGATCTCTATTCGGCGACCGCGACCTACTCTTTCGACAACGGTCTCGCGTTCGCTGGCAGCATCAGCCACGTGCCGTCGGTCTTCTCGGGTCAGTCGCAGACGGTCCGGCTTCCGGCCTACACGCTGGTTGACGTGAGCGCTTCGTACGCCACCGGGCCGTGGCTGTTCCGCGCGGTTGTGAAGAACGCGACGAATGCCTCGTACTTCCGCGCCAACTTCACGGAACTGTTCGGCGCAACGATCGCGCTGCCCGAGCGTCCGCGCAACTGGCAGGCCTCGGTCGTCTACAAGTTCTGACCGGGCCATGGGCGAGGGGCGGCGGTGCCGCCCCTCGCATCTTTTCTGACGTGATATCAGGGTGACAAGACCCATGCGCCTCCTCGCGCGCCTTTCCTGCCTTGCCGCTTCGCTGCTGGCACCGTTCGCTGCTTCTGCCGCACCGGTGGCGGATGCGGCGACCCTCGCGGCGGTGAAGGCTTGCGCGCCGGCGCGGCCCTGCTCGGCAAAGCTGCCAGTGCGCGTGGTGGTCGTCACCATGTTCGAGATCGGCAAGGATACCGGTGACAAGCCGGGCGAGTTCCAACTCTGGAAAGAGCGCCGCCACCTCACTGAAACGCTGCCGTTCCCGCAAGGCTGGCACGATCTGGCTTATGATCCCGAAACGGGCGTGCTCGCGATCGTGACGGGCATGGGCTCGATCAAGTCGGCCACGGCGGCTCTCGCGGTCGGGCTCGATAACCGGCTCGATCTTTCCAAGGCCTACTGGCTGGTGGCCGGGATTGCCGGGATCGACCCGGAGGACGCTTCGGTCGGCTCCGCCGCATGGGCGCGCTATCTGATCGATGGCGATATTGCGCACGAGATCGATGCTCGCGAGATTCCGAAGGACTGGAGCAGCGGCTACTTTGCGCTCCACAGCAAGGGGCCCATGGATCCGACGCCGCTCGAGCCCGTCAACGGCGAGATGTTCGAGCTCAATCCCGCGCTGCAGGACTGGGCCTTTGCGCTGACCAAGGGCATGGCGCTGCCCGATGATGCTCGGATTGCCGAGGCGCGCGAAGCCTTCAAGGGCTATCCCAATGCGCAGAAGCCGCCCTTCGTGCTCAAGGGCGACAACCTCGCTGCGATGACCTTCTGGCACGGCGCGAAGATGACGCAGTGGGCGAACGACTGGACGCAGTTCTGGACGCGCGGGAAGGGCGAGTTCGTGACCTCCGCGATGGAGGAGACGGGCACGTTCCAGTCGATCGAGTACCTCACGAAGGTGGGCCGCGCCGACCGCGACCGGGTGCTCGTGCTGCGCGCAGGCAGCAATTTCACGATGCCGCCGCAGGGGATCGATCCGGCGAGTTATCTGCTGAGCGAGAACCAGGGATATGCCGGGATGACCGCAGCGCTGGAAAGCCTCTATGCGGTGGGCACCAAGGTGGTCGACGAGATCGTGACGCATTGGGACCGCTATGAGCAGAGTCCGCCAAGATGACGGGGCGCTGCTGACATGGCCCTCACGCTCATCCGCAATGCCGCCGTGGTTGCGGCCATGGACGACGCGGGGAGCGAGATTGCGGGCGGCGCGCTTGCCCTGCGCGACGGTGTCATTCTGGCGGTGGGGACGACCGCAGAACTCGCGCCGCTGGCGGGCCATGCCGATGTGATCATCGAGGCGGCGGGCTGCGTAGTCACGCCCGGGCTCATCAACACCCACCATCACTTGTACCAGACGCTGACCCGCGCCGTGCCGGGGGCGACCGAGGCGTCGTTGTTCGGCTGGCTCAAGCGGCTCTATCCGATCTGGGCGCGCTATACGCCCGATGATGTGTTTGCCGCGACGCAGCTGGGGCTGGCGGAGCTGGCGCTTTCGGGCTGCTCGCTGAGCAGTGACCACCTCTATCTGTTCCCCAATGGCGTGACGCTGGATGACACGATTCATGCCGCCGCCGGGATCGGCGTGCGCTTCCATGCGACGCGCGGGAGCATGAGCGTGGGCGAAAGCGCCGGGGGTTTGCCGCCGGACAGCCTCGTCGAGCGTGAGGATGCGATCCTCGCCGACTGCATCCGGGTGATCGACAAGTTCCATGATGCTTCGGATGGCGCAATGGTGCGTGTTGGCGTGGCGCCATGCTCGCCTTTTTCGGTGAGCCGCGAACTGATGCGCGATGCGGCGCTGCTGGCACGCGACAAGGGCGTGATGCTGCATACGCACCTCGCCGAGGATGCCGACGATGTTGCCTTCAGCCTCGACCGGTTCGGGTGCAGGCCGGGGCAATATGCGGAAGAACTGGGCTGGACCGGGCCCGATGTATGGCATGCACACTGCGTTCAATTGGACTCGCAAGAGATCGATCTGTTTGCGCGTACGAAGACCGGGGTGGCGCATTGTCCGGGATCGAACTGCCGGCTGGGTTCGGGCGTTGCGCCGGTGCGGGCGATGGTGGATGCGGGCGTGCCGGTGGGGCTGGGCGTTGATGGCTCTGCCTCCAACGATACCGCGAATCTCCTGGGGGAAGCGCGGCAGGCCATGCTGCTTCAGCGGGTCACGCATGGCGCGACCGCCTTTGCTGCGCGCGAGGCGCTGCGGCTCGCAACGCGGGGCGGTGCGGCGGTGCTTGGGCGACCTGATCTCGGCCAGCTCGTGCCGGGCAAGCGCGCCGACGTGGCGGTCTGGGACATGGCCGACGTTGCCTCGACCGGCGCGTGGGATCTCGTCGCTGGGTTGGTGCTCGCGCCGCCTGGAGGTGTCCGCGATCTGTTTGTCGAGGGCCGCGCGGTCGTGCGGAGGGGCGAGCTTGTCCAAACACCCCGAACGCAGATTCTTGGCGCCGCCCGCCGCTCGCTCGACCGGCTGATCGCCACAGGATAGGAGACTGCCCGCCGTGCCATTGCCCAAGTCGGTCAGCCGCGCGCAGGCTCGTGACCCGGATTTCTTTCCCGGCATGGCCCTCGCGCTTCCCCTGGGCATCCAGCACGTGCTGGCGATGTTTGTTTCCAACCTGACGCCGCCAATCATCGTGGCGGGCGCGGCGGGCTTCGGGTTCGGATCGGCAGACCCGTCCGAACTGATCTACATGATCCAGATGGCGATGCTCTTCGCCGGGATCGCCACCCTGATGCAGACGGTGGGCTTCGGCCCCATCGGAGCGCGGCTGCCGCTGGTGCAAGGGACGAGCTTTGCCTTCATCCCGGTGATGATCCCGATCGTTGCAGGCCGGGGCGTCGGCGCGATGGCGGAACTGACGACGGCGGCGCTGATCGGCGGGCTGGTGCACGGGGCCTTGAGTGTATTCGTGGGCCGCGTTCGGTTCGCCCTGCCGCCACTGATCACGGGCCTTGTCGTGCTGATGATCGGGCTATCGCTGATGCGGATCGGGGTGCAGTATTCGGCAGGCGGCGTGCCGGCGGTGGGGACGCCGGCGTTTGGTGCGGCAGGCAGCTGGCTGCTGGCGGGTGTGGTCGTTCTCGCGACACTAGGCCTGAAGTTCTTCACGCGCGGAATCTGGTCGACAGCATCGGTGTTGCTGGGGCTGCTCGCGGGCTATCTTGTGGCGCTGGCAATGGGGCGCATCTCGTTCGAAGCGGTGAGCGCGGCGCCGCTGGTCATGGTGCCGCAGCCATTCCATTTCGGCTTCGCGCTCTCGGCTTCGGCGGTGTTGGGCTTCGTCCTTACGGGCTTTGTTTCCTCGATCGAATCGATCGGGGATGTCGAGGCGATCTGCGACGGGACGGCGGGGCGGCCCGCGACCGATGCCGAATTGAAGGGCGCGGTGGCGGCAGATGGAGCCGGGACAGCGCTTGCAGCGATCTTCGGTGCGATGCCTAATACGACCTTCAGCCAGAACGTTGGCCTGATCGCGATCACCGGCATGATGAGCCGCCATGTCGTCACCCTGGGCGCAGTATTCCTTGTCGTTTGCGGGCTGGTGCCCAAGATCGGTGCGGTGATCACCACGATCCCGATCGAAGTGCTTGGCGGAGGGGTGATCGTCATGTTCGGGATGGTCGCCTCGGCGGCGCTGGCGATGCTTTCGGGCGTCGTGTGGAACCAGCGCAACATGCTGGTGTTCGGGGTGAGCCTTTCGCTTGCGCTCGGCCTGCAGCTGGAGCCTACGGCGCTGGCGCATCTGCCAGACACGGCGCGTATGCTGCTTTCATCGGGCGTTCTGCCGGCAGCGGTCGTGGCGATCCTGCTCAACCTGATCCTGCCGCACGAGACGACCGAGGACGAACTGGTTCCCGCCGGGGATGGCGCCTGAGCATATGGTGACGAGCGCGCTCTTTTTTGCAACAAACCGTCCGGTTCATTGCGTTGGATCGGTAGGGGTCAGCGCGGCATAGGGACGGCACCATGGCAGCGCGCATCAAACTTCCCACGGTCGATCCGTTCCTGATGTGGCTGGTGAGCTGCGTCGTAGCGGCAAGCGTTCTGCCGGCGCGCGGGGCGGTGTTGACGGGATTCGACTGGGCGGCGAACGCCGCAATCGTCCTGCTGTTCTTTCTCCATGGCGCCAAGCTTTCGCGCGAGGCGGTGCTCGCAGGGATCGGGCACTGGCGGCTTCACCTGATGACGCTGGCGTTCACCTACGTGCTGTTTCCGGTGCTCGGGCTGGTCGCGCAGGCGGCGACGGGGCAGGTGATCGACCCGACCCTGGCGATGGGGCTGCTGTTCCTCGCGCTGCTGCCCTCGACCGTGCAAAGCTCGATCGCGATGACCGCCATGGCGGGCGGGAATGTGGCGGCAGCGGTATGCAGCGCCTCGCTCTCCAACCTGATCGGCGTGGTGCTGACTCCGCTGCTGGTGACGGTGTTCATTCACGGCGGCGGTGGAGGGGCCGGTGGCGGGATGGATGGGCTAGCCTCGGCCGAAAAGATCGCCACGCAGCTGCTCCTGCCCTTTGTTGTCGGGCATCTGCTGCGGCCCGTGATCGGCAAATGGGTCGATAGCCACAAGAAGCTGCTGCAGCCGGTCGACCGGTCGTCGGTGCTGCTGGTGGTCTATTCGGCGTTCAGCGCGGCGGTGGTGAACGGAGTGTGGCAGCGCGTGGGTCCGTTTGACCTTGCCGTGTTGCTCGCGGCTTCGGGGGCGATGTTGGCGGTGGTGATCGCCATCAACGGCGTGGCGGCGCGGGCCGCGGGGCTGGCGCGCGAGGACGCGATCGTCCTCCTGTTCTGCGGCTCCAAGAAAAGTCTTGTTTCGGGCGTGCCGATGGCGGGGGCGCTGTTTGCCCCGGCGCAAGTGGGCATCGTGATCCTGCCGCTTATGATCTTCCACCAGTTGCAACTGTTCGTCTGCGCTTGGCTGGCCGGTCGCTGGCGGCGCGAGGGCGAGGCGCTGGCGGCGGCTGCGGCTGCAGCAACGCTACCCCCGCAGGATGAGGCAGCGATGCTTGCGCGTGCCTCCGAGATCGGTCTGCCGGTCCCGGAGGAATGCCGGCCGGGCGTGAGCAGCAATCTCGCTTTGCTGACGCAGCATGCGCGCATAGCGCTGGGCGAGGGTGGCGCGTGAGAACGGCGTGCGCAATCGCCGCGGCCGTCCGCGCGGGGACGGTGACCGCCGCAAGCGTAACGGCCGAGGCGCTGGTGCGATTGCGCGCAGATGACCACGTCGCGGTGACGCGCGTGCTGGCCGAACGCGCGATGGCTGAGGCGGCGGCGGTCGATGCCCGGATTGCCCGGGGCGAGGATCCGGGGCCGCTCGCGGGCGTGCCCTTTGCGGTGAAGGACTTGTTCGACGTGGCGGGTCTGCCGACGACGTCGGGCTCTGCGGCGCGGGATAAGGAAGCGCCGGCAGCCGCTGATGCGGAGGCGATTCGGCGGCTCAACGCAGCAGGCGCGGTGCTGTGCGCCACGCTCAACATGGATGCGTTCGCCTATGGCTTTGCCACGGTGAACGCGGACTATGGCACCACGCGCAATCCGCATGACACCGCGCGGCTGGCGGGTGGGTCCTCGGGCGGATCGGCGGCGGCGGTGGCGGCGGGGCTCGTGCCGCTGACGCTGGGATCGGATACGAACGGTTCGGTGCGCGTACCCGCCAGCCTGTGCGGGCTCTATGGCCTCCGGCCCGCGCGCGGCGATCTGCCACTCGCGGGGACATTTCCCTTTGCCGAGAGCTTCGACGAGATCGGGCCGTTTGCCGCGAGCCTTCAGGATCTGGCGCTGGTGTGGGCGGTGCTGCGCGGCGGCGAGGTTTGGCCATCAAGCTCTGCGCCGAGGATCGCGCGGCTGGGCGGGCGGTTTCGCGAGAATGCCGATCCGGCGCAGCTTGCCGCGATCGATGCGATTGCGCCCGGGGCGCCGCTGGTCGACCTGCCGGACGTTGCGCGGGCGCGCAGCGCGGCTTTCGTGATCACGGCCTATGAGGGGGGGCGGCTCCACCGCAAGGCGCTCGCCGCAGACCCGATGACCTATGATCCGGCAGTGCGCGACCGATTGCTGGCGGGGGCCTTGCTCCCCGAAGCACTCTTCGAACGGGCGCTGGCGTTCCGGGTGGAGTACGCCGCGCGGATCGCGGCGCTGGTGGCGGATTTCGATGTGCTGCTGGCGCCTTCCGCGCCTTGCGCCGCGCCGCTGATCGCCGATCCCATGATCCTGATCGATGGTGAGTTATGTGCGGCCAGGGCCAATCTCGGCATCCATAGCCAGCCGATCACCTTCACTGCACTGCCGGTATTGGCGGTGCCGCTGAAGCGTCCGGGCCAGTTGCCGTTGGGGCTCCAACTGATCGGCAAATGCGGCGCCGAAGGCGCGCTGCTGCGGCTGGCGGGCGAACTTGAAGAACGGGGCATGACCGGCGTCACCATGCCGGCAGGCGCATTTGCGGGGGAAATGACATGACGGGCGAAACGGCTAGTACGGGGATGCTGGAGGCCCGGTTCCACCTGAGCGAACGCGGCACCGATGTGCGCACCGAAGTGCTGGCGGGCTTCACCACGTTTCTGACGATGGCCTACATCGTGCTCGTCAACCCGGCGATCCTGGGGCAAGCAGGGCTGCCGGTGGCATCCGTCGCGGCGGCGACCTGCTTTGCGGCAGCCTTCGCCTCGATCCTGATGGGCATGGTGGCAAACACCCCGCTGGCGCTGGCGCCGGGCATGGGGCTCAACGCCTATTTCAGCTTCACCGTCGTGCAGCAGATGGGCGTGCCCTGGCCTGTGGCGCTGGGCTGCGTGTTCATTTCGGGGGTCGCCTTCCTGATCCTTACGCTGACGGGGGTGCGGCAGCTGATCGTCTCGGTGATCCCGCAGCACCTGTTTGCGGCAGTCGCGGGCGGCATCGGCCTGTTCATCGGCTTTATCGGCCTCAAGGATGCGGGGATCGTGGTGGCCAATCCGGCGACGTTCGTGGCGCTGGGCAGCGTGACGCAGCCCGGGCCGGCGCTGGCGTTGTTCGGCCTTGTCATCATCGGCACACTGTCGGTGTGGAACGTTCGCGCGGCGATGCTGATCGGCATCGTGCTGACGACGATTGCCGGCTGGGTCATGGGGCAGGTCCATGCGCCGACCGAGCCCTATAGCCTGGCGGCATTGACCGCGACGGCGTTCAAGCTGGATATTCCGGGTGTCTTCGGCCTTTCGGGGAAGGCCGGGCTGGGGCTGCTCGAAATCCTGTTCGTCTTCCTGTTCGTCGATCTGTTCGACAATATCGGGACGCTGGTGGCGGTGACCAAGCGCGCCGGGTTGATGGACGCGGCAGGCAAGATCCCCGGGCTCAACCGCATCCTGATGACCGATGCCGTTGCGACAATGGTGGGCGCGGTGGCGGGCACCTCGACGGTAACGAGCTATGTCGAGAGCGCTGCGGGCGTCCAGGCGGGTGGGCGGACGGGGCTGACAGCGGTGGTCTGCGGTCTGCTGTTCTTTGCTACGATGTTTGTCGCACCCTACGCGCAGCTCGTGCCCCTTGCGGCGACCGCGCCGGCACTCGTCGTAGTGGGCGGCCTGATGCTGCTGCCGCTGACCGAAGTCGACTGGGAGGACCCGATGGCCGCGATCCCGGCCTTCCTCACGGTTGCGATGATCCCGCTTACGTTCTCGATCGCCAATGGCCTTGCCTTCGGCATCACCGCGCATGCCTTCCTCAAGCTCATCAAGGGCGAGGCGGGCTTCAAGGACTGGTTTCTCTACACGCTCGCCGCGTTGTTCGTGGCGCGCTTTGCCTGGATGGCTGCTGCATGATCCGCCTGATCTTCCTGATTTTCGCCGCGCTCCTTGCCACCCCGGCGTGTGCGCAGAAGCTTGATGAAACCCCGCGCACGGTGGTGATGACGGCATTCTACCCCGAATGGCACTCACTCGTGCCGACGATCCAGAACGCCAAAGAGCACACAATCAACGGCAACACCTTCCTGACCGGCACGCTTGAGGGAAAGCCGGTCGTGCTCATGCAAAGCGGCGTCAGCGTCGTGAACGCGGCGATGAGCACGCAGCTGGTGCTCGACCGGTTCACCGTCAAGCGCATCGTGTTTTCGGGGATCGCGGGCGGGGTCGATCCGGCGCTCTCCATCGGCGATGTCGTGGTGCCGGAAAACTGGGGGCAGTATCTCGAAGGTTCGTTCGCGCGGAAGACGAGGAGCGGATGGCTGCCACCGGATGAGGGCCACCCGGAATCACCCGCGAACTGGAACTTCATCTTCCCGCGCGGCACGCTGATTACCACGCCGGCGGCGCCGATGAAGCGGGTCTATCGCATTCCTGTCGACGCGGACATGCTGACGCTGGCGAAGAAGGTCGTTCCCACGATCACGCTGGAACGCTGCGTGCCGCCTTCGGACAAGATGCGTGCAGGTTCGGAGCTCTGCTTGCCGCGCATGCCCAAGGTTGTGGTTGGCGGGACAGGGGTGACGGCGGGGATCTATGCCGACAACGCCGCGTTTCGCATCTACCTGCAGAAGGCGTGGAAGGCGCGTGTGCTCGACATGGAAAGCGCCGCTGTCATGCAGGTGGCGATGAGCAATACGGTGCCCGCGATCGTGTTCCGCAGCTTGTCGGACCTTGCTGGCGGCGACCCGCACAAGAACATGGAATATGTCTTCGAGCATCTCGCTTCGGCCAATTCGGCGCATGTCGTGCGCGCGTTCGTAGCGGCTTTGCCCGACTGATGGGGCTGGCAACCGTCTCGGGTCGCAACGGCATGGTGACCGCGCCGCACTCGCTGGCGGCGGAGGCGGGCCTGTCGGTGCTGCGGGACGGCGGCAATGCGGTAGAGGCGGCCGTGGCGGTCGCGGCGTGCCTCGCGGTGGTCTATCCGCACATGACCGGCATCGGCGGTGACGGGTTCTGGGTGATCCACGAGCCGGATGGCGCCGTGCATGGCATCCATGGCTGCGGCGGCGCGGCGGGCGCGGTTTCGCTGGAGATGTACACCGGGCTGGAGGCGGTACCGTTTCGCGGGCCACTTGCGGCGAACACCGTTGCGGGGACGATCTCGGGCTGGGCCGCGGCGCTGGCGAGTTCGAGCGGTTCGCTGCCACTGGACCGGCTGCTGCGCGATGCGATTGCCCATGCCGAAGCGGGCGTGGCGGTGACGGCGGGGCAGGCAGCGATCGCGGCGGCCAAGGGGCCGGAACTGCGGGTGCAGCCCGGCGCTTATGCGGCAACATTCGAACCAGCTGGGCGGCCCTTGGCGGAGGGCGAAGTGCTACGCCAGCCGGTGCTCGCCGAGACCTTGAGCAGGCTCTGCACCGAGGGGCTGGCGAGCTTTTATTCCGGCGGGCTGGCGGCAGATATCGCCGCAGATCTGGACGCACTGGGCAGCCCGGTTTCGGCAGCGGACCTGGCGGCGCATGTCGCGACGCGACCAGAGCCGCTCACGGTGGCGATCAAGGGTGCGCAGCTGTGGAACTCTGCACCGCCCACGCAGGGGTTTGCATCGCTGTTGATCCTCGCGCTGTTCGACCGGATGAAAGCGGATGCGGCGGACGGGTTCGATCACGTCCACGGACTGGTCGAGGCCACCAAGCAGGCGTTCCTGCTGCGCGATCGGCATGTCGGCGATCCGCTCTTTACCGGGTTTGATTTTCAGGCGCTGCTGGATGATGCGGCGGCGCTTGATGCACTGGCGAGGGAGATCGATCCTGCCAAGGCGCTGCGGTGGCCGCAGCCGCCGCAGTGGGGGGATACCTGCTGGTTCGGCGCGGCGGACGGCGAGGGGCGCGTGGTGAGCGCGATCCAATCGACCTATTTCGAGTTCGGCTCTGGCCTGGTGCTGCCGAAAACCGGGATCACCTGGCAGAACCGGGGGAGCAGTTTCCGGCTGGCAGAGAGCGGCTGGAATGCCCTGAAGCCCTATCGCAAGCCGTTCCACACGCTCAATCCCGCACTCGCGCGCTTCGATGACGGGCGCGTGATGGCCTATGGCACGATGGGCGGGGAAGGGCAGCCGCAGACGCAAGCGGCGCTGTTCACCCGCTATGCGCGGTTCGCCGCAGACTTGCAGGATGCGATCAGTGCCCCGCGCTGGCTGCTCGGGCGGACCTGGGGGGATCAATCGACCACGCTCAAGCTGGAGGACGGCTTTGTGCCCGAGCTCTATGCGGCGCTGAAGGCGGCAGGGCATGCGGTAGAGCGCGTCGGGCCGCTGACAGCCACGATGGGCCATGCCGGCGCCATCGTGCGCCATGCCGATGGGCGGCTCGATGGTGCGACCGATCCGCGTAGCGATGGCGGGGTTGCCGCATGGTAAGCGCCAGTGCCTCCGGGGGCGCCCGGGCTGTGGCGCGCTGCGAGGTGCTCGCGGTGTCGCCGTTCAGCGATAGCGCCGAGGGGCTGACGCGCACCTATCTTTCCCCCGCCTACATCGCAGCGCAGAAGCAGCTTGCCACATGGATGACCGAGGCGGGCATGGCGGTGCGGCGCGATGCCGCGGCGAACCTGATCGGGCGCTACGAAGGCGCGCAGGAGGGGGCGCCGGCGCTGGTGATCGGGAGCCATATCGACAGCGTGTGCAATGCCGGGGCTTATGATGGGCCGCTCGGGATCATGCTCGGAATTGAAGCGGTTGCGGCACTTTCTTCAAGCGGTACGCGCATGCCCTTCGCCATTGAGGTCTATGCTTTCGGCGACGAAGAGGGCTCGCGCTTTCCCGCCGCGATGCTGACAAGCCGCGCGGTTGCAGGCACGCTCGATCCGGCGGCGCTCGAGGTGCGCGACCGGGATGGCGTAGCGCTGGGCGATTTGCTCGATCTTGCCGCCTATCCCTCCGCTGCCCGGTCAAAGGGCGAGATCCTGGCCTATCTCGAGGCGCATATCGAGCAGGGGCCAGTGCTGGAAGCCGAGCGGCTTGCTGTCGGGACGGTGACCGGGATCGCTGCGCAGCTGCGCTTCGAGATCGGCCTTTCAGGCATGGCGGGCCACGCCGGGACAACCGCGATGGGCCTTCGCCGCGATGCCGTGGCCGGGATGGCCGAGATGGTGTTGGCGGCTGAGGCGGTCGCGACAGCGGGGCCGCCCGATCTGGTCGCTACCGTCGGCGTGGTCGAAGTGCCTTCAGGCGCGGCGAATGTCATTGCCGGGCGCAGCCGGTTCACGCTCGATGTGCGGGCAGGGGAAGCGGGCGTGCGCAACAGGGCTGCGGACGAAGTGTTGCGGCGGTTCCGCGCCATTGCCGGCTGGCGCGACCTTGGGCTGTCCGTGCGGCAGGTGCACGACTTGCCAGCGAGCCCCTGCGACACGGCGCTGACGGAGCTGCTCGATGCAGCGACGGCGGAAGCGGGGCACAAGCCGTTCCGCCTCGTTTCAGGCGCCGGGCACGATGCCATGATCCTGGCGGCGCTTTGCCCCACGGCCATGCTGTTCCTGCGCTGCCGGGGCGGGGTGAGCCACAATCCGGCTGAACATGTCGAACCCGCCGATGCCGAGGTGGCGCTGGCCGTCATGTCAGGATTTATCAGACGTTTGGGAGATAAACTTGAACCCGCTTGATCCCACCTTGTTCGGCGAGATCGATCCGCCGCAGCGCCTGCTGATGGGGCCGGGACCGGTCAACGCGCATCCGCGCGTGCTGCGCGCGATGGCGGCGGACCTGCTCGGCCAGTTCGATCCTGAGATGACGGAGTTCATGAACCAGGTCATGGCGCTCTATCGCCCGGTGTTCGGGACCGGAAACCAGTGGACGATGCTGATCGATGGGACGGCACGCGCGGCGATCGAGGCTTCGCTCGTCAGCCTCGTCGAGCCGGGCGATACGGTGCTGGTAGTCAATTTTGGGCGGTTTGGGCTGCTGCTTACGGAGATCCTGACCCGGCTCGGCGCGAAGATCGAGACCGTGAGCGCGCCGTGGGGTGAAGTCGTGCCGATGGAGGCAATTGCCGAGGCGATCGAGAAGTTCGGGCCGAAAGTCGTAGCAACGGTGCATGGCGATACCTCAACGACGATGGCGCAGCCGCTCGAAGGGCTGGGTGATCTGTGCAAGGCGGCGGGGGCCTATGCCTATGTCGATGCCTGCGCGACGCTTGGCGGCATGGAAATCGCGGCTGACCGGTGGGGTGTCGATATCGTGACCGCTGGCCTGCAGAAGTGCCTTGGCGGGCCGTCGGGCTCGGCCCCGATCACGATTTCGGACCGCGCGGCGGAGCGCATCTTCGCGCGGCGGCATGTGGAGCAGGGGATCCGGCGCGCGGATATCAGCGATGGTGTGGGCCCGCGCATTCCCTCCAACTACTTCGATCTCGCGATGATCATGGACTACTGGTCGGAGAAGCGGCTCAACCACCATACCGAGGCAACTTCGATGCTCTATGCCGCGCGCGAATGTGCGCGCGTGGCGCTGGGCGAGGGGCTGGACCTGCGCTTTGCCCGGCACCGCAAGGCGGGCGCGGCGATGACGGCGGGCGTGCGCGCGATGGGGCTTACGGTGTTCGGCGATGATACGCACCGGATGACCAACGTGACGGGCGTGTACATTCCCGAAGGCGTGGACGGCGAGGCGATCCGCACCGCAATGCGGACACATTTCGAGATCGAGATCGGGACGGCGTTCGGCCCGCTGCAGGGCAAGATCTGGCGGCTGGGCGCGATGGGCTACAACGCGATGAAGCACAAGGTGCTGCTGACCCTCGGTGCTCTGGAGGCGTGCCTGACCGCGGCTGGCCACAAGGTTCCGCTCGGTGAAGCGGTGCCGGCGGCGCTGGCGGCGTGGGAGGCGGCATGACGTCACCGCGCGATCTCGTCGGTTATGGGGCAACGCCGCCCGAAGCCCGCTGGCCGGGCGGGGCGAAGGTCGCCGTGCAGTTCGTGATCAATTACGAGGAGGGCGCGGAGAACTCGGTCCTCAACGGCGACAAGGGTTCGGAAGCGTTCCTTTCGGATATGGTGGGGGCAGCGAGCCATCCGGCGCGCGCGATGGCGATGGAGAGCCTCTACGAATACGGCAGCCGCGCCGGGTTTTGGCGGCTGCACCGGCTGTTCACCGAGCGGGGCGTGCCGGTGACCGTATTCGGTGTGGCGGCGGCGATGGCGATGAATCCAGCCGCAGTCGAAGCGATGATTGCGGCTGAATGGGAGATCGCGAGCCATGGGCTGCGCTGGATAGATTACCAGTATGTGCCCGAAGAGGTGGAGCGCGAGCACATCGCCGGGGCAATTGCGCTGCATACAAAGCTCACCGGCACGCGGCCGCTGGGCTGGTATCAGGGGCGTACCTCGCCCAACACGGCGCGCCTGGTGGTGGAGGAAGGCGGCTTCCTCTACGATGCGGATAGCTATGCCGATGATCTGCCCTACTGGGACCGGCGGCATGGCAGGCCGCAGCTGATCGTGCCCTATTCGCTCGATGCCAACGACATGAAAATTGTTTCGCTCAACGGCTTTACCGAGGGCGAGCAGTTTTTCAGGTACTTGTGCGATACTTTTGAGCAGTTGCGCGAGGAAGGTGGGCGGATGATGTCGGTTGGTCTCCACGGCCGCGTTGCAGGCCGTCCGGGCCGGGCGCGGGCGGTGGCGCGGTTTGTCGATCATGTGCTGGCGAGCGGGGACGCGTGGATCGCGCGCCGCGTGGATATCGCGCGGCACTGGCTGGCGGAGCATCCTTGCGGGGACGTGGCGGCATGAGGGTGAACGATCCCGTCCTGCTGGCCGAAGTGACTGCGGCGTTTGCGGAATACGAGCGCGCGCTGATGGCAGACAATCTGCCGGCTATGGACGCATTGTTCCATGAGGCTGCAACCACCAACCGCTTCGGCGTTGGTGAAGTGCTGTGGGGGATCGAGGCGATCCGAGAGTTCCGGAAGGGACGCGGCGGATCGCCACAGCGGCGGCTCGGGCATGTCGCGATCACCGTTTACGGGGATGCCTTTGCGACAGCAGATGCAGAGTTCTTCCGCGAGGGCTCGGATCGGCGCGGGCGGCAGAGTCAGGCATGGGTGAAGTTTGAGGACGGCTGGAAGGTCGTTTCCGCCCATGTCAGTCTGGAAGGAGCGACGTCGTGACCGCGCTTTTCGAACATAGCCCCTGGGTCGAAGCGCGGGCGGATGCGCTGCCATCGAGCGGGGACCGGCATGCAGACCTGATGGCGGTGGTCCATGCGGCGTCGCCCGAGGAGCAGCTGGCGCTGATCCGCGCGCATCCGGAGCTGGCAGGAAAGGCGGCGATTGACCGCACCCTGACCGAGGCCTCGGCGGCCGAGCAGGCGAGCGCGGGGCTCGACCGGCTGACGGAGGAGGAGTTTGCGCGGTTCCATGCACTCAATGCAGCCTATCGCGAGCGCTTCGGATTTCCTTTCATCATCTGCGTGCGGCTTACCGACAAGGCGGGCATTCTCGCGGCGATGGAAGCGCGGCTGGCGAATGATCGGGAGACTGAGATCACCACTGCGATCGCGCAGATCGGCGAGATCGTGCGGCTGAGATTAGAGGACGCGCGATGAATATCGCCGTGACCATCGATCTTGGCGAATGGCTCAATCTGGCGATCCGCTGGTTCCACCTGACCGCCGGTATCGCGTGGATCGGCTCGTCGTTCTATTTCGTGTGGCTCGACAACCATCTCGTGCCGCCGAAATCCGGTGAGGCCTCGGGTGAGGTGTGGTCGGTCCACGGCGGCGGGTTTTACCACAAGCAGAAGTATCAGGTCGCGCCGAGCCAGATGCCGGAGGACCTGCACTGGTTCAAATGGGAGGCCTACACCACCTGGGTGACGGGCTTTCTGCTACTGGTGCTGGTTTACTGGGTGGGCGCGGCGAGCTTCCTCATTGATCCGGCGAAGGCTGCGCTGACGCCGCTGCAGGCTTCGGGGATCGGCGCGGCGGTGCTGGCGGTCGGGTGGCTGATCTACGATGGCCTTTGCCGTTCGCCGCTGGGGGGCGATGACCGGCTGCTGGGCGCGGTGTGGTTTGCCGTGCTGGTAAGTGCAGCCTGGGGGCTGTGCCAGGTGTTCAGCGCGCGCGGGGCCTATCTTCATGTGGGAGCGATCATCGGCACGGCCATGGTCGGCAACGTGTTCTTCGTGATCATTCCGAACCAGCGCAAGGTGGTGGCGGCGTTGGTCAAAGGCGAGGTGCCCGATCCGGCTCTGGGCAAGGCGGCGAAAGCACGCTCCCTGCACAACAACTACATGACCTTGCCGGTGCTGTTCATCATGATCAGCCACCACTACGCGATGACCTTCGGTGCGCAGCGGCCCTGGCTGGTGCTGGCGCTGCTGGGCGCGACCGGCGTGGCGGTGCGTCATGTGTTCAACTTGCGGCACCGGGGCCAGCCACTGGGACGCGCGATCCTCGCCGCGGCGGTGCTGGCGCTGGTGAGCGTGACCTATGTCTCGGCAGAAAAGGCGGGGGCGAAGCGCGCGGCAAATGGGTCTTCGGACTGGGCCAGTGTCGAGCCGATTTTCGCCAAGCATTGCACAAGCTGCCATGCCGAAAAGCCGACCAGCGATCTCGTCACAGCGCCGCCTCTGGGTGTCATGCTCGAAAGCCATGAGCACGCTCGCCAGTTCGCTGCGCGGGTGAAGAAGGTGGCCGTCGATGCGGAGATCATGCCGCTGGGCAATACCACCGGGATGACACGCGCCGAGCGCGAAGCGCTGGGCCGCTGGATCGAGGCAGGAGCACCCTGATGACGACGCTTTCGACACATGTGCTCGATACGATGCACGGGAGGCCGGCCGCAGGCATGCAGCTCTGGCTCGAGGACGCGGCAGGCGAAGCACTTTTCGCCGGTGAGACCAATGCCGATGGGCGTTGCCCGGGCATGCCCGAGCTTGGGCCGGGTCGCTACGCGCTGACCTTTGCAGTGGCAGAGTATTTTGCCGGCGAAGGTGTCGCGCTGCCCGATCCGCCGTTTCTGGGCGACGTGCGGATTGCCTTCGGGGTCTCTGACGACGGGCACTATCACGTGCCGCTGCTTGTCTCGCCCTTCGCTTATTCGACCTATCGGGGGAGCTGAGCCGTGGCGGTGCGCTTCCTGCTTGATGGCGAGGTTGTGGAGCTGGCTCAGCCCGATCCGACTGGCACCCTGCTCGAAACCTTGCGTGGGCCGCTGCGGCGGACGGGCACCAAGGAAGGCTGCGCCGAAGGGGACTGCGGGGCCTGCACGGTGCTGGTGGGCGAGGCTGGGGGCCGCAAGGTGCAATGGCGCGCGGTGAATGCCTGCATCCAGTTTCTGCCGATGGTCCACGGCAAGGCGGTGATGACGGTGGAGAGCCTTTCGGCGGACGGCGGGCTCAATCCGTTGCAGGTGTGCATGGCGGCGAACGGCAGCTCGCAATGCGGGTTTTGCACGCCGGGCTTCGTGATGTCGCTGCATGGGCGGGCGATCGGGGCGTTGGGCAGCGAACTGCCGGTAGCGGATGCGATCGCCGGGAACTTGTGCCGGTGCACGGGCTATGGGCCGATCCTTGAGGCGGGGGAAGCGGTGCCGAGGCTGACGCAGGATGATGGCGCTGTTGCGGCGGCGCTTGCTGGCCTTGCAGGCGGTTGCATGGCAGCCGGCACTTTCGAAGAACGGCAGTGGTTTGTGCCGCGTTCCTCAAGCGAGCTGGTGGAGGTGCTGGCAGTGCATCCGCAGGCGCGGATCGTGGCTGGGGCGACCGATGTGGGGCTGTGGGTGACCAAGGGGTTGCGCGATCTGGATGCGCTGGTGTTCATTGGCGATGTCGCAGACCTCAAGGCCATCGAAGAGACGGCGGACGGCGTGCGGTTGGGCGCAGGGGTGCGCTATGCCGAGGCTCATGAGGCGCTGGCGCGGCTTCATCCGGATCTGGGCGAACTGGTTCGGCGGATCGGGGGGCTGCAAGTGCGGTCTTCGGCGACGGTTTGCGGCAACATCGCCAATGGTTCGCCCATCGGCGACGGGCCGCCGGCGCTCATTGCGCTGGGGGCGGAACTGACGCTCCGCTCGGCTGCAGGGCAGCGGACCATGCCGCTGGAAGCCTATTTCCTTGATTACGGGAAGCAGGACCGGCGGCCGGGGGAATTCGTCGAGAGCGTCTTCATACCGCGTCCCGAGACTGGCAGCCAGGTTCACATTTCCAAGCTTTCGCGGCGGTTTGACAGCGATATCTCTGCGGTTCTGGGAGCTTTTGCGCTGAAGGTGGAGGCGGGGACGATTATCGCCGCAAGGGTAGCGTTTGGCGGTATGGCAGCGATACCCCGGCGGGCGGTGGAGTGCGAGGCGGCATTGGTCGGCCAACCGTTTGGCGAGGCGACGATTGTGGCGGCGGGCGAGGCGCTGAAGAGCGATTTCAGCCCGCTGACCGATGTGCGCGGCACGGCAGCCTATCGCATCGAGGCAGCGGCGGCGCTGCTGTGGCGGCTGTGGCACCGCGAGCAGGGCGTGGCAGTCTCGGTGCTCGATGTGGAGGCCTGTTGATGGCGGAGGGGAACCCGCTCTGGCCGGAAGCCGCGATGCCGGCGCTGCCGCATGACAGTGCGCACCTGCATGTGGCAGGCCTCGCGCGGTACGTCGATGACGAGCCCGAGTTGCCCGGCACGCTGAATCTCGCTTTCGGGCTTTCGAGCGAGGCGCGGGCGCGGATCGTGGGCATGGACCTCGATGCCGTCCGCGCGTTTCCGGGGGTCGTGGCGGTCTACACCGCGGCGGATATTCCGGGTGAAAACAATGTCGGCCCGATTGCGCATGACGACCGGGTGCTCGCGGATGGTGAAGTGGTGAGCCATGGCCAGCCCGTCTTTCTGGTGGCAGCGGAGACGCGGCTGGCGGCGCGCAAGGCGGCGCGGCTGGGCAAAGTGAGGTACGAACCGCTCGAGCCGGCGATTACCGTGGAGCAGGCGCGCGGGATAGGTTCGCGGATCGAGGCGGACCAGCGCATGGCGCGCGGGGATGCTGATTCGGCGCTGGCAGCGGCCGAGCACCATCTTTCCGGAAGCCTCAAGATCGGGGCGCAGGATCACTTCTATCTGGAGGGACAAGTGGCTCACGCGCGGCCGGGGGAGGACGGGCAGATTCACGTCGTCTCCTCGAGCCAGCATCCGAGCGAGGTGCAACATCTGGTGGCGCATCTGCTGGGGAAACCCAGCGCTGACGTCACGGTGGAAGTGCGGCGCATGGGCGGGGCGTTTGGCGGCAAGGAAAGCCAGGCGGCGCTGTTTGCCGCTGCCGCCGCGCTGGTGGTGCACCATACCGGCCGGGCGGCCAAGTTCCGCTGCGACCGCGATGACGACATGATCGTGACCGGCAAGCGGCATGACTTCGAGGTGGACTATGAGGTCGGCCACGATGGCGAAGGGCGGCTTTCGGCAGTGAAGCTGCGCTTCGGCGGACGATGCGGAGCGACGATGGACCTCTCGCCAGGCATCAACGACCGGACGATGTTCCATGCGGACAACTGCTATTTCTTGCCAGACGTGGAAATCCTCTCGGAGCGGCTGAAGACCAATACGGTATCGGCGACGGCGTTCCGGGGCTTTGGCGGGCCGCAGGGGATGCTGGCGATCGAGCGTGTGTGCGACCATGTGGCGGCGCGGCTGGGGCTCGATCCGCTCGTCGTACGGGAGCGCAATCTCTATGGGCCGGGGCGTGATGTGACGCCCTATGGCATGACCATCGAGGACAACATCGCCCCGCAAATCATTGCACGGCTTCGAGAAACGGCTCGCTATGATGCAAGGCGGGAGGCGATTGCAGCCTTCAATGCGGGCTCGCCGGTGCTAAAGAAGGGGATCGCGCTGACGCCCGTGAAGTTCGGCATCAGCTTCACGACGACGCATCTCAACCAGGCGGGTGCGCTGGTCCATGTCTACTCGGATGGCTCGATCCAGGCGAACCATGGTGGGACCGAGATGGGGCAGGGGCTGCACATCAAGATCGCGCAGATCGTGGCGGACGTCTTTGGCGTGGGCGTCGATACGGTGCGGATCACTGCGACGCGGACGGACAAGGTGCCCAATACCTCGGCGACGGCGGCGTCCTCCGGCGCCGACCTCAACGGCATGGCGGCATGGCGCGCGGCCATGGCGATCCGTGGGCGGATGGCCGATTTCCTCGCGGGAGTGTTCGGCTGCACGGCGGATGACGTCAGCTTTACCCCTGATGGGGTGATCGCAGGCGATGCGCGGATGAGCTTTGCCGAGGCGGCACGGAAAGCGTGGCTCGGGCGGATTTCGCTGTCTTCGACCGGGTTCTACGCGACGCCTGAGATCGAATACGACCGCGCTTCACACCGGGGTCGGCCGTTCTACTACTTTGCCTATGGCGCGGCGGTTTCGGAAGTGGTCGTCGATACGCTGACGGGTGAGCACAAGGTGCTGGCCGTCGATATCCTGCATGATGTGGGGCGCTCGCTGAACCCTGCGATCGACCGCGGGCAGATCGAAGGCGGCTTCGTGCAAGGGCAGGGCTGGCTGACCACCGAAGTGGTCGAGTGGGACGCCAAGGGCCGGCTGCTCAACCATTCGCCCGCGACCTACAAGGTGCCGACAGCCTCTGATCGGCCGAAGCGGATGCGGATCGACTTGTGGGACGGGGAAAACGTGAAGCCGACGATCCACCGCTCCAAGGCGGTGGGCGAGCCGCCGCTGATGCTGGCGAACTCCGTGTTCTGCGCGATCTCGGCGGCGATCGCGGCAACGGCGCCTGAAGTGCGCGAGCTGCCCAAGCTCGATGCGCCGGCGACGCCTGGGGCGGTGCTGCGCGCGATTGCGAGTTTGCGCGGATGACTCGGTGGCTGGACGATCTGGCACAGCTGGCGGCGGCAGGGCCTGTGGCGATGGTCAGCGTGCTGGCGACCGAAGGCTCCGCGCCGCGCGGTGCGGGGACGCGGATGCTGGTGACCGCAGACGGGCTCTTCGGCACGATTGGCGGCGGGGCGCTGGAATTTCACGCGGCGGAGCAGGCGCGCTCCGTTCTGGGCCATGCGCCGGGGACGTGGCGGGTGCAGGACTATCCGCTGGGGCCGCTGCTGGGGCAGTGTTGCGGCGGGCGTGTCCGGCTCTTCGTCGAGCATGTCGACCGCGCGGCACTGGGCTGGCTGGCTGAAGCGCGCGAGGGCCGAGTGCTGGTGAGCGTGTTGCGCGCCGGCGGGATCGAGCGGCAAGTCAGCGATGGACCGACGGTGCCGCTTTCGGCGCGGGGCGACAAGCCATGCGAGGGCTCGCGGCTGGCCGAGGTGATCGGTGGTTTCCGGCGGCCGCTCTGGCTGTTCGGGGCTGGCCATGTGGGGCAGGCGATTGCGCGCCATGCTGGCGGGCTGCCGGTGCGGCTGGCCTGGTTCGATACGCGGCCGGTGTTCGAGGATATTGCAGGCGTGACGGTGGTGCCGGAGAGCGCGCTGATCGAATGTGTGGCGGAGGCGCCGGACGAGGCGGCGCTGGTGATCCTGACTCATGACCACGCGCTGGATTATCGGCTGACCTTGGCGGCGCTGCGACGGTCGGCTCTCGCGTTCACCGGGTTGATCGGTTCGCAGACCAAGCGCGCGCGGTTTCTCGCGCGGCTGGAGCGGGACGAAGTCTCTGCCGAGGCGCGCGGGCGGCTGTCGTGCCCGATCGGCCTGCCGGGCGTGACGGGCAAGGAGCCCGATGTAATCGCCATCGCACTGCTGGCGCAGCTGCTGCAATTGCCGCAAGTGGCCGCGGTGCAGGCTGTTGCGGCATGAGTATCAAGGGCTTTCGGGGTGAACTTGTGAGCCTTTCGCACGATCCGGTGGAAGCGCCGTACGCGGTGCGTCATGAGGCGGACGGACTGCTGGTGGTTGAGGCCGGGCACGTGGTGGCGCGGGGGCCGTATGCGGCAGTGGCGCCGCGTTTTCCGGGTCTCATGGTGGAGCACCTCCCGGGCTTGGTCGTTCCCGGCTTCATTGACGCGCACGTGCACTATCCGCAGCTGGGCCGCATCGCGAGCCATGGGGCGCAGTTGCTCGATTGGCTGGAGCGCCACATCTTTCCGGCGGAGAAGGCCTTTGCCGATCCGGTCCATGCGGCGGCGGTGACGGAAGAGTTCCTTGATGAGCTGCTGCGGCACGGGACGACCAGCGCGCTGGTGTTCGGCACTGTGCATGCAGCTTCGGTCGAGGCGTTCTTTGCGGCGGCGGAGGCGCGGCAGCTCCGGATGATCTGCGGCAAGGTGTTGATGGATCTGGGGCCGGAAGGCCTGCGCGATACGGTAAAGGAGGCGCGGAGCGAGAGCGAGGCGCTGATCGCAAAGTGGCATGGGCGCGGGCGGCTCGGCTATGCGGTGACACCGCGTTATGCGCTGACGTCGACCGATGAACAGCTTGCGCTCGCAGGGGAACTGCTCGCGGCGTATCCAGGGGTGCTGTTACATACGCATCTGGCCGAGAACACGCGCGAGATTGCCGAAGTGGCGGCGCGGTTTACCGAGGCGGTGGATTACCTTGATGCCTACGACCGGTTCGGGCTGGTGACGGATCGTTCGGTCTTTGCGCATGGAGTGCATCTTCCGGACCGGTCCTGCGCGCGGCTCGCGGAGACCGGCGCGGGGATTGCTGTTTGCCCCAGTTCGAACTTCTTTCTGGGTTCGGGCATGTTCGATTTCGCGCAAGCCGAGCGGCACGGGGTACGCTTGGGACTGGGCTCGGACATCGGGGCGGGAACGTCGCTCTCGCTGCTCCACAACGGGGGGCTCGCCTATCAGGCCGGGCTGCCGAAGGGGTATGTGCTCGATCCCTTCCGCGCGTTGTGGCTGGCGACGGGCGGTTCGGCGCGGCTGCTGCATATCGACGGCGAAGTGGGCATGCTTGCGGAAGGGCAGGAGGCCGATTTCGTGGTGCTTGATGACGCGGCGACACCGCTGATGGCGCGGCGGACGGCGGGGGCCTCGCTCGCGGAACGGTTGTTTGCGCTGCAGGTGTTGGGGGATGACCGGGCGGTGCGCCGGACTTATGTGCTCGGGCGCTGCGTTTGGGACAGGGAGGCCAGGCATGGACGGGCTTGAGGACTTCATTCGGCAGCTGCCCAAGGCCGAGCTCCACCTCCATATCGAGGGAAGCCTCGAGCCCGAGCTGATGTTTGCGCTGGCCGAGCGCAACGGGATCGCCATTCCCTATGCCAGCGTGGAGGACGTGCGTGCAGCTTACGCCTTCTCCAACCTGCAGGATTTCCTCGATATCTACTATGCGGGCGCGGGGGTTCTGCAGACCGAGGCGGATTTCCGCGATTTGGCCATGGCCTATTTCGAGCGGGCGGCGGCGGACGGAGTGGTGCATGCCGAGATCATGTTCGATCCCCAGACGCACACGGATCGAGGCATCGCATTTGGTACGGTGATCGAGGGGCTGCTGGCGGCGATGGCCGAGGCCGAAGTCCGACTGGGGATCACTTCGGTGTTGATCATGAGCTTTCTGCGGCATCTGAGCGAAGAGGCGGCGTTCGAGACATTGGCCATGGCCGAGCCGTGGCTGGAGCGGATCGCAGCGGTCGGCCTTGATTCGAGTGAGGTCGGGCATCCGCCGAGCAAGTTCGCGCGGGTGTTCGCGGCGGCGCGGGCCAAGGGGCTGAAGCTTACGGCGCATGCGGGGGAGGAGGGGCCTCCGGACTACGTCTACGAGGCGCTCGATCTGCTGGGGGTCGACCGGATCGACCATGGCAACCGGGCGCTGGAAGACGAGGCGTTGGTAGCACGGCTGGCGACGCAGGGCATGACGCTGACGGTATGCCCGCTCTCCAATCTCAAGCTGTGCGTGGTCGATGATCTGGCGGCGCACCCGCTCGACCGGATGCTGGCGGCGGGCCTCAAGGCCACGGTCAATTCGGACGATCCGGCTTACTTTGGCGGCTATGTGGCGGACAACTACCGCGCGGTGGCGGCGGCGCGGGGGCTATCCCGGACGGATCTGGTGCAGCTGGCGCGGAACAGTTTTACCGGCTCGTTCCTGCCGCCCGATGCGGTCGCACAGCACCTTGCAGCGATCGATGCTGTTGCAGGCGCATAAAACACCTCTTGCGTGGGGACGGGCGCGCGGGCCAATGACGGCGCAACGCTCCATTTCATGGGATTTTGCCATGCTTCGCCAGACGCTTGCCTTGCTTCTTCTTTCCACTGCGGTGCCGGTCATGGCCCAGAACCTGGCAGCGCCCGCGCCGGCCGCGACGACCGAGCAGCCTTCGCGGCTGTTCGGCGGGGCTGACCTCTTCGGCCTCGAAATTGCGGACAGCCCGCAGATCAGCCCGGACGGCGCGCGCGTCGCCTATGTGCGCAAGTCGGGCGACGTGATGGCCGACAAAATGCGCTCGGCGATCTGGCTGGTTGATGTGAAGACCGGTGAACAGGTGCCGTTGGCCGGCGCAGGATCGCAGTTTGCTCCGGTCTGGTCGCCCGATGGCAAGCGGCTCGCCTATGTCGGCGCTGAGGAGGGCGGCGCGCCGCAACTCTATGTGCGCTGGATGGACAGCGGGGCGACGGCGCGGATCACCAGCCTCCCGGATTCGCCGTCAAGCCTCGCGTGGTCGCCGGACGGAAAGCAGATCGCTTACGTGATGCACGTGCCGGGCGAGCCGACAAAATTCGGCGCCGCGCCTGCCAAGCCCGAGGGGGCGAAGTGGGCCGAGCCGCTCGAGGTGATCGACCGCGTGACCTACCGGGGCGATGGCGGTGGCTATCTCAAGCCGGGGTTCGATCAGGTGTTTATCGTCGCTGCCGATGGCGGCGCGCCGCGCCAGTTGACGTTCGGGAACTTCGACGTTTCGGGACCGCTCTCGTTCGCACCCGATGGCAAGACCCTGGTGCTTGCCTCCAATCGCCGGGCGGACTGGGAGCGGGAGCCGAATGATAGCGAAGTCTTCGCGCTCGATGTGGCGAGCGGGGCGCTGACACAGCTGACCAAGCGCTACGGGCCGGATCATGGCGCCGTGGTTTCGCCCGATGGCAGCAAGATCGCCTACCTTGGCTATGACGACACGCACCAGAGTTATCAGGCCGACGTGCTCTATGTAATGGACCGTGATGGGGCGAACGCAAAGGCGCTGACCGCCGGGCTTGATCGCAGCATCGAGGATGTGCAGTGGGCCGCAGACGGGCGCTCGGTCTATGTCGCCTTCGACGACAAGGCGGTGCGCAAGGTGGCGCGGGTCGATCTGGCGGGCAAGCTGACGGTGCTGGCCGAGGGCCTTGCCGGAGGCGGACTCGACCGGCCCTATACGGGCGGCAGCTTCAGCGTTTCCAAGGGCGGGGTGATTGCCTGGACTGGCGACATGAGCGGCGGTGTGCGCCCGGCCAATCTCTTTGTCGGCAAGCGGCAAATGACGCAGCTGGGTGAGACGCTGCTTGGGGGCAAGACCCTTGGCAAGGTTGAGCCGCTTGACGTGACGGCGAGCGACGGGCGCAAGATCGGGGCGTGGCTGGTGCTGCCGCCGGGGTATCAGGCAGGCAAGCGCGTGCCGCTGATCCTCGAGATCCACGGCGGGCCGCACACCGCCTATGGTCCGGTGTTCTCGAGCGACGATCAGCTTTATGCCGCGCACGGCTATGCGGTGCTGTTCACCAATCCACGCGGCAGCACGTCCTATGGCAGCGACTTTGCCAACCTAATCGACAAGGCCTATCCGGGCGACGACTACACCGACCTCATGAGCGCGGTGGATGCGGCGATCGCCAAAGGCGTGGCCGATCCTGACAACCTCTTCGTGACTGGCGGCTCGGGCGGCGGCGTGTTGACGAGCTGGATCGTCGGCAAGACTGACCGCTTCAAGGCGGCGGCGACGCAGAAGCCGGTGATCAACTGGATCAGCGAGGCGTTGACGATGGACGGCACGGGCTTCACCTCGCGCTACTGGTTCAAGAAGCAGCCGTGGGAAGACCCGATGAGCTACTGGACCCGCTCGCCGCTTTCGCTCGTCGGCAATGTGAAGACGCCGACGATGGTTGTGGTGGGGAGCGAAGACTTCCGCACGCCGGTCAGCGAATCCGAGCAGTATTACGCCGCGTTGCAGATCCGCGGCGTGCCGACTGCTCTCGTGAAGGTGCCGGGCGCGAGCCATGGCGGCTTTACTGCGCGGCCTTCGCAATCGGCGGCCAAGGCCTCGGCGATCCTCGCGTGGTTCGACAAGTACCGCACCGAGGCGGGCAAGGCGAAGTGAGGCGCTGATGGCGTGGCGGGTCCTACTTGCGCTCCTGATGCTGCTGGGGGCTCTCGCGCCCGCGGCGGCGGCAGAGGCGAAGCGGCAGGTGATCATCGATGACGAGGGTTTCGCGATCCCGCATCTGATGCTGCTGGAGGACGCCAACGTCGAGGTGCTGGGGATCACCACGGTATCGGGCAATGTCTGGGCCAACCGCGCGACAGCAATGGTGCTTCGCGGGCTGGAACTGCTCGGCCGCACCGAAGTGCCGGTGGCGGAAGGGGCGACCTTTCCGCTGCTCAACAGCGAGGCGCGCACCGGACGATGGGAGGCGCTTTACGGCAAGCTGGTGTGGAAAGGCGCGTTCATGAAGCAGTGGGCCGAGCCCACGGCGCAGTCGACGCCGCCCTATCACGGGCCGTTCGATCCCGTGGACTTGCCGTGGGGCAACCCGAAGTTGAAGGCGCTGGCCGAGCCGGCGGCGCAGTTCCTGATCCGAACGGTGCGCGCGCATCCGCATCAGGTGACGATCATCGCGTCCGGGCCGCTGACCAATCTCGCTTTGGCGCAGCGGCTCGATCCCGAGTTTGCCTCGCTGGTGAAAGAGCTTGTCATCATGGGCGGGAGCCTTGCGCCGCGGCAGGTGCTGGAGGGCAAGTCCGCTTCCGACTTCGCGCGCGAGTTCGTCAACACGCCGCGGCGCGAGTTCAACATCCGCTTCGATCCCGAGGCGGCGAGCATGGCGGCGCATGCGCCATGGCCCAAGGTGACGATCATACCGGTCGATCCCTCGACTGCGACGCAGCTTTCGCCCGCGCTGCTGGAACGGCTGGCGAAGGCATCGCGCCCGCCCGTCGCGGCATTCTTGCGGCGGATGGAGCCGGGCTTTCCGATGTGGGACGAGATCGCCGTCGCGGTCTGGCTCGATCCTTCGATTGTCACGAAGTCGGAGCGGCTGTGGTATGATTTCAATACGGATTTCGGCGCCGGCTACGGCGACATGCTGACCTGGCACGACGCCTATAGGCCGGGGCTGGATGAAGGGCAGGCGCAGGTTGTGCTTTCGGTCGACGTGCCGCGCATGGATGCGTTGATGGCGAAGGCGCTGGGCGAGCACTGATCCGGCTTGGCGGGCGGACCTGCTCGGCTCTATGGGCGGGCTAGACCAGCCGGAGAGGGCCGCACCATGAATGCCAATCTCGTTGCCGTGTTTCTTGCCCGTCATGCAGGGCATGAGGCCAAGCCCGCGTGGCTGTGGCAGGGGGAGGCGGTCTGCACCTTTGGCGAGTTGCCTGCGGCCATCGGGCGCTATCGGGCGGCGTTGGAGCAACTGGGCGTTCGGCGCGGCGACCGGGTGATGATCAAGGCGGAAAACTCGCCCGGCTTTGCGCTGACCTATCTGGCAGTGCTCGCCTCGGGCGCGATCGCGGTGCCGGTGAACCCGGCCTATACCGCGAGCGAGCTTGCCATGCTGATCGAGGATGCCGAGCCGGTGCTGCTGGTGCATGGCTCGGCCACGCCGGTGCCGGAGGGTGATGTCCCGCTGCGGATGACGTTGGAGCCTGATGGTTCGGGATCGCTGCCCGCGCTGGCGGCCGGGCTTGAGCCCGATCTCACGGTGGAGGTCATGGCCGAGACCGACCTCGCCGCGATCCTGTTCACCTCCGGAACGACGGGGCGGCCGAAGGGCGCGATGCTGATGCATCGGAACCTTTCGTCGAATGTCGTGGCGCTGTTCGAGACCTGGCGGTTTTCGGATGCCGACAGCATCCTGCACAGCCTGCCGCTGTTCCACGCGCATGGGCTTTTCGTTGCGCTGCATCTCGGGCTTTACAGCGCGGCGACGGTGCATCTGCTGGGCAAGTTCGATGCAGCGAAAGTCGTGGCGCTGCTGCCAACGGTCAGCGTGTTCATGGGGGTGCCGACGTTCTACACGCGGCTGCTCGAGCGGGCGGATTTCGGGCGCGATGCGGTGCGCAATATCCGGCTGATGATCTGCGGTTCGGCTCCGCTGCTGCCTTCGGTCTTTACCGAGATCGAGGCGCGCACCGGGCACCGCATTCTGGAGCGCTACGGGATGACCGAGGCGGCGATGATCACCTCGAACCCCTATGCGCCCGAAGGTCGGAGCCCGGGAACAGTCGGTTTCCCGCTGCCGGGCGTGGAGCTGCGCGTGGTCGGCGTGGAAGGGCGGCAGGAGCTGCCCGCGGGCGAGGTCGGCGAGATCGAGATCAGGGGGCCGAACCTGTGCGCCGGGTACTGGCGGCGGCCCGAGGCGACAGCAGAAGCGATCGGGCCGGACGGGTTCTTCGTGACGGGGGATACCGGCTTCAAGGACGAGACAGGCCGGGTGACCATCGCGGGCCGCTCGAAGGACCTTATCATCTCGGGCGGGTTCAACATCTATCCGGCCGAGCTCGAAATGGTGCTCGCAGAAGTGGACGGCGTGGCTGATGTCGCCATCATCGGCGTGCCGCATCCCGATTTCGGTGAGGGCGTGGTGGCGGTGGTGACGGCGGCGCGGCCTGATCTGGAGCCCGCAGCGATCGAGGCCGTCGCGCGGGAAAAGCTCGCGCGCTTCAAGCAGCCCAAGGCGATCCGCATCGTGCCGGAGTTCCCGCGCAATGCCATGGGCAAAGTGCTGAAAGCCGAGCTGCGGAAGCAGTTTGCTGGGCTATTTAAGGGGGAGGGATAGTTTGGTCGGGACGAGAGGATTCGAACCACCAAGCGGAGCCGCTCGCGGCACAGCGCATCAAAGGACTCAGGAGGTTCCGGGAGGCTGGGCGCAGCGTTCGGGGGAAGAAATGCCGCTTGAAATAATTGGTCGGGACGAGAGGATTCGAACCTCCGACCCCCACACCCCCAGTGTGATGCGCTACCAGGCTGCGCTACGTCCCGACCGGAAGGCGGGCCTATAGGCAGGGTCAGGATGGATGGCAAGGCTTCTTGATCGCCGATTGCGGAAGGCACAATCCGTTCGGGCCAAATGCCATGGGCGCAAAGTTGCCTAACCCATGCCAAACTGCTAGCGCGCCACCCGATACTGGCCGCCTGCGCCAGACCCGCCTTTAGCGAAAGTTCCTGTGTCCGCCATGACTGGTCCTGCCCTGCTTTCCTTCCTTGCCGCCGCCGCGCCGGCTGCCACGCCTGCCGAACCGCCGGCCTACCTTCAGTTCCTGCCGCTCGTTGCGATGGCGGCGATCTTCTACTTCCTGATCCTGCGCCCCCAGATGCGCCGCCAGAAGGAGCAGCAAGTGAAGATCTCTGCGCTCAAGAAGGGCGACCAAGTGGTGACTGCGGGCGGCCTCATCGGCAAGGTGATCAAGGTCGATGACGCTACGGTCGATCTTGAACTCGGTCCCAACGTCCGTGTCCGCGCGGTGCGGGCGACGATCGGCGACGTGCTGCCCCCCGCCGGATCGGCGCCTGCCAACGATTGATGCCGCGGCCCGCGTCCCCATATCGCGGCGCATGCGCCGATATGCGTGCGGCCTCCTTCAGGAAGACTGTGTTCGATGCTTGAATTTCCGCGCTGGAAGGTGATCTGGCTCTGGGCGATCACGCTGCTGGCTGCGCTTGCCGCGGCCCCGTCGATTGCCACGGTCATGGGCTTCACGATCCCTGCGGGCATCTATGCGCCCAAGGTCAATCTGGGCCTCGACCTTGCTGGCGGCAGCCACATCCTGCTTGAAGCCGATCCCAGCCAGGTGCGCCAGCAGCGCATCGAGGGCATGGACGAATCAGTTCGTAACAAGCTGAAGCAGGCCAATCCGGACATCCGCATCAGCGATATCTCCAACCGAGACGGCGCGCTGACCTTCCTTGTCGAGGATCCCGCCAAGGTTGACGCGGTGCGCGAGGCGATCCTGCCGCTGACCAATGGCGCGGGGCTGACCGGCGCGCGCGACTGGACGATCAACGTCATCGACGGCAACCGCTTCGTGCTGACGCCGACGCCGGAGGGCATCGATCAGGCGGTGGCACAGGCGATGGAAACCGCGGTCGAAGTGGTGCGCAAGCGCATCGACGCGCTGGGCACGCGCGAGCCGACGATCATCCGTTCGGGCGCCAACCGCATCGTCGTGCAGGTGCCGGGTCTGCAGGATCCGCAGGCGCTCAAGAACTTGCTCGGCCAGACCGCCAAGCTCGAGTTCAAGCTGGTCGATACGACCGCGCTGCAAAGCGATATCCAGCGCGGCGTGGCGCCTCCGGGCAGCGAGATCGTGCCCTATGCAGCGGGCAAGGACGGCGGACCGGTCGGTTCGATCGCGGTCAAGCGCCTCGGCGGCATTCGCGGCGACCAGCTGACCAACGCGCAGGTCACCAACAACCAGCAGACCAACGAGCCGCAAGTGGCGATCACCTTCAACACCGAAGGTGGCGCACGGTTTGCGAAGCTGACGACGCAGAACGTCAACAAGCCGTTCGCGATCATCCTCGATGGCAAGGTGCTCTCGGCGCCCAACATCAATGAGCCGATCCTGGGCGGCAGCGCGGTCATCTCCGGCAACTTCACCACGCAGGCGGCGAGCAACCTTGCCATCTCGCTGCGTTCAGGCGCGCTGCCGGTCGATCTCAAGGTCGTCGAGGAACGCACTGTCGGGCCTGATCTCGGCGCGGATTCGATCCGCAAGGGCATGATCGCGATGGCGGTTGGCACGCTTGCGCTTGTCGCCTTCATCCTTGCTGTCTACGGCCGGTTCGGCATGTATGCCTGCATCGCGCTGGTGTTCAACGTGCTGATGATCCTCGGCATCATGGCGCTGATCGGCACGACGCTGACTCTGCCGGGCATCGCCGGCTTCGTGCTGACCATCGGCGCGGCGGTCGATGCCAACGTGCTCATCAACGAGCGCATCCGCGAGGAACGGCACCGCGGCCGCCGCGTGTTCCAGGCGGTCGAGATGGGCTACAAGGAAGCCAGCCGCGCGATCTTCGATGCCAATATCACTAACGTGATCGCAGCGATGTCGATGGCGGCATTTGGCACTGGCCCGGTGCGCGGCTTCGCCATCGTGCTCCTCATCGGTATCGCGACCTCGGTGTTCACCGCGGTGACCATGACCCGCATGTGGGTCGCCCAGTGGCTGCGCAAGGCGCGGCCCACCGAAATCGCGCTGTAAGGAACCAGCCCCATGAAGCTTCTCAAGCTCGTTCCCGACAACACGAACATCAAGTTTCTGCGCTGGCGCGTGCCGTTCTACGTGATCAGCCTGCTGCTGATGGCGGCAAGCCTCGGCCTCGTGTTCACCAAGGGCCTCAACCTCGGCGTCGATTTCATTGGCGGGCAGATGATCCGCGTGACCTTCACGCAGAGCGCGGAGGCCCCGGTCGGGCCGCTGCGCGGGGAGATTGAAGCGCTGGGCTATGGCGAGCCGATCATCCAGCGCTACGGCAAGCCGAACGAGATCTCGATCCGCATGAAGCTGCCGGAAGGCGCCGACCACGACAGCGGCCTGTCCGACAAGATGGCGCGCACAATCACGGCGGATATCAAGGCCAAGCATGCCGATGCGCGCGTGGACGGCGTGGACTCGGTTTCGGGCAAGGTTTCGGGTGAGCTGTGGCACAGCGCGGTGCTATCGCTCGGCCTCGCTGCGCTGGCGGTGGCGGCCTATATCTGGCTGCGCTTCGAATGGCAGTTCGGTATCGGCGCGCTGTTCAGCCTTGTCCACGACGTGACGCTGACACTGGGCTTGTTTGCGGTGACCCAGCTCGAATTCGACCTCACCATCGTGGCGGCGCTGCTGACGCTCATTGGCTATTCGCTCAATGATACGATCGTGGTCTATGATCGCATCCGCGAGAACCTGAAGAAGTACCGCAAGATGCCGATGCCCGAGTTGCTCGACCTTTCGGTGAACGAGACGCTGCACCGCACGCTGGCGACCTCGCTTTCGATGCTGATCACGCTGACGGCGCTGCTGCTCTTGGGGCCGGGGGTAATCTTCGGCTTTACGGCGGCGATCACGCTGGGCATTTTCGTCGGCACCTACAGCTCGATCTACATGGCGGCGCCGATCCTGATCTGGCTCAAGGTGACCTCGAAGAGTTTCGTGCCAACCGAGAACGCGCTGGAGAAGCAGGAGCGCCTGGCACGCGAGGGGGCTTAGGCTCTGGCCCAGCACCAGCCCCTCCCGTAAACGGGAGGGGAAATCAGCGGTTGGCAGCTTTCTCGTAGATCCCGGCCAGTGCCTCTGCATTCGCGTCCCAGCTGAAACGGGTCGCGCTGGCTGCGACGTCTGCCTGCGCTGGGGGCGCGGCCAATATGTCTGTGATGGCAGCGGCGATGGCAGCGGGAGTGCGATCGGCAAGGCGGCCGGCGGCCGGGCGGTCGAGCACTTCAGCGGCGCCGCCGATCGGCGGTATTACGAGCGGCGTGCCGCAGGCGAGTGCTTCGATCCAGGCATTGGCGAGGCCCTCGCGCTCCGAGGGCAGGACCATCACATCGGCGGCGCTAAGCAAAATCGGCAGCGTCTCGTGGCTCACCGATCCGAGGAAATGCACTCGGCTCGCCACGCCGTGGGCGGCGGCTTTGGCGCGCAGCGCGGCTTCGTCCGCGCCGGTGCCGGCGAGTGCGAGCTGGATATCGCCGGGCAGGCTGGTCAGCGCCTCGATCGCGAGCGCCTGCCCCTTGATCGCGATCAGCGCGCCGACGCAGACTGCTAGGCGATCCGCGGGGCGCAGGGTTAGGCTGGGGAGGCTCTGCTCGAGGCGGGCACGGGCTTCGGCGCGGGGCACTGGCTGGAAGCGGACGCGGTCCAGACCGGTATAGTGCACGGTGATCCCGCCGGGCGGGGCAAGGCAGAGCGCTTCCATGTCGCGCGCGAGGGCGCCTGAAACGGCCAGCACCGCCGATGCGCTGTGCGCAGCGCGGCGCATCTGCAGCAACGCCGCGGCGCGGTCGCCCCAGAGGTGAATGTCCGAACCGCGCGCCTTGATCGCGTGGGGCAGGCCAAGCGCAGCAGCGACATCGGCGGCAGCGGGGCCATCGGGATAGAAGAACTGCGCGTCGACCAGATCAAAGGGGGCTTCACGGTGGAGCTTTCGCGCCAGCGGCAGGACGGCGCGGGTGATTGCCCATGGATTGAAGCGGCCCGATAGTCCGGGCACGAGCAGGAAACGCGGATGGTGCACCGTGACAAGGCCGCCTCCCACCACTGGTGGGATCACTGCCAGCGGTTTGTAGCGTCCAAGCGCACTGAAAGGCGGCGGCGGCAGGCCGATCGGGTTGATCACCGTGACGTCCCAATCCCCCCGCGCCGCCAGAGCCTCCATCTGGCGCGCGACGAAGCGGCCGAAGCCCGGACGGGTGGCGGCGGGATACAGCGTCGAGATCGACAGCAGGCGGCGCTTCACTGGCAAGGCGCGAAGGATCAGAGCGAGCGGACGAGCAATTCGGCCACACCGATCCAGGCGGGATGATCGATCACCACCTGGCGCTGACCGATGCCCGGTGGCAGCAGGGCGACGCGGTCACCGTCGCGATCGATCATGCGGCCGAATGCAAAGCGCCCGCCGGGGCGCGGGGCGAGCACATCGCGGTTGAGCGCGCGCCCGAAATCCTCTGCGCCGATCTGGCGCAGCCACACCTGATCGCCAGCGCGGTATTCGCCGGCGCTTGTCTCGACCGTCATTACCACGAGCTGCGCCGAGCCGGGCCCGACCGGGAAAACCGCAGACATCGGCTTTGCCAGCGCTTCCGCGCCGCTTGCGCCGAGGCGCGCGATGATCTGCGGCTCGCTGTCAACTTCCGCTTTCACGAGCAGCTGGGGATCGACTTCCAGCGCGGCAGCGATGCGGTTCATCCATCCGAGCGAGAGCGAGCGCATGCCGGTTTCGAGCCGGCCGATTGTCTGGGCAGTCGTCGGCGGCGCGCAGCGTGCGGCGACATCGGCCAAGGTCAGGCCCTTTTGACGGCGGATATCGCGGATGCGGTTGATCATGATGGGGGCACTCTCAGGGGCCTCATACGTGCTTTTACAGCTTTTGTGCGCTGCGGCAAGTTTTGTGCTTTCCTACAGGCGGCTATCTCCGGCAAGACAGCATTTGTTCCATATTTGTTCTTTAGGGAGAGGGTTATGGCACAAGTTCTGGTCGAACGTGAACTGACCGAGGAAGGGCCGCGGCGCCTGGAGGGTGTGCGTCCGGGCGGGGGGCGCGGGGCCGTACGCAGCGTGAAGGTCAATCTCGCCGAATCGCCGCTCACCTGGCTGCATGCGCGCGGACACCTGAATGACCGGCAGTTTGCTGCGGGCGAGCGGCTGCGCGCGGATTGGGAGCGCGCCGAACTTGCGCCTTCGGTGACGATGCGCTGGGATCTGGTGCGTGTGGCGGGTGGTGAGCCGGACCTCACGCCGGGCGAGCGCCAGCTGGCGGCGCGGCGCCGGTTTGACGGTGCGATCGCGGCGGCAGGGCCGGGACTTTCCGATATCCTTTGGCGCGTGGTTTGCGCAGGCGAGGGCGTGCCGGCGGCAGAGAAGGCCCTGGCCTGGCCGGTGCGCAGCGGCAAGCTGGTGCTAGAACTGGCGCTTGACCGGGTGGCGGGCTTTTACGGCATGGGTTAAGAAATCCCCCGCTCCGCCCGCCGGGTGGGTTGCCTCTGATGGCGGGGGTGTGCAAGCGAGCAGGCTTTCCAATCTGCGGGAGCCTTGTCCATGGAAAGACGTGAATTTCTCGCCGGTGCGGCCACGGCTGCGGTTGCCACCTGGCTGCCAATTGCGAGCAGGGCTGCGGCATCTTCCGCACCCGGCGATGCCGCCTTTGCTGCCCTTGCCGATCGTCTGTTCTACGAAAACCTGCTGTTGACGCCGAACCACGCGACCGGTCTCGGCCTCGACACCGGCGTGCGCGCAGGCTTGCGCTCGCGGCTTGATGACAAAAGTGAGGCTGGCCGCGCGGCGGTGCAGGCGTTTGACCGCGCCGGGCTTGCGGCGATGCGCGGGGTCGATCCCGCAAGCCTCAGCCCCGTCGTGCGGCGGCAGCGCGATATCCTGGCCTACATGTTCGAGCGGCGGCTCGCCGGTGTGCCCTTTGGCATCGAGAGCGTGCAGCAGCCCTATCCGATCACCCAGCAGCAGGGCATCTATTTCGAAGTGCCCGACATGCTCGACAGCCAGCATCCGGTGGAGACGGCCGCCGATGCCGAGGCCTATCTGGCGCGGCTCAAGGCCTTCGGATTTGCCCTCGACGAGGACACGCTGGGCCAGAAGCGGCTGGCAGCGCGCGGGGTGATCGCGCCGCGCTGGTCGCTTGATCTCGCGCTCGGCCAGCTTGCCAAGCTGCGCAGCGCGGCGCCCGAGGCCAGCGCAATGGTGCTTTCACTGACGCGGCGCACCACGGCCAAGGGCATTGCCGGGGATTGGGCGGGGCAGGCGGCAAAGATCATTGGCAGCGAGGTCTATCCCGCGCTCGACCGGCAGATCGCGCTGATTAAGGCGCTGCGGGCGAAGACCCCGGCGGGTGACGGCGCGTGGCGCGTGCGTGGCGGCGATGCGATCTATGCAGCCGCGCTGGCCGAGGCGACCACGACCAAGCTCTCGCCGGAAGAGGTTCACAAGATCGGGCTTGAGCAGGTGGCCGATATCGCCGGCAAACTCGATTCGATCCTGAAAGCGGCGGGCTATACGAAGGGCACGGTGGGCGAGCGGCTAACCGCATTGAACCATGCGCCGGATCAGCTTTATCCCGATAGCGATGCGGGGCGCAGCGACCTGATCGCCTCGCTCAATGCCGGGATTGCGGCGATGGCGAAGAAGCTGCCGCAGGCCTTCGCGAACTATCCCAGCGAGCCCCTCGAAATCCGCCGCGTACCGGTGGAGATTCAGGACGGGGCCTCGAACGGCTACTACTACAGCGCCAGCCTCGATGGTTCGCGACCAGCAATCTACTGGATCAACCTGAAGTCCGTGGGTGACTGGCCGCGCTATTCGCTGCCTTCGCTCACCTATCATGAGGGCATTCCGGGGCATCATCTGCAAGGCGGCTATGCGCAGAAGGGTGGTGCGCTGCCCTTGTATCTCAAGGACTATTTCCTCTCGGCACACGGTGAGGGCTGGGCGCTCTATGCCGAACAGCTGGCGGACGAACTGGGCGGTTACTCTGCGCTGGAGCGCGCCGGGTATCTGCAGTCGTTCCTGTTCCGCGCGGCGCGGCTGGTGGTCGATACCGGCATCCACCACTACCGCTGGAGCCGTGAGAAGGCGACCGCCTACATGGTCGCCACGACCGGCTTCGCGCAGGCGCGCAGCCAGCGCGAGGTGGAGCGCTATTGCGTGCTGATCGGGCAGGCCTGCAGCTACAAGATCGGCCACACCGCCTGGGTGAAGGCGCGGGCGAAGGCGCAGGCCGCCCTGGGCGACAAGTTCAGCCTGCCGTGGTTCCATGGGATCCTCGAGGAAGGCACGATGCCGCTGTTCATGCTGGAGAAGCGGATCGAGGAGCGCACGGCGGAGCGGTTGGCAGCGGGGTGAGGGGCCTTCAGAAGACGTTGTCATCTTCGGGCTGTCGCAGCAGCGAGCGGCCCCATTTGTACAGGCCGAACCCGATGGCGAAAGGGACACCGCCGACTGTGAGCGGGAGGTAGAGTGCGACGAGGATCGTCGGGTCCTGCGCCACCTCCGACGCACCGATGCCGATGACAACCAGGGTGCACAGCCCGCTGAGGAGCATGATCAGGATCCCGGCCGCAAGCAGCAGGCCACCGAACAGGCGCTTCATGGTGTCCTCCGGGCGCGGGCGAGCACCGGCGCGCCTTCGGCGCCGGGGCGGTAGAACGTGTTGTAGGTATCGAAGGGGATGATCTGGCGATCGGGCGTGACGAAGTGGACGCAGCTGCGTTTCACCGTCGCCAGATCGAAATTGTAGCGATCGAGGAACTGCAGGATCACGACGCGGAAGCTGTTGGCATAGCCGAGGTCTTCCGGCACCAGCGCCTGTGGCAGGCAGCACAGCACGCCCGCCAGCTTCTCCTCGGTGTTGCACTGCGTGGTGGCGAGGCTGAACAGGTTCAGCATGGCCTCGCGCAGCGCGGGATAGGCTTCGTAGCTGATCGTGTTGGGTCCGTTCAGCAGCACTTCGTGCGGGAGCAGCGAGGTGATCGGGGTGACGGAGCGACCGCTGCGCAGACCGTAGCCTATGCAGATCTGATCGGGATTGCAGGGCAGCGGGATCATGTCCTCCGCCGCGAAGACGCCCGCTTTCACCACTTCTCGCCGGATCTGGGTGATCAGCATGCGGTTGGCCTTGCCATCGAAGCCTTCGTTGCGCCCGGCATCCTGCACCGGCTGGAAGGTGACACCGCGCACGCATTTCCATTCGAGCGCGTGGCTGACGATTGCCGCAATCTCGCTGTCGTTGACCCCGCGCTTCACGACGGCGACCAGCGTGGTCGAGAGGCCGACGCGCTCCAGTGCTTCCAGAGCGGCCTGGCGGACGCGCGAGAGGCGGGCACCGCGCAAGTTGACCAGCGCCTCGTCGTTCAGGCTGTCGAACTGGAGGTAGACTTCGAGGCGAGGGGCATATGTGGCGAGGCGTTCCACGAAGGCCGGGTCTTGCGCGATGCGCACGCCGTTGGTGTTGATCATCACGTGGCGGATCGGGCGGCGCTTCACCGCATCGAGCACCTCAAAGAACTGCGGGTGGATCGTGGGTTCGCCGCCCGAAAGCTGGACGAGATCCGGCTCGCCCTCGCTTTCGACGAGCGCATCGAGCATGCCCTCGATCACGCTCAGCGGCAGATGCACGCCATGGACATTCTCGGCATCGGCGAAGCAGACCGGGCAGGCGAGGTTGCAGGCCGAATTGATCTCCACGATGGCAAGGCAACTGTGCTGCTCGTGATCGGGGCAGAGACCGCAATCGAACGGGCAGCCCGCCTCGGTGCGGGTCTGCGCGGTGAGCGGGCGGTCACCGGGCTTGAGCCAGTCCTTCTGGCCGCGCCAGTAGGCGAGATCGTCGCTGATCAGCGTTTTCTGGACGCCGTGGGCGGCGCAGCGCTTGAGGTAGTAGACGCTGCCTTCCTCGATGATGACCTTGGCGGGAACGGGTTCGAGGCAGGTCTCGCACAGGCTCGTGGTCTGGCTGTGGAAGATATAGGGCGCCGACTTGCGCTCAGGCGGTGGCAGGACGGTCGTTTCCACGTGCGATCCAGACGAGGGCATAAAGGATCAGTCCGATCATGGCGAAGCTGAACACGTTCAGCGGGCCGAGCACCTTTGGATAGGGCTTCAGGAACTCCCACGCAAATCGCTGCATGGCATAGAACAGGACGAAGGCGTGGAAGCCGTGCCGCGTGGCCCACACGCGTTCGCGGACGAGTGCGCGCCAGTAGACGATGAGGAAGCCGAGCATCGCGAGCGATTCGTAGAGCTGGACGGGATGGCGCGCGATGCCATCGCCCAGATCGACGCCCCAGGGCAGGCTGGTAGGGGTGCCGAAGGTCTGGTCGGGAAGGCCGGCGAAAAGGCAGCCGAGGCGGCCGACCATGATGCCAAGCGTCAGCGGAATGACGAAGGGCCCGCCGGTCGAACCGCGAACACCGCGCACCCATTTCCATAGCTCGACGGCGACGATGGCCCCGGCGAGGGCGCCCGCGACCGAGTGCGAAAGCGTGGGCCGCGCCGCCTGCAGCGTGTTGATCGAGCCGAGTAGCCACGCGCCTGCTGCTGCGCCAAGCGCGAGGGTTATGAAGTAGTCCGGCGCCGTCTGCCGGGCCAGCGTTTCGACGCTCGCGCGGCGGCGGCGATAGACCCACTGGCCGCCGAGAAAGGCGGTCCCCCAAGCGGCGAGATCGCCGAGATAGTGGAACCAGGGGGACGTGGGGACGTGGATCACGTGACCGGTAGTAGCTACGGACCCGCGCGAGGACTAGCCCTCCACCATCTCCGCCAGTTCCAGCCAGCGTTCTTCCGCCGCGTCCTTTTCGGCGCGCGCCTTGTCGAGCGCGGCGGTGAGGGCGGCGAAGCGGGTGGGGTTTTTGGTGTAGAGATCGGGGTCGGCCAGCGCGGCCTCGTCGCGGGCGATGGCTTTTTCAAGCTCGGCGATGCGATCCGGGAGCAGTTCGTAGTCGCGCTGGTCCTTGTAGGTGAGCTTGGCCTTCTTGGGCGGCGGGGGAGGCGGCGGCGCGGCGGCGGGTTTGTCTGCCGTTTCGCGCTGGACGGGTTTGCCTGCGAGGCGCTGCTTGCGCTGCTTTTCCCAGTCGGCATAGCCGCCCGCGACCACATCGACTTTGCCTGAGCCATCCATGCCGAGCGTGATCGTGACGGTGCGATCAAGGAAATCGCGGTCGTGGCTGACGATGAGCACGGTGCCGTCGTAGTCCGAAATCACTTCCTGCAGCAGGTCGAGCGTTTCGAGATCGAGGTCGTTGGTCGGCTCGTCGAGCACGAGGAGGTTCGAGGGGCGGGCGAATTCGCGCGCCAGCAGGAGCCGCGAGCGTTCGCCGCCCGAGAGCGTGCCGACACGCGCTTCGACCATGCCGGGATCGAACAGGAAGTCCTTGAGGTAGCCGTGGATATGCTTGCGCACGCCCTGCACGTCGATCCAGTCACTGCCTTCGGCGACCACATCGCGGATGCGTTTCTCCGGCGACATCAGGCTGCGCTGCTGGTCGATCACCACGGGGGTGAGCGTCTTGGCGAGGGTTACGGTGCCGCTGTCTGGCTCCAGTTCGCCGGTCAGGAGCTTGAGGAGAGTCGTCTTGCCCGCCCCGTTCGCGCCGACAAGGCCGATGCGGTCCTTGCGGGTAATCCGCAGCGAGAAGTCCTTGACGATCACCCGTTCGCCGAAGCGCTTGGTGATCTTGTCTGCGACGATCACCGCCTTGCTCTTGGCATCGTCGCTGGCGAGGGTGAGCTTGGCCGCGCCCTGCGGGCTCAGCATCGCGGCGCGGGTGGCGCGCATTTCCCAGAGCTTTTCGAGCCGGCCCATGTTGCGCTTGCGCCGCGCGGTGACGCCGCGTTCGAGCCAGTGCGCTTCGATCTTCAATTTGGCATCGAGCTTGTCAGCGGCGCGGGCTTCTTCCGCGTAGACCGCCTCCATCCACGCTTCATAACCGCCGAAGCCGATCTCGCGGCGGCGGAGCGAGCCGCGATCGAGCCAAAGCGTGGCCTTGGTCAGACGCTCGAGGAAGGTGCGGTCGTGGCTGATGACGACGAAGGCGCCGTTGTAGCGTTGTAGCCAGCTTTCGAGCCATTCGATCGCGGCGAGATCGAGGTGGTTGGTCGGCTCGTCGAGCAACAGCAGATCGGGCTCGCTGGCGAGCGCGCGGGCGAGCGCCGCGCGGCGGCGTTCACCGCCCGAGGCGCTGTCGGCTTTGCGAGAAAGGTCGATGCCGAGTTGGCCGGCGATGGATTCGACTTCGTGGCGCGGCGGGGCGTCCTTGCCCGAAAGCGCGAAATCCATGAGCGTATCGTAGCCGGTGAAGAATGGGTCCTGCTCCAGCGTGACGACGCGCGTGCCCGGCTGGACCGAGCGGGTGCCCTTGTCGCCTTCGACTTCGCCCGAAAGGAGCTTCAGCAGCGTGGTCTTGCCCGCGCCATTGCGACCGATCAGCGCCAGCCGGTCACGCGGGCCGATCTGGATGTCGAGGTCCCTGAACAGCCAGCTTGTGCCCTGGTTTAGGCCGAGGCCTTCCCAGCTGAGGATCGGTGCTGCTGCCATGATGCAGCGGCGCTTAGCGGGGGCGGGCCGCGAGGTCCAGTATCAGCAAAGGGCGTGATGGCACTCGCCCGCTTGATCTGTCATATTGAATGGCTAGGGGGATGGGCGAGCGGACCAGCGCGCGCCGCATCGTGTTCACAAGCTATTCAAAAGGCGGAGGCTATGCCGCTTCGCATCATGCGTTGGACCTCATCGATTCTTGCCCTTGGCCTCCTCGTCTCGCTTGCCCCGGCGGCCGACGCGCAGCAGCGCGCCGATGAACAGGGGGAGGCGCGCCGCGATTTGCGCAACGGCAACGTGCGCTCGCTCCGCGAGATCGAGGCGCGCGTCCTGCCAACCAAACGCGGCATGCAGTACCTCGGGCCCGAATACGATCCGACGGCCATGGCCTATCGCCTGAAGTTCATCCAGGGCGGGCGGGTCGTGTTCGTCGATGTCGATGCGCGGACCGGGCAGATTCTGGGCGAATCGCACTGATTCCCCAGCCTTTCGGCAGGCAAAACGCCCCGTTCCTTGACCGTTCAGGTTTGTCGCTCCATCAAGCCAGACGAAGAGTGGTCCCGCAGGTAGCGGGCGCAGCAAGGGGCAAGCGATGCGTATCCTGATCGTCGAGGATGAACCGACCCTCGGCAAGCAGCTCAAGTCCACGCTCGAGTCAAACGGGTACGCCGTCGATCTTTCGGTCGATGGCGAGGACGGGCACTTCATGGGTTCGACCGAAGATTACGATGCGGTGATCCTCGATCTGGGCTTGCCGGAGATCGATGGGCTGACGGTGCTGAACATGTGGCGCAAGGAGGGGCGCAAGTTCCCTGTGCTGGTTCTGACCGCGCGCGACAGCTGGTCGGACAAGGTTGCCGGGCTTGATGCCGGCGCGGACGACTATCTCGCCAAGCCTTTCCAGAGCGAGGAACTGATCGCCCGCCTGCGCGCGCTGATCCGGCGCGCTTCGGGCAATTCCTCGTCCGAGCTGATCGCGGGCGGCGTGCGGCTCGATACACGCTCGGGCCGCGTGACGCTCGACGGCGAGCCGGTGAAGCTGACCGCGCAGGAGTACAAGCTGCTCTCCTATCTGCTCCACCACAAGGGCAAGGTGGTGAGCCGCACTGAGCTGATCGAACACATCTACGATCAGGATTTCGACCGTGATTCCAACACGATCGAAGTGTTCGTGACGCGCATCCGCAAGAAGCTGGGGCCTGATGTGATCACCACGATCCGCGGGCTGGGCTATAGCCTCGACGACCCGGCGCAGGGCGGCCGGGGCTGACTGGCTGAGGGGCGCACGGCGTGGAACACAGCGTGATTGCCCCCGACGATACCGCTGCAGCGGCGCCAGACGCGCAGCCGGCAACAGCACCGCATACGGGCTCGCTTTCGCGGCGCATGCTGCTGATCGCAGTGGCGTGGATCTCGGTGCTGCTGCTGGGCGGCGGCTTTGCGCTAGACCGAACGATGACGGGGCTTGCCACGAGCAACTTCGACAAGCAACTCGACTACATGCTGACCGCCATGGTCGGCTCAGCCGAGATCGGGCCGGATGGCGAAGTGTTCTTCAATCGAGCCCTCGGCGATCAGCGCTTTCTCGAGCCGAACAGCGGTCTTTACTGGCAGATCAGCGGCAAGGGACACGAGGATTTTCCTTCGCGCTCGCTCTGGGATCGCACTCTCAAGCTCAGGGGCGATCACTTCGACGGCACGCCGCACGTCTATGACAGCGAGCAGTTCGGAGATGAGCGGCTGCGGATCATCGAACGCTCGGTGATTCTTCCGGGCAGCCCGATCAACTGGCAGTTCGCGGTCGCTGCCAGCCGCAGCGATCTTGACGCGCAGATCCGGCGTATCCGCGCAATTCTTATCTGGTCGTTTGTGGTGCTCGCGCTCGGCCTTATCGCCATGGCAGCGCTTCAGACTTACTACGGCCTTGGCCCCTTGCGCCGCGTGCGACGCGCGATTGCCGACATGCGCGAGGGCCAGGCGCGGCGGGTGGACGAGCCCCTGCCGCTTGAAGTGCAGCCGCTGGTCGAGGAAATCAACGCCCTGCTCGCCCATTCGGAGCGGCAGGCCGAGGAAGCGCGCACCCATGCCGGCAACCTTGCCCATGCGCTCAAGACCCCGCTGACAGTGGTGATGAACGCCGCGACGGCGAAGGCCGATGACCTTTCGGACACGGTGATCCGCGAGGCGGCGGTGATGCGCCGGCAAGTCGACCATCACCTCGCCCGTGCCCGCGCAGTCGGCCGCCGCGCCACCGGCCTTTCGCGTGCCAGCGTGGGCGAAAGCGCCGAGGCGGTGGAGCGCGCGGTCGTGCGGCTCTATCCGCATGTGCGCTTCGACATGGATGGCAACCGCGAGGCGAGCGTCGCGATCGAACGGCAGGATCTCGACGAGATTCTCGGCAATCTGATCGAGAACGCGGCGAAATATGGCGGCGGTTCGGTCTTCGTGACGATCGATGCGGTGCCCGACGATCCGAAGACCTGCGAGATCTGGATCGAGGACGACGGGATGGGCATCCCGGACGAGGCGCGCGACAAGCTTTTCGCGCGCGGCGCCCGGCTCGATACAGGCAAGCCCGGCACGGGACTCGGCCTTGCCATCGTGCGCGATGTGGCCGAACTTTACGGCGGATCGATCACGCTCGGCGAGAGCGAGGATCTGGGCGGCCTTATGGCGGTGCTGCGCCTGCCGCGCTCGGCGGGGAAGTAGGCGGGCGCACTCAGGCCCGCGGATGCGCGTTTCGATAGACATCGAGGAGCGTGGCAGCATCGACCTTGGTGTAGATCTGCGTCGAGGACAGGCTCGCGTGGCCGAGCAGTTCCTGCAGGCTCCTGAGGTCTGCCCCCGCGCCAAGCAGGTGCGTGGCAAAGCTGTGGCGCAGCGCATGGGGCGTGGCGGTGGCGGGCAGGCCCAGCACGGTCCGCGCGCGGGCGACGGCACGCTGGATCATCGCCTGCGCGAGCGGTCCGCCCTTTGCGCCGCGGAACAGCGGGGCGTGGCGCTCGAGCGGGAAGGGGACTTTCGCGGCGTAGTCTTCCACCGCCGCTTTCACAATCGGAAGGATCGGCACGACGCGCTGGCGGCCGCCCTTGCCGATGACGGTGAGCGCATCGCCAAGCGGCAGCGCGGCGGCGGTGAGCGAAAGCGCCTCGGCGATGCGCAGACCCGCTCCGTAGAGCAGGAGGAGGACGGCGCGGTCGCGCGCGCCGATCCATGGCTCGGCGCCCTCGTCCGCGACCATGGCCGCAAGGTTCACCGCATCGTCCGGCGTGACCGGGCGGGGCAGGCCCTTCTTGATCCGGGGTCCGCGCAAGCGGGGCGGCGGGGCGTCCGGACTGCCAGCCTGCGTCCGTGCGAAGCTGAGGAAGGCCTTAAGCGCCGAGAGTTCGCGTGCCGCAGACACGTTTCCGATGCCGTCCGCCCGGCGCGATGCCAGCTGGGTGCGCACATCGCCGACTTCGAACTTGGCCAGAGCCGGCCAATCATGCGGCGGGGGAAGTGCCGCGAGCAGCCGCGCCGCGGTCGCGACATAGGCGCGGACGGTGTGCGGCGAGCGGCGGCGGGCGAGCGCGAGGTGGCTACCCCAGGCTTCGAGCAGATCGGGCGCGCTCATGCCGATACGAGCCCGGCCGGGACGAGTTCGCCGAGCAGGCCATCGAGGAGCGGCATTCCGGCTTCGGTTACGATCAATCGGTCCGCGTGGCCGGCGAGAAGGCCTTGTTCGGCATAGAACGCGCGCTTGGCGGGATCGATCAGATCGGTCTCGAAAAGGCCAAAACGCCGGGCGAGCGCGGCGGGCGCGATACCCTCGGCAAGGCGCAGCCCCATAAGGAGTGCTTCGGCAGCCTGCTCCCTTGTGCCGAGTTCGCGAATGTCCGCGATGCCGTGGTGCTGGACGGTGACGGCCTTGAGGAAGTTTTCGGGCTTGCGGTGACGGACGGTCGCAAAGCTGCCGCGCCGCCCATGGGCGCCGGGGCCAATCCCGGCATAGTCCTGATAGCGCCAGTAAACGAGGTTGTGGCGGCTTTCCTCGCCTGGCCGCGCGTGGTTGCTGATCTCGTAGGCAGGGATGCCTGCCGCGGTGGTTAGCTCGCGGGTGAGCGCGAAGAGATCGCCTGCCGCATCGTCATTCAGCGGGGTGAACTTGCCTTCGCGTACCAGCGTGGCGAAGCGGGTGCCGGGCTCGATGGTCAGCTGGTAGAGTGAGAGATGACCGGTGCCGAGCGCCAGCGCGCGGGTGAGTTCGGTTTCCCACAGTTCCGGTGAGTGATCGGGGCGGGCGTAAATGAGATCGAAGCTGACGCGGGCGAAATGGCGCTGCGCCACTTCCAGCGCGGCTAGGCCCTCGGCAGCATTGTGAAGGCGGCCGAGGAAGCTGAGTGCTGCATCGTCCAGTGCCTGCAGGCCGAGGGAAACGCGGTTGATCCCGACACCCGCAAGCGTGGCGAAGTTCGCCGCTTCGACCGAGGATGGATTGGCTTCCAGCGTAATCTCGATATCGGGGGCGAAGCGCCAGTGGCGGCTCGCCGCCTCGATCAGCGACGCGACCAGTGCGGGCGGCATCAAGGAGGGCGTGCCGCCGCCGAAGAAGATCGAGGTCAGCTCGCGCCCGCCTGTCAGGGCCGCCTCATGCGCCATGTCGGCGAGCAGCGCCTTCTGCCATTCGGCGATGTCGGTCTTCTCGCGGACATGGCTATTGAAATCGCAATAGGGGCACTTGGCGAGGCAGAACGGCCAGTGGATATAAAGGGCAAAGGCCATGTCTCTTTCCAGCCTGAGTCGGGCTGGTAAAGTCAAGCGGCAAAGGATTGGGGACAGTTCATATGCCGGGGATTCGCGCACTTGCCATCGTTGCCGTTGCCACGCTGATTGGCGCGCCGCCGCTGGCGGCTCAAGTCACCGTCACGCCGACCGAGACAGTGGCGGATCGCCTGCTTGCCGCGCAGAACGCCGAACGGGTGAAGGTGGGGCTGAAACCGCTGGTGTGGAGCTCCAAGCTGGCCGACCACGCGAAGAAATGGGCGCAGACGCTGGCAGTCTCCGACATGTTCGAGCACGCGCCGGTAGGGGCTGATGGCGGCGAGGGCGAAAACCTCTGGTTCGGCACCAAGGACGACTACACGCCGGAGGAAATGATCGGTTTCTTCGTCGACGAGGGCAAGCAGTTCAAGCGCGGCCTCTTTCCCGATGTTTCGACCACCGGGCGCTGGGAGGATGTCGGGCATTATACGCAGATGGTGTGGAAGGACACGCGCGAAGTCGGCTGCGCGCTTGTCGGCAATGCGCGGCGTGATTTTCTGGTGTGCCGCTACTGGCCCGCGGGGAACATCGCCGGACAGCCGGTATATGACTACAAGCCATCGGCGCAGACAATGCAGCCCGCGCCCAAACCCGATGCCGTCAGTCCGTCAGCGCCGAAGAAACGAGCTTCGAAAAAGCGTCGGCGCGGTGGCTGATCTTGTGCTTTTCGGCTGGATCGAGCTCGGCGAAAGTGCGCGTATCGCCTGAGGGCACGAAGACCGGATCGTAGCCGAAACCCATGGTTCCGCGCGGCGGCCATGTGAGCGAGCCCATGGCGCGGCCTTCGTAGACCGCCTCGCGGCCATCGGGCCACGCGAGCGCCAGGACGCAGGCGAACCAGCAGTCGCGCGAGGTTTGGGGGCCGAGTTCGGCGAGTTTGCCCTCGACCTTGCCCATGGCCATGTACCAGTCACGGCCCGGGCCGCCTTCGTAGGGTGCGGCTTCGGCCCAATCGGCGGTGTAAACGCCGGGTGCTCCGCCCAAGGCCACTACGCAGAGACCGGAATCATCAGCGAGCGCGGGAAGGCCCGAAGCGCTGGCCGAGGCATGGGCCTTGATCAGCGCGTTCTCGGCAAAGGTGGTGCCGGTTTCGGCGGGCTCGGGCAGGCCGAGTTCACCCGCCGAGAGGCAGTCCATGCCGTAGGGCTCCAAAAGCGCCCGGATCTCGCGCAGCTTGCCCGCGTTGTGCGTGGCGATGACGAGCTTTCCGGGCGCGAGGAGCCGGGTCATTGGCCGACAGCGCGGGCCTGTGCGGCGAAGATCTCGGTGCAGCCGATGCGGGCGAGGCGAAGGAGGCGCAGCAGGCCTTCCTCGTCATAGGTCGCGCCTTCCGCAGTGGCCTGCACCTCAGCGATGTGGCCGCCCTCAATCAGCACGAAGTTGGCGTCGGCGTCGGCCGAGCTGTCCTCGATGTAGTCGAGATCAAGCACGGGCGTGCCGTTGTGAATGCCGCAGGAGATGGCGGCGACCTTGCGGGTGAGCGGGTCCTCGGTGATTGCGCCCGCGTCCATCAGCTTCTGCACGGCAAGGCGCAGCGCGATCCACGCGCCCGAGATCGAGGCAGTGCGGGTGCCGCCATCGGCCTGGATCACGTCGCAATCGAGCGTGATCTGGCGTTCGCCAAGCTTCTTGAGATCGGTGACGGCGCGCAAGGAACGGCCGATCAGGCGCTGGATTTCCTGCGTGCGGCCCGATTGCTTGCCCTTTGCCGCCTCTCGGCTGCCGCGCGTGTGGGTGGCGCGGGGAAGCATCGAGTATTCTGCCGTGACCCAACCTTCGCCCTTGCCGCGCATGAAGGGCGGCACGCGTTCCTCGACCGAGGCGGTGACGAGCACCTTGGTATCGCCGAAGCCGATCAGCACCGAGCCTTCGGCGTGCTTCGTGAAGCCGGTTTCGATCGTGATGGCGCGCATTTCATCTGCGGCGCGGCCTGAGGGACGCATGGGAATTCCTTTGTCTGCTGTTTGCGCTGCCTTTAGCCCGCGCGGAGCGGAATGAAAGGCCCTGCGGCACGAAAAGACGGGATTTGCGACGCCTTTCACGGCGCGATGATCTGTCCTAGATAGGGGGTATGGCAGGACCCGGACTTTCAGAACTCACGCTGCGAGCCCGTGAAATCTTTCGGCTGGTGGTCGAAGGCTATATCGCCAGCGGCCAGCCGGTGGGCTCGCGCACCCTTGCCGGGAGCGGGGCGGTGGGCTTGTCGCCCGCCTCGATCCGTTCGGTGCTGCAGGAATTGCAGGATGCCGGCCTGCTCGCGGCGCCGCATACGAGCGCGGGACGGATGCCGACCGAGGTGGGCCTCAGGCTCTTTGTTGATGGGATCATGCAGGCGGCTGAGCCTTCGGCGGCGGAACGCGCAAAGATCGAGCGGGGGCTGTCTGAGGGCGGTTCCATCGAGGCCGCGCTGGCGGCGGCAAGTTCGGCGCTGTCCGATCTTTCGGCGGCGGCGGGCGTCGTGATGGTGCCGCGGCGCGAGATGCGGCTGGCGCAGATTTCCTTCGTGCCGCTGGGGCAGGCGCGGGCGCTGGTGGTGCTGGTGGGGGATGACGGTAGCGTCGAGAACCGGGTGATCGATCTTCCGGGCGCGGCCAGCGCTTCGACACTCGAACAGGCGGGCAATTACCTCACCGCGCGCATGGCCGGGCGCACTTTGGCGGATGCCTTGCAGGCGATCCGCGCCGAGATCGCGAGCGGGCGTTCGGCGCTCGATACGGCAAGTGCGGCGCTCGTCGAGCGCGGCCTTGCGGTGTGGAGCCGCGATGCGGCGCAGCGGCCGGTGCTGGTGGTGCGGGGGCAGGCCAACCTGCTCGATGAAGCGGCGCTCGGCGATATCGAGCGGGTGCGGCAGCTGCTCGACGAACTCGAAAGCGCCGAGGCTATCGCAGGCGTGCTCGATGCCGCGCGCGAGGCGGACAGCGCGCGCATTTTCATCGGCAGCGAGAACCGGCTGTTCTCGCTTTCGGGCTCGTCGGTGATCGCGGCGCCCTGGCGTGATGGCGAGGGGCGTGTTGTCGGAGTTGTGGGCGTTATCGGGCCTACGCGGTTGAATTATGCGCGGGTTGTCCCCATGGTTGATTTCACGGCTCAATCTCTGAGCAGGATCATCACGCAGGACGGATTTACGCGAAAATGACTGATAACGACACGCGCCCTACGGATGCCGAAGTGGCGGCAGAGCTTGAAGGCGTGCCTTCCGAACTGACCGATGGCGGCAATGTTCAGGCCGAATTGCTCGAAGCGCTGAAGGCCGATCTGGAGGCGGCTAAGCAGGATGTGCTTTACGCCAAGGCCGAGACGCAGAACGTGCGCCGCCGCATGGAAAAGGAAATGGCGGACGCGCGCAGCTATGCCGCAACGGCCTTTGCGCGCGACATTCTCTCGGTTGCGGACAACCTGTCGCGCGCGCTCGAATCGATTCCGGCGGAGCTGCGCGAGGACGACAAGATGAAGAACCTTGTCGCCGGCCTCGAAGCGACGGGGCGCGAGATCGAGAAGGTGTTTTCCAGCCACGGCATCAGCCGGATTGCCGCCAAGGGCCTGCCGCTCGATCCGCACCAGCACCAGGCGATGCTGGAAATTCCTTCCAACGATGTGGAGCCGGGCACCGTGCTGCAGGAACTGCAGGCCGGCTACATGATCAAGGACCGCCTGCTGCGCGCTGCGATGGTGGCGGTGGCGAAGAAGCCGGATTGATCTAAACTAGGCCTCACCATGACGACTTGGTGGGGCGAGGGGGCCTATCTCAGCCCAGCAACCCCAGCACTTCGTCCGTATCGTAGAGATCGGCGAACACGAACGCCATGCTGTGCAGCGTGGCGACGTGTTCGGCGTCGGTCAGCGCGGCATTGGCGTCGCCCGCGAACAGCACGCGGTAGTTGAACTGCATCGCATCGCGCGCGGTGCTTTCGCAGCAGCAGTTGGTGAGGGTGCCGGTGATCAGCACGGTGTCGATGCCGCGCGCTTTCAGAACGGCGTCGAGATCGCTGGTGCCGGGGGTGAAGCCGCTGAAGCGATGCTTGTCGATCACGGCGTCTTCGGGCCGGACATCGAGCGTGGGCCAGAAATCGTGATAGTGCGCGCCGGGGGTGAAGGCAGCGCGGTGGGCAGCCGCGCCTGAGCCGAGGCGGCGGACGAAAACCGACCAGCTGGCGGCATCGGGCGTAGTGAAGCGCAGGAACACGTTGAGCCCGCCGGCCGCGCGGATAGCGGCGCTGATACGGTTGATGTTGCCGACGATCTCGCGTGCCATCGGCACTTCGACCGGTGAGCCTTCCTCCATGAAACCGTTCTGCATATCGACGCAGATGTGCGCGAGACGCTTCGGATCGATATCGTCGAACACGTTACGGATGCCGCCGCGCGCGGCGGCGACAGCATCGAGAACGGCATGGGTATCGACGGCGTGCGGCATGGGTGCGGTCCCTCTTGTGCAGCGGGATCGTGACACGGTCAGGCGTGTTTGCACCATAGCGCAGCGGAAAGCCTTTCGCGTGGCGGAACCCGGCGGCGGCACGCGCGTTTCTGCTTGGCAGGGTTAATCATTCGGGGGCCGCAAGGAGACTGGACGATGAAACACAAGATCATGATTCCCGTCATTGCCGTCGCGGCGTTCTCGCTCGCAGGCTGCGCGCGTAACTACGGCGCCGAAGGCGCGCTGCTTGGTGCAGCAGGCGGCGCGGTGATCGGCGGCGCAACGGGCGGCGATGTCGGCACCGGCGCGGCGATTGGCGCCGCGGCGGGCGCAGTCGGCGGTTCGCTGATCAAGAAGCATGGTCGCTGCTATCGCCGCGACCGCGATGGCTACGAGTACCAGGTCCGCTGCTGAGCTATTGCGATGCGCCCGGTCAGGCAGACCCGATCGGGAACGGCAGTACGGATTGCAGCGCCGCAAGCGAAGGGGCCGCGCCGTGCGGCGCACCCTGTGCTGCGAGGAAGGCGTGCGCCACAAGCTCGGCCTGCTGCTCAATGCCGTAGGCCGTGAATGGCCGTGCCGGATCGAAGCGGTAGTCATAGCGGCAGAACGGGTGGCGCATCAGCGGGAGATAGAACCGCCCGCGCTGCTGCGTCTGCCAGACATGCACAAGCTCGTGGATAAAAAGCGCCTGCAGACCGAGCGGCGCCTGCGCGAAATCGTCATGGTAGTGAGGGCTTGCCGGATGGAAATGCACGTGCCCCATCGGCGCCATCACGGTGGCGCGCGGCTGGAAGGGGAAGAAGCGGCGCCGCCGGATCCGAACAGGTGCAAGATCCAGCGCGCCGCCGAAAACGCTTTGCGCGAGCGCCTGTTCGCCCGGCGTAAGCGGCCTTTCGCCCCCGGGGGGAACCATGGGCGCCGCGATCACATGTGATCCATCATGCCTTCCATCGCGCCCACTTCCTCGACCTTGGCGAAGGTGCTGACCTTGTCGCCATTGGCGAGCGTGAAGGTGACTTCGACATCCTTGCCCGGCTTCATCGTGCTGGCGAGATTGAACAGCATGACATGATAGCTTCCGGCCTTGAACTCGGCAGGCTTGTCCGCGCTGAAGGCGACCGAGGTGACCGGCGCCATCGAGGAGACGCCATTTTCCGTCTTCGTCTCATGCATTTCCGCGCGGCCGGCGCCATCGACATGAACGGCGACGAGCGTGTTGGCCTTGCCCGCCGTCTGCTGGATCGTGAAATAGAGCACGCCGGGATTGCCGGGCACGGCCGGGAGCTTGATGACCGGTTCGATCACGCTTACGTTGGGGGCATTGTCGGGTGCGGCGGGATCAAGTGCCGCGCCGGGGGCAGTGGAGGCAGATGCCGATGCCGATGGGGCGGCTTCGGGCGTATTGCCGCTGCACCCTGCGATTGCCAGCAGGCCTGCGCTTGCGACAAGGATGACGGCTGCGGAACGGATAGGGGGCATCGAGGCTCTCTCCAGTCTTGATACGAGACGTAATATAGGTGCGGGGGCAGGCCTTGTCCCGGGAAGAAGGCGACCTATATCGCCCAGTGACGGAGCTGCATAGACGAAGGCTTGCCCGGTTCGGGGGGCCGCACCCGCAGCGTCCAAAGGGCAAGGAAACAGGAAAACATGGCTAAAGTTATCGGCATCGACCTCGGCACGACCAACAGCTGCGTTGCGGTGATGGACGGCGGTACTTCGAAGGTCATCGAGAATTCCGAAGGCGCGCGCACCACGCCCTCGATCGTCGCTTTCACCAAGGATGGCGAGCGCCTGATCGGGCAGCCCGCCAAGCGTCAGGCCGTGACCAATCCTGACAACACGATCTTCGCGGTGAAGCGCCTGATCGGCCGCCGCTTCGAAGATCCCATGACCCAGAAGGACATGGCGCTGGTTCCCTATGGCATCGTCAAGGGCAAGAACGGCGACGCGTGGGTCAAGGCGGGCGGCGAAGATTACAGCCCCTCGCAGATTTCGGCCTTCATTCTCCAGAAGATGAAGGAAACCGCCGAATCGTATCTCGGCGAGACCGTGACGCAGGCGGTGATCACCGTGCCGGCCTACTTCAACGACGCGCAGCGCCAGGCGACCAAGGACGCCGGGCAGATCGCGGGCCTTGAAGTGCTGCGCATCATCAACGAGCCGACCGCAGCCGCGCTCGCTTATGGCCTCGACAAGCAGGACGGCAAGACCATCGCGGTTTACGACCTTGGCGGCGGCACGTTCGATATCTCGGTGCTCGAGATCGGTGACGGCGTGTTCGAGGTGAAGTCCACCAACGGCGACACGTTCCTCGGCGGTGAAGACTTCGACAACGTGCTGGTCGAGTACCTCGCGGACAAGTTCAAGTCGAAGGAGAACATGGATCTCCGCACCGACAAGCTTGCGCTGCAGCGCCTCAAGGAAGCTGCCGAGAAGGCCAAGATCGAACTTTCGAGCGCGCAGACGACCGAGATCAACCTGCCCTTCATCACCGCGCGCATGGAAGGTGGCAGCACCACGCCGCTCCATCTCGTCGAGACGGTGACGCGTTCGGATCTGGAGAAGCTCGTCGCCAAGCTGATCGAGCGCACACTTGAGCCGTGCCGCAAGGCGCTGGCCGATGCGGGCGTCACCGCAAAGGACATCGACGATGTCGTGCTCGTCGGCGGCATGACCCGTATGCCGCGCGTGCGTGAAATCGTGAAGGAGTTCTTCGGCAAGGAACCGCACACCGGCGTGAACCCGGATGAAGTCGTCGCCATGGGCGCGGCGATCCAGGCCGGCGTGCTGCAGGGCGATGTCAAGGACGTGCTGCTGCTCGATGTGACCCCGCTTTCGCTGGGCATCGAGACGCTGGGCGGCATCATGACCAAGATGATCGACCGCAACACCACGATCCCGACCAAGAAGAGCCAGGTCTACTCGACCGCCGAGGATAACCAGCAGGCGGTGACGATCCGCGTGTTCCAGGGCGAGCGCGAGATGGCGCAGGACAACAAGCTGCTCGGGCAGTTCGACCTCGTCGGCATTCCGCCGGCGCGGCGCGGCGTTCCGCAGATCGAGGTGACCTTCGATATCGACGCCAATGGCATCGTGAACGTCAGCGCCAAGGACAAGGGCACCGGCAAGGAGCAGCAGATCCGCATCCAGGCCTCGGGCGGGCTTTCGGACAACGACATCGAGCAGATGGTCCGCGATGCCGAGAAGTTCGCCGAAGAGGACAAGAAGCGTCGCGAGGCGGCCGAGGCGCGCAACAACGCCGACAGCCTTGTCCACGCGACCGAGCGGCAGCTGGAAGAGAACGGCGACAAGATCGATGCTTCGCTGAAGGCCGAGATCGAAGCGGCGATCGCTGAAGCCAAGACGGCGATCGAAGGCGGCGACCCGGCCGACATGAACGCCAAGACCCAGGCGCTCACCGAAAAGGCGATGAAGATGGGCCAGGCGATCTACGAGAGGGAGCAGGCTGCTGCTTCTTCACCGGGTGCCGAGGCTCCGAAGGACGCCGAAGACGTGGTCGACGCCGAGTTCTCGGAAGTCGACGACACCAAGTGATGTTGCGATGAACCGGCCCGCTGCCTGTCCTTCGGGCGCAGGCGGCGGGCCGTTGTTCTGGGATGGGAACCGCAATGTCGGCTGAAATCGATTTCTATGAGCTGCTCGAAGTGGAGCGCACCGCGGACGACAAGGTGCTCAAGTCCGCTTATCGCAAGCTGGCGATGAAGTATCACCCGGACAAGAATCCGGGGTGCCAGGATAGCGAAGCCAAGTTCAAGCAGATCAACGAGGCTTATGCCTGCCTCTCCGATCCGCAGAAGCGGGCGGCCTATGATCGCTATGGCCATGCTGCGTTCCAGCAGGGCGGCGGTGGCGCTGGTCCCGGTGGCTTCGGCGGCAGCGCGGATTTCGGCGATCTGGGCGATATCTTCGAGACGATCTTTGGCGGCGCGTTCGGCGGCGGCGGACGCCAGCAGGCGCGCCGCGGCGGCGATCTGCGCTACGACATGGAGATCACGCTCGAAGACGCGTTCCACGGCAAGTCCGCCGAGATTGCGGTCGAGGTGGCGCAGAGCTGCCAGCCCTGCAGCGGCACCGGCGCGACGCCGGGCACTTCGGCGCGGCGCTGCAACCTCTGCGGCGGGCACGGCAAGGTGCGCGCACAGCAGGGCTTCTTCATGGTCGAGCGCACCTGCCCGACGTGCCATGGCCGCGGCGAGGTGATCGAGAGCCCTTGCAAGTTCTGCCGCGGCGAGGGCCGGGTCGATGCCGAGCAGAAGCTCGAAGTGCAGATTCCGGCCGGGGTCGACAACGGTACGCGCATCCGGCTGGCCGGCAAGGGCGAGGCGGGGCCGTTCGGCGCGCCGCCGGGCGATCTCTACATCTTCCTCCACATCAAGCGCCACCGCATGTTCGAGCGCGAGGGCACGACGTTGCTGACGCGCTGCCCGATCAGCTTCACCAAGGCGGCGCTCGGCGGCGAGATCGAGATCCCGGGTGTCGACGGGGCGCGGCACAAGATCGAGATCCCCGCCGGCATCCAGTCTGGCAAGCAGCTGCGCAAGCGCGGCGCGGGCATGCCGGTGCTGCAGGGGCGCGGCTCGGGCGATCTGGTGATCGAGATTCAGGTCGAGACGCCGACTAAGCTTTCTGCCCGCCAGCGCGAACTGCTGCGCGAATTCCAGGCGACCGAGACTGGCGAGGAAACCCCGCAATCGAAGGGGTTCTTCGATCGGATCAAGGATGCGTGGAACGATCTGACGGAGTAGTCATACTCTCTCGGTTCGACCGATTTTCTCGTCATTGCGACCGTAGCGAAGCAATGACGACGTTGCGTCAAGAGCTCAGCCTTCTGCGAACATCGCGTTCACTTCGGCGATCACGCTGTCAACCATGCCGGCCTCGGCGGTCAGGCGCGGCTTTTCCTCTTCGAGGATGGCGAGGAAAACGTCGCGCTTGAACTGGCGTATCACGCCTGGGGGGAGCGGCGGCTCGGCGGTCGAGGCGATCAGATCGACCGTGCGTTCGGCGCCGTGGAGGCGGCCCCAGAGGTAGTCGTTCTCGCGGTAGGCGCGCGCGAAGAACGCGCCGAAGTGGAAGAACTCGACCCCCTTGAGGCAGGCATAGGTGCCTCCGGCGCGAATCGACACCGCGTCTTCCGGAGAAATGCGATCGACCTTCACGGGATCGAATTCGCCCATGCCTTCGCCCTGCAGCAGCGGCAGCGTGGCAACGTCGTAGAACGGGAAGCCGAGGTAGGCGTAGAGGAAGCGGCGGCGCAGCGGCTTGCTCATCGCGGCAAGCCCTTCGACGATCATTGTATCCACCACCACATCGATGGCGGGCAGATCGCGCCGGTTGGCGATGGCGGCGAGCACATCTGCCGGCCGAATGAGGACACCGGCAGCCGCTTCGGCGAAGTCCTCGCCCAGCCCGGCGGCGGTTTCCTTGGCCTGGTAGAGCGCCTGTGCGCGGTAGACGATGTCGCGCGCGGCCTCGCGTTCGGCGGGGTTGATCCCTTCGGCATCGTCCCAGTCCTGTGTCAGGCGGCGCGCAAGCAGCTTCAGGCGGCGGATGCGAAAGCCGAGGTCGTGGGCGCGGAAGAAAGCGATGGCCTCTGCGGTGGCACCGCCCTTGGCCTGTGCCAGCCGGTCGAAGCCGAGCGTTGCGAGATGCGCCCAGAGTTCGGCCTCGACCGCACCGCGTGGTGGTGCCTCGATCATGGCCTCCTCTAGCACATGCGCGAGCGCAGTGACGATCCCGGCAAGCTTGACTTGCGCATAGCCATGGAACGCGAAGCCTGCCTGTTCGGCGGCGGCCTGCTGCGCCTTGGCGCGCCATGCGGTCAGGCGCTTCTGGGTCGGCTGGTCGAAGAAGAAGGTGTAGCCGAACAGGCGCTCCACCGCCGTGTCGATCTCGCCGCGCAGAGTATCGACGATCATCCGAAGGCGCGCGCGCTCACGCGACTGGGCTTCGAGCGCTTCGAGGTTGTCGCGGATCGGTTGCTCGCGCGGGATCGAGGAGAGCGAGCCGAAGATCGCCGAGAAGAACCCGACCGAGCGCTCCATATGATCAGGCATCGCGGCACGGGCAGGGCTGGGGTCGATATAGACGAAACGGCGATCAACTTCGCGCTGTGCGGGCCGATCGCGCAGCACTGCCATGGCCGGCGCGAAGGGCCGGTTGACGAGCACTGCGCCATCGACGAGCGCCACATCGGCAAGCTGCCCGCGCTTCCAGCGGCTGGGCATCACCCGCTTCAGGAACGCGTCGCGCCCGTGCCAGGCAAGCCCGCGCTCGGATGTGAGCTGATTCATTTCCGCCAACATGAGCGGGGGAAATGCACCGGGAAAGCTTGCGGTCGAGCGCGCGGCGAAGACGAGTTCGGGGCGCTCGGCAATGTCCTCGCCCGCGCCGGCTGCGGCATTGCGGCGAAAGCCGATGGCCAGGCGGTGCTCGCTTTCCTCGACCACTGGCGGGCTGTTGAGCTGCAAGTCTTCGAGGTGCCCGTTGAAATCGGTGGCAGTCACGAGAAGATCGAGCGGGTGGCCGGCGGGCAGCAGCGGCGCTGAGGTTACGCCGCTTTCCGCCCCGGAGGCAGCCATCGCATCGAACGCTTCTGCGAGCAGGTGCGAGAAGCCGATCCCGCTGAAGGGCGGGGCGAACCAGCGCGCGCGGATGAGGTGGGAGAGCTTGAGGCGCACTTCCCGGCGCGTGCTGGCCGAGGCAACCGTGCGGCTGACGACATTGCCCGGGCGCTTGAGCAGGAACCACACCAGCGGCTGTGCCCAGAACTTGGCAAATCGGCTCCAGGGCCGCGCATCGGGATCGAGCAGCACCTCGACATCTGCCCGCTCCAGCCAGAGCGTGGTGAGCGGCTCGAGGCTCTGCCCGCTGGCAAGGGCCTGCGCGAGGAACACGCCGTTGATCCCGCCCGCGCTCGCTCCGGAGATGATATCGGGCAGAATGCGCAGCTTCAGATCGCGGGTGTGGACAAGCGTTTCGAGCAGGCGCCGGTAGACAGCTTCCGCGCCGGCCTTGCCCAGATTGCCGCGAGGGCGTTCCTCATGAAACGCGCGGCTGGCGCGTGTGGCGTACCAGATCTCCTTGGTGACGCCGTGCATGTAGACCGCAAGACTGATCCCGCCATAGCAGACCAGTGCGAGCCGCAGTTCCTTCTCCCGCATGGGGCCGAAGATGACACTGCAGCCCGCATTCCGCCAGCGCGTATTTGGCCGATGCGGAACAAACAGCATGCCCCGCTCATTATCCTAGCCAGTAAGCAAAAGTGAGGGATCAAGCGATGGTTGATGAGCGTATTGTCGAAGTAGAGCGTCCTTCGGGCGGCGGCTCGGGTTGGATCATTGCGGTGGTGTTGCTGATTGCACTGGTGGTTGGGGTGCTCTTTCTGACCAACATGTCGAACAGCAGCGCGCGCAAAGACAACGCGATTGCCGATGCGGCAACCAGTGTCAGCAAGGCAGCGACAAAGGCAGGCAATGCTGCCGAAGCGGCGGCTACCAAGGCTGCTCCGTCACAATGAGGTAGCCTGTAAACAAGACCGACAGACAACGCGCGCCGCCCTCGGGGGGCGCGCGTTTTTGCGGGTTTTTCGGCATTTTGCTGTGCCGAAGGGGTGTTAAGTTTACCGACGGTTTACCCCTTCACGGGTAGACAGTCGGTATGATCCGTCTGTTCAAACTCTACATCCCGAACGCGGTGTTCCTGCTGGCACTGCTCGATTTCGTCCTGCTGATCGCGGCAGGTGAACTCGGCTGGACCTTGCGCGCGCACCAGATCGGCATTGATGGCGGCGAAGTCGCGGACCGCTGGATACCGCTGCTGATCTTTGCCGGGTTGGTGCAGACTGCGATGATTGCGGTCGGGGTCTATGGATCGGACGCATTGCGCTCGATGCGCTATGCCACCGCAAGGCTGCTGGTGGCGATCAGCCTCGGCATCATCGCGCTCTCATTCGTCTACTTCGTGTTGCCGGGGCGCACCCTGTGGCGATCCAACCTTTTCTACGCGATGTTCATCGCGATGGCGCTGCTGGTGTTCATCCGCATCCTGCTGGGCGGCCTGCTGGGGACTGCGGTCTTCCGCCGGCGCGTGCTGGTGCTTGGTGCGGGCGACCGGGCAGAGCGGCTGCGCCAGCTTGGCGAACGGCTCGAAGCAGGCTTCGTCATCGTTGGCTTCATCGGCATGAGCGACAGCGCGCCGGTGATCAAGGAAGCGATCAACCGCAACGCGATCCACAACCTCACGCGCTATGTCGAGAACCTGGGCGTGAGCGAAGTGGTGCTCGCGCTTGAGGAGAGGCGCAACGCGCTGCCACTCAAGGACCTGCTGCGGATCAAGACGACCGGCGTCCACGTCAATGACTTCTCGACCTTCATGGAGCGCGAGACGGGCCGCGTCGATCTCGACACGGTCAATCCGAGCTGGCTGATCTTTTCGGACGGGTTTTCTTCGGGCCGGATGATCTCGAGCGCGTTCAAACGCGTCTTCGACATCTGCGCGAGCCTTGTGCTGCTCGTGCTGACCGCCCCGGTCATCGCGCTTTTCGCGATCCTCGTGAAGCTTGATAGCCGCGGCCCGGCCTTCTTCCGCCAGACCCGCGTCGGGCTCTATGGCCAGAGCTTCAGCCTGATCAAGCTGCGCTCGATGCGCACCGACGCCGAAAAGGGCGGGGCGCAGTGGGCAGCCAAGGACGATCCGCGCGTGACCCGCATCGGCCGCCTGATCCGCAAGCTGCGGATCGACGAGCTGCCGCAGGCCTGGACCGTGCTCAAGGGCGAGATGAGCTTTGTCGGCCCTCGTCCGGAGCGGCCCGAGTTCGTCTCCGACCTTGAGGACAAGCTGCCCTACTATGCCGAGCGCCACATGGTGAAGCCGGGCATCACCGGCTGGGCGCAGATCAACTATCCCTATGGGGCCTCGATCGAGGATTCGCGCCACAAGCTCGAATACGATCTCTACTACGCCAAGAACTACAGCCCCTTCCTTGATCTCCTGATCCTCCTCCAGACGCTGCGCGTGGTGCTTTGGAACGAGGGCGCGCGCTGAGTGGCGGCGGGGTGCCTTCATGCATAGTCCGCTCGGATGGACCGGCCTTGGCCAGTGGAGCTATCTCGTCGCGGCCTTCGCGGCGATGCTGCTCACGGTGTGGCTGGCCGACCGCGGGCGGCGCGGCAAGGAGAGCAGTCGTGCCCTGATCGCGGCGCTGACGCTGACGACCGCGTGGACCTTGCTCAGCTCCTCGTTCGGGGCGAGTGCGGCCCTCACGCAAGCGTTCGAAATGCTGCGCAACCTGTGCTGGCTGGCAGTGGTCTATTCGCTTTTCGCGCGCGACAACCGGCATACCAGCGTCGTTCAGGTGCGCCCGGTCCTTGCCGTGCTCGCGATGGTCGAGCTGTTCCAGATCGTGCTGCTGGTGCTGGCGATCCGCTTTGCAGCGATCCTGCCCGCCACCGCGATGATCTTCCAGCTTTCGGTGATGTTCCGCTTGCTGTTGACGACCGGCGCGCTGGTGCTGGTGCACAACCTTTATGTCGGTGCGATCAGCGGGCAGCGTGATGCCGTGCGCTGGACCGCGCTCGCGCTCGCGCTGATGTGGGGCTACGATCTCAACTTCTACACGATTGCCTATCTTGGCCGGATGATCCCGCAGGAGATGGTGGCGCTGCGCGGGCTCGTGCAGATCGCGGCGGTCTTGCTGGTTTCGGTGGGCACCGTGCGCGGCGGATCGGCGCTGCGCTTCTCGCCCAGCCGCTCGGTCGCGTTCCAGTCGCTTTCGCTGCTGGTGATCGGCGGCTACCTGATCCTGATGGTCGCCGCAGCGCAGTCGGTCGCCTGGCTTGGCGGCAATGTCAGCCAACTGGCCCAGCTGGGCTTTGCGTTTGCGACGACGGTGGTGATCCTTGCGCTGGTGCCCTCGGGGCGCTTGCGTGGCTGGCTCAACGTGATGCTGGCCAAGCATTTCTTCCAGCACCGCTATGACTACCGTGCCGAGTGGCTGCGCTTCACCCGCACGATCGGGCGCGGCGGACCGGGTGCTTCGCCGCTTCACGCACGCGTTGTCCAGGCACTGGCGGACATTACTGACAGCGCCAGCGGGATCATGCTGATTCCGGGCGAAGCCGGCGATCTCGTGCTCGCTGCCCGCTGGCAATGGCCGACGATCGATGTGCCTGCCGATGCGATGCCGCTCGCCGCCGCGCAGTTCTTCGAGCGGCGCGGGTTCATTGCCGATCTCGACGAAGTGCGGGCCGGCACCGACCACGAGGGCGAGGCAGCACTGATCCCGGAATGGCTGCTTGAGGAACACGGCGCTTGGGCGCTGGTGCCGCTGCTGCATTTCGATCGGCTGGTCGGCCTCGTCGTACTCGGCCGTCCGCCACTAGCGCGCAAGCTCGACTGGGAGGACTTCGATCTCCTGCGCGTGGTGGGGCAACAGCTGGCGAGCTACATCGCCGAACACAGCGGGCAGAGCGCGCTGCTCGAGGCCAGCCGGTTCGATGAGTTCAATCGGCGCATCGCGTTCGTGATGCACGACATCAAGAACCTGGCGAGCCAACTCGCGCTGCTTGCCCGCAATGCCGAGCGGCACGCCGACAACCCTGCGTTCCGCAAGGACATGCTGGTGACGCTGACCAACGCGGCAGACAAGCTCAATGCACTGCTCGCGCGGCTTTCGCGCTATGGTGCAGGCGGTGTCCAGCGGATCGAACCCGTCGATGCAGCTGAAGTGATCGAGGCGGTGGCCGCGCGCTATCGCGGGGCAGGGGGCGATTGCCCGGTCTATGTGACGCAGGGCCAGCCGTGCCTCGTCATGGCGAGCCGCGAGACGCTCGAGCAGGTGCTCGCGCATCTCGTGCAGAATGCGATCGATGCAAGCCAGCCCGGCATGGCGGTCTTTCTCCAGGCGCGGTTCGACGGACTCAACGGCGTGATCGAGGTTTCCGACACCGGCTGCGGCATGAGCGCGGATTTCGTGCGCAACCGTCTCTTCAAGCCGTTCGTCTCGACCAAGGCGGGCGGCTTCGGGATCGGCGCGTTCGAAGCGCGCGAGCTGGTGCGGGCGATGAATGGCCGGCTCGAAGTGGAAAGCCGCGAAGGGCTGGGCAGCCGCTTCGCGGTGCGCCTGCCGCTCGCCATGAGCAGCGCGAACGAAGCAATTCCTGACGGCACGTCAGACGACAAGAAGGTAGCATGATGATTCAGGAACGGCCCCCGAGCCCGGTCAAGGCGCTCCCCAAGCTCCTCATCGTCGAGGACGATCCCGGCCTGCAGGCCCAGTTGAAGTGGGCCTACGAGGACTTCGAAGTGTTCATTGCGGGCGACCGCCAGACCGCGCTCGCGCTGCTGCGCTCCGAGGAGCCTGCAGTGGTGACACTCGACCTCGGCCTGCCGCCCGATCCCGATGGGACGAGCGAGGGCTTTGCCGTGCTCGATGCGATCATGGCGCTCAAGCCCGATACCAAGGTGATCGTCGCGAGCGGACACGGCGCACGCGAAAGCGCTCTCCGCGCCATTCAGCAGGGCGCCTATGATTTCTACGCCAAGCCGGTCGATATCGATGCGCTCGGCCTGATCGTGCGGCGCGCGCTGCATCTTTACCGGATCGAGGCGGAGAACCGCCAGCTCGCTGAGAGGGCACCCGAGGACAACAGGGTGCTGGGCCGCATGATCACCGGTGCGCCGGAGATGGTGAAGGTGGCGCGGACGATCGAACGCGTGGCGGGAACCAATGTTTCGGTCATGCTGCTGGGCGCTAGCGGCACCGGCAAGGAACTGCTGGCGCGCGGCCTGCATGAGGCCAGCCCGCGGCGGCAGGGCGCATTTGTCGCGATCAACTGCGCTGCGATCCCGGAGAACCTCCTCGAAAGCGAGCTGTTCGGCCACGAGAAAGGCGCGTTCACCGGTGCGGTGAAGACGACCGAGGGCAAGATCGAACAAGCCAGCGGCGGTACCTTGTTCCTTGATGAAGTGGGCGACATTCCCTTTCCGCTGCAGGTCAAGCTGCTGCGCTTCCTGCAGGAGCGCACGATCGAGCGCATCGGCGGGAGGCGCTCGATCGAGGTCGACACGCGCATTGTCTGCGCTACGCACCAGAACCTCGAGGCGATGATCACCGACGGACGCTTCCGCGAGGACTTGTTCTACCGCCTTGCCGAGATCGTCGTGCGTATTCCCAGCCTTGCCGAGCGGCCGGGCGATGCGGCGCTGCTGGCCAAGGTCTTCCTGACGCGATTTGCCGCCGAGATGAACCCGTCGGTCAAGGGCTTTGCGCCCGATGCGCTAGCCGCGATCGATGCCTGGACGTGGCCCGGCAACGTGCGCGAGCTCGAAAACCGGGTGAAGCGCGCGGTGATCATGGCCGATGGCAAGCTGGTGACGGCGTCCGATCTCGATCTTGCCGAACCAGGCGAGGACGAGGCCAATCCGCTCAACCTCAAGTCAGCGCGCGAGGCGACCGATCGCAAGATGATCCGCCATGCGCTGGCGCGCAGCGAGGGGAACATCTCCAACACCGCGCGCCTCCTGGGGATCAGCCGGCCCACGCTCTATGATCTCCTCAAGCAGTACGACCTTCAGCATTAAGGCCGCGGCCGCCCTCTCGCTGGCCATTCTGGCGTTGGCCGGGCCTGCGGCGGGCGCTTCGCGGCTTGAGGATTTGCGCGCGCGGGCGCAGGCGGCGATCGACCGGCGGGATGCGGTTTCGGCGGAAGTCATGCTGCGCGCGGCAATCCGGGTTGGCACCAGCGAGGATGCCCTGCGCGCGCATCTTGGTGAGGCGCTGCTGGCCGAGGGCGACCGCACCGAGGCCCGCAAGGTGCTCGAAGGCGGTGCCTTCGCGCCGGGAACCGAGGCGCTGGGCTGGCGCGTGCGCGGCCAGCTGGCCCTCGCAAGCGGCGATCTGCGCGGCGCAGCGAACGCGTTCGATGCGGCGCTGAGAGCCAATCCTCGCGATTCCGATCTGTGGGTGGCGATTGCCGCCCTGCGTTTTTCGGGCGGCGAACAGTTGCAATCGATCGAGGCGGCGGACCGCGCCGTCGCGCTCGATCCGAAGAATGCCCGCGCGCTTGCCTTTCGGGGCCTGCTGATCCGCGAGCAATATGGCCTTGCCGCCGCGCTGCCGTGGTTCGAGGCGGGGCTGAAAGTACGGCCCGACGATCCGGCACTGCTGGGCGAATATGCCGCGACGCTGGGCGACATGGGCGATTACCGCGCGATGCTCATCGTGTGCCGCAAGCTGGCGCAAGTCGATCCGAAGAACCCGCGGCCTGCGTTCCTCCAGGCCGTGCTTGCGGCGCGCGCGGGCCAGACGGACCTTGCGCGCACGATCCTGCAGCGCACCGGCACGGCCTTTCGCGACATGCCGGCGGCGATCCTGCTGACGGGTGTGCTCGAGTACCGTGCGGGCAACATCAACGTCGCGGTCGAGCAGTTCGACCGCTTGGTGCGTATGCAGCCAGACAACCTCGAGGCGCGGCAGATGCTGCTGCGTGCGCTGGCGCGGCAGGGCAGCGATCCGCTGATCACCGCGCGCTTCGATGGTGATGCCGCACAGCCCTGGGCCGCACCCTATACGCTGCAGCTGGTTGGCCAAAGCTGGCGGCGGATGGGCAACAAGACCCGCGCGGAGGACCTGCTTTCGCGGGCCGCGCGCCCGCAGGCGCATGGGCCCGCTCCGCTCTCTGCCGAATTCGGCACCGGCGTGCTCGCGGCAGCCTATGGCGATGCGCCTAACCAGGCCGGGACTGCGGTGCCCTATATCCGCGCGCTGCTGAAGGAAGGACGCAAGGACGAAGCACAGGCGGCGGCCGACCGTCTGCGCGATGCCAATCCGGGCGCGGCCGAAGCGCACCTGCTTGCTGGCGACGTGCGCACCTTGCGCGGCGATGCCGCCGGCGCGCTGGCGGACTATCAGAACGGCGCGGCGATTCGCTTCAACGAACCCGTGCTGCGGCGCATGGATGCGGCGCTGCGCGCACTTGGCCGCACGCGCGACGCCGACGCCATGACCTCGCGCTATCTGGCGCAGAACCCGCAAAGCGTTGCGGCCATGAAGCTGCTTGCCGCGTCGTGGGTGGGCGGACCACGCAGCGATGCCTATGCCGCCGTCTCGCGCGCGCTGGCAGCACGCGGACAGCCGTTGCTTGCGCAATAAGTCTCGACAGCTGGGCAATCGCGCGGCAAACCGGTTTTCAATTGATCGGTTAAACAAGGTCGGGGTGAGTGATGGCTGGTGCGCTGGAAGGTTTGACGGTTCTCGAGTTCGCAGGGATTGGACCCGGGCCCTTTGCCTGCATGATGCTGGCCGATCACGGCGCCAGGGTCATTCGCATCGACCGGCCCGGAAAGCCGGGTCGCACCGGTGACGCCGGCAATCGCGATATCCTCAACCGGAACCGCGTGCGGATGGAGCTCGATCTCAAGGATCCTGCCGCCATCGCGCGCATCCGCGAACTGGTGAGAGACGCCGACGCGATCATCGAAGGCTATCGGCCCGGCGTGATGGAGCGGCTGGGGCTGGGACCCGAAGTGCTGCTCACCGATAACCCGCGGCTCGTCTACGGGCGGATGACCGGCTGGGGTCAGGAGGGCCCGATGGCGCCGCTGGCCGGGCATGACATCAACTACATTGCGCTCGCCGGCGCGCTCCACACCTATGGTCAGGCCGGCGGCAAGCCGCAGTTTCCGGTGAATGCCGTGGGCGATTTCGGCGGAGGCGGCATGATGATGGCCTTCGGCGTACTCGCCGCCGTGCTGTCCGCCCAGCGAACCGGCAAGGGCCAGGTGATCGATTGCGCCATGGTCGATGGCGCGGCGATCCTTTCGGCGATGACCTGGACCTTCTTCGGCAATGGCCAGTGGAAGGACGAGCGCGGGGTCAACCTGCTCGATGGCGGCGCGCACTTCTACGACACCTACGAGACGAGCGACGGCAAGTGGATCGCGCTCGGCTCGATCGAGCCGCAGTTCTACGCGTTGCTGATGGAGAAGAGCGGGCTCGGCGCCGATCCCGCGATGGCTGCACAGCACGATCAGTCGCAATGGCCGGCGCTCAAGGCCAAGGTTGCCGCGCTGATCAAGACGAAGCCGCGCAGCGAGTGGGAAGCGATCATGGACGGCACGGACATCTGCTTCGCACCGGTCCTCAGCCTCAAGGACGCGCCGCACCACCCGCACAACGCGGCGCGCGCCATGTTCGTGGAGGATGGCGGGATGACGATGCCCGCACCCGCGCCGCGCTTCCTGGGCACGCCTGCACCTGCGCCCAAGTTGGCGTCTGTGCCGCTCGACTAGATCACTCCGCGCGCAGCGCGTCCTCGATCTCGCCATCGGGGAGTTCGCGGTTGTGCCGCACGGACCACCATAGCGAGAGCCCGATCAGCACGGCGCCGATGAGGCCGGTTACCGTCTCGGGAATTTCGACGTGCGCGGAGATCAGCATGATCGCGGCCAGCGCGATGATCGCCCAGAACGCGCCGTGCTCAAGGTAGCGGTATTCGGACAGCGTTCCCTGCTTCACCAGCAGCAACGTGAGCGAGCGCACGAACATCGCGCCGATGGAGAGGCCGAGCGCGATCACCACCATGTTGTTGGAGAGTGCGAAGGCCCCGATCACTCCATCGAAGCTGAACGAGGCATCGAGCACGTTGAGATAGAGAAAGCCGGCCAGGCCCGAGCGCACCATGATGCCCGCCGCCTTCTGCGCCTCTTCGCGCATTTCGAGCAGGGTGCCTATGGCCTCCACCGCAATGAAGGTGACGATGCCGAGCGCGCTGGCGCCGAGGAATGTGAGCGCCTCCGCCGGGGGCAGCAGCAGCGAGATGCCGTAGACCGCAACCAGCAGGATCGCGATCTCGGCCGCCTTGATATCTGCAAAGCGGGCGAGGCGGGCCTCGATCCAGGTGATCCAGTGTACGTCCTTCTCGCCATCGAAGAAGAACGAGAGGCCGACCATCGCGAGGAACGCGCCGCCGAAGCCGGCGATGCCGACATGTGCGCCGGAGACGATTTCCTCATAGCGCGCGGGCTCGGTCAGCGAGATGCGGACGGCCTCGACCGGCCCGATGCCGGAGGCGATTGCCACGATCGCCACCGGAAACACGATCCGCATGCCGAAGACCGCGATGACCATGCCCCAGGTGAGGAAGCGCCGCTGCCAGACCGCGTCCATCTCGCCCAGCACCACCGCATTGACCACCGCGTTGTCGAACGAAAGCGAGATCTCGAGTACCGAGAGCATCACCACGATCCACAGCATAGCGAGCGTCGCTGGCACGGATGCGGTCTGGTACCAGCCATAAGCGGCCGCCAGCGCAAGGCAGAGAAGCGTGAAGGCGATCGAGCCGCCGAAGTTCTTGAGCAAGTGGTGGTCCCGTTTCGGCCAGGAGATACCGGCCAGATATTCCCTTACTTCGGCTGGTAGGTCTGTTCCACCCCTGGAAAGGTGCGAGCGCGCACTTCGGCGGCGTAGGTTGCGGCCGCGGCGGAAATGGTCTCGGCCAGATGTTCGTATATCTTCACGAAGCGGGGGGTGCGCTCGAACATGCCGAGCATGTCGTCGGTCACCAGCACTTGCCCGTCACACTGCGCCGAAGCGCCGATGCCGATGGTCGGGCAGGGGACGGCCTCGGTAATCGCGACAGCCAGCGGTTCGACCACGCCTTCGACGACGATGGCAAAGGCCCCGGCCTCGGCAATCGCGCGTGCATCGCCCACGATCTTCTCCGCCTCCGCCGCGCTGCGCCCACGCGCGTTGTAGCCGCCGAGCACATTGACCGCCTGCGGGGTGAGGCCGACATGGCCCATCACCGGAATGCCGCGCGCGACAAGGAACGCGACCGTCTCGGCCATCGCGACCCCGCCTTCGAGCTTGACCGCATCGCAGCCGGTTTCCTTGAGCAGGCGCGAGGCGCTCGCGAAGGCCTGGCTAGGCGAGGCTTCATAGGCGCCGAAGGGCATGTCGACCACAACCGCCGCGTGATAGGAGCCGCGCACAACGGCGGCGCCATGCGCGCACATCATGTCGAGCGTGACCGGAACGCTCGAGGGCAGGCCATAGATCACCTGGCCGAGCGAATCCCCGACGAGCAGAAGATCGCAATGTGCATCGAGCAGCTGCGCCTGGCGCGCGGTGTAGGCCGTCAGCATGACGACCGGGTGCTCGGTGACCCCGTCCACCTTGCGCTGCCGGATGCCGGGGATGTTGAGCCGCTTCATCGGCGCCGGCGTCGGATGTGCGCGGCTGGTGGCGGTGTCGAGGACATAGGTCGTGGACATTGGTGAGGTTTCCTGTCGCAGGACCCGCGCTTTTAGAGCAATGCCGCAAAGCCGCAAGGCTTGGTCCGTTTCGGTGCGGCACTGTTCCGTCGCGGCGCATGGCGCTTATGGAAAAAGCGCTTTGCGGCGGCGGTTCGCAGCGCTAGCACTCATGTCAGCAAACCTGGTGCCATGAGCCGCGTCCGCACAGAGGGTGTAACGGGCGCAACCGGCTTCTGGACCAAGGCGGGAGAAATCAATGTTCGGTCGCGTCAAACCACTCGACGCCATTCTTGCAACTGCCGAGAAGAAATCGCTCCATCGTTCGCTCGGCGCGTTCCAACTGACCATGCTCGGCGTCGGCGCCGTCATCGGCACCGGCATCTTCGTGCTGACCGCGGAGGCCGCGCAGAAGGCGGGTCCCGGGATGATGGTGAGCTTCATCATCGCAGGGTTCGTCTGCGCCGTGGCGGCGCTGTGCTACGCGGAAATGGCCGCGATGGTGCCGGTCTCGGGCTCTGCCTATACCTACAGCTACGCCGTGATGGGCGAACTCGTCGCGTGGATGGTCGGCTGGGCGCTGATCCTCGAATACGCGATCGCGGCAGGTGCGGTTTCGGTCGGCTGGTCCGGCTACATGGTCGGCTGGCTCAACACGAGCTTCCATCTCGACATACCGCTGACGCTGGTGCGCGGGCCGTTTGACGGCGGCGTGATCAACTTGCCGGCGATGGCGATCGCCGGGCTGATCACCTGGCTCCTCGTGCTCGGCACCAAGGAAAGCGCCACGGTCAATGCGGTGCTCGTGGCGATCAAGATCGTCGCGCTCTCGCTGTTCGTCGCGCTTACCCTGCCGGTGATCAAGAGCGGCGAGTTCGTGCCTTTTGCGCCCAACGGCTTTGCCGGCATTTCCGGTGCGGCGGCCTCGATCTTCTTTGCCTATGTCGGGTTCGATGCGGTCTCGACCGCGGCGGAAGAGACCAAGAACCCCCAGCGCAACATGCCGATCGGCCTGATCGGCAGCCTCGGCATCTGCACCGTGTTCTACATGCTCGTGGCTGCCGGCGTCATTGGCACGGTGGGTGCGCAGCCGATGGCCGGCCCCAATGGCGAGATCCTCTCGCCCGGTACGCCCGCGCTTTCGGCCGCTTGCGCCGCGATCCAGGACAACGCAGTGGTCTGCTCGAAGGAAGCTCTCGCCTGGACGCTGCGCAGCGTTGGCTATCCCTTTGTGGGCTGGCTGGTGGGCGCTGCTGCAATCATCGCGCTGCCCTCGGTCATTCTGATGATGATGTTCGGCCAGACCCGCATCTTCTTCGTGATGAGCCGCGACGGGCTGCTGCCGGAGTTCTTCTCGAAGATCCATCCGCGCTTCCGCACCCCGCACGTGATCACGATGATGACCGGGGTGTTCGTCTCTGTCTTCGCTGCGTTCTTCCCGGTCGGTCTGCTGGCCGACGTGTCGAACTCGGGCACGCTGTTCGCCTTCGCTGCGGTTTCGGTCGCGGTGATCGTGCTGCGGCGGACCGAGCCCACGCGCCACCGTCCGTTCCGCACACCGGCCGTGAACATCGTCGCGCCGATTTCGATCGCGGGCTGCATCTACCTGTTCTGCAGCCTCTCGGCGGTGACGATCCAGCTGTTCTTCGGCTGGGCTGTCGCGGGTCTTGTGGTCTACTACACCTACAGCCGCAACCGCAGCCATGTCGGGCGCGGCACGGTCGAAGTGCATGAGACGGACGCGGACATTCCGCCGCAATCGGTGCCGCCCATCGTTTGATCGCCGCATCAGGCAAAGCCTCGAGGGCCGCTTCCCGCACCGGGAGGCGGCCCTTTTGCATGGAAGGGCCCTTTTGCATGGAAGGGCAGGGTGTGCGGGGAGGCGCTTGCATGGCGGGAGAATAAGAACATAATAGGAACATGAATCGAATCGAAGCCCGTTCCGAAGTCCATGTCCTGTCCCCGCCGCTGGCCGCAGGTCTGCGTCGCGGTTCTGTCTCCCGCGTGCTTTCCGGCGCCAAATCCGCGCGCTGGCGTCCCGGAGTCACCACCGGGTGCCGCCATGCCGAAGTCTTCGCCCCTGCCGGAGAAGCGAGCGGTGCGGCGCTGGCGCTGGCGCTGGCGCGCGATGCTCTTGGCTTTGATGCAGAGGATCAGCGCCTCTGGCTCTGGGTGCAGGACAAGGCGGCGCTCAGGCTCTCGGGCCGGCCCTATCGCCCGGGGCTCCCGCCGCACTTGCGCCACCGCCTGATCCATGTTGCCGCGACAACGCCTGAGGACGCGCTCTTTGCGCTGGAAGAGGGGCTGCGCTGCCGTGACCTTGCCTTCGTGATCGGGGAGATTGCGGGCAACCCCCGCGCGCTCGATTTCACCGCCTCGCGGCGGCTCAGCCTTGCGGCGGAAAAACACGGCACCGCGCTTTGGCTGGTGCGGCTGGACGCACGCAGCGATCTCGGCTCGGCGCGGATGCGCTGGCGCGTCACTGCCGCCGCCTCACCGCCGCCGCGCTGGAACCCGCAGGCGCCCGGCCGCGCGACATGGAACGCCGAGCTGTTCCGTGCCCACACCTTTCAACCCGGATACTGGACCTTGCGCGATGACGACACCGCTCTCGCTGCCGAGCCCGCCGGTTCTGGCACGCCGGATCATGGCGATCTGGTGCGCGGATCTGGCGCTCGATCGCTGGCGGCTGGCTGAAGGCTGCGCAGCGGGCGAGGGCAGTGACGCCGCACCGCTCGCGCTGATCGCCGAAACCGCTCATGGCCCGCGCATCGCCGCGGTCAACGCCGCCGGCGCGGCCGAGGGCGCGCGCGCGGGTGCGATGCTGGCGGATGCGCGCGCGCTTTGTCCGGCACTGGCCGTGCGCCCGGCTGATCCGGCCGGGGACCTGGCCTTCCTCGAAGCCCTTGCGCTCTGGGCGCAGCGTTGGGGGCCTTGGTCAGCGCTCGATCCGCCCGATGGCCTGATCGTCGATACTACTGGCGCCGCGCATCTGTTCGGCGGGGAGGCCATGCTGCTCGCCGATGCGCGTGCCCAGCTTGCCCGGCGCGGCCTTGTCGCGCGCGCGGCGATCGCGCCCACGGCGGGTGCAGCCTGGGCGCTGGCCCATTACGGGCCCGAGAGCGCAATTCTGGAGGGCGCCGACCTGATGGACCGCCTCGCCGGGCTCCCGGTCGCGGCCTTGCGGCTCGATGACGATGTCCTGCTCCTCCTGCGCCGCCTTGGCCTGAAGCGGCTGGGCGATCTCGCCGGCATCGGGCGCGAGGCCCTGGCGCGGCGTTTCCGCAACCGCCGCTCCCCAGGCGCGAACCCGCTGGTGCGGCTCGATCAACTCCTCGGCCGTGTGCCCGAGCCACTGCTGCCGGTGATCGCCGCTCAGCAGCCGATGGTGCAGCGCCGCCTGATGGAACCCATCCGCCACCGCCCGCTGCTCGACCGCGTGCTGATGGACCTTGCCGAAGACATGGCGCGCGCGCTGGAGGGACGCGGGGAGGGGGCGCGGCGGCTCGAACTCGCAGCGTGGAAGGTCGACGGTGATGTCCTCGTGCGGCGGCTCGAAATGGCCGCCGCCACCCGCGATCCCGCGCATGTCTGCCGTCTCTTTGCGGCGCGGCTCGATGATCTCGATGCGGGCTTCGGGATCGAGCTTGTCCGACTCAGTGCGCCGTGGACCGAGCCACTGGCGCTCGCGCAGGCCGAGCTTGATGCGGCGGCCGAGCGCCATGGCACCAGCCTTGCCGCCTGCATTGACCGGCTGACGGTGCGGCTTGGCACAGAGGCGGTGCGCCGCCCCGTGCCGCGTGCCAGCCACCTGCCCGAACGCGCGCAGCGCTGGGCCCCGCCGCTGGAGCCTATGCCGGGCCTTCAGGAAGACTTCGCCTTCCACGAGCGGCCCTTGAAGCTGCTCGACCGGCCCGAGCCCATCGCGGTGATCTACGAAGCGCCCGACGGGCTTCCCCGCCTGTTCCGCTGGCGCGGCGGCGTGCACGAGATTGCGCGCGCCGAAGGGCCTGAGCGGATCGCCCCGGAATGGTGGCGCGAACGCTCCACCGTGCGCCTGCGCGATTACTACCGCATCGAGGACAGCACCGGCCGCCGCTACTGGATCTACCGCCATGGCCTTGCCGGCGATGGCCGTGGCGGCGCGCCCGAATGGTTCCTGCAGGGGCTCTGTGCCTGAGGGACCGCTCACCCCGGCGCGCCGGCATGTTGCGCCCGATGATGTCTCAGGTGCGCCCGCCCGCGCGCCCTTCGTCGAACTGGGGCTCGTCACCTGCTTCTCCTTCCTGCGCGGGGCCTCCGATCCGGTCGACCTCGTGCTTGCTGCGCATCGGCTAGGCTATGATGCGGTCGGCGTGGCGGATGCCAATTCGATGGCGGGCGTGGTGCGCATCCACGGCGAGGCGAAGGCCTTGGGCGTGCGCCCGGTGATCGGTTGCCGGATCGAGACCGTCGAGGGCCTCGCCTTCCTCGCCTATCCCGAGACACGCGCCGCCTATGGCCGTCTGTGCCGCCTGATTTCGGCAGGGCGCATGGCGCGGCTCGATGGGGAATGGCAGGCCAAGGGCGTCTGCGAGATCGATCTTCCGCTGCTGGCGGCGCATGCGGAGGGTGTCCATCTCGTGCTGCTACCGCCGCATGACTTGGATCAGACGTTCACACTGGAAGTCGAAAGCAACGTGATCCCCCTCCCGCTGGCGGGAGGGGTTAGGGGTGGGCAGGCGGCAAACGTTGCGCCTGAACAGCCCGCACCAGAACGTGAGGGTAGCCGAGTATCCCTGCCTTTTGCCGCGCTTGTCCCCCATCTTGTCCACAGCCTGCCCAGCATGCGCCATGTGGCGGCGAGCTATCTCTACAGCGGCGACGATCTCGCGCGGATCAGTACGCTCGATGCGCTGGCCAGAGCGCATGGCCTGAGCCTCTTGGCGACCAACGATGTCCACTACCACGAAGCCGCCCGGCGCCCGCTTCAGGACGTGATGACGGCAATCCGCCACAAGACCACCGTCGCCCGCGCCGGGCATCTTCTCCATCCCAATGCCGAGCGGCACCTGAAATCGCCCGCCGAGATGCTCCGCCTGTTCGAGCGCTGGCCCCATGCCATCACCGCTGCGCGCGATCTTGCCGATTCCTGCACCTTCAGCCTCGATGAACTCAGCTACGAATACCCCGAGGAGATCTGCCCCGAAGGCCGCACCCCGCAGGACTGGCTGGAGGAACAGACCTGGCTCGGCGCGGCGGAGCGCTACCCCTCGGGCGTGCCCGACAGCGTGTGCGATACGCTGGCGCGCGAATTGGCGCTGATCGGCAAACTGAACCTCGCAACTTACTTTCTAACCATCAAGGATATCGTTGATTTTGCGCGCAATCAGGATCCACCAATCCTGTGCCAGGGGCGCGGCTCGGCGGCCAATTCGGCAGTGTGCTATTGCCTTGGCATCACGGCCGTCGATCCGGCGCGCCATGCGCTGTTGTTCGACCGGTTCATTTCCGAGGATCGCAACGAACCGCCCGATATCGACGTCGATTTCGAGCACGAGCGGCGCGAGGAAGTCATCCAGTACATCTACCGCCGTTATGGCCGCCAGCGCGCGGGGCTCTGCGCGACGGTGATCCACTACCGCCCGCGCATGGCGATCCGCGAAGTGGGCAAGGCGATGGGCCTCACCGAAGACGTCACCGCCGCCCTCGCGCGCACCGTCTGGGGCGGCTGGGGCAGCGAGGTGGCAGAGCGGAACGTGGAGCAGGCGGGGCTTGACCTTTCCGATCCACACTTGAAGCGAGTTCTGAAGCTCACCGAGCAGATGATTGGCATGCCGCGCCATCTTTCGCAGCATGTCGGCGGCTTCATCCTCACGCAGGGCCCACTGACCGAGACTGTGCCGATCGGCAATGGCGCCATGGCGGACCGCAGCTTCATCGAATGGGACAAGGACGATATCGACGCGCTGGGCATCCTCAAGGTCGATGTGCTGGCGCTCGGGATGCTCACCTGCATCAGGAAATGCCTCGATCTTTTGGGCGAGCACCACGGCCGCGAACTCACGCTCGCCACCGTTCCGCGCGAGGATCCGGAGACATACGCGATGCTGCGCAAGGGCGATTCGCTGGGGGTGTTCCAGGTCGAAAGCCGCGCGCAGATGAACATGCTGCCGCGCCTGCGCCCGCGCGAGTTCTACGATCTCGTCATCCAGGTCGCCATCGTCCGCCCCGGGCCGATCCAGGGCGACATGGTGCACCCCTATCTCCGGCGTCGGCGGGGGGAGGAAGCCGTCAGCATCCCCGCGCCGGGCCCCGCCTTCGGTCCGCCAGACGAGCTGACCTCGATCCTTGGCCGCACGCTCGGCGTGCCGATCTTTCAGGAACAGGCGATGAAGATCGCGCTCGATGCGGCCAAGTTCACCGGCGCCGAGGCCAACCGCCTGCGCAAGGCGATGGCCACCTTCCGCCGCCGCGGCATGGTCGATGAACTGCAGGACATGATGGTCGAGCGCATGACCCAGCGCGGCTATGACCGCGATTTCGCGCAGCGCTGCTTCAACCAGATCCGGGGTTTCGGCGAATACGGCTTTCCCGAAAGCCACGCGGCAAGCTTTGCGCACCTCGTCTACGTTTCGAGCTGGCTCAAGTGCCACTATCCGGCGGCGTTTGCCTGCGGCCTGCTCAATTCGCAGCCGATGGGCTTCTACGCGCCTGCGCAGATCGTGCGCGATGCGGTGGAGCACAAGGTCACGGTGCTGCCGATCGATGTGAATCACTCGGTGTGGGATTGCACGCTGGAGCAGGAGGGGGAGGCACTGCGCCTTGGCCTCAGGCAGATCGACGGCCTGCCCGAACATGCCGCCGCCGCGCTCGTTTCCGCGCGCGAGGCGGGGGGGCGGTTCGAGGATGTGGCTGCGCTCAAGGTGCGGGCAGGGCTCTCACCCGCGATGATCGAGCGTCTGGCGGCGGCGGATGCCTTCGGCTCGATGGGGCTGCCGCGTCGGCAGGCGCTGTGGGATGCGCGCAGCCTGATTGCCGCCAATGCCCTGCCGCTGTTCGCCGCAGCGGACGCGCGCGAGGAGGGGGAGGAGCGCGCGCGCACCCGGTTGCCGACGATGCCGCTCTCGGAGGAAGTCGTCGCTGATTACCAGACTCAGCGGCTTTCGCTGAAGGCGCACCCCATGGCCTTCCTGCGCGCCGAACTTGCCGAGCGCGGCTTCGTGCGGGCGGCAGACCTGCGGAACCGGAAGCTGCGCTCGATGGTGCGCGTTGCGGGCGTGGTGCTGGTGCGCCAGCAGCCGGGCAGCGCCAAGGGGGTGTGCTTCATCACGCTTGAGGACGAGACGGGGGTGATCAATCTCGTGATATGGCCCGATCTCAAGGAAAAGCAGCGCAGTGTGGTGATGGGTGCGCGACTGATGGAAGTGCGCGGCCGGGTGGAATACGACGACGAGGTAATCCATGTAATTGCCCAGCATCTGACGGACGCGAGCGAGGGGCTGGCGCGGCTGTCAGACGACGCGCTGCAGCCTGCCATGGCCCGTGCCGACGAGGTGAACCGCCCCGTTCCCGGCCGTGTCCCGCCGCCCGCACGCAGCCATCCGCGCAATGTCCGCGTGATCCCCAAGTCGCGCGATTTCCACTGACGGCGCGTTTGCCACAATTGCGCCGCGAGCCTCGGCTAGGCGCGCGGCCCATGGATATCGTGAAACTGGGCCCGGATGACACGGCGCGCTTCCTCGCGCTGCGCCAGATCATGTTCGACGCCGAAGCCATGAGCTTCCGCGGCGCCGGCGCGGATGACGACGCCATCGGCCTTGCAGCCTGGCGCGAGCGGCTGGCACGCGATCATGTCTATGCCGTGGTGCGCGGCGGCGAATGGCTGGCCGTCGGCGGCCTCACGCGCATCTCCGGGCAGAAGCTCGATCACAAGGGCCTCGTCTGGGGCATGTACGCCGTCCCCGCCGCCCGCGGCACGGGCGCCGCAGCGCGCATTCTGGAGCAGCTCGAAGCCACGGCCCACGAGCTCGGTCTGCGCCAGCTGCAACTGACCCTGATGGCCGACAATCCCCGCGCCCAGGCACTCTACGAACGCCACGGCTATGTGCTCTACGCCAAGGAACCGGACTCGGTGCGGCGGGGCGATGGCAGCTACGTGGACGAAGCGCTGATGTGGAAGCGGCTGTAGTTCTGGCCAGACCAGCGTACAAAGCCGTCGTCATGCAATTGGAAACGGACGGAGCACAGCATTTCCCGGGAGCGGCCCTGCCTGTGCTGCCGAACTTGTTTGCCGCCTTCCAGGATCTGGAAGCGGGCAAGGCTGGCGTCAGGCTTGCGCATGCTTACGGCATTGCCGATGTGCTGTCTCCGCAAGGCGCCATTGGCGCCATCGCTGCGCGCTTTCGCGGCAACCTCGTAAGGCCCGTTCGCGCGGTTCTCTTCGACAAGACCCCCGCGCGGAACTGGGGCCTCGGATGGCATCAGGACCGGACAATCTGCGTGAAGGCGCGCCATGATACGCCCGGTTTCGGCCCTTGGACGATCAAGGCAGGACTGACCCATGTGGCGCCGCCGTTCAGCTATATCGAGCGCATGATCACGCTGCGCGTTCATCTTGATGACGTGACACACGACAACGCGCCGCTGCAGGTGGCCCTTGGATCGCACAGCCTTGGTCGCATCCCTGCAGGCGAGGTTGAAGCGGTCGTTGCTCGCTGCCATGACCATGCCTGCCTGGCCCGGGCGGGCGATATCTGGGCCTATGCAACGCCCATCCTGCATGCTTCCGATGCGGCCATCCGACCAGCCCGGCGGCGGGTGCTGCAGATCGACTACTCGGCAGACGAACTGCCCGATGGTCTGAACTGGCTCGGCGTCACCTGATCACGTCCGCAGCCGCTCGATCCCCTGCGCCAGCGCCACATACAGTTTGCCCATGTCCGACGAAAGCAGCGTCACGCCCAGCGCATGGCCGTCGCGGGTCGAAAGCAGCTGGCGCAGCATCGCCTCGAAATCGTGGATGTAGCGGTTCACGTGGCCGCGGAACTCGGTGTCGGTTTCGTAGTGCTGCTGCACCGCGCGCACTTCGCCGCTGTCGAGCAGGCTGACCGCGCGGCGGGTGAAGATGCCGCGGTCGCCGCGCAGGTACGAGGCCCAGGCGGTTTCCGAAACGTCGGCCGAGAGCACCTTAGTGATGTCGATTGCGGTGGAATTGAGCGATTCGGTAATCAGTGCAGTGCGGCGCGCGAAATCGTTGTCGACCTGCTCCTCGGCGCGTTCCCGCGCGCGGGCGACGCGGTTTTCGAGGTTGCCGGCCAGCTCATCGACCTTGGCAAGCTGGTCGCGCATCTGAATCGCGGTCTCGCGGCTCGCGGCGGAGGCGCTGTCTATCGCGTCTTCGAGCCGGGCTACCAGTTCGGCGCCGCGCCCCTGCAACACGCGGACAATCGAGGCCGAAAGCTGCCCGTCGATATCCTGCGAAAGCGCCTCGCTGTCTTCCCGCGCCGCTGCGATGAGCGCGCGCAACTCGCCTAGCCGCGCTTCCTGTTCGGCAGCCTGCGCGGCGAGCGTCTTCTGCATGCGGCTCATGTCGGACACGGCGGACTTGAGGCTGCCGCGGGTGCTTTCCACATCCTGCGAGAGCACCCGGCCGGTATCGCCCGCCTCGCCAAGCGCCACGCGCACGGCCTCGACACGGTTTTCGAACGCGCCCAACTCGCTGGTTGCGCCGTCCAGTGCGGCGGGGAGCGTCGTGCCGGCATGCTCGCTGCCGGCCTGAATCAGCTCGAGCAGGCGGAAGGCCGCATCGGTCAGCGTGCCGATATGGCCGTCGGTCCCGCCCAGCGTCTTGCGCATGTCGACCAGCCGCTGGTTGAGCGTTGCAAGTGCTTGATCGATAGTGGCAGCGGCCGTGTCGCCTGTCTCGCCGGCGGAGCGCAGCACGCCGTTGAAGGCCGTGACTTTCGCCGCGATCGCTTCGCACTGCGCGCCCAATGCCTGCGCTTCCTCAAGCTGGCGCTGCCTCTGCGCCTCGACCGCCACGTCGAGTTCGGCGAGTTTGCGTGCAAGGGCCTCTGCGGCTTCGGCCCCGGCTGCCGCCATGGCCGTGCGGCGCTCGCGGATTGCGCTGTCAAGTTCGGCGAGGCTCTGCGTGAGCGCGGCGCGCTGTTCGGCCGAGGCGACTTCGAGATTAGCGCGCCGGGCGGCTAGCTGCTCGTCGAGCAGGCTGGCATCCTCGGCAAGGCGGCGGGTGAGTTCGGCGGCATTGGCCTCGAACGCGGCAAGCCGGTCGCGCGAGGCCGAGATGAGGTCTTCGTGATCGCTGCCAAAGGCCTTGATCGCTTGCCGCAGCGCGGTGATCTGCGTTTCCGACCGTTCGGCAAACTGCTGCAGCGCGCTATCCTCGGCGCTGCTGAGCGAGCGGCTGAACGCGCCGCTTTCCGCGCGCATCGCGGCAAAGCGCGCGCCGAGCGCAGCGAGCGTATCTTCCTCGCTCCGCACGATCGCCTCGCGCTGGCGGACGAGTTCCTCGTTGAGGGTTTCGGCACGGGCGCGGATCGCGGCCAGCGCGGCAATTTCCTCGGCATCAAGGCGCTGGCGATGCGCCTCGGTGCCTTCCTCGAGCGCAGCGAAGCGCGCCTCGCTCAGCGAGGCAATGCGCGCGGTGCTTTCCTCGAACGCGGCCAGCGCGGCGTCGACCCGTTCGCGCACGGTGCCGACCTGCCGCTCGCTGGCGATGCCGAACTCGTTGAGACGCTGGAAGCCGGCGACAAGGTCTTCAAGCTGGACATGCGCGGTGCGACCGGCATTGGCGATGGTGTTGGTGACGTCCTTGGCGGAATTGGCGATCACTGGCAGCTGGCCGCGCAGCTTTTCCATGTTTTCAAGCGCATGGTCCGAAACCGTGGCGATCTGCTCGACCTGCGCGCCATTGCTGGCGATCAATGTCTGCAACTGCCCGGCGTTGCCGCTGATCCGCTCCACTGCGATGCGGCCGAGCGACTCGAGATCGCGGCCTTGCGCTGCGAGAAAATCGCGGGCGAGCGACAGTTCGGTGTTCACTGCGGCCAGCCGGCGCTCAAGCTGCTGCGATTCGAGGCGGAGCAGCTGTGCGGCATCGCCAAAGCGCGCCGCCTCGCGCCGACTGCCTCGGCGGACGAGCACAAGCGTGACGAGCACCACAAGCACAGGCGCGGACCACGCTGAAACGAGACCAGTCCAAACCCCCATGGGCTGGGCCTGCTGCATGGTGGCGAGATTGCCGGCCGCGAAGGCAGCCGTCCACGCAGCGATCAGGGCGCTGCCAATGGCCGGGCCGAGCCATTCCCGCTGGAGGGGCGGGGCTGCTTCGTCCGTGTCGTCCCAGATCGCCGTGTTTTCCTCCGCAGCGGAAGAGATCGGCCACGCGTTCTCTGCCGCTTCATCGCTTGCGGCAGCGACGATTCCGCCGGCCTCGGCATCGTCTCGCAGTGCCTCGCCTGCCAGACGCTTGCCCAGCCTCACGGCAGCAGCATTCGCTGCGCCGTCATCTGCGCCGCCTTCAAGTGCGATGATCTTTCTTCCCCCGGACATGACAGCCTGCTTACCACACATCGGGCCGCCGCTTAAAGGCACCTTAACCCGTATCGAATATTCCCTCCGCCATGGCTTACCTTGGCGATGCGATCGATGCCCACCTGGCAGTAGCGACCGGTGATGATGCCGAGCTGTTTCGCGAACTGCGCGCTGCTTTTGTCGAAAGCGCACGCCGCCAGCTTGACTTGCTCGGCCGTTCGCGCTGCGACGGCAATTGGGAAATGGCGGCGATGCGCCTCAAAAGCCTTGCGGCGACTTTCCACGCCGATGAGCTGATCGCCCTGGCCGATCACGCCTTGCGCGGCGCTCCCGGCGAGCCGACGGTCCTGCGCCAGATCGCTGCAGCGCTCGATTCGATCGAACCCACCGGCTAAGACGCGGCCAAGCTTGGCATTATCGCCCTGCCGCCCTACCATGGGGCAAAGGGAGGTCGCCGCCTTGCGGGTTGCATTGCTGTCGTTGATGGACGCCGCTCAGGGCGAGCCACAGGGTCTTCGCGGCCTGCTGCCAATCGGTGGACGCTCGATCCTGCGCCACCAGCTGGGCCTGGCCATGGCGCTCGGCTGCTCGCGTATCGTGGTTCTCGCTGAAACGCTCACGAACGACCTCGTCGCGCTGCAGCATGCGGCGGAAGCGGGCGGCGCGCGGTTTCATGTCATCGCATCGGCACGGGCGCTCGCACCCCTCGTCGCGGCCGAGGACGAATTGCTGGTGCTGGGCGAGGGGCTTCTTGCCATGCCCGAGGATGCGCTGCGCCTGCTGGGCGACGGTCCGGTGGTACTGACCTTGCCGGTTGAAACGGGGCTGCCGCTGGGCTTCGAACGGATCGATATCAACAATGCGGGCGCGGGGGCCATGCTGCTGCCGGGCAAGCTGATTGCCGCGCTGGGCGATCTGCCGGGCGATTGGAACCCGGGCTCGGCGCTGCTGCGGATTGCCTCACAGGCGCGCATCATCCAGCGCGAGCTTCCCGCGCTTCTGCTCGATCAGGGCCGCTGGCGCCTGATCCGCGACGAGGCCGAGGCACACCGCGCCGAGCCCGGCTGGGTGCGGCTCCACACCGCCGGCGCCGAAGTGCGCTCGCCGGGTTCGTGGATTGCCGCCGGCATCGTGCGGATGCTCGGCCCCGCGCTGCTGCATGCCGGCACACGGCCTTATGTGATTGCGCTTGGCGCGGTCGTCATGGCGCTGCTGGGGACCGGTGCGGGCTGGTTCGGGTGGACCGGCGCCGGCTTTGCGATGCTGGCAGTGGCCTGGCTGGTGCATCAGGTGGCCAGCCTCCTCGCGCGGGTCGAGCGGGATTCGCTGATTTCTTGGTCGGACGGTGCGCCGCTTGACCATCTCGCCGACTGGGTTCTCGACGGCATGTTCATCACGCTCTGCGCATGGCGAAGCGAGATACCGGCGGTCACAGGCGTGCCGTGGGGCATCGCCTGGTTTCCCCCGGTCGTGCTGTTCATGCTGCTGCGGCTGCTCCAACGCCTGCGACCGGGCGAGGCGTGGATTTGGTGGCTGGGCGACCGCTTCGTGATCGGCGCGCTGCTGACGGTTTCCAGCATCCTGTTCCCGTTCGATTTCGTGCTGCGGGCGCTGGTGATAGCGTTGCTGGTCGCCGGGTTCCTCCTTGCCGCAAAGGCCGACGAGCCGGTACGGACCAGTCCCGGAGACGGCGGGCGGGCCGCATGAGCGCGCGCCGCCTAACCCCGAATTAACCAGCACGGACTAAGGCTGGCAACGATGGCCACACCCGCACCTTCCGGCGCCCAGGCAAGCGCGAGCGCCTCGCCGATGGCGCAGGATATCGCCGCCGCGCGCGGTGCGGCTGCGCATGTCGTGCCGATCCTGCGCCATCTCCTGCGCAGCGATGACAACTCGATCTTCAGCGACGAGATCGTCGCGCGGGTGCGCGGCATGTTCGTCGACCTCGCGCGCCAGCTGGTGGTCGCGCTGGCGGCCGCCGCAGGTCATGCCGAACCGGAGGGCTGGGCGCACGAGGCTGCCGACGAGCTTGCGCACGTGCTGGCTGACAACCCCGCCTTCCTCGAGCATTTCCACACACTCGCGCTTGAGTGGCATTGGACGGTCCGCCTGGAACGCAGCCGCGCGCTTGATCCCGTCCTGCCACCACTGCTCCAGGCGCGGATGAGCGATCCCGACGCCGCCAGCTCGGCCGCGGCGATGAACCTTCTCGCCGCGCAGGCCCGCTTCTGCCAAAACCGGCGCCGGATGCAGCTGCCACTTGGCGAACTGCCCGGCGATCTCGTCCACATCGCGCTCGTCACTCTGCGCGCACACGTCGGCCTCGATGCCTCAGCCGAAGCTTATGCCTTGATCGCCGACCGCAGCGTCCGGACAGAAATCGACGAGAGCCGTTCGCGGCTCGCCCAGATGGGCCGTGTGCTCGATGCGATGGGAGACCGGGCGGGCGCCGCACTCGATATTGACCAGGCCGGCGTCGCGCTGTTCCTGACTGCGCTGGCCCGCGGCTCCGGACTCAGCCGCGAGGGGGCGATCATTGCGACGATCGACGGCCAGTTGCCCCGCCTCGTACTGGCACTCAGGGCTTGCGGTCTTGCGCCGGCAGGCGTCGCGGCCGCTGCGCTGGCATTTCATCCCGAGGCCGAACTGCCGCAGGGCTATACCGAACTCTCCCCCAGCGAGGCCGCGACGCTGCTGGCCGAGCCGTGCCCATGAGCGCGCTGCGCGAGGAAGGCGCCGCTCCGACGACGCCCGGCGGCTTGATCCGTGCCCGCACCGATGGCGAAGACCGGCTGATCGCGGCCGACGAGCCGCTGGCGGGCTTCCAGATGCGCTCGGGCACCGGCGTGCCGGGTGCCATCGCGATGCCGGCGCTTCTGGCCCTTGTGCGCCGCGTGCGCCGGACCGGGCAACCGGCCTCGCGCACAATCCTCTCGTTCGACGATGGGCATCCGGTCAGCGCCTTTGCCTGCGTGTCGCCGCAAGGCGAGGGTACCGCGATCGAGCTCAGCCAGTGGCATCGGGGCGAGGAAGCGGCTGCAGAACCGCCGGTGCCTGATGTGCTGCTGCATCACCTCGCTGAGGCGGAGATACTGCTCGACGACGCCCAGCGCGTGATCGTTGCTGATGTTCGCGCGGACGATCTGGCCGGCCTCGCCGCCGCGCTGGAAACAGGGCGTGGAAAGTATTGGACCGATTTCGTGAAGATCGAGTTGGTGAGCGATCTCATGACGGCGCGGCAGGGGCCGCTCCATTGGCGGCTGCTCGATGATGCGCCGTTCACGGTCGAGGGATCGGCGCGTGGCTGGCGCGCGCGGATCTTGCCACGCGGGCAGGGCGGTTTTGTGCTGCTGGCAATCCCCGAGGCGATCGAGACACTTCCTGCCGGCCCGGCAGCCACGGCCGCAACCCGGGGCGAAGAAGACCAGCCGCCCGGCTGGAATCGCCTGCTCGGCCGCGATCTTGCGCCTGCGCTGCGCCAGCCGATCACCCGGATCATCGCCAATGCCGAGACGATCCGGACTCGGCTCGCCGGCCCGCTGGCCGACGAGTACGCAAGCTATGCGCACGATATCGCCGAGGCCGGCCGCCATCTGATGAGCCTCATCGAAGACCTCGCCGACCTCGAAGCGGTCGAGGCGCCCGGTTTTGCCCCGGCGCCGGACCAGATCGATCTCGCTGATTGCGCGCGGCGCGCGGCAGGCATCCTTTCAGTGCGCGCGCAGGAACGCGGCATTACGCTGAAGACCCCTGCAGCGGACATCCGTGTCCCCGCGATCGGCGAATTTCGCCGCGTGCTGCAGGTTCTTCTCAATCTTGTCACCAATGCGATCCGCTATGGTCCGGCGGGCTCCACGGTCACGCTCGCCTGCGGGCTCGATGCGCGCGGCGCCTGGATTGCGGTGCAGGATGAGGGGCACGGTCTCACCCCCGAGCAGGCCGAGCGCGTGTTCGACAAGTTCGAGCGGCTCGGCCGCAGCGGCGATGGCGGGACTGGCCTCGGCCTCTACATCTCGCGCCATCTGGCGCGTGCCATGGGCGGCGATCTCAAGGTGACCAGCGCAGCGGGCGAGGGCGCGCGCTTCGAGCTCACTCTTCCGCCAGATCGCGCCGCCTGACCGGACGACCAGACGTTCAGCGGCGGCGCTGCGCCAGCAAGAGCAGTCCGGCGCCCACCGCGGCCAGCACGCCGCCCCAGAGGATCCAGACTTTCTGCTCCAGCATGAAGCTGGACGCCGGCCACATGATGAGGCCGGCTCCCTGACCCATCCAAAGAAGGCCCATGAGGAGGGCGAGCAGGCCAATCACGCGCAGGATCAAGGTCATTTCGCTCTCCTCAAGGTGTCTGGCGGCGCCTTAGCGCTTGTCGACAGGAACGTAGTCGCGCGCCGCGGGCCCCGTGTAGAGCTGGCGCGGGCGGCCGATCTTCTGGCCGGGGTCGCTGATCATTTCGTTCCACTGCGCGACCCAGCCCACGGTGCGGGCGAGCGCGAAGAGCGCCGTGAACATTGCGGTCGGGAAGCCGATCGCCGAGAGGATGATGCCCGAATAGAAGTCGACGTTCGGGAACAGCTTCTTCTCGATGAAGTACGGGTCGCTCAGCGCCAGTTCCTCGAGCCGCAGCGCGGTCTCGAACAGCGGATCGGTGACCTTGAGCGAGGCAAACACCTCACGCACCGTCTGCTGCATGACCGTCGCGCGCGGGTCGTAGTTCTTGTAGACGCGGTGGCCGAAGCCCATCAGGCGGAACGGATCGTTCTTGTCCTTGGCGCGCGCGATGTAGTGCGGGATGCGGTCCGGCGTGCCGATTTCCTTGAGCATGTTGAGCGCTGCTTCGTTCGCGCCGCCATGCGCCGGGCCCCACAGACAGGCGATGCCGGCCGCGATGCAGGCAAAAGGATTGGCGCCCGAGGAACCGGCCAGACGGACGGTCGAGGTCGAGGCATTCTGCTCGTGGTCGGCGTGGAGAATGAAGATGCGGTCCAGCGCGCGCTCGACCACCGGGTTCACCTCGTATTCCTCCGCCGGCACCGCGAAGGTCATGCGCAGGAAGTTGCCGGTGTAGGAAAGGTCGTTGCGCGGATAGACGAAGGGCTGGCCGACCGAATACTTGTAGGCCATCGCCGCGATCGTCGGCATCTTGGCGATCAGGCGGTGCGCGGAAATCTTGCGCTGCTCGGGGTCCGAGATGTCGGTCGAGTCGTGGTAGAACGCCGAAAGTGCGCCGACGACGCCGCACATGATGGCCATCGGGTGCGCGTCACGGCGGAAGCCGCGATAGAACACCGAAAGCTGCTCATGGACCATGGTGTGGCGGGTGATCGTGCGGGTGAACTGCGCAAGCTCGTCGGCCGAGGGCAGCTCGCCGTTGAGCATCAGGTAGCTCACTTCCATGAAGCTCGAATGCTCGGCCAGCTGGCCGATCGGATAGCCGCGGTGAAGCAACACGCCCTCGTCACCGTCGATGTAGGTCAGCGCGCTGTCGCAGCTTGCCGTGCTGGTAAAGCCCGGATCGTAGGTAAACTTGCCGGTCTCGGCATAGAGCTTGCGAATGTCGATGACGTCCGGACCGATCGTGCCGCTCTTGATCGGCATCGTGATGGCCTTGCTGCCGTCGTTCAAGGTCGCCTGGTTGTCGCTCACGCTCTAGCCTCCTCTTTATTCTTCAACCTGTGCGGCACGCGGCCGTCTTGCTTCGGTTCGGGCCTGAACCCGGAAAGTTACAGTCTATGCCGCGCCGGCCTGGTCCGCGATCCGGGCGAGCGACTCGTCTCGTCCCAGAAGTACCAGTACGTCGAAAATCCCCGGCGAGGTAGTCGTCCCCGTCAGCGCGGCGCGCAGGGGCTGCGCGAGCTTGCCGAGCCCGAGCCCACGCTCCTCAGCCATGGCCTTGAGTGAAGCCTCTAGTGCACCGGCTGTCCATTCCTCGGCGGCAAGCCGCTCAACCATCGCGCCAAGCAGCGCGCGCGCATCGTCCGAGAGCAGGCCGGATGCCTTCTCATCGAGCGCCAGCGGCCGCTGCGCGAAGAGGAAACGCGCGCCGGCGGCGAGTTCGTTGAGGTCCGCCGCACGCACCTTCAGCACCGGCATCGCCTGGATCAGGAGCGCAAGCTCTGCATGGCCAAGCGCGCCAATGCGCTGCGCCACCAGCGCCGCCAGCCGCGCATCTTCCGCCTCGCGGATGTAGTGGCCGTTGAAGCTCTGGAGCTTCTTGAGGTCGAAGCGCGCCGCGCCCTTGCCGACATCGCCGATCTCGAACCACTCGACCGCCTGCTCGCGGCTGATAATCTCGGCATCGCCGTGGCCCCAGCCAAGCCGCAGCAGGTAGTTGAAGACCGCCTCCGGCAGGAGCCCCAGTTCGTCGCGATAGGCATCGACGCCCAGCGCGCCGTGACGCTTGGAGAGCTTGGCCCCGTCCGCCCCGTGGATCAGCGGAATATGAGCGTAGGCTGGATCTTCCCAGCCGGAACCCTCGACCGCCTGCATCGCGCGGATGATGACGATCTGGCGGAAGGCGTTGTTGATATGGTCGTCGCCGCGGATCACGTGGGTGACGCCCATGTCATGATCGTCGACAACCACCGCAAGCATGTAGGTCGGCGTGCCGTCCGAGCGCAGGATGACGTAATCGTCGATCTCAGCGTTCTGTACCGTGATCGGGCCCTGCACGAGGTCCGGAATCGTCGTGGCGCCCTCACGCGGCGCCTTGATGCGGACGACCCATGGCTGGCCTTCGGGCCATGTCGCCGGGTCGGCATCGCGCCATTCGCTCTCGATGCGGAAGGGGCGGCGCTCGGCCTGCGCGGCGGCGCGGCGGGCGGCCAGTTCTTCCTGCGTGAGGTAGCAGCGATAGGCGTGGCCTGCCTCCAGCAGCTTGTGCGCTACTTCGGCATGCCGTTCGGACCGTGCGAACTGGAACACCGGCTCCTCGTCACCGCCAAGGCCCAGCCAGTTGAGGCCGTCGAAGATCGCCTCGATCGCCGGCTCGGTCGAGCGGGCGCGGTCGGTGTCCTCGATGCGCAGGAGGTAAGTCCCGCCGTGATGCCGCGCAAAGAGCCAGTTGAACAGCGCCGTACGGGCGCCACCGATGTGCAGGTAGCCGGTGGGCGAGGGAGCAAAGCGCGTGACCACGCGTCCACGCACAGCAGCAGCGCCCGCGCCTGATCCTGCAGAAACGGTGTCACTGGCGCTTGCCATTGCGGGCGCGATCCTTCCTAATCCACGTCATGCCGCCGACACTGGCCCAACCTCTTGGCGAACCTGCTTCGCGGCGGACACGCCTCTGGGACAAACTCGCCGCCTTGTCCAGCATGCACCGCACCATCGAGGCGTTCCTTGGCGCCCACCCGTTCGAACGCGGGCCATGGCTGGCGGTGGGCTTTGCGCTTGGAATCGCTTGCTGGGCGGTGTTGCCGGGGCCGTGGCAATGGGCGGGCTTCATCGCATTGTGCGGTGCGGCGGCGATGGGCGGGCTGATGATCGCCGGTGATGGTGACCTCGGCTATCTGCGCGCGGCCGTCATCGGCATGGCGCTGATGCTGGGTGCGGGCTGCACCACCATCTGGATCAAGTCGGCGATGGTCGGTCAGCCCGGAATCGCGCGGCCCGAAGTCGCTATGGTGCAGGGCCGTGTGCTTGACCGGCAGGTCGAAGGCGCGCGCGATCGGGTGCGTCTGCTCGTCCGCGCGCAGGTGGAGGGACACGGCGAGACGCTGCTCGTCCGGCTCAACCTGCCCGACACAGGCGACTCGCCGGCGCTGGTCGAGGGCGCCGAAGTGCGCATGCGCGCCAGGCTGATGCCGCCCGCCCCGCCGATGCTGCCCGGGTCCTACGATTTCGCCCGTGCCGCATGGTTCCAGGGCCTCGCCGCCACCGGCAACGTGGTCGGACCAGTCACGATTGTCGCGCCGGCCGAGGAAGGCTGGTCGCTCAGGCAGTGGCAGCAGCGGCTTGCCGACCATGTCCGTGCGCAGCTGTCGGGCTCCCCCGGCACGATCGCGGCGGCGTTCGCCAGCGGTGACCGCGGCGCAATTGCCGAAAGTGATGAAGAGGCCATGCGCGATGCCGGCCTTACGCACTTGCTCTCGATCAGCGGCCTGCACGTGAGCGCGGTGATCGCGGGCGCCTATTTGCTGACGATCCGGCTGCTTGCGCTGTTCCCGTTCATTGCGCTCAGGGTGCGGTTGCCGCTGCTGGCAGCTGGTGTCGGGGCCAGTGTCGGGCTGTTCTACACACTGCTGACCGGTGCTGAAGTGCCGACGGTGCGGTCTGTGGCCGGCTCCTTGCTGGTGCTGGCCGCGCTGGCGCTGGGGCGCGATCCGCTCTCGCTGCGGCTGCTGGCGACGGCAGCGATCATCGTCATGTTGCTGTGGCCCGAGGCGGTGCTGGGGCCAAGCTTCCAGATGAGCTTTGCCTCGGTGATCGCCATCGTCGCATTCAGCACTTCGGCGCCGGCCAAGGCCTTCCTTTCGCACAGCCACGAGGGGCGCCTGACGCGGCTGGGGAGGCACATCGCCATGCTGCTGCTGACGGGCCTTGTCATCGAACTGGCGTTGATGCCGATCAGCTTGTTCCACTTCCACCGTGCCGGCATCTATGGCGCTGCGGCGAACGTGGTCGCGATTCCGCTCACGACGGTGCTGACGATGCCGTTGATTGCGCTGGCGCTCGCGCTGGATCTGTTCGGGCTGGGGGCGCCAGCGTGGTGGGCGGTCGGCAAGTCGCTCGAACTGCTGCTATGGCTCGCGCACCTCGTGGCCGGCCAGCCGGGTGCGGTGACGATGATGCCGGGGATGAGCGGCGGCACCTTTGCGCTGTTCGTGGGGGGGCTGCTGTGGCTGGCGCTGTGGAGCGGGCGGGTGCGGCTGTGGGGTTTTGCGCCTATCGGACTGGGCATGGCTGCGCTGCTGCTGACGCGCACACCCGATGTACTGATTTCGGGCGATGGGCACCATGTGGGTATCACCGGCGAGGGACCGGACCTGCTGGTGCTGCGAGCGGTGCGGGAGGAGAGCTATACGCGCACGGCGCTGCTGGAGAACGCCGGGATGACCGGTGATGCGGTCGCGCTGGAGGACTGGAAGGGCGCGCGCTGCAATCTGGATTTCTGCGCGATCGCGCTGATCCGCGGCGGGCGCCGGTTCGATCTGCTCATGGCGCGCGGGAAGTATCTGGTACCGATCCCCGTGCTCGCCGCGGCATGCGCGCGGGCTGATATCGTGGTGGCAGACCGCCGTCTTCCTGCCGCCTGCAAACCGCGGCTCCTGAAAGCCGACCGCGCGTTACTTGCCCAGACCGGCGGGCTCGCGATCGATCTTGTCTCGGGCCGGGTGCGGAGCGTGGCGGAGACGCAAGGCGAGCACGGCTGGTTCCGCCGCCCGCCGCCCAATCAGCCCCGGAGGAAGTGGCAGGGTCCGGCCCCGGTTGCTACCGGAATGCCGGACCCCAAACCCGTTCAGTGATAGCGGCGCAGGAGCCCCGCGAGCTTGCCCTGCACCTGCACTTCATGCGGCTGGTAGTACTGCGGATCGTAGGCCGCGTTGGCCGGATCGAGCCGGACCATGCCGCGCTCGCGCCGTAGGTACTTGAGTGTCGCTTCCTCGCCGCGCACCAGTGCGACAACGATCTCGCCATCCCGCGCCGTGTCGGTGCGGCGCACGAGGGCGTAGTCGCCATCGAGAATACCGGCCTCGACCATCGAGTCACCGGAAACTTCCAGCGCATAGTGTTCGCCCGAGCCGAGCAGTGCGGCGGGGACGGGGAGGGTGGCGGTGCCTTCCAGCGCTTCGATCGGAACGCCCGCGGCGATACGGCCGTGGAGCGGGATCTCGATCACATCGTTCGCCGGTTCGCGAGCAGGCGCCGGATTGCGCAGCGGAGCTAGTGCGCTGGGCGCATTGGCTGCGGCCCGGCTGGCGGGCTTGGCACCACCGGCGTCGCTGTCACGGATCACTTCCAATGCGCGGGCACGGTTGGGCAAGCGGCGGATGAAGCCGCGCTCTTCCAGCGCCGAAATCAGCCGATGCACGCCAGACTTCGATTTGAGGTCGAGCGCTTCCTTCATTTCCTCGAACGAGGGGGAGATGCCGGAATCCTCAAGGCGGGTCTGAATGAAGGTCAGCAGTTCATGCTGCTTGCGCGTGAGCATCCGTGCGCACTCCCATCTAGTGAACGAATGCGGAACGAATAAGCAACGAAATATTAG
>NZ_JAIXZS010000007.1 GCF_027489515.1 Novosphingobium sp. | reverse complement strand
GCAGACGCCGAGCACGCGAGCGGAGCAATAGGTGCCGACAAAGTGGCACAGACCAGCATCATCGCGCTTGTCGACCTCACGGTCTTCGCGGTCGCAGAGGAAAGGCGTCAGGAGCGGAACGCCCTTCCCGCTACAGCAGTTCGAAAGGCCAAAAATCTTCCGGGTGCAACGCAGATGCTCGCCGCTGAAGATCTTCAACTGGTCGGGATCGAAGCCATCGCGCATGTTCCCCATCACGTTCATGGCGACCATCGCGTCCTTGAACTCGGTGGACGCCTCGCGCGTCACCTGCGTGCATTCGCCGTCGATGCAGTAGAGGTCGCCAGCGCAGACATAGGCGGCTGAAGCGGAGGTGCCCGCTTGGGGAAGAGTGCACTGGTACCAGCGGTCATGGACATTGCAGGTCACGCCGTCGGGATCGTAGCTCAGGCATTCATCATGACTGAACTTGCAATCAGAGCGTGCTTCCAACGCGGCGCAGTCATTGGCCGGTGCCACACCCTGGCACTGATAGGTGCGCTGCCACTCCCAGCAGCTTCGCGTAACCGAAAGACCATTGATCACCCGCGTCTCGTCAGGGGCCGTGCAGACCTCGCTGGCAAGGGTGCAGGTGGCGCCATTGGTGGCACTCCGGCAAGCAGCTTCGTCTATCGTTTCACCGACGATCCGAGCAGTGTTTCGCTCGACTCCGCCCGGCACGCCGCTGAGCCTTGAAGGGCATTGCCAGATCTGGCGGTAGATCGGCTCTCCAGGCTCCGAACACCATTTGCGGCCGTTATCTTCTGCTACCCACTGCAGGCACCGCTGACCGATGCGCACGCTCCTCTCGAGGGTGCAGGAACCCGAACCCTGCGCATTGGCAAGCATCGGGCACATGTCGGTCCGCTCGGCAAACTCGTCGGTTTCACAAGCATATTCCCATGAACGCCGCCCTTCGGTCTGAACGCTAAGCGCGGCATTGCATGTCCGTGGTGCGTCAAAGGGCTGCGACCCGCTGTTGCAGCTTTCAAGATAGGTCGTTGCGCCATCGCCGCCCGGGGGAAGCGGCGAACAGGTGTTGGCTTCCCCTCCGATCCCAGCTCCCGCCCCGAGGTAACGATCGGGATCGCCCTCAATTGCCGAGGCAGACGACAAATCGATCGTCGCAGGATCGACGACCTTGCGGCGCGGATCAACGACCGTCCGGTATTGCTCCTGGTAGCGCTGTGCTTCGGCGGCCGTCGTCAACCCCTTGGGGTCATCGACATAGCGCCGTGCTGGAATGTCCGTCCCGCCAAAACCGGGCACACTTGCTTCACTGCCAGCGCTCAGAATAGTCGAGTTCGTGCCATCGCGCAGGCTGCGGGCCATGGCCTCGCCATCGGCGCGCGCATCGCCAGATGTCATCTGGGCATGAGCAAGGTGCCCGGACGCGAGCAACGCAAGACAGGCAAATGACAGCCGCACCGGGTTCACCGCGCCGTCCTCATGTTCGCGAGCGCGACCCGAGACACCGGTGCGCCCGGGCCGTTGGCGTCAGCAAAAGTTTCGAGCACATAGGCCACGCTCACATTGCCCGCGATCCGGTCGTGGGGTGGCGGCGCGGTTACGCAGTCGAGCGGGTCACAAGGCTCAAAATCCGTCGAGAGCGCCACGAAGGTCGGCACCCGGTCGACACGGAGCGAGCGGAACAGCCGCGGGTCGATCGCGACGTTGGTGGCCCCCGCCTGGTCCACAACCTTGCGGATACCCGTGATGAAGGCTTGGGGATTGCCGGAGGAAAAGCCGCGGAAAACCACGACGCCCCCAGCCTTGGTCGTGTCCGCAATAAGCCGGGCGAGCGCGTCCTCCGGCATCGACAGGCTGGCAAAGGCGATGAAAAGCGGCGCGCCCTTGGGCTGAACATTGCCGGCCTTTGCGCCGGTTACGATCGCGTCGAAATCAATAGGGCCCTTGACCCCGCCCATGTCCGATACATCGAGAACCTGCGCGGAAGCCTTGGCTGCATCGACGACACCTTGCGCCTCACTACGATGCGCCTCGCTCCTTGCGGTCGCGAAATCGAACAGTTCTTGCGCATCGGCCTGCGCCGCGTGCCCGCGCGCCTCGATAGCTTGAATATCGAGACCTTCAACGGTCTGGGCGAAGACCGCCACCGCAAAGCCTGTCAGACCGACACCTGTAAGACAGAAAGCGAGCGTGCGGTTCACTATCTCTCTCCCGGCTAAAGGACGCAGCAGTTGCGCTTGCGCCAGACAAGGAAGCCCACGTCTTCACCCTTCACAGGGTAGACCTGACCCGCCTTGGGCAAGAGCGTTGTGGCGCCGATGGGCGAACAGGCCTCGCGTCCGCTCACCATTGCGGTTGGGTTCACCTGCTGCAGGCGGTACTGGCTCTTCTTGAGGATCGGCATGAGATACTTGGAGCACAGCGCCTTCGGACCGCTGGTGCCCCAGGCCAGGCCCTGCCGGTGCATCTTGTAGATCATCCGCTCGGCTGCGAGCCGGGCAGATTGCTTCATGCCAACGTTCGCGCCGATGTTGCCGTTCATCGGGTACATCGGACCCTGACAGCCAGAGCACCAGAACAGCTCATCCATCGGCAACTTTGCGCTCGCCGAAATGCAATCGGCCGAGCAGGCAGCTTGAGCCAACGGCGAGGTGAACAGGGCCGCCTCGGGATTGAGCAGCGTGGTCAGCTCATCGTCCTGCCAGAGCGGATCGATCTCGCTCAGATAGGCCACATCGAAGGAGCTTGCCTCGAGGCACAGGAAGTCCGTTACCACCTCCAGCCAGTAGAGAAGCGGGTAGATGTAGTAATGGACGTGGTACTTCGCGCTGTTCTGCGCCTGACCACCGACCTGTGAAGAGTCTGAGGCATAGCCATTGCCGATCGAGAAGCCGGGATTGAGTTTGATCCCGCCGAGATTGGGGAAACACCACGGCTTTGTCGTGACGTCGACGAGCCGCACCGGCTCCCAGAAACCCATCGCGAGGCCAATGCGCGGAACAGGAGTGCCGCACGCACAGATCGGGAGGTCCGGATTCTTGGTGTCGGCCCGGGAGGACGGCCAGATCTTGAGCGAGCCGAGCGAGAGCGGGAACATGCATCCCCAGCACACATCGGTGACAGGATTGACGAAACTGCCCGAGCAGCGGCCAGGCCCGGTCGGAAGACCTTGAGCCGCTGCCGGCGTTGCCAGCGCTGCTACCAGCAGAGCCACGATGGGAGTCAGAAGCCTACCCAGCATCCTGGTCCTCCCTGCCCTGCATGAGCCACGCATCGTCGGCTGCATTTTTCGCCTTCAGCCAGAGCCAACCCTGAACGATGACAAAGGTGACGGTGGCGCCCAGCCAGGGCAACGCCAGAGGGCGTGACAACGTGCGCAGCTCGCCAAAGAAGAGAACTGTTGCGGAGAGCACTGCGCAGCCCATGATCACTCGGATGCGGGCGCCGCGCAGCATCGGCGTTTCGGGGGCAGCGAGCGGGACCGGCAAAAGATCGCGCCACCCGGTCATGTCGGCTGCCCCTTGCGGCGGATGACATGCTCGGTGACCTGCAGCAGATCACCCTTGCGCTCGACCACGGCGGGCGTGTGGCGGATACCGAAATGCGTTGTCAGGCGCCCATCCTGGTCGAAGTAGAAGCGCCGGCGATGCGTTTGCATCAGGGTGAACGGCGAGCCGTCGACGAAGATGATCTTGGCCGTTTCATCGCTTCCCCGCTGCATGGCCCAGGCGAGCTCTGCCGGATCGTTGCCATTGATGAAGACGAGCTTCTTCGAAAGACCCGTATAGCTCAGCGGATTGACGCGCTGACCTGCGACAGCAATGAGACTGCCGCGATCATCGCGAATGTCGTTCTCGACCACGATGGCAGGATCAAACTCCCAGCTGCGGGTCTCACCCGCAGGGCTCATCCCGGCAACAGCCACCGGCTGCATGACCCGCTGCGTGACCTTCTCGGCAAAATGGCGGTTCAGCGCATCGATCTTGCCGCTCGCCTGCGCCGTATCGAGACGGGCCTTGATGACCGCCAGGAGGTCAGGCTCGATAACGGGCCAGGTCTGACCCATTTGTCCATGATCGACGCCCACGCGCGTGGGCGGAACGGGCACGCCTGCACCGATCACGAACGGCGTCAGCACCGCAAGAAGGATTCCGCGCTTCACAGGCCCGCCCCTCACAGGATTGCCCTTCCGGTGCCAACCAGACGGTCGCGGCAGACAAAGCCGATATGCGCGTAGCGGCTGTCGAACCCGTCCTTGTGCGAGGTCGCTGCAAAGATGCAGCCCTTTGGCACTATGCCCAGAGGGCCTGCCTCGAGCGCGTCGCCGCGCTTGGTCACAGGCTTCAGCGATGCAACCAGCTGACCATTGACCAGAACGTCTGCGCCCTGCCGCGTCACGACGTCTCCCGGCAAACCGACCGCGATCTTCGCAAAAGGAGGCGGGTTGGTACCAAAGTACTTGGTCGTCACCCGGTCATGGCCCGGATGAAAGATCACGTAGTCGCCGCGCTTCGGGAAGCGGCCGCTCTCCACCAGGAAGGCCCAGTTTGGAAGCGAGTCCGAAGCATTGACCATGAGGGCGTGCGTTCCGCTCCACCGGGCCAGCGCGCTGAAACCCATCGCGAGGGAGCTCAGCACGGCGATGACCGCCAGCTTCTGTACGAGCGAAAGGCCCTTGGGATCAGCGCGCTCCACCACCCTGCCCTCCGCCATTCGCGGCCATGAAGGCCTGCATCTCGGATTCGACGCGGGCCGCATTTGCTGCCGAGCCCTTTGGTCTCACGCCCGATCCCATGCCCTGCATCGCTTGAGCGGGCGTCGGCCGCGGGACCTTGGCATAAACGGCAGCCTTCACGCTTTGCGTCACGTCCGGCACATTGCCGCCAACGATGGCCTCGTGAACCAGCACGACTTTGCCGCTCTTGGAGAGGCTGGCGACAGTTTCATCGAGCGCCGCCATGAAGACAGCCGTCTCGCGTGCAGCCGTCGTTTCGTCCGCGCTCGAACGGGACTGCGCCTGCAGATATTCGCCGATGATCCCCTGAAGCTGCAGCTGGACGAACTCCTGCCTCGAGTCCGGCGAAGCTGCGATGTTCCGTGTCACCCAGGCGCCCCAGATGAACATGGCGATGCCGGCTACAAGCAAGACCAGTTCCCGCGTCGACATGCCGGCAAAACGGCGTTGCATGAGCGTTCCGGTCGGTTTTCGCGCCGCTGTCGAGACAGCCTCGTGGGCCGGTGGCAGCTCATCAAACAGATCTCTCATTGATCCTCTCCCCCAGTAACAAGAGGCACGGTAAGGGCAGCGCGAAGGCTCGCGCGGCGGAAAAAGGCGGTGAGCGCCACGACAGTCGCGAAGATGGCCAGCACGAGGGCCTCGAATTCACTCTGTCTGGCAGGGCCCGCTGCTGCGAACCGCGATGCGAGGTTGCCGAGCTGCAGCATCAGCCCTGCAAAGGTGAAACTGCCCAGCACAACGAACACGAGCAGCCCCGTACCAAGCGCCGCGAGCAAGGTCGTCGCGCCCCACCCTGCGAGGCGCAGGGCCACAAACAGCGCGTCCTGGCCGCGCTGGACAAGATCCGCCCTCTGCCGGGAACGAGGCAACGCGATCATTCTGCCGCCTCCGCCTGCTGGTAGCCTTCGGGAAATGCGACGGCCTCGATCGCGTCGTGCATCGGCAGCCCGCGCTCAATGTAAGCCTCGATGCGCGCGAAAACGTCAGGGCTCGATGAGTAGAGTGCTGCTGAATAGCGGTCGAGGACGAGCCGTCCGATGCTTTCGGTATCGGGCCCGCGGATGAAGATATCCGAATAATCGGTGCCATTGCGCTTCAGCGAGCGCAGCAGCGCCTCGGTGAGGTTGTCCATCTCGAAGCGATCCGAGTTGCGGAAGTCCGAGATGGTCTCGCCCTTCTGCTGGAGGATCAGGAACCAGTCAGAGTTTTCGAGCGCGGCCCGCGAGCCTTCCGACTTGTAGTAATCGTGGATCGACTGGGTGGCCGTAATCAGCGCGCCGCCGTACTTGCGGCACGTGCGCGAATAGGTCTCGACGAAGTCGGCCATCGCCCCGCCCTTGAGCATCTGCCAGGCCTCATCGATGATCAAAGGCTTCGGTGTGGCGCGATCCATCCGGCGCATGACCTGCGAGGCGATGAACATGATCGACGTGAGAACAACGCCGCGCAGCTCCTCGCGGGTCGCAAGATCAGAGAGCTCGAAAACCGTCAGATCAGCGGACAGGTCAAGGTTGGCATCGCCCAGAAAGAAGCGGCCGAAAGTGCCCTTGGCCGCGAACGGCAGGAGCGAGGTAGCCAGATCATAAGCACAAGGGTGCTGGGCCTCCCCGAGCGCCGCGATAACATGGTCGACTGTCCCGTCACGGCCATGCTCCTCCCAGACGAGGTTGACCGCCTGGTCGATAAGCCCCCGTTCGGTGTCGTTCAGCCGGTTCTCGTTACGCGCCATCTGGGCGATGATCGATTTGAGCATCGCGAGGCAGTCGACCAGATAGTCATCGTCCTCGCGCGCAAGATGCTCATCGATCATCCGGAACGGGTTGATCGAGATGCCCGAGGACAGCTTGAACTCGGTGAACGTGCCGCCAAGAGCCTTGGCCATATGCTCGAAGCTGCGGCCATCGTCGATCACGATGGTCTTGGCTCCAACCCCTGCAAAGCTCGCGGTCAGATCCTGGAGGAGAACCGATTTGCCCGAACCGGACTTGCCAGCAATCGCAACATTGTGATTGCCGGCAGTATTCTGGAACGGCGACCAGAACTGCGGTTGACCGCGCCTGCCAATGAACAGCAGATGCGGAATATTCCCCCCGACATACTCTCCCTGGATCGGCGCGATCGCTGCAACATTGGCCGAGCGCATCGTCCGCAGGCGCTTCATGCGCTTCAGATCATGGTCGAGCCCGTCGGCAAGCAGCAGCGGGAAGTGCGCCATAAAGGCGGGCAACTGGATATGGGTCTCGTCGATCAGGTCCCATCCCGTGGCCTTGTAGAGCGCTTTCAGCGTGCGCTCGCAGGGCTCGCCCCGGCCCTTGGGTGCAATGATCGAGACGGCATAGTAGCAGGAGACCAGCTTCTCGCCCTGCTTGACCCTGTCGGCCACGAACTGCCATTCGGCGGCTTCGGTGCGCAACTTGGGAACGAGCTTGACGCCCTTGCCATCGGCCAGCGATGTCGTTCGCGCGAACTTGTATCCTGCCCTTGCCTCCGAGGATTCCGGGCCCGGGATGATCCCGCAGACCGTCTGAAGCACCGGGCAGGGAAGACTGAGCTTGGGATTGAAGATGTCGCCGATGATCTTCTGGGTATCCCAGGGTGCCCAGCGATCAGGGAATCCTCGCACCGCCATCGTACGGACGTCGAACCGCTCGGGCACAAAGTCCTTCAGTTCGGGGACACCCGATGCGACTGCGCCGGTCGGCCGCAGCGATTGAGCATGGAGGACAAGGCGGTCCTTCTCGACATGCGTCACCAGGTCGCGCCGGACACATTGCTCGTTGATCGGATCGAACCGGTTATAGTCCGGGACCTCGTCTCCGGCACCGTTTGATGGCGCGAGGATCTCGTCGAACAAGCGGATGAGATCGATCGGCGCGAACTGCCGGACCGGAACGTTGATCGATTCCAGCGCCGAAATGATCCCGTCGCGCATCGTGACGAGGTCATCATTGGTGAGACCGGACGCTTGCCCAATGCCCACCGACATCACGACGCGAAAATTGCGCACGAAAAATGGTCCATCGCTCGCGAGCGTTGACCAGGCACCGCCAACCAGTTTGTCGAGGCGGTGGCGTGCCAGTGTCCGGAAGACGCCCGAAGCCGTGAAGCGGGGCAGCGCCCAGGCCTGCAGCATCTCGGCTACCCTGGGACTTGAGAAGTTGGTCACGCTGAAGCGCGTTCCGGGCTGAAGAATATCGGAGAAGATCGTGCCGATGATCTCGCTGACCCGGTCATTCGCACCCACGAGCGGTGCAAGCTCGAGAATGAAGCCCTTCGAACGGACCTGGTGGAAGATGCGCTTCTCCTCGTCGAAGGAGCGATAGCCGAGAAAATGCGACAGCATCGGCACATCAGGCGCGCGGGCGCTGCGCTCCGGCTTGCGGCTGTCTCCCACAACGAGATCGACGATCGAGCCCAACATCGCGCCTTACTCCACGACGCCGCTGAAAGCGGCAGGCTTGGGCCGGGCGCGGGATCCCTTTGCAGAAAGCCGCTGGGCAACCTCCGCCTGAATTTCGGCGATCGGATTCTTCGCGTCGGCCGTGGCGACCTCAGTCCCGGCCGCGCCCTTGCGAGGATCGGGCTTTGCGTCGCTCCCCTCCGGCAACGCCGCGAGCAAAGGCGGAGCGCTTTCTGCTGCGGCAAGAAGACCGCGACTGCGCGCAACCTTCGGACCCCGCTGAGCAATCTGTTCCATCGCGTCCCCGCGTCCGGGAAGCAGTGCTTCGGTGCTCACGACCCGGCGCGCATGCGTCGTGCCGCTGGCATCGGTGAAACCGGGGAAGACCACAGAGAGTTGATAGCGCGGGGCGCTGCGCGCCACAGGTGCTGCACTTGCCAGATGCGTGTCGTGGACAGGTGCATCGATCCCGTCATCCATCCGGTAGGGTCCGGCGGGATTGAGAAGGTCGGTCGAGCTGGTCTCTTCGATCCGGGCAAGCGCAGTATCGTCGATCACGGACGATGGGGCGCAGATTCCGTCGGGCGCATTGCAGCGGAAGTTCGCGCTGACATTAGTCCCAAGCGTCGAGCAACCCGACAGCAGGCCCCCGAGGACCGCAGCGACCATGGCAGCTTGCGAACGCAGATTTCTGTGCATCATGATGCCTTTCCTTCGATCCAGCTGAGCAGAAAGTCGCGCGGGCGGTAGCCGTGGAGAACCGCGCCATCTTCGCGGACGATGACCGGCGTCCCGCTGAAGCCGTGCTGCCTTGCGAAGGCCTCGTTGGCATCGAGCCCGCTGGTGTCACACGATCCTGCAGATGTGACCGCCCCGCCCTCGTACGCCTGGGTTACTGCCCGGCGCCGGTCGGGTGCGCAGATCACGGCCTCCGAGATTTGCCTTGTGCCGAGCACCGAGATCGGGCGCTCGATCACCTTGACATTGAGGGTCCCCAGCGTCTCGTGAAGCCGCTTGCAGTAGCCGCAGCGAAAGTCGCTGAAGACCGTTATGGTCCTGGTTCCACGGCCCATCACGATGCTGCCGTTCTTCGGCAAGGTCGCAAGGGCTGCCGGATCAATCCGGGCATCGGCTGCTGCAGACGGCGAACCAGTAGCGCCTGCCTGCGGCTTGGCCTCGGGCTCATCGCTTGCACCGGCACCGCCGACAAGCATGTCCGGGTTCATCTGGAGGAGACGGGCAGCCGTGAGGTCCTGTTTGGTCTCCATGTCGTAGACGCGCCCGATAATCAGGTAGCGCGCGCTATGGTCGATGTAGAACAGGTTCTGGCGGGCCTGGATCTCGCAGACGCCGTCGATGGACTTGCAGTCGATCGCTGTGATCTCGGTCTTGGGCAGGCGCTTGGTCAGCGCTGCCTGGATCGAAGCGGGGTCACTCGCCGCCGAGGCATGAGCAACGGCCGCGATCGCGGCTAAGCCACTGGCTGCCAGTCCTCCGGCTGCCGCGATCTGCCATGTCTTCCATTTACGCTTCATGGTGGTCCCCTCAGTTTCTGATGAAGGTGCCGTCAAGGAAGACGACCTCGACTGCGGCCCCGGTGGGCATCTCGACAACCGGCTGATATTGCTCGGCGCGCTCGATGAGATATTCCGAGACCGTGGTGCCGGCCTGCTGTCCGCCGCCGCCCAGGGCACGCAGCCCGATTTCGCCAGCGCCGGGGGTCCGTCGGCCCTCGCCCGCGATGATCGGCTGATTGAACCCTTCACTGAGCGCGTTACCGACGCCGCTCACGAGACCTGCCAGAAAAGCCTGGGTGGTCAGTGAGCCCTCGCGGCTAACCACGCGGCCGCGCACGCCCACTTTGCCGCCGAACGCGATGAACCCCTTGACCTCCGATACCGCAAAGCGGCCGCCCGGCTGCGCGCATGTCATACGCTGCAGCTTCACATAGACCTTCTCCGAGGAGAGGTCCCCGTAGGCTGCTCCGTTGACCATGCACCCCTGCACCCGGGTCGCGAGGAGCTTCCCATCCCCGTAGACCGAGCGCGCGGGCCCGGTGATCCGGAGCAGGACGGGGAGCGGATCGCTCTGGCTGCGCGTATTGGTCGTGGCATCGACGCCGACCACCACCGTTGCCTTGGCAATCGAATTCGGGGGCAGATAGTTGGGCGAGTCCGTATAGACGGCGGGCGACTTTGTCGGGTCGATACGCGATGCCGTCCCGCTTGCTGACGTGAACGAGACCATCTGGACGTCGCTACCGCGGCGCACGGGCGGGGCTTCTGCCGCTCCGGCCTCTGGTGACGCCGGCACGCCCATCTCGCGGGCCGCCGCGACAGGTCCTGGCGCTGTGGGTCGCGCGTTGCCCCTCTGGACTTGCTGGCGCAGTTGCTCGTTCTCACGCTCGTAGGCTTCAAGGACACGCTGGCCATCGCGCGCCATGGCCGCATTTTCGCCGCGCAGCGCCTCGATCTCGGATTGCATCTGGGCGAACTGCGCGCCCTGCGCCTCAAGGCCCTTGAGACGCACGTCGGTCGAGTTCATCTCGCCCTCGTACATCGCGACCCATTCCTGATCGACGCGCTGCCGGTTCAGAAGTGCATCGGTCGAGACAGTTGTCTTGGCCCCCTTCTCCGTCGCCTCTTCGATGGTCTCCTCGGTGTCGAGGACATACATGGCCCCAGCCACCGCGATCACGCCGGCAAGACCGAACATCAGCATCTTCTGCCGCTTCTGGACCAGTGAGTTCTCTGCAATGGCACCACTCGCATCGAGGGTGTCATGTTCCTCAGCCTCGCTGGCATCGAGGTCCTTGGGTTTGCGCTTGAGGAAATCCATCTGACTTACCCTCCTGACGGTACGACGACGTAAGCGGCGGTGGCCTGGCCGCTGGCAAGGTTGGGATTGGAAATGCTGACCGCGATGGCGCCGTCTCCGGCGATGATCTCTTCCTTGAGCGTCAGCGGCTCAGAGCCATTGTTCTCGATGCGCAGGACCTTCCCGGTCATGGTCGGGCTGCGATATTCGCTGACCAGCTGGACCTTGAGATCGCCGACATTGACCGCGGCACGGGCAGCATCGCTGATCTCGAAACCCGCAACGCGACGCTGCTCGAACATGGCCCGGACGAGCGAGACCGCACGATCATCGAGCGTTGCAGAGGCCTCGAGCGACTGAGGCGCACCCTGAGGGTTTTCGAGATCGGCGTTGGCGACGAAGACCTGCAGCGCCGCTTCGCCCGATACCTCGCAGTCGAACTTGTAGACGAAGCCACGGCGCGTCGTCCCGAAGAACGAAATATTGCGCTTGGAATAGCCGTCCGGAACGGAAAGATAGATGTCGCCGCGGGTCGGCTCGTGCACGATTGAGAAGTCTTCCTGCGGAACACCCGCCTGGACACGCGAGACCGAGACAAACTGGTCATCCTTCAGCGAAATCCGGGTAAGGTCCGACTTCGACGCCTGGCAGCGCACCTCGCCATTGTCGGCTGCCAGAATATGCTCGTCGGCGAGAGCCGGAACGGCGGTCAGAGCGAGCGCGCCGCCGACCAGTACGACCCCGCACAAGCGAAGGAGCTGGCAGTCAATGCGGGAAGCGAGGACGCTGCCGGTCGCAATCAGCAACGAAGGCACAATCGGGTTCATTGTTCCTGCTCCTTCTTGACGACCACGCCAAAGCCCTTGAGGCGGAGCGAGACGCCGGTGTGCTGCCAATGG
>NZ_JAIXZS010000075.1 GCF_027489515.1 Novosphingobium sp. | reverse complement strand
GCCTCGGATCGGATTGGCTGGACGGTCAACGACTGGCCCCTCGATTGGGCCGGGCGAACCGCCGCCCGGCGTCAGGGGCACATCAAGAGACGCAGCAATGCTCGCGTCGCAACAGCTAGTTATCGGCGTAGTAGAGGGGGCGGTAGATACGGTGCCGGAGGCGAAGTCTCTTGCAGACTACATCAAGGTCGGCGCGCTTCTGCTACTCCGACTCGGGCGATGTTGACCGCGGCCAGACATCCTCCGGTATTTCGTCCATGAGGGTCTTGCCGCTGGCGAAGCGCCGACCAAGCGTCTCGATAAAACCCTCGTAGCGTTTACGACCTTTGACCTGCGCCGCTGCCTGATCTTCGTCGGGCAGCGGCGGGGTCACGGACAGCCAGAAACGGACGAACAGGCTCAGTGCCTCGGTGCTCAGTCCGGTATTGCGCTCCAGCCGCTGCACCTGCCGCGACAGGCGATCGAGCCGGCGCGCGAACGCCGCCTCCATCCGGTCGGTGCCGTCCGGCGACAGGTAGGACGCCACCGCCGCCTCCACGATCGCCGAGCGTGATATGCGTCGCCGGATCGCCAGCTCGTCAACCTGTTTGGCGAGCGCGGGCGGGAAATAGACGTTGAGCCGGGTCCGCATGATCGCCTCCTACAGCTCGATGCCGTCGCCGGGGTCGAGCGACGCTTGCCGCGCAAGTCCCTGCATCCGGCGCCGCACGGCCGCCTGCCGCGCCGCGTCGTCCCGTTCGTCATCGACGATGGCGAACTCCTGGGCTGGCGGTGCTGCCGTTTCGGGCGCGATGGCGACATGCTCGGGCAGTTCGGGCTCCCGGCGCAGACCGGCATTGGCCGCGTCTTCCGCATCGCGGACAATCCGCGCGACCTGCTTTGGATCGGCGGCCGCCTGCCGCCCGGTCCAATCGTCGGGACGGATCGTGGCAGCCACGGACGCCGGCGCCGCCATGATCCGCTCGGACAGCCGCCGGTCCTGATAGTAGCGCGCCTTCTTCGCGCGGATCGGGTGGACGCCCGCCACCATCACGATCTCGTCGTCGGGCGGGAGCTGCATCACCTCACCCGGCGTGAGGAGCTGGCGGGCGGTCTCCGACCGCGACACCATCAAGTGCCCCAGCCACGGCGACAGCCGGTGCCCGGCATAGTTCTTCATCGCCCGCATCTCGGTCGCGGTGCCGAGGGCGTCCGACACACGCTTGGCGGTCCGCTCGTCGTTCGTGGCGAAGCTCACGCGGACATGGCAGTTGTCGAGGATCGCGTTGTTCGGGCCGTAAGCCTTTTCGATCTGGTTGAGAGACTGCGCGATGAGGAACGCCTTGAGTCCATAGCCGGCCATGAACGCCAGGGCGGATTCGAAGAAGTCGAGCCGGCCGAGCGCGGGAAACTCGTCGAGCATCAGCAACACCCGATGCCGGTTGCCCTTCGGGGTCAGCTCCTCGGTCAGCCGGCGCCCGATCTGGTTGAGGATGAGGCGGATCAGCGGCTTGGTGCGGGATATGTCGCTGGGCGGCACGACCAGATAGAGCGTTGCCGGCCGATCGCCCTCGACCAGATCCGATATGCGCCATTGGCAAGCGCGCGTGACCTGCGCGACGACGGGATCGCGATACAGGCCAAGGAACGACATCGCCGTGCTGAGCACGCCCGATCGCTCGTTGTCGGACTTGTTCAGCAGCTCGCGCGCGGCGGAAGCAACGACAGGATGCACGCCGGCTTTGCCCAGGTGCGGCGTCGCCATCATCGCGGCCAGAGTCTGCTCGATCGTGCGACCGGGATCGGACAGGAACCCGGCGACGCCCGCCAAGGTCTTGTCCGGCTCGGCATAGAGGACATGGAGGATCGCGCCGACCAGCAGCGAGTGCGAGGTCTTCTCCCAGTGGTTCCGACGCTCGAGGCTGCCTTCGGGATCGACCAGCACGTCGGCGACATTCTGCACGTCGCGCACCTCCCACTGGCCGCGCCGCACCTCCAGCAGCGGGTTGTAGGCAGCGGACGCCGCGTTGGTCGGATCGAACAGCAGCACCCGGCCGTGGCGCGATCGAAAGCCGGCGGTCAGCGTCCAGTTCTCCCCCTTAATGTCATGCACGATCGCCGAGGCCGGCCAGGTCAGCAGTGACGGCACGACAAGGCCGACGCCCTTGCCGCTGCGCGTGGGCGCGAAGCACAGCACATGCTCGGGACCGTCGTGGCGCAGATAATCGGCGGCGAGCTTGCCAAGCACCACGCCGTTCGGCCCTAGCAACCCGGCTGCGCGCACCTCCCGCTCGGTCGCCCAGCGAGCCGAGCCATAGGTCTCGGCGTTCTTTAATTCGCGCGCCCGCCACACCGACATGCCGATCGCGACCGCGATCGACACGAAGCCGCCCGACGCGGCGATGAAGGCGCCGGTCTGGAAGATCGCGGGCGCATAGGCGTCGAACGAGAACCACCACCAGAAGAAGGCCGGGGGCGGATAGACGCGCCAGCCGAACGCAGCGAACCAGGGCGGCCCCAGCTCGGGCTGATAGGCGAGCGCGGCGGCCGTCCACTGCGTCGCACCCCACACCCCGGCGAGCACGATCAGGAAGACGGCGAAGACCTGGCCCCAAAGAATCTTGGTGGCGGACATTGAGGACTCCTTTTCGGGGTTACAGACCGAGGCCGCGTTTGCGGCCCAGCGCGAGGTCGAGGCCGCCGCCATCGCGGATCACGCCCGCGACTTGTCGGCCAAGCTGCTGTTCGAGGGCGCTGGCCCAGGGCACGAGGCGGAAGCCGAGACCGTCGTCGATCATGGCGAAGCGGCCGGAGGCGAGCACGAGACGCTGCCGCACGACACCGGCGATCTTCTCGCCGGCCTGCGTCGGCCGATAGGCCAGCCCGGTTTCGCTGGCGATCTTCGCGCCAACGGCGTCCAGCTCGCGGCGGCGCAGCGTGTCGATCAGTCCGCGCTCGAACACGGTCCGCTCGCCGTAGCGGCGCGCCAGTCCTTCGCGGACAAGATGATCGGTGCGCGCGTCCATCGCGCGGCGCGCCTCGGCGCCGAACCCTCTGTCCGCGACGCTCGCGCCGCGCTCGATCAGCCGATGGTCGAGCCACGTCGCGCCGGGCGCCTTGATCTGCGCGGTGAGGTCGAGGTCCGACCGCGTGGCAAGGATCAGGGTCGGTTTCGGCTCACCGGGCTTGCCGATTGCGCGCAGCTCGACGATACCGCCGATCGCCGGGCTATGCTCTAGCGCCTCGATGCCGGGGAGCCGAACATGATGCGTGCGGCCGTCTGTGCCGTCGATCACCGCATAGGCCGTGCCGGTCAGCTCGTCGTGCAACCCCTTGTCGATCAACCGGCCGGCGATCGGCTTGTCGGGCGCGCCGCTGAGGACCGCGTAGCTGTCGAGCGACCGGTCCTGCCCGCGGTCCTTGAGCGCCGCGCCGATCGTGCGGATGATGTCGCCGCGCGCGCCCAACTCGCGGAGCTTCGCCTGCGCGCCCTCGGCGACGGCCCATTGGCCGGGCTCGCCCTCGGCAGTGAGGCCCATCGTTTCCAGATGCTGCAACCTGCCGACCATCAACCGGCGGAGGCGCGGATCGTCCGGGCCGGGCCGCTCGGCGCGCAGGTCGATCACGCCCAGCTCGTCGGCAGAACGCTGGATCTCGGCATCGAGCCGGGTCCAGCGTTCTGCCGTCACCTCGCGGTCGAGCGCGCGCTGCACCTCATGTTCGGGTTTCGGCCCCAGCTCGGCGAAAGCCAAGTCTTGCGCGCGCGACCGGAGATTGTGGCTGATGTAGTCGCGGGAGATGACGAGATCGGCACCCTGGTCGGTCTGCCCGCGCACAAGCAGATGGACGTGCGGATTGTCGGTGTTCCAATGATCGACCGCGACCCAATCGAGCCGCGTGCCCAGGTCCGTCTCCATTTGGCGCATGAGGTCGCGCGTGTATTCGCGCAGGTCCGTCAGCTCGGCCGCATCCTCTGGCGATACAATGATGCGGAAGTGATGACGATCGTCCTTGCAACGGTCAGTGAAGGCGCGATCGTCTGCGTTGTCGCCGGCCGCGTCGAACATCCGGGTCGGCGAGCCATCGCGGGTCACGCCCTCGCGCTTTAGATAGGCGACGTGCGCGGACAGCGGCGCCATGCGCCGCCCGCCTCGACTGCGCGTGGTGACGGGCAGCATCTTGACCATCACTCGCCGGCCCGAGCCGAACAGGCGACTGCGCGCGAACGCCGTGCGGCCCCGGCCGAAACTCGACTGGCCGCCACGGCGCGGCCCGCCCCCGGTGCGCCTGCCGCTGCTGTGGATCGCCGCGACGCGCAGCACCTCAGCCACCAGACCGCGCGCATTGCGCCCCTGCGCCTTGCTACGCTTGGCCTTGCCCGGCCGGACGCAGAACTCGCTGTCCTCGCTCACGGCCGGGGCGCTTTCCGCCGAAAACGGCCCTTGGTGCCGTTCGGCGCATTGATATTGCTGCCTTTTTCCTTCCGCGCGGCACGCGTGCCGACCGACGCCCCCGCGTGAAGCCACGGAAAAGCCTTGGCTTTTCGACGACACGGGGTGCGGCTTATATCTTGCCCTCGTCTGTCCCTGCCGTTTTCCTCCTCCCCAGCCCCCTTACTGCTTCGGACGGATGAGGGGGGCGACAGGCCGATCATTGCGGTCGGCCCGCGCGGGCGCGGGACACGAACAGCGTTTCGCGCGGCTCATTGGCGGACGGATCGGCAGCGCGAACGCCGCCAGATGTCGGCCGGTCGGTTGGCAGCTCGGACGCGGCTTCTTCTCCGTCCGACTGCCCGACGACAGCTTCCGAAGCGGCGCTAGCGGTGCGGACGAACAGCGCTGCACGACGCCATGCGAACGGATCAGGCGTAGCAGTGGTCGCCGCCTCCACCGCGCTCGATGCGCCCGTGATCGGCGCGAGCTGGGCCAGATAGCCGACCGTCTCGGGCGGCAGCGGACGGCCGCGCGACACGAAGTCGTCGTAGCGGCCCGGTCCCGCATTATAGGCCGCCAGCATAGCGCTGGCGTTGCCGTAGCGGTCGTGCATCTCGCGCAGATAGGCCGCGCCCGCCATGATGTTATCGCGCACGTCGAACGGATCGGAGCCGAGGCCGTAGCGGGTGCGAAGCCCCGCCCAGGTCGCGGGCATGATCTGCATCAAGCCCATCGCCCCGGCGCGCGATACGGCGCGGGCATTGCCGCCGCTCTCGACGCGCATCACCGCCCATATCCACGCTTCCGGGATGCCGAACCGCCGCGCGGCCCCGGCGACATGACCGGCATAGGGATGGACGGCCGCCGATCGCGCCGCCGGCACTTCCTGCGCCACCGCCGGGACAGACGCGACGCCGCCGGACAGCAGCATGACGGCAGGCGCCACTGCCGATCCCACTCCACTCCGCCGCCAGCCTGCCAGCGTGCTCGCTACGCTCAAGGGTGCGCGCGGAGCGCCGGCCTTTGGCCGCCCTTGACCTTCGCTGCGCGCGCCGGCCGGCCTGCGACCGAGCGGGACGGAGGGATGAGACGGTTTTCCCGCGAACAAAGGGATTATGGGGAAGCGCACCGGATCAATCCTGCTCGCGCGACTTCGGCTGACGGTTCCAGCGCAGCGACCAAGCCGACTTGTCGGCGGTGCTCTGGAACAGCGCGGCGCGAAGCGGCTGCGCGAAGGCGGGGTCGTCGATGCGCAGCGAGACGTAATCCCCGGCGCGTTCGCCGGTCTCATTCCAGCCGGCGCCGATCTCCGGGCCTTCGCCGTCATCGCCGCGATGGACGCGCCAGTCCGGCGCCTTGTCGGCGTCGCTCTGCTCGGCCGGAACGATCGAGATACGGATGTCGAGCGTCGCCGTCTCGATGATGCCTTCGTAGCCTTTGGCGGTGCGGAAGAAGCTGCCGATCTGCATGGGAATCTCCTTTGGGTTGGCGGGCGGGAAAGCGGGTCAGCGCCAGGTGAGCGGCGCGTCGGGCGTGTTGCGGGTGAGGATCGGCGTGGCGCGGCCGAGCACCGTCGAGGCCGGCAGCGGCCCGAAATAGCGGCCGTCCATGCTGTCGGCGTGGTCGGGGTTGAGCATCAGCAGCTCACCGGCGCGCAGCGTGCGGCAGCCTTGCCAGACCGGCAGCGTGCGGCCCCGGCCGTCACGCTGCTGGGCGACGACGACGGGCCGCCCATCGACGCTTACCACCGCGTCGATGCGGCACACGATCTGTCCCGGCCGCGCCGCGACATGCTTCAACAGCGGCACACGCTCGCCGAGATAGCCGCGCTCCGCCAGCCATCGCGCCAGCGCTGGTGGCGGCTTCACGGCGACCAATGCACCGTGCGGCGGATCGGGCAGCGGCTCGATCCGGTATAGTCCGATCGGCGCGCTGGCGCTGGCGTTCCAGACGACGCGCGGGAACGGGTCGAACACCGCCACGGCGAGGAACGACGCGGCGAACAGCGACGCGGCGGATGCTGTCGCAATGGCCCATCCACGGCGCGTCATCCTTCGATCTCCCGGCGCTTAAGCCAGGCGCGATGACGCTCAATCGTGTAGGGGCGCGGCTGCTGTCCGGCCGCGATCCGGTTGGCGACATGCCGCCAGTGATCGGGCGCGGCGTCGCATGGATCGACGCCGGCCGCCTCGGTAGCGTCGATCGCGGCGAGCACTTGGCTGACCTTGGGCCAGCCTTCGATCTTGAGCAGGATGTCGCCGCCCGGCCGCACGAACGGGAGCGTCGTGAACGGCTCGTTCGCGCCGACCGCGCGCACGATGTCAATGCGCGAGCTGACCGTGCCGTAGTCGTTCGCCGCCCATCGGACGAACGCGAAGATCGCGCCGGGACGGAACTGGACGATGCGGCGGCGGCGATCAACGATTTCGTCCACCGCGACGCGGCCGAACCTGATCCAGTGCTCGATCCGCTTCTCGATCCAGGTCAGTTCAACGCGGGTCATGCCGTCATCGGACGGCTGGCGGTGGCGCATGGGCGACGGTGGGACGGTCATCGCCGGCTCCGAGCGATGGCCGAATCCGCACGCGGCATGAGGTCGTCCTGCCCCGGATCGGAGGTCGAGTGCTTGATGCCGATGTCGGCCCAGGCGCGCAGGTCATCGACCGAATAGACCACCCGCCCGCCGATCCGGCGGTAGGCAGGGCCGGTCCCGAAATAGCGGTGCTTTTCGAGGGTCCGGCCGGAGAGGCCGAGAAACCGCGCGGCTTCCGGCGTGCGCAGGAAGCGGGGCGGCAGATTGGGAGGCGTATCGGACAAGTGACTGCTCCTGCGGGCGGTGGCGGCAGGAGGCGTAATTGTCAGAACTGAGGCGGCCGGGTGGGGTATGAAGATGTGCGGCTGCACGGACGCGACCACCCCGCGAGGGCGATCGGCCTCAGCCGGAAGCGGAATGAACTATGTCTTCCTTGCGTCCCAGCCGCTATATGCAATCACAGGTTTACTGGCTTATCCAGAATCACTTGGGGGCAGAGATGGCTGACAAGAAAGTGGTGTTCATCGCGTTCGCAATCGAAGACGAACGCCAGCGGGATTTCTTGAAGGGGCAGTCGCTTCATCCCCGCGCTCCGTATGAGTTCATCGACATGTCGGTGAAGCAGGCTTACGACAATGATTGGAAGACGAAGGTGCGCACTCGCATCCGTCGTTCAGACGGTGTGATCGTCCTCGTAAGCAAAAACTCGCTGACTTCGAGCGGCCAAAAATGGGAGATTCAGTGCGCTCAGGAAGAGGGTAAGCCTATTCGAGGCATCTACGCCTACTCCAATGACCGGACCAGTCTGGCGGGCGTGACCACGTACGTCTGGAGCGACACGAATATCAGCGGCTTCATCGACTCGCTTTGATGAGGTGCATTTGTGCGTAAGGCTCTCATTGTCGGTATCGACCACTACGACCACATTGGCGGCCTGAGTGGTTGCGTAAATGACGCTCACTCGGTGAAAAGCGTGCTCGAACGGCATGCCGACGGCACTGTCAATTTCGCCACGCCGATGTTGCTGACTGGAACCAGCGCGACGGATCGAGTCGAAAAGGGGCGGCTCAAGGACGCGGTTAGAGAACTATTTGCTGACGATTCGGAAATCGCGCTCTTCTATTTTGCCGGTCATGGCTACATTGAAGATACTGGCGGTTTTCTGTGTGGCACGGAATGCAAGTCTGGCGACGATGGTCTCTCGCTCTCCGAGTTGATGACTCT
>NZ_JAIXZS010000065.1 GCF_027489515.1 Novosphingobium sp. | reverse complement strand
TCCGCCACTTCGGAACAACGATGGGCACTCCGCCCGCCGCCGTGGCTACGCCATTGGCGGCCAGCACGCGGAGCAGGTTGCTCTTCGATCCCATGATGCGGACCTCGCCGCGATCGACCTCGACCCGCTGCGCCAAGGCGCGAAGATGGTCGCGGCGATAGCCGCCGCCTTCCGTGCGGATGCGCCGCCGCGCCGTTGACGCGAACTTTCGCAACGTGGCCGGCGTGATGGCCTGCTGCGTCGAGTTGAGCAGGAGGGCCGAGGCCCGCTCGGCATCCGCCCGCGCCTGATCGCGAGTCGCCTTCAAGGCGACGATGCGATCCCTGAGCGCCGGATCGTCCAAATCGGCGACGCCGCTTTCGATCGCGTCGTAGAGCCGTTTCAGGCGCAGCTCGGTCTCGGCGGATCGCCGGTTCAATTCCGCGATATGCTCGCGGCGCCGGTCGCTGCGCTCCTGTCGACGATCCAGAACCTCGGCTAGTACATCCTCCAGCCGGTCGGGATCGAGCAGCCGGTCGGCCAGATAGTTTGCGACCAGATCGTCCAGCCGCTCCATCGAAACCGTCATGCCCTCGCAGGCGGTCGCGCCCTGCCGCGCCTTCATCGAACAGGTGTAATAGCGATAGCGCCCACCCTTCCCGGTGCGAATCGTCATCGCGCCGCCGCACTTCCCGCAATGGATCAGGCCCGTCAGCAGCGTCGGGCCACCGACGACCTGCGGATGGGCGACCTTCGGGTTGCGCGCCTTGAAATGTGCCTGCACCGCATCGAACGTGGCCTGGTCGATGATCGCCGGAACCTCGACCGCGATCACTTCCTCGGAGGGCTTCAATTCCTTGCTCTTGCCGCGCTTGTTGAACTCGTGGCGGCCGATATAGGTCGGCCGGGTCAGCATCCGATGAACCGTGCCGATGCCCCAGCGGCCGCCGTCGCGCGTGAAGATACGGCGCTCGTTGAGATGCTTGGTGATCGACTTCACGCCCATCGGGCCGGATGTGCCGTCGCCTTCCAGCGCCAGCTTGAACGCCAGCCGCACCGTGTCGGCGTGGATCGGGTCGATCTCCAGCTTCTTCTTCATCTTCGCGCCGCGTTGCTCGGCATCGACCACGCGATATCCGATCGGCGGCAGCGAGCCGTTCCAGAAGCCTTGCCGGGCATTTTCCTTGAGCGCGCGAAGGACGTGCTTCGCATTCTCCTTCGACTGATATTCGTCGAACAGCGCCATGATCTGACGCATCATGACGTGCATCGGATCGTCGCCCATTTCCTGCGTGATCGACAACAGCTTGACGCCGTTCTTGGCGAGCTTGCGAACGTAGAACTCCAGTTCGAAGTGATCGCGGAAGAAGCGCGAGAAGCTGTGGACCACCACTACGTCGAACGACGCGGGCTTGCTGGTCCCGGCCTCGATCATGCGCTGGAACTCGGGCCGCCGGTCGTTCGTCGCCGATGCGCCGGCCTCGACGAAGGTATCGACCAGCTCCAGTCCCCGCGACAGGCAATAGGCTTCGCCCTGCTTGCGCTGATCGGGGATCGACACGTCATGCTCGGCCTGCCGCGCCGTTGAAACGCGCAGGTAAAGGGCGGCGCGCAGCGGCACGGTCATGGTAGCGAACTCCTCACATCATTGGCACGGCCCGAACAGCTCGTCGAAAACGTCGCCGAACCATGCCTCGAACACATCCACTTCCGCACTCGTGACCGGCACGCGCTCGGGCCAGTCGTCGGTGACGGTCCAGGTCGAAAGATCGTCCTTCGGGCTTTTCCCCGCGCAAGGACGGAGGCTGCCGACCGGCAGCGTGGCATAGTCGAACAGGTCGTCCGGGCATTCGGCCCGGCGACGATGGGGGCGACGATGGACTTTGCGGGCAAGGGCCATCCCGACAGGCTGCTTCGCGCTCGCGCCTCATGCAAAGCCTCTGTCGCGGCGAAGCGCAGATAGGGGCGAAGGGCGGCGCGCTGCATCGTAGCGTTCGATGCGGCCGGCCTCATCGTCAGTCGTCCGACTCGAAGCTGCGCTCCTCGCGGCAATGCCACAGGCGCAGGATGAAGATCGTCGCATCCGCAATCTCGTAGCGCAGCTCGTAATTGCCGACGATGATGCGCCGAACCTCGCGCGGCTCGTAGGCGTCCAGCTTCTCGCCGATCCGGGGATAGTCGAGCAGCCGATCCGGCGCGCGCGAGAGCTGCTGCACGACCCGCGCCGCCGCCTCCGGGGCAACCGGACGCAGATGCTCGTGCAGCCGCACCAAATCCGAGGACGCCTTGCCGGTCCACTTGATCCTCATGCCGAAGGCGGCGGCAGCGGGGTGTCAGTGCCGAGGCTGTCCGCCCAAGCGCGCACGGCCTGATGGTCGATCACGCGCCCGGCATCGACATCTTCCATTGCTTCGAGCGTCATGCGGTGACGCTCCTCCTCCTGATCAACCCAGGCGGCGAGCGCCTGTTTCATCACCCAGCCACGCGAGCGTTCGAGCCGCGAGGCCATTGCTTCAACCTTCTCCGCGAGGTGCAGCGGGACGTGTGCGGTCAACACTTTTGTCTCAGTCGCCATGTTCATCACCTGCTATCAACCCGATTAAAATATAATCGAAATAGGCTGGAAAAGCAAGGTCAGCAGAATGGCTTGGCGCCTCCCTACGGGACCGCCGCTCTATCTCCGCTGCGCTCCGACCGAGCCCCTGACGGGTCTCGTCCCTGCCGGGTGACGATCAGCATGGCGGGGTGGCGCTGCTGCGCCGTTCGGCAATCCGCTGCGCGGATTGTTGTCTTTCCGATCTGCGGAGATCGAGCCAGGGCTGCGCCAGCCCGATCGCATCTGGTCGTTTCTCTCCCCGTCGATGGGGTGGGCGACGCTTCCCTTTAGGCCCGCCGCGCCGGGCCGCAACGCGCTGTTGGCGCGTCCTCCACTGCGTTCCGGTCCTGCGGATGCTGCCCGGCTCCGCCAGCGGGCCAACGGCAAGCTTCTTCGCCGCCCACCCCATTCCGGGGTGAGTGTGGTTTTTAGGAGAAGTGTGATGAACGCTGTTACCGAAATCCTAGCCGCCGAGCCTGTGTCGGGCGTCGAGATTTTCGTGCCGCTCGCCAAGCTCAAGAAGTCCCCGCGCAATGCCCGCAAGGTGCCGCATGGGGAAGCCGCTATCGAGGCGCTGGCCGCTTCGATCCAGCACAAGGGGCTGATCCAGAACCTTGTCGTAGAGCCGGAAACCAAGGAGGACGGGACGCCGACCGGCAACTATCTCGTTACCGCTGGTGAAGGCCGCAGGCTGGCGATGTTGCTGCGCGCCAAGCGCAAGCAGATCAAGAAGTCGGAAGTCGTGCGCTGCTG
>NZ_JAIXZS010000070.1 GCF_027489515.1 Novosphingobium sp. | reverse complement strand
TCCGCACCGAAGTCGTCGATCCGGAAATGGACTTCTTCGGGCCGCAACAGCCGGATGAACGCATGCTCGCATTCCACTTCGAACTGATCGAGGAAATGCGGGCGGGCGCAGGGCTGTGATGCCTGCGGGCCGATCCGCGAAGGACCGGCCTGCTCCGCACCGATGACGAACAAATGGCGCGAGCGGCCAGTTAGTTGGCGGCTCGCGACGTTGCATCACGCACCATCTTGACGACATTCGGCATCATAACCGGCGCGATGTCTGTCGCAGCCGGAGACAGGCCGGATGGGAGCGTGATGTGACCGAAGTTATGGAAAGACCGCAGCAGGATAAGGCGGGCGCCACGCAGGATTTTGATGTCCTGATCGTGGGGGCCGGCATCTCCGGCATCGGCAGCGCCTATCACCTTAAGACCCAGAACCCCGACAAGAGCTTCGCCATCCTCGAGGCGAAAGACGATATCGGCGGGACCTGGCATACCCACAAGTATCCGGGCGTCCGCTCTGACTCCGATCTCTACACCTTCGGCTATCGCTTCAAGCCCTGGATCGGCCCGCCGATCGCGACGGCCGAAGAGATCCGCAAGTATCTGCGCGACGTGCTGGCCGAGAACGATCTCGGCTCGGCGATCCGCTTCGGCACGCTGATCACCCGCTGCTCGTGGTCGACAGCCGAGAAGCTGTGGACGGTCGAGACGAAGCGCGCCGATGGCTCGGCGGGGCCGACCTACCGCGCGAACTTCCTGTGGATGTGCCAGGGCTACTACGACCACAACAATCCCTACCTGCCCGACTGGCCGGGGATGGGAGACTACAAGGGCAAGCTGATCCACGCGCAGCTGTGGGACGAGAACATCGACTACGCCGGCAAGGAAGTCGTTGTCATCGGATCGGGCGCCACCGCCGCCACGGTGATCCCCGTGCTGGCCGACAAGGCGAAGCACGTCACGATGCTGCAGCGCTCGCCGACCTACTTTTACTGCTATCCCAACCGCAGCGATCTGGCTGACAAGCTGCGCGAGATCGGCGTGGACGAGGATACCGTGCACCGCGTTGTGCGGCTCGATTATCTGCACAACCTCAAGATGCTCGATCACCGCGCGCGGGCCGAGCCCGACCTCGTGTTCGAGGAACTGAAGGAACTGATCCGTCAGTACGCCGGGCCGGACTTCGAGTTCGAACCGCACTTCACGCCGCGCTATCGTCCGTGGCAGCAGCGGCTGGCGTTCATTCCCGATGGCGACATGTTCGAGCGCATCCGCGACGGCAAGGTGACCGCGATCACCGACACTATCGACCATTTCACGGCGGGCGGGATCAAGCTCGGCTCGGGCGACGAGCTCAAGGCGGACATCGTCATGGCGGCCACCGGCTTCAAGCTGCTGATGATGGGCGGCATCGAGTTCCAGGTGGACGGCAAGACCATCGACTGGTCGGAAAAGGCGACCTATCGGGGAATGATGTTCGAGGGCGTGCCCAACATGGTCTGGGTCTTCGGCTACTTCCGCGCAGCGTGGACGCTGCGGGTCGATCTCCTCGGCGATTTCGTCTGCCGCGTGCTGCGCCACATGGACGAGAAGGGCGCGAGCGAGGTCAACATCGTCATCCCGCCCGCGCTGGCTGGAGAGACGCTGCAGCCCTGGATCGAGGACGATAACTTCAACCCGAGCTACCTCGTGCGCGACATGGACAAGCTGCCGAAGCGGCTCGGCGAGCAGCCCGAGTGGCGCCATACGCAGGATTACTGGCGCGAGGCGGTGGACTTTCCGGCGATCAATCTCGACGGCGAGGAATTCGCCTACAGTTGATGACCAGAGCGGCAGATCTCAGGCGGAACGCGCGTTCCTTGCCTGGGTCTGCCGCCGGTATTCGAGGGCGCCCATGCCCGACCAGCGCTTGAATGCGCGTGAGAAGCTGGACGGTTCGGCAAACCCGACCGCAACGGCGATCTGTTCGATCGCCATGTGTCCCTCAGTCAGCAATTCGCGCGCACGGCTGTAGCGCGCTCCATCGATCATTGCCGAAAAGCGGGTGCCTTCTTCCGCCAGTCGCCGGTGCAGCGTGCGTTCGGACAGCGCCAGCATGCGGGCGGCTTCGCCCGCCGTGGGGAAATCGGTGTCGCTGCGGCTGAGCCTGGCAGCGAGCCGCCCCTTGATCGTGCCATCGGTCTGAGCGCGTCGCAGGATATTGTCGCAGCGCGAGCTGTAGAGCGTCACGAGATCGCTGTCCGCCATTGGCAGCGGCAGGTTCGCGGCGCCCGGCTTGAACAGCCACTGCGTCTGCTCCGCATTGAACTGGACGGGGCATGGCATGTGGCGGCGCTGCCGTTCCCAATCAGGCGCGGGCGGGGCGGCGATCGTGACACGCTCCAGGGGCAAGTCTCCGCCCATGAGATCGGCCACTAGCGTCCGGATCGCGCCGAGATCGCGATAGTGCGAGAAATCGCGCAGTTCTTCGGAAAGCTTCCCGTAGGTGCCGATCAGTGCAAAGGCGCCGTTGGGCGCGGAGGCATAGCGATAATTGATAAGCGAATAGGTGAGTGCCTGACAGCGGCAGGCGATCTGCAGCGCTTCGCCCAGCGTGCGCGATGTCATCATCGCAAGGCCGAGTTCGCCGAACTTGATTGCCCTGTAGCGCAAGCCGACATCGAACCAGATGTTGCGCGCGCCCGCCGTGCACGCCGCAAACGACTTTTGCAGCTGCATTTCTTCCTGCGCCAGAAGCTGGCCGGAATGGGCATCGAGGCGCACCGGCCGGACATGGCTGGTGCGGCAGAAATCATCCCAATCGACCTTGGTCTGGCTGGCCAGGGCGCTGCGCATGATCCGTGCGCTCAGATCCGGCAACGTTGCGTAGAGTGCATTGGAGTCCATGCTCCATCCCCTCCTCTTTCCCCTAGTGCTGCCTTGTTTTTTGCAGCGTACCTGTCGCTGGCCACATCCGTCAATAACTTGGCGCGCAGCGACATGGTGCGCGGGCGTTCCTTGGCTTAGCTTTGCTAGTACATGGCAGTAAGTTTGGGGGTTATCGTTATTTTACAGACGTTTGCCGCAAAACCGTTCCGGACGGTACGTGGCGGCCAAAAACAAGCAACTTTGCGGCCATCCGCCGCCCAGGCCCGCGCGAATGCTCGCAGCGGGCTGAATGTGTCTTTGCAGATGGCAGGAGTCTCGTGATGGAAGAACCGTTTGTCTTGCCGGAAACCGCAGCCGTTCTGGCCGGAATCGCCGAGCAGGGCGGCCCACACCTCGCCGATCTTTCCGCGACGGACATGCGCGCGGTCTATCAGCAGATGGGTGCGTTGTTCGATTTACAGCCCGAAGAAAGCGTGCGCTGGACGGCTCTCGAGGGCGGCCCTTGTCCCCTGCGTGCCTATTTTCCGGGCGAAGCGGCCACTGGGCCCGTCATCCTCTACATGCACGGCGGCGGCTGGGTGATCGGCGATCTCGATACCCACCACCCTGTCTGCACCACGATCGCTGCGATGACCGGCCTGCGCGTGGTGGCGGTGGATTATCGCATGGGGCCGGAAGACCCCTTTCCCGCGAGCCATGACGACTGCGTCGCCGCCGCGCAGTTCGTGCTCGGCAGCCCGGCGGGCCTCGAAGCGCCGGTAACCGGGCTCGCCACGGCGGGTGACAGCGCGGGGGGCAATCTCGCTCTCCACGTGTCGACGGTGCTCGGCAGTGAAGCGGTCAAGGCGCAGCTGCTCGTCTATCCCTGGCTTGATTGCACGGCGCCCGATCGCGGCTCCTACAAGGCTTTCGGCGAAGGCTTCATCCTCGATGCGCGGCTGCTGGCACGCTTTGCTGCCGACTATCTGCCCGCTGACGGCATGGCGGCAGGCCCCGAGGCTTCGCCCCTGCTGCACCCGGTGCCGGCCGACCTGCCGCCGACGGTGATCCTCACGGCCGGGCTCGATCCCCTTCGCGATCAGGGCCGCGCCATGGTCGGCCGCATGGCGGAGCTCGGCATGGAGGTCCATTTCATCGAGGCCAAGGGGCTGATCCACGGGCTCGCGACCATGCGCGCCGCTTTCCCGACTGCCGACCGCATCCTGCGGCGTGCAATCGCGACTTTCGGGGGGCTGCTGCAGGCCTGACCAACGCCTTCCACATCAAAGAACAACGATAAACGACACATCAGAGGAGAGGGAAATGATCAAGATCCGGCGCAGCGTGCTCGCTGCATCCACCGCCATCAGCATCGCCAGCATGGCGCAGCCCGTCTGGGCAGCCCCCGCCGCCGAAGGTGCGGCGGCTGAAGAGGCCCCCATCGGCGAAATCATCGTCACCGCCAACAAGCGCAGTGAAAGCATCAGCAAGGTGGGCTCGAGCGTCGCCGCGTTCGACACCACGTTGCTCGACAAGCGCAACATCGTTCGGCTGGACGAACTCGCCAAGGCCGTACCGAACCTCGCGCTCGCGCCTTCCACGCACGGCACGCCGGTGTTCACCCTGCGCGGCATCGGCTTCAACTCTGACTCGCTCGGCGTGTATCCGGCGGTCAGCCTCTCGCTCGATCAGGCCCCGATGCCTTTCCCGGTGCTGGCGGGTCACTCGCTCTATGATCTCGAGCGCGTCGAAGTGCTGAAGGGGCCGCAGGGCACCTTGTTCGGTCAGAACTCGACCGGTGGTGCGATCAACTTCGTTGCCGCCAAGCCGACCAAGGAGCTGCAGGCCGGCTTCAATCTCGATTACGGTCGCTTCAACGAAGTGCACGGAACGATGTACGTCAGCGGCCCTGTCAGCGAGACGGTGGGCATGCGCCTTGCCGTCGATGCGATGCACCGTGATGCCTGGCAGTACAATTTCACCCGCGATGACCGGAACGGCGAGACAAACTATATCGCTGCGCGCCTGATCACCGACTGGCAGGCGTCTGACAATCTCAAGCTGGAACTCAACATCAATGGCTCGGTGGACCGTTCGGAGCCGCAAGCGCTGCAGATCATCGCCTCGCTGCCCTCGAACCCCGCCGCCCCGACGCCTGAGGAACTCAACGCCCCGCTTGCTCCGCGCAATCTGCGCGCGGCAAACTGGTCGAATTCGGGCCGTCGCGGCGTCGGCACGCAGTCCGACACCGATTCGGCCGAGCCGCGCGGCAACCGCAAGATCGTCCAGGCCTTCCTGCGCGGCGATCTCGACGTCACCGACAGTGTGACGCTGACCTCGATCACCACCTACAACCACCTCACGCAGAACATGGCGTTCGATCTCGATGGTTCGCAGTACGAACTCGTCGACAACCCGCAAGGCGATGGCACGATCGACGACTTCAACCAGGAACTGCGCCTGTCGAACGCCTCTGCGCCGGGGCAGCGCTTCCGCTGGACACTGGGTGCCAACTACAACCACAGCAAGGTCTACGAGCTTCAGATCATCACATATGGTGACAACTCGCTGAGCAACGCCGGCACCAACTTCATCCATGAATCCGACGTTCGCAACCGCGGCCGGATGGACAACTTTGCCGCCTTTGCCAACGGCGAGTACGACATCTCCGATACGCTGACGTTCAAGGCCGGCATCCGCTACACCAGCTCGAAGAACAAGAACCGCATGTGCGGTTCGGACACCACGGGCGACCAGCAGCTTTCGGCGCTCTTCCGCCTGCTCGGCAATCTGCTCGGCGGCAAGGACATCCCGATCGGGCCGGGCGATTGCATCTCGCTCAACGCGCAGAACCTTCCGGGTGATCCGATCAACATCACGCTCAAGGAAGACAACGTTTCCTGGCGTGCGGGCCTCGACTTCAAGCCCAACTCGACCACGCTGCTCTATGCGAACATCTCGCGCGGTTACAAGGCGGGCGCGTTCCCGGTGATCACCGGCGCGACGCAGGAGGTGTTCAAGCCGGCGAAGCAGGAATCGGTGACCTCCTATGAAGCGGGCGTGAAGACCCGCTTCATGGACAATGCCATCTCGCTGAGCGGCGCGGTGTTCTATCAGGATTACCGCGACAAGCAGATCCAGGGCACGGTCAATACCGCTTTGTTCGGCCTGCTGCAGCGGCTCGACAACGTGCCCAAGTCGCACATCTTCGGTGTCGAGGCGGATATCGTGCTGCGCCCGACTGCGGGCCTCACGCTGTCGGGTTCGATGAGCTACCTCAAGACCAAGGTCGACCAGTACTCGGGCATCACCGTGTTCGGCGATCAGCGAGACTTTGCCGGCAGCCGCCTGCCGTTCGCGCCCTCGTGGTCGCTGGTTGGCGATATCGACTACCGCGTGCCGACCGCTGCTGGCGGCGAGTTCTTCGTTGGTGCGGGCGTGAACTATCGCACCTATCAGGATGCCTACATTGCCGGCAGCCAGCTGCAGATCCCCGACAACGGGGTGAACCGCTGGATCGACCGGACCGCTTTCCGCATCGAAGGCTATGCGCTGGTCGACGCCCGCATGGGCTATACCTTCCCGGGCGAAAAGCTCACGGTTTCGGCCTGGGGCAAGAACGTGTTCAACACCTTCAACGTGCAGAACAAGATCTCGTACAACAACATCATCACCCAGGCGACCGGCATGCCGGCGACCTACGGCGTGTCGCTCAGGGTTCGCTTCAAGTAAGCAGACGCTTGACGAAAGGGGGCAGCGCCGGGTGCGCTGCCCCCTTTTTTTGCCTTCCATTCCTCGATCCGATCGCCCCTCAGAAAGCCTTCCGATGCCTGTTGATTCCCTCGCTGCGCAGCCCGATCCGGTCATCGCCCGGGCGCGGTCCCAATCACTTTCGGCGATGCTGGCCCGCGCGGCGGAGCGGCATGGGGCTCGGACCGCGATCATCTGCGGCGATGTTCACTGGAGTTACGCCGAATTCCGCCGCGAAGTAGACCGGCTGGCCGCAGGTCTGCGCAGGCTTGGCCTTTCTCCCGGCGACCGGGTCGCGATCCTTGCGCGCAACAGCCATGCCTTCATCGCGCTGCGCTTCGCCATCGCGCGGGCTGACGCGGTGCTGGTGCCGATCAACTTCATGCTCAACGCGGAGGATGTGCGCTTCATCCTCGATCACGCGGGCGCGCGGGTGCTGTTCGTCGATGCCACCACGGTCGAGGTTGGCCTTGCCGCGCGCAGCGATGCGACCGAACATGTCTTTGGCATCGACGGCGAGAACGCTTCTCCACCGGCAGGCATTCCTTCGTGGGCCGCGCTGCTCTGCGACGATCCACTGGAACCCGAGACGCGCGGCGGCGAGGACCTGCTGCAGATCGTCTATACGAGCGGCACGGAATCGCGGCCGAAGGGCGCGATGCTTTCACACAACAGCGTGCTGTGGGAATACCAGAGCTGCATCATCGATTGCGAATGGACGGCGGGGACGGTCGCACTCCACGCCATGCCGCTGTTCCATTGCGCACAGCTCGATTGCATGATCGGGCCGGCCCTCCATGTCGGCGCGAAGAATGTGATCACCGGCTCGCCTGCCGCAGACAACGTGCTGCACCTTTTAGTGCAGCATAAGGCGACCTCGTTCTTCGCGCCGCCGACAGTGTGGATCTCGCTCCTGCGTGCTCCGCTCATGGAGACGAGCGATCTTTCTGCGCTCGAGAAAGGCTACTACGGTGCATCGATCATGCCGGTCGAGGTGCTGCGCGAACTGGGCGAGCGACTGCCGCAGCTGCGGCTGTGGAACCTCTACGGCCAGACCGAGATCGCCCCTGTCGCGACGATCCTGTTTCCGGAAGAGCACGCCGCACGCCTTGGCTCCGCCGGCCGCCCGACGCTGCATGTTGAAACCCGCATCGTCGATGATGCGATGGAACCGGTCGCGCCCGGCGAAGTGGGCGAGATCGTTCACCGCTCGCCCCAGCTCCTCAGCGGATACTGGAACGACCCTGTGCGCACCGCTGAAGCCTTCGCCGGCGGCTGGTTCCACAGCGGCGATCTCGGCGTGGCAGACGCCGAAGGATACATCACCGTCGTCGACCGCAAGAAGGACATGATCAAGACCGGCGGCGAAAACGTCGCCTCGCGCGAGGTGGAGGAAGTGCTCTATCGGCACGCTGCGATCAGCGAAGTGGCCGTCATCGGCCTGCCCGATCCCAAATGGATTGAAGCGGTCACGGCAGTGATTGTGCTCCGCGATGGGCACGCTCTTGAGGCGCCCGAAGTGCTGGAGCATTGCGCCGCCCACCTCTCCGCCTTCAAGATCCCCAAGAAGGTGGTCTTCGCCGGGAACCTGCCGCGCAATGCAAGCGGCAAGATCCTCAAGCGCGAACTGCGTCTGTCGCTACTTTAGGCCGCGAGATAGGAGCCACCGGTCACGAACACGACCTGGCCCTGGATCATCGCGGCGGATGGGCTCGCAAGGTACTCGATCAGGCTGCAGTAATCGTCTTCGACCACGTTGCGTCCGCTCGGGCTGGCAGCGGCAGACTGGCGCATGATCTCTTCGGTCTGCTCGCCGTAGACCTGCCGCAGTGCCTCGGTATCGACCGCGCTCGGCGCCACGCAATTGGCGCGCACGCCCAGCGGCGCAAGTTCGAAGGCAAGGTAGCGGATCAGGCTTTCCGCCAGCGACTTGCCCGCGCCGACGGCGGCATAGTTTGGAATGACAGTGCGGCTGCCCCGGCTCGATAGGAAGAACACCGTACTCCCGCGCCGGAACAGCGGCACAGCGGCCTGCGCAAGATAGACCAGCGCCGTGCCGTTGAGATTGATCGCCTCGGTGAACGCCACCGGATCAACGGTGAGCAGCGGCTCGGGGATGACCTTGACCGCGCAGTGGACGAGCTGGTCGAGCCGCTGGGACTTCGCGGCCACCGCCGCAACCACCGCCTTGGCCCCCTCGGGTGTGCGGACGTCGCCCTGGATCAGATGGCAGCGCGCGCCCGCCGCTTCGATCTCGGCCTTGGCCTTATCGGCGGAATCCTGATCGGCGCGGAAGTTCAGGAACACATCGACATCGGGCTTGGCAAAACGCCGCGCGATTGCAAGGCCGATACCCTTGGTGCCGCCGGTGACGAGAATGGCCATCGCGCGGGCCTAGCCAACGTGGCCAATGGAGGACGTCAGCGTAACGCCGAAACGTTCGATCATTCCGCCGGCATCGGCCCGCAGCGCGAGCCATTCCGGCGTTTGTTCATCGCGCTCCATTGCGGCCTTGTCCGGCCAGGTCATGATCGCAAATCGATACGCCTCTGACGGTGCGCCTTCGAGCCCTTCGCCGACGAGGATGGTCTCGAGACTGGTGAGGTTCGGCAGAGCCCGCGCGAGCGGCGCGTGCACATTGGCGTAAGCGGTTTCGAAGGCATCGCGGTCTTCGGGCTGCGGCGCCGACCACACGGCAACAAGCTTGAGCATCACGTTCTCTCCCGCGCCATCGTGCGCACAATGCAGCGGGTTCAGCCCGCCCCTTTTTAATCTGGAGGAGACGCTACCAAACAAGCGATTGCTTTGGCAAGGGCCGGGTGATAGCCAAAGCAGGAATTTCCGGAGTTTTTCCTGCATCATGTCCACCCCCGGTTTGGTCTTCGATCCGCGTGATCCAGGCGTCATCCAGCGCCCGCTGGAGACTTTGCTGCGCTTGCAGGCCGAAGACCCGGTGCACTGGTCGCCGCTGCTCAAGGGCTGGGTGCTCACGCGGCATGACGACGTGAAATCGGTGCAGATGAACAGCGGCGTGACCTCGGATCGGCTGACCCCGTTTTTCGACAGCCAGCAGGGCGAGGAACGCGCGCGGCTTGCCGACCTCATCCGCTATCTGAACACCTGGGTCGTGTTCAAGGATCCGCCTGATCACACCCGGCTGCGCACGCTGCTCAACAAGGTCGTCACTCCTGCCGTGATGCGCGATCTGGAGGGCGGGATCGCCGAACTGGCGGACGGCCTGCTCGACCGGATCGCGGCGCGCGGTGATGGCCGGTTCGAATGCATCAGCGAATTTGCCAATCCCCTCCCGGCCAGCGTGATCATGGACCTGCTCGGCGTCCCGCGCGAAGACATGGACCGCTTGCGTGACTGGTCGATGCAGTTGCAGCCCTTTCTCGGCAATGCCACCGACACTGGTGACAAGTACGAAACCGGGCGCGCCGGCATCGTCGCCATGGCGGATTACTTCAGGGCTGCCGCGAAGGACCGTCAGGTGCGGCCGCGCGGCGATGTCATCTCGCACTTCGTCATGCTGGAGCAGACCGGCCAGATCACCGAGGACGAAGTGATCGGCTCGTGCATCCTGTTCCTTTTTGCCGGGCACGAGACAACCACCAACCTCATCGGCAACGGCATCCGCGCGCTGCTCGCCAATCCCGAGCAAAAGGCGCAGCTCATCGCCGATCCTTCGCTGATCGCCAGTGCGGTCGAGGAAATGCTGCGCTTCGAAGGCCCCACCGGCGCGGTCGTGCGCGTGGTCAAGGAGCCGTTCGAAATGCGCGGCAAGGAACTGCGCAAGGGCGACCGGGTCTATGCCATGGTCAATGCTGCCAACCATGATCCCGCCGTGTTCGAGGCCGCTGCAACGTTCGACATTGGCCGCACGCCCAACCGGCACCTGACCTTCAACCACGGCATCCATTTCTGTCTCGGCGCACCGCTGGCCCGGGCCGAGGCGCGCATTGCCATCAGCCGCTTCTTCGCGCGCTTTCCTGATGTGGCCATGGCGACCGAGACGGTGGAATACATGGACACGCTGACCATGCGCGGCGTGCGTGAAATGCCGATGGTCACGGGCCAGAGGTGCATGGAAGACGTGCGATGATCGAAGTCCCTGCCTTTGGCATGGCCCGTGTCTGGGCCGCCCACGCCCGCTTCGCGCCGGACCGGATCGCGGCGATCTGCGGTGACAGGCAGCTGACCTGGGGGGAATTCGACCGCGCGACCAACCGGGTCGCCAACGCCCTTCGCGCAATGGGTGTGCGCCATGATGAGCCGGTCGCGCTGGTCATGACCAATTCGCTCGAAATGCTCGAGGTCATGTTCGGTGTGGTCAAGTCCGGTGCCTGCATGGTGCCGATCAGCGGCCTTCTTACCGGCGCGCAAATCGCGACGATGATGGCTGACAGCGGCGCGCAGACCGTGTTCGTTTCGCCCGCAAACCGCGCCCTGGTGGATTCTGCCGCGCTTCCCGCGAGCGTGAGGCGCATCGCCATCGGCTTCGATGGAGAAGGCTGGGAAGCTGGCGACACGTTGCTCGCCGCCGCGGCTGAGAGCGATCCCGGCGTCCAGAGCCGCCCGGAAGACCGCTTCAACATCATCTACAGCTCGGGCACCACCGGCCTGCCCAAGGGCATCGTGCAAAGCCATGGCGCGCGCACGCATTTCGCGTGGTCCAACGCGCTGGAGCTTGGCATGTCGCGTGAGACCGTCGCGCTTGTCACCACCGCGCTTTATTCGAACGGCACGATGTTCATGGTCCTGCCGCCGCTGCTGCTGGGCGCGACGGTCGTCATCATGGAGCAGTTCAGCCCGTCCGGCGCGCTGGCGCTCATCGAAAGGCACAGGGTCACTCACGCCTTCATGGTGCCGACCCAGTGCATCGTCACACTTGATGATCCCGCGCTCGGCACGCACGATATCTCCAGTCTCCGCTGCCTGCTTTCCGCCGGCTCTTCGCTGCGAGCAGATACGCGCGAGGGCGTGATCGAGCGGATGACGCCGCATGTCTACGAACTCTATGGGTTCAGCGAAGGGTTCGCGACGATGCGCAAGCCCGGCGATGCGCCTGCGCGTCCCGGTGCAGTCGGCCGCCCGGTGATCGGTTTTGACCTGCGCATCGTCGGCAGCGACGACAGGGAGTGCCCGCGCGGCGAAGTCGGTGAGATCGTCGGCACCGGGCTCGGTGCGATGGCCGGCTATCACAACCGCCCCGATCTCGACGAAGCGATCCTCTGGCACAGCCCGTCGGGCGAGGCCTTTCTGCGCAGCGGCGATCTGGGCTTTGTCGATGAAGAGGGCTTCCTCCACATCGTTGACCGCAAGAAGGACATGATCCTCTCTGGCGGCTTCAACATTTTTCCTGCCGACCTCGAAGCGGTGATCGGCGAACATCCCGAAGTGCAGGACGTCACCGTGATCGGCATTCCCCATCCCAAGTGGGGCGAAACACCGCTGGCGCTCGTCATTCCCCGCGGTGCGCCCGATCCGGCAGCGCTGCTGGAATGGGCGAATGCCCGGCTCGCGCGGACGCAGCGGCTGGCGGGTCTCGAACTGAGAACCGCGTTTCCGCGCAATGCCCTTGGCAAGGTGCTGAAGCGCGAACTGCGCGCACCGTGGTGGGACAAGAGCCAATGACAGACGCCTACATCGTCGGCAGCTATTCGAGCAGCTTCGGCAAGTTTCCCGACCGGAGCCACAAGGACCTGACGCGGGAGGTCTATCTGGGCGTGCTGGCCGATGCCGGCCTCGCCAATGGCAACGACATAGGCATGGCCTGGTTCGGCAATTGCGGCATGTGGACCGATGGGCAGGGCAGCATCCGCGGGCAGGTCTGCCTCACCCCGCTGGTGCGGGAAGGGCTGTTTCCTGAACGCGTGCCGGTCATCAACGTCGAAGGTGGCTGCGCTACGGCCTCGATCGCGCTGCACGGGGCGTGGAAGGACGTGCTTAGCGGCCAGACCGATCTCAGCATCGCCATCGGCGTCGAGAAGACCTTCAACCCCGCAAGCCCCGAACGGACCATGGCGCTGTTCGACGGCGGCATCGACCAATATGACCGCGAGGAGTGGCTCACCTATTACGCAGCGGCGGGCGAAGCCGCAGGCAAGCCGTTCGAACCCGGACCGGGCCGCACGATCTTCATGGACACCTATGCCATGCAGGCGGCCTGGCACATGCGCACCCATGGCACCACCGAGCGCCAGATCGCAATCGCCTGCGCCAAGAACCACACCGCCTCGGCGCACAATCCCAAGGCACAGTACCGCTTTGCCCTTTCGCCCGAGGATGTCCTCGCCGACCGGCCGATCAGCTGGCCGCTTACCCGCGCGATGTGTGCGCCGATCGGTGATGGCGCGGCGGCTGCGCTGGTCTGCTCGGGCGCATGGCTCGCGCGCCAGCCAGCGGCCGTCCGTGCCCGCGCAGTTCGCATCGCGGCAAGTACGATGACGGCGGGCAAGTATCGCCGGCTGGACGAGCCGGGGCTGTCGAAGCTCGCCGCCGAGCAGGCCTATAAGGCTTCGGGGCTTACGGCTGCCGACATCGATCTTGCTGAAGTCCACGATGCAACCTCGTTCTGCGAGCTCTACCAGTCCGAAATGCTCGGCTTCTGCGGTATCGGCGAAGGCGGGCGGCTTGCGGAAAGCGGCGCGACCGCGCTGGGGGGCTCGATCCCGATCAACCTTTCGGGCGGGCTTGTCAGCAAGGGGCACCCGGTGGGCGCCACCGGCCTTTCGATGATCGACGAACTCATGCTGCAGCTGAGGGGTGAGGCCGGCCCCCGGCAGGTCAGCGGCGCGCGAGCTGCGCTGGCGGAGAACGGCGGCGGCGTGATGGGCTTCGATGAAGCGGCCTGCTCCGTTATCATCCTGCAGCGCGATTGAGACAGCAGGGGAGGCCGGGTGAACACGCAGACGAAGACACGCAGCAAGTCCCCGGCGAAGGTGGAAGCACGCGGAGGCGAAAGCCGCCGCGAGGCGCTGCTCGATGCAGCGGCGGCGATGTTCGCGACGAAGGGATACGACGGAACCTCTATCCGCGACATCGCCGGCGCTGTCGGCATGTTGCCGGGCTCGATGTATTACCACTTCCGATCCAAGGAAGACCTGCTTCTCGCCGTCTACCGCAAGGGTGTGGCCCGGTTCGAGGAAGCAATTGCCGAGGCGCTCTGCCATACGACCAACGAACCGTGGCAGGCGATCGAAGCCGCTTGCGCCGCGCATCTTTCGACCCTGCTCGATGGCGGCGACTATGCGCGGATCGTCAGCCCGGAGTTCATGCGCTCGTTTCCGCCTGCAATCCTAGCGACGCTGAATGCTGAGCGAGACCGCTACGAGCGCCATTTCGAGAAGCTGATTGCTGCGCTGCCGCTTGAGCCCGAAACCGATCGCTGGCTGTTTAAGGTCGCTCTGTTCGGCAGCCTGAACTGGTCACAGACGTGGTACCGCAAGGGCCGCTACACACCCGCCGACATCGCTGCAGCCTTCATCGCGATGCTGCGGAAGGAGGGCGCACGACCCTGCCCCTGACAGCCTCTGATAATGGCAAAGAAAGCCAGAAAAATGGCCAGATAAATCATCGTACTGGTGCGCGTTATGTGGTGCAATCAGAGACGGTGGTTTAACCTGTCGATGAACAAGGACCCGGGCAATGCCGGGCCGCGAGGAGAGAGATATGGGTATGCGGATTTCGCTTGTGCGAAAGCTCGGTCTGGCATCCGGTCTGGCGATGGCTGTGGGCGCGATGGCAACAACGGGTGCAATGGCCACCGTCACCGATACCATGCTGCGCGCCGTGCCCGGCGCCGAATGGCTGACTTATGGCGGAGACTACGCCGAACAGCGGTTCTCTCCGCTCACAATGGTCAACGAGTACAACGTCGATCAGCTGGGCCTTGCCTGGTACGCCGATATGGACACCGCGCGCGGTCAGGAAGCGACGCCTCTGGTGCATGACGGCGTGCTCTATGTCACCACCGCATGGTCGATGGTGAAAGCCTATGATGCCAGGACCGGTAAGCCGCTCTGGGCCTTCGATCCCAAGGTACCGCGCGACACGCTTTACCGCGCCTGCTGCGATGCGGTGAACCGCGGTGTGGCGCTTTATGGCGACAAGCTGTTCGTGGCCGCCCTTGATGGCCGTCTGATCGCTCTTGATCAGAAAAGCGGCGCCGTCCTCTGGTCGAAAACCGTGGTCCCCAACCAGACCGACTACACCATCACCGGCGCGCCGCGCATCGTGAAGGGCCGCGTGCTGATCGGTGCAGCGGGCTCCGAATACAAGGCGCGGGGCTATCTCGCAGCCTATGACACCGAGACCGGCAACCAGGTCTGGCGCTTCAACACCGTGCCGGGCAATCCGGCGCAGGGCTTCGGCAAGGAAGGCCTCAACAAGGCCGCGCATGAGGCTGCGGCAAAGACCTGGGGCAACAAGTGGTGGGAACTCGGTGGCGGCGGCACTGTCTGGGATTCGATCACTTACGATCCCGAAACCAACCTCGTCCTCTTTGGTACTGGCAATGCCGAACCTTGGAATCCGGCGGCGAACGGGCGTGAGGGCGACAGCCTCTACACGTCTTCGATTGTGGCGGTGAACGCCGATACGGGGCAGTATGCCTGGCATTATCAGGAAACACCGGAAGACCGCTGGGACTTCGATTCCGACCAGCAGATCACCATCGCCGATGTGACGATCAACGGCGAGAAGCGCCATGTCGCCATGCATGCCCCGAAGAACGGGCATGTCTATCTGCTCGACGTGAAGACCGGCAAATTCCTCTCCGGCACGCCCTGGGTGCCGGTGAACTGGGCCACCGGCCTCGATCCGGAAACCGGCCGACCCAAGATCAACCCGGATGCGCAATATGAAAAGACCGGCAAGGCCTTCGTGAGCCTGCCCGGCGCGGTCGGTGCACACAGCTGGCAGCCGCAGAGCTACAGCCCGAAGACCGGCTATCTCTATATCCCGACCAACCTCGCTGGATGGCCTTACCTTGCCGCCAAGGACTGGAAGCCGGGCAACTTCGGGTGGTCGATCGGAATGGACGGCTATGCCGTGGCGATGCCGGCCGATCTCAAGGTTCAGGAAGGCGCCAAGGCGGCCAGCACCGGCCAGCTCGTCGCGTGGGACGTGGTGAACAAGAAGGCAGCGTGGAAAGTCGATCATGTCGGCCCCTCGAACGGCGGCGTGCTTTCAACTGCCGGCAATCTGGTGTTCCAGGGGACCGCTTCGGGCGAGTTCGTGGCCTATACAGCCGACAAGGGCCAGAAGCTGTGGTCGTTCCCGGCCCAGACCGGGATCATCGCCGCGCCCATGACGTATGCCATCGGCGGCGAACAGTATGTCGCTATCCTCGTCGGCTGGGGCGGGGTATGGGATGTCGCAACAGGGGTGCTGGCCAACAAGGGTGGTGCCGGCCGCAACATCAGCCGCCTGCTCGTGTTCAAGCTTGGCGCAAAGGGCCAGTTGCCTGCACCGCCGCCGATGAACCAGATGGTGCTCGATCCGCCGCCGTTTACCGGCACCACGGCCCAGGCGACGCACGGCGGGCAGCTTTATGGCCGCTATTGCGCCATGTGCCACGGTGACGCGGCCATCTCTGGCAGCCTCAACCCCGACTTGCGCCACTCCGGCGTCATCGGTTCGGCCGAGGCGCTGAAGGCCATCGTGATCGGCGGCCAGCTCCACGAGATGGGCATGGTTTCGTTCAAGGCTGTGCTCAAGGCCCCCGATGCCGAGGCGATCCGCATGTATATCATCAAGCGCGCCAACGAGGACAAGGCACTGGCATCGCGCTGAGGGACCGTCGGTCCCAGAAGCACAGATATGCAGCTGTGAGTTGGGGAAGGGGCAGCGCGCCGACAATGTGGTAGCGCGCTGCCCTAACATTCAGGATGGTCGATGTCGGCCCAGGCTCTCCAGGGGAGGGCACGGTAGCTGGTCGCAGAGCCGATATCTCAGCACCTGCCGCCCTGCGGAAACCACTCGTCAGGCCAGGAGCCGCTGCTTGATGGCCTCGCGCGAGACGGCGAGCATGGCGGCGGCATCCTCCCCTTCGCCCATGGCGCGTGCCAAGGTCATGGCACCGACCATCTCGGCAACTGCCGATGCAGCCAGCGCCTCGGCCTTGTCCGCCGCCTTTCCAGAGGCGCGCAGTGCTCTGGCGATCGCGGCGCGCATGCGGGCGATACCGTCCTGAAAGCGGGCCTGCGCCGCAGGGGGCATGCGCGGCACTTCGCCCGAGAGCCAGGGCAGAGGACAACCCTGATCATGGCGGCGCATGGCGGCTTCGGAGAGGTAGTTGTCGACGAGCGCAGCCGGATCGGGCGCCTTCTCCGTTTCGGAAAGGTGCCGCGTCCAGAGCGCCGTGCTGTCCTCGAACATGCGTTCGACAGCATGAACCACCAGATCTTCGCGGCTTTCGAAGTGGGCGTAGAAGCCGCCATGCGTGAGCCCGGCGCGCTTCATCAGATTGGCCACGCTGAGCCCCTCGGTGCCGCCGCTGCGCAAGGCGCGCGCCGCTTCATCTAGGATGCGCGCGCGGACCTTCGCCTTGTGGGCGCTCTTGTCAGCCATCTCGCTCAAGCCTCCTCGCCAAACCCGCCACCCAATGCCCGTACTGCGCCGACCGCTGCGCGCGCAAGCGCTGTGCGGGTGGCCGCGAGCCGATGCTGTGCATCGACCAGCGGATCATGGAAACCGCCCCACCAGCCATATGGCTTCGCCGAGGCCGAGGTCGGGCAAGCGGAAGCCAGAACCAGAGCCGGTGCGATCCGGGTCGCTGCATTTCGCATCGTCATGCTCCTTCAGTGTGCCGCATCGGCCGGGGGCGGCGGGCTGCGATCGATCTTGCAGAACGGCACCAGCACCAGTGCCGCGATGAACAGCCACGCCATGATGCGGAACACCTCATCGAACCCGATCGCCAGCGCCTCGCGCCCGATAAGGCGGGCGAGCAGGGCTTCGGCCATCGACATGCCATGCGCGCTGTCCGGCCCCATCCGGGCGGCGAGCGCGGTGACCAGTTCGGTGGCGGCGCGGCCCGAATGCCCCATGGCTTCGGAGAGCCGCACGGCAGCGATCCGGGCATCGTCCTGCAGCCAGCTGTTGACCACGGCGATGCCGATGGCCCCGCCCAGATTGCGCATCAGATTGAACAGACCCGAAGCGGCGCCGAGGTCCTGCGGCGGCACGCCGGACAGCGCCATGTTCACCGAAGGCACGATGCACAGCATCAGCGCAAATCCGCGCACCAGTTGCGGCACCAGCATTTCCTCAAAGCCCCAACCGCTGGTCATGCCCGAGGTCATCCACAGGCTGAACGCGAAGAGCGAGAGGCCCGCCGCGATCATCCAGCGCAAATCGATCCGCTGCGAGAGCGAGGCAGCGACGACGGTCGAGGCCAATTGCGCGATGCCGACCACGAAGATCGTCTCCCCGATCTGCAGCGCGCTGAAGCCGCGCACTTGCGCAAGATAGACCGGAACGAGGTAGATCGCCGAATAGAGCCCGAAGCCGATCACGAGATTGAACAGGCAGGCAAAGGCAAAGATCGGGCGCCGGAACGGACGCAGACTGACAATCGGCATCGGAGAGAAAATCGCCCGCTCGACGAACAGGACGAACCCCACGAGCGAGGCCCAGGCGGCAATCGCGATCCTGTCATCGCCCAACCAGTCATGCCGGGGTCCTTCCTCCAGCACATATTCCAGCGCGCCGAGAAACACCGCCATCGCGCCGAGATGGGCCCAGTCGATCCGGCGCAGCAGGGCCGGATTGGCATGGTCGATGCGCAGGAGCACCGCACAGGATAACGCAACCGCAAAGCCAGGCACCACGTTGACAAAGAACAGCCAGCGCCAGTCGAGCGCTTCGGTGATCAGGCCGCCTGCCGATGGACCCAGCGCCGGAGCAAGCACGCTGACCGTGCCCAGGATCGCCGGGATCATCGCGCGCTGCTTGCCCTCGAACAGCGTGTAGCCGACCGCGAAGACCAGTGGCACCATGGCTCCGCCGGTGAACCCCTGAAGCGCGCGGAAGATGACCATCGATCCGATCGACCACGAAAGGCCGCACAGCAGGCTGGAACAGGTGAACAAGGTTGCTGACCCCACGAACAGCCAGCGAGTGGACAGCGCCCGGGCAAGGTAGCCGGAGAGAGGGATCATCACGAGTTCGGCCATAAGATAGGCGGTCTGCACCCAGCTGACTTCATCTGCTCCCGCCGAGAGCCCCGCGGCCAGTTCGCGCTGCGAGGCCGAGACGATCTGGATATCGAACAGCGCCAGAAACTGGCCGAACGCCATCAGCCCGAAGATCAGGAATTTGCGCCGCGCCGGCATGGCTTTGGGATCGGCCGACCAATCCTCCCCGCTTGCAAGGATCCGTGCTGGGCTCATTCCTGAAAGTTCTCTCTAGACATATGATGATCGACATATATATGATGATCGTAATTTCAGCAAGAGCCGAAACGCCATGTCCGCCACCACTGCCGATCCTGCTCACGAACAACCGGTGCCGAAGCCATCGCGCATCGGGCGTGGGGTGCTGGCGGCTGGCACGGCGCTGGTCATTGCGGGGCTGGGCGCGGCGTGGATCCTGGCCGAGCCGTCCAGCCAGTCCACCGATGACGCCTACCTTGCAGCCGATTCCACTACGGTCGCGCCGCGGGTGAAGGGCTTTGTCAGCGAAGTGCTGGTGCGCGAAAACCAGCCGGTACAGGCTGGACAGCCGCTGCTGAGGATCGATGCGGAGGAATTTGCGGCGCGCAGCGCAGGCGCTGCGGCCGATCTTGCCGTCGCAGAGGCAGAGGTCGCCTCCGCGCGCGCCGCCCTCGCGCGCCAGCAGGATGAAGAGGCGCTTGCCGCCGCGCAGGCCTTTGCCGCGACCACCGCCATCCGCGCGAGCGAGGCGAATACCGGGCACGCCCTCGCGGATGAACGCCGTTACACTGCGCTCGTCGCGACCGGCGCCGTCGCCACGCGCGAGGCCGAAGGGTATCGCACCGTCGCCATCGGCGCGCAGCAGGCCGAGGCCCGCGCGCGGGCAGACCTCGCCGTTGCGCAGCGGCAGGCCGCGGTCACGCGGGCCAGGAGGGCTGACCTGCTCGCCGCGCTCGCCCGCGCCGAAGCAGGGAAGGCGAGGGCTCGCGCTGTCGCCGATCTGGCGGGCCAGGATCTGCGCCACGCCGTGATCACCGCGCCCATCGCCGGGGTCGTCGCCAACCGGCAGGTTCGCGTGGGCGATTACGTCCAGCCCGGCACCCGCGCGCTGACTTTGGTGCCGACCGCTGCGATCTACGTCACCGCCAATTTCAAGGAAACGCAGACCCGCCACATGCGCGCCGGCCAGCTTGCCAGCGTGCGGGTCGATGCGCTGGGAAGCGAGACGCTGACCGGCACGGTCGACAGCCTTGCACCCGGCTCGGCCGCAACTTTTGCGCTGCTGCCCTTCGAGCCGGGGACCGGCAATTTCACCAAGATCGTCCAGCGCGTACCGGTGCGTATCCGGCTCGATGCTGGCCAACCGGGCCTTGCCAACCTGCGTCCCGGCCTTTCCGCAACCGCCACAGTCCGTGTGGCCCGATAGGAGACCTGCCATGTCGATACCTGCCCATTCCACTGCGCTTGTCACCGGGGCCTCCACCGGCATCGGCGCCATCTACGCCGACCGACTGGCGCACCGCGGCCACGATCTCATCCTCGTCGCGCGCGATGCTGCGCGACTGGAGGCGCTGGCGACGAGGCTGCGCGCCGAGACTGGCCGCACGATCACGGTTTTGCCTGCCGACCTGACCGATCCGGCGCAGCTCGCCCGTGTTGTCCAGGCCATTGCCGACACGCCGAACCTCGGTCTGTTGGTCAACAATGCCGGCCTCGCGCTGTCCGGCACGCTCACCACTTCGCCCGAAGCCGAAGTGGCGCGCCTGATCGCGCTCAATGTCACGGCGCCTACATTGCTGGCGCGCGCTGCCGCGGTCCGGCTGAGTGCTGCGGGTGGCGGTGCGATTGTGAACATCGCCTCGGTGCTCGCGCTGTCTCCGGAAGCCTTCGACGGCACCTACAGCGCCACCAAGGCTTTCATCCTCACGCTCTCGCAGGGCCTCGCGAAGGAACTCGCGCCCAGCGGCGTGCAGGTGCAGGCGGTCCTGCCGGGTGCGACCCGCACCGAGATCTGGGAGCGTTCGGGCAAGGATGTGGATTCCTTCCCCGCCGAAATGGTCATGGATGCGGGCGATCTGGTCGATGCCGCGCTCGTCGGGCTCGATCGCGGCGAGACCGTCACCATCCCGCCGCTGGCCGACGAGGCAGGCTGGAACGCGCTGCAATCCGCCCGCCTCGCGCTCGCACCGCACCTCTCGCGCCGGGACGTTGCAGTTCGCTATCGCACGGCAGGCGACGCATGAGCCTGATTGCCGAGATTGCGAGCCCGGACATGACCGGGCTCGAACAGCTGCAAGCCCTTCTCGCTCAGGGCAAGCAGCCGGGCATCGGGGGAACACTGCGGTTCTCCGCAATCGCCTTCGATCATGGCCTTGCCGTGTTCGAAGGCGAGCCGGGTGAGCACGCGCACAACCCCATTGGAACCGTGCACGGCGGCTACATTGCAACCTTGCTCGATTCCGCGTGCGGCTGCGCAGTCCATTCCCGGCTGGCGCCGGGTCAGACGTACACGACCCTCGAGCTCAAGGTTGCCTATCACAAGGCCGTCACAGCGAAGACAGGTACGGTGCGGGCCGAAGGGCGCGTGGTCTCGATCGGACGGCGCGCGGCCTTTGCCGAAGCGCGGTTGACCGACATGGCCGGTGTCCTGCTTGCTTCCGCCACATCCAGCTTGCTGATCATGAGCGTTTGATTGCTTCAGGCATCGGGGAGCATTCGACCGCGCAAGGTCCAGCCAGCACAAACGGCTGGCCGCTGCGGTCGAAAGGGCTGATACTTCGGCTTTGGCAGCTCAGGTTCGGGCAACCGAATTTGAGCTGCAGGACGCGCCGAACAGGTGCGTTGCGCTGAGCACGTTGAGGGCCTTCGCTGGCATGATGCAGGGGTCTTAGTCCGCTAGCCAATCACTGATGATCTGGCCCTTGTGTCCCTCGGGCGCCAGCGCGGTGCACAGGGCATCCAGCAGCGGTGGCAGCGCCTGCGTGAACGCATAGGGGGGATTGACGATGTAGAGGCCGGCGCCGTTATAGAGGCCGGGCTGATCGTCATCATAGAGCCAGTGCTCCACCCGCAGCAGTTTCGGGATGCCGAGCCTGCGCAGCTGCTCTCGCCACCGCCCATGCGCAGCGCGATCCTTCAGCGGATACCAGATCACCGTCACGCCGTGCGCCCATTTGCGATGCGCAGCGGCGAGCGTGGCCGTAATCCGTTCGCGCTCATCGGTCTGCTCGTAGGGCGGATCGACGAGCACCACGCCGCGCGGTGTCCGCGGCGGCAGCATGGCCAGCCAGAACTCGTAGGCGTCGCGCTCGTGCACCGCAGCGGATGTGCCGCGCATCGCACTGCGCAGGGTGAGGGCATCCTCGGGGTGCTTTTCGTTGAGAATAAGGAGATCCTGTGCGCGCAGCAGCTGCGAAAGAAACCGCGGCGAGCCGGGATACGACCGGGGCTCGTCTCCGGCATCCGCAGCATTTACCGCGCGAACGGCGGCGCGGTACTCGTCCAGCAAGGGATTCGGGTTCGCAAAGGCGCGCAGCACGCCTTGCGCGGCCTCGGCAGTGCGCTGGGCCTCATCGCCGGCGAGGTTGTAAAGTCCGCAGCCGGCATGGGTGTCGATCAGGGTCAGCGCGCTATCCTTGCGCTGCAAGGCCCGCACAAGGGCGATCAGCAGGCTGTGCTTGACGACATCGGCGCTGTTTCCGGCATGGAAGGCGTGGCGATAATTCATGGCAATTCAATATCCCGAGGGTGAACCTTGGCTAGCGCTGCCGGGGGCACCGGCCGGGCGGGAAGCGTTGGAAGCTGTCCGTCCCGCGCTCGTACCCAGTCGGGCAGCAACCTTCAAAGCCCTTCTGCGCGAGACTTGCGGTTCGCGCGGTCGATCGTCACCCTAGGTGCCGCTCGGCGTCTGAGGAGGCTTGCTGCTGCGAGGTATTTCGATATCAATATATCTTGCATGCCCTGGCACGAGGCATCAGTGTCATTGCCGCACGACGGGTGTGCGAGGAACGAAAACAACGGCACCCCCGCCGGGAGGCGCAAGGCCGTAGGTGGGATCGCCGGGCTGGGGCGCGGCGGGGAGAGGATGATCATGACGGGCATTACCTTGACGGTGAACGGCCGCGAGCATGTGGTGGAGGTCGAGGATCGCACCCTGCTGGTGCACCTCCTGCGCGACGAGCTGCGTCTGACCGGCGCGCATGTCGGCTGCGATACCAGCCAGTGCGGGGCTTGCACTGTGCATGTCGACGGCAAGGCCGTGAAGAGCTGCACCATGCTCGCCGTGCAGGCGGACGGGGCCGAAATCCTCACCATTGAAGGTCTTGCGAACGGGCGCGAGCTTCATCCGATGCAGGCCGCCTTTCGCGAGCATCACGGTCTGCAATGCGGCTTTTGCACGCCGGGCATGATCATGATGGCGATCGACATCGCTCGCCGCCACCCGAACCCCGACGCCGCAACCGTGCGCGCAGAGCTCGAAGGCAATCTTTGCCGCTGCACCGGGTATCACAACATCGTAAAGGCCGTCGTGGCTGGCGCCGAGCGCATGGGAGAGCCGGCATGACCGCAATGACAGCGCCCATGGGCAAGTTCGGCCAATCGGTGAAGCGGGTCGAGGACTCCCGGCTGATCACCGGAAACGGCCGCTATGTCGACGATCTCGTCCTGCCGGGGCAGACGTACGCGGCCTTCGTGCGCTCGGCCTATGCCCATGCGCGGATCGGCGCCATCGACATCTCCGCCGCCGAAGCGATGCCCGGCGTGGTGAAGATCCTCACAGGCCAGGATCTGGTGGACGGCGGCCTTTTCGCGCTGCCGAGCGGCTGGAATCTGAACTCGGTCGATGGCACCCCGGCCCGCGTCGGCGTGCACCATGCGCTGGCGGTGGACACGGTGCGGTTTGTCGGCGAGCCGGTGGCGCTGGTGATTGCCGAAACGCGCGGTCAGGCCCGCGATGCGGCCGATAGCGTCTTTGTCGAATACGAGGAACTGCCGGCCGTTGTCGACATGGCCGCCGCGCTCGGGCCCGATGCGCCGCAGCTCCATCCCGATATCCCCTCGAACCGCGCGTTCACCTGGGATATCGGCAATGCTGCGGAAGCGGATGCGGCCTTTGCCCGCGCCACGCGGCGCGTCAGCCTCGAATTGCGCAACAACCGCCTCGTGCCCAATGCGATGGAACCGCGCGCGATCAACGCCGAATGGCGCGCCTACGATGGTTCGATGACGATCTATCTGACCCACCAGAATCCGATCGGCATGCGCTTGTTCTTCATGATGCTGCTGGGGCTTGAAAGCGAAAACCACTTGCGCGTCGTTTCGCCCGACGTCGGCGGCGGGTTCGGCTCCAAGGCCCCTTGCTATGCCGAGGAACTGGTGGTGGCCTTTGCGGCGCGCGCGGTGGGCCGGCCGGTCAAGTGGACGGCAGAGCGCACCGAGTCCTTCCTCACCGACGCGCATGGCCGCGATCATGTGACCACCGCCGAACTGGCGATGGATGATGAGGGCCGCTTCCTTGGCCTCAAGGTCCACACACTGGCTAACCTTGGCGGCTATATCTCGACCTCCAACGCGCTGGTCGTGTCCTACATGTACGCGACGATGCTGTGCGGTCAGTACGCGATCCCGGCGGTCCATGCGGTGGTCGAGGGCGTCTATACCAATACCTGCCCGGTCGATGCCTATCGCGGGGCCGGGCGGCCCGAGGCGGCCTATGTGATCGAGCGCCTCGCCCATCTCGCCGCGCGTGAAATCGGGGTCGATCAGGCGGAGATCCGCCGGCGCAATTTCGTGAAGGCGTTCCCGCACCAGACCCCGCTCGTCTATTGCTACGACAGCGGCGATTACGAAGGCTGCCTCGATGCAGCCCTGCGGCTGGCGGACTATGCGGGCTTCGAGCAGCGCCGCGCGGAAGCAAAGGCACGCGGCAAGCTGCGCGGGATCGGGCTTTCGGCCTATGTCGAGGCTTGCGGCATCGGCCCGTCGAAGCTGCTCGCCAGCCTTGGCGGCGGCGGGGGCATGTGGGAATCGTGCGAGATCAGGGTGCAACCGGGCGGATCGGTCGAAGTGCTGACCGGCGCGCACAACCACGGGCAGGGGCACCAGACAGTCTATGCCCAGATCATCTCGGAGCGCTTCGGTATCCCGATGGACCGAATTACCGTGGTGCAGGGCGATACCGATCGCATTCAGGCGGGCACCGGCACCTATGGCTCGCGCGCGTCCGTCGGCCTCTCGGCGGCGGTCAAGTCGTGCGAGAAGATCATCGAGAAGGGGCGCCACATCGTCGGCTACATGCTCGGGATCGATCCCGGCGAGGTCGATTTCGCGGAAGGCATCTATACCAGTGCCGCCACCAACCAGACGGTGGCCTTTACGGAAATGGCCGGGGCCGCCCATGCCGCCAGCAGTTTCCCGACGGACAAGCTCGAGCCGGGGCTTGTCGCGACAACGTTCTTCGATCCGCCGAACTTTACCTACCCGGCGGGTGTGCACGTGTGTGAAGTGGAGATCGACCCGGAGACGGGCGTGACCGAAGTGGTCGCGTTCAACGCCGCCGACGATTTCGGCAACGTGGCGAACCCGCTTATCGTGGAGGGGCAGGTTCATGGCGGTCTGACCCAGGGCATCGCGCAAGCGCTGTGGGAGAATGCGGTCTATGATCCGGATACCGCGCAGCTGATGACCGCTTCCTACATGGACTACGGCATGCCGCGCGCCGACAGCCTGCCCGAATTCGGCCTTGCGTTCTGGCCTTCGCCCACGCCGGTCAACCCGCTCGGCATGAAGGGTTGCGGCGAGGCGGGGGCAATCGGTTCGCCGCCTGCCGTGATCAATGCGGTGTGCGATGCGCTGGGGATTGCGCATGTCGACATGCCCGCGGCGCCTGAGAAGATCTGGCGGCTGTGTCAGGAACGGCAGGAGGCGCTGTGATGTACGAACTTGCCTATTCCCGCCCAGAGTCGCTCACCGAGGCACTGGCCCTGCTGGCCGAAGACGAGGGGGCGCAGGCGCTCTCCGGCGGGCAGACCCTCATGCCGGTCCTGCGCGCGCGGCTCGCCATGCCGAGCCGACTGGTCGATCTGCAACGGCTGCCCGAACTTGCCGGGATTCGCCTCGTCGAGGGCGGCATCGAGATCGGCGCGGCGACGACGCATGCCGAGGTGGCGGCCAGCGCCCACGTCAGGGCCGTCCTACCCGCGCTCGCCGATCTGGCGGGCGGGATCGGCGATCCGGCGATCCGCCATCGCGGGACCATCGGCGGCTCGATTGCCAACAACGATCCCGCGGCCTGCTATCCCAGCGCACTCCTCGCGCTCGGCGCGACCGTCACGACGAGCCGCCGCACGCTGGCGGCGGAGGAGTTTTTCACCGGCATGTTCAGCACCGCGCTGGAACCGGGGGAAATCGTCACCGCAGTGCGTTTCCCGGCGTGCCAGCGCGCGGCCTATATCAAGTTCCGCAATCCCGCCTCCCGCTTCGCGCTGGTCGGCGCCTTTGTAGCGCAGCTCCCGTCCGGCTATCGCATCGCCATCACCGGTGGCGGCCACGGCGTGTTCCGCTGGCGTGAGGCGGAACAGCATCTGGACGGCGGCGGCGCGATGGCCGCGATAACCGAGGACATGCTGGACTTGGGCCATTTCACCGGCGACCTTCACGGCTCGGCGGAATACCGCCACCACATTGCCGCCGTCATCGTGCGGCGCGCCCTCTCGACACTGGCCTGAAAGCGGAACACGTTTACAATGGAATTTACCGGTTCCTACCTGCTGCCCTGCTCGCCCGAAACGGCCTGGACGGCGCTTAACGATACCGAGGTGCTGAAGTCCTGCCTCAAGGGCTGCGAAGCGCTGGAGCGGACTGCCGAGACCGAGTTCACCGGCAAGGTTGCTGCCAAGATTGGCCCGGTCAGCGCGCGCTTCTCGGGTACGATGCGCCAGACCGAGCTGGACCCGCCGCGTTCGTGCCGGATGCAGTTCGAGGGGCAGGGCGGGGTTGCGGGCTTTGCCAAGGGCGGCGCGCTCGTCACGCTTGCCGCGCGCGATGGCGGCACCGAACTGACGTACGTGGCGGATACGCAGATCGGCGGCAAACTGGCGCAGATGGGCGCTCGCCTTGTCGAAGGAACCGCCAAGTCGATGGCGGATGATTTCTTCGGCAAGTTTGCAGCCGCGGTCGCCGCGATGGAGCCGGATGCCTCGCTGGCGGCAGAGCCTTCGCAGGACATGTCGCCACCAGCCGGGCCGTCCTCGGGCGTGTCTTCGTGGCTCATGCCAGCCGTGATCGCGATCATCGTCGCCGCTGCTGCGGTGGTTTTCCTGCGCTAGCAGCGCCCCGTCTTACAGCAGCCGCGTTGCCATTTATATCGAAATCGATGTAAATAGGGCGGCGGGAGAATGACAAGCGAGAGGGCCCTTGCAGGATACTGATCTCACCCTGATCGAAAACGGGCTCGTCTTCGATGGAAGCGGCAGTCCGGCTGCAATCATGCCGGTCCTGTTCGGCACCACGATCCTTGGCATCGGGTCTGAGGCACTGCGCCTTGCCGAGGAAAAGGCCGTCAGGCGGATCGACGCCTCAGGCGCCACGGTCATGCCGGGGCTCGTCGACGCGCATTGCCACATCAGCTTCGATGAGCCGTTCAGCAACGACGAGTTGTTCTTCCACCGCCGCGAAGGCCTTGCCGCGATCATTGCCGCCTACAATGTGCAGAAAGTGCTGCGCGCCGGGGTGACGACAATGTTCGACGCCGACACGATCTTCGACGTGTCGCTCGATCTGCGCGATGCCATCGAATGCGGCGTGACCGAAGGCCCGCGCATGCGCTGCGGGGGCAACGCGCTGTTCACTTCCGTGGGCGGGACGGCTGGGCTGCTCGTGCCGGACGAAGGCAGCATCGGCTATCTCAAGGTCACGCGGACGCGGGACGAGATCGTCACCGAGATCCGCCGCCAGGCCAAACGGGGGGCGGACTGGATCAAGATCCACGTCACTGGCCTCATCCCGCGCCAGAGGCAGGAAGGCGAAATCCAGGTCTGGACGCTGGACGAGCTGAGACTGGCGGCCGACACCGCGCACGAGGTGGGGCTCCCCATCGTGGGGCATTGCCGTAACGCTTCGAGCACCCGCGATGCGGCCACGGCGGGCTTCGACATGATCCTCCACGCCACCTACATGGACGACGCCGCGCTGCGCGCCGTTTGCGATGCGCGGGTGCCGATCGTGCCCACGCTGACCTTTCAGGCCGTGCTGGCCGATCATGGCGCCAGGATCGGCGCGAGCTCTTATCTGCAGGACCTGTTCGCCAAGGAGATCGAGGAGAGCAGCCAGCAGTTGCGGCAGGCCTTCGATGCGGGTGTGCCGATCGTCTGCGGGACCGAAAGCGGCTTTTCGATCACGCCCTATGGCGAATGGCACTGGCGCGAACTGCAGATCCTTGTCGAAAACCTCGGACTGACGCCGCTGCAGGCGCTGTCTTGCGCGACGCTGGAGGGTGCGCGCGCGCTCAAGCTCGACCATTGCACCGGCAGTCTGGAGCCGGGCAAGGACGCGGATGTGATTGTGGTCGAAGGCGATGTGACCGGCGATGTCACGCTGCTGGGCCGCGAAGGCGCCATGCGGCATGTGTTCCACTGCGGCCGCGCCGTCGATCTCGCCCGGCCGCTGCCGGAACGGCGCGATCCCCCATCCTGGCGGGTTTCCAACTATTCGACCACAGCCGCGACGCGGCGCGCGACGGGCCTGTGGGCTCCGAAGCCGTGACAGAGCACGTCATCACGGGCTTCGAGGCCTGCTCGCGCACGCTGCGCCAGACGGAGCTGCGGCAGGCGCTTTACGATGAAGCCGCACTGCTGATGGAGCGGTGCCTCGTCAATCTGCATGGAAGCGAGCACCGGGCGCGCCGCAATGTCGAGGCGACCGTGTTCCGCAAGAACGTCTTCGTCGAATACGAGCGCAACATCCTGCCGCACACGCTTGACGAGACGCTGCAGCCCTTTCTGGAAGCGGGGCGCGGCAACCTTGTCGACATCGGCTACCGGATCATGATGAACCTGACGGTCGATTTCACCGGGATCGACCGGGTGAAGCGCACGCCCGAGGAGACGGCGGAGCTGCTCCGTCTGCTCAAGGAATTCAGCCTTGCGCCCGCGCTGGGCCAATCCCCGCCCGAGGACCGCCCGGAAAAGCGCGCTCGGATCGAGGCGGCCATGGCCGAATTCAGCGCGCAGTTTCTGGCGCCATCGCTGGCGCGGCGGCGGGCACTGAGGTCGCAGGTGGAAGCGGGCGAGCTATCATCCGACGCACTGCCGCGCGACGTGCTGATGGCGCTGGTCTCCGGCGAGGATGCGCTCGGGATGACCGAGCAGGAGTTCCTGCAAGAGGGCATCTTCTTCACGATGGCCGGCGCGCATACGACGATCCATTCGCTGACCCACGCCGTCCACGAAATCCTGTGCTGGATCGACACCCATCCTGAAGACGCTGCCCGACTGCGCGATGATCCCTTCTTCATTCAGCAATGCGTGTTCGAGAGCGTCAGGCTCCATCCCTCGAGCCCGGTTTCCAAGCGACGCACCACCTGTCCGCTGGCACTCGCCAATGGCACTGAGGCGCAGCCGGGCGATGTGATCGTCGTCGATCTGCGCACCGCCAACCGGGAGACGGCGATTTTCGGCGAGGACGCGGATCGTTTCAATCCGCATCGGACAGTGGCAGGGCCCGCGTTTCCCCACGGCATCTCGATGGGGCTCGGCGCGCATGCCTGCCTTGGCCGCAATCTTGCCATCGGCGTGGAGCCGAAACCGGGCAGCGATCCGGCGGATCACCAGTTCGGCACCGTGCCCCTTATCGTGCAAGCGCTGCTCAAGCGCGGCGTCCGCCCCGATCCCGCCGCCCCGGCGCAGCTCGACAAGGGGATCACCCGCATTTCCTGGGCCACCTATCCGATCCTGTTCGACCCGGCGCGAGCGGTCATCTGATGGGGCGGCACCGCATCGCCGGATACCGCGATTGCGAGGCTGCGTTGCGCAATCGCGATCTTCGTCAGGCGCTGTACGATGCGGGAAAGGTGGTGATGGAGGGTGTGCTGCTGACCTTGCACGGCGAGGAACACGCGGCGCGGCGCACGGTGGAAGTGCGGGTCTTCCGCCGTAACTTCTTCCATTACTACGAGAAGGAGGTTTTCCCGCGCACGCTGGCGGAAACGCTCGCGCCCTATCTCGCGGCGGGCGGCGGCGATCTCCTCAAGATCGGCTACCGGCTGACGGTCAACCTCACCGCCGATTTTGCCGGGATCGACCGACCCACGCGCAGCGCCGAGGAGACCGAGCACCTGATCGCGATCACCAGGAAGCTCGGCGAAGGCGCCACGCTGGTGCACAGCACCCGCGATCACGCCGAAGTGAGCGCCGAAGTGGCGGCGGTTCAGGCTCAGCTGCGTGAGCGTTTCTTCCTGCCATCACTGGCGCGCCGACGGGCGCTGCTGGCCGAGCGCGAGACCGGGAGCATCACGGATGCCGAGCTGCCGCGCGATGTGCTGATGACGCTCCTCGTCGGCAACGATGAACTCGGCCTCAGCGAGGATCAACTCCTGCGCGAGATCGCCTTCTATTTGCAGGCTGGCGCGCATTCGACCGCGAATGCAGTGGTGCATGCGCTGTGGGAAGTGCTCGAATGGGCGGACGAAGACGAAGATCGCTGGGCTCGCCTCGATGATCCGGTCTTCGTCCAGCACTGCGTCCACGAATCGCTGCGCCTGCACCCGGCAAGCCCGGAAGCATGGCGGACCGCCATGTGCCCGATGCAATTGGCCGGGATCGGTCCCGTCGCGGCGCAGGACCGCGTGGAACTGGACCTCTTTCTGGCCAACCGGGATGCCGCGATCTTTGGCGAGAACGCCGATCGGTTCGAGCCCGAGCGTACGCTTCCCGCCACAGTCCTGCGCTCCGGCCTCGCGTTCGGCATTGGCCTTCACACCTGCCTCGGGCGCGAACTCGATGGCGGGATCGCCGCGAGGCCCGGCACGGATACGGCCGACGCCCAACTCGGCATCGTGACGCTCATCCTGGTCGAACTGCTGCGCCGCGGTGCGCGCACGATACCGCACGATCCCCCGCAGCGCGACACGAACACATCCCGGCCGAACTGGGGACGCTTCCCGGTTCGCTTCACGGCGAAAGGCGCCTCATGAAACTTGCTCTCGTCACCGGCGGCGCGGCGGGCATCGGTGCCGCCATTACCTCGGCCTTGCTCGCACGCGGCTACCGGGTCGCTGTGGCCGACGCCAGCATTGAAGCGGTCGCGGTTTCCGACCGGCTGACCGCGCATATGTGCGACGTCTCGGACGGCAGTGCCGTCACGGCGCTGTTCGATACGCTCGGCGAAGTGCCGGATCTGGTCGTCAACAACGCGGGGATCGTGCGCTTCGGCGCGCTGGCGGACATTGCGCTCGCAGACTTCCGCCGGGTCGTCGAAGTGAACCTGATGGGCGTCTTTGCCGTCACCAGCGAGGCGGTGCGGCGGATGCTGCCGCGCGGCTCCGGACATGTCGTGTCGCTAACCTCGATCAATGCCTATGGGCCGGGGCCGGGATCGGGCGCATACCCTGCGACCAAGAGCGCGGTGCTGCAACTGATGCGGCAGTTCGCGATGGAGTATGGGCCAAGCGGCCTGCGCTTCAACAGCATCGCGCCCGGCTTCATCGACGGCGGCATGTCCGCCCCGATCTACGCCGATCCAAAGGTCCGCGCGTCTCGCTCCGCCGGCGTGCCGCTCGGCCGGCTGGGGACGCCCGAGGATATCGCCAATGCCGTATGCTTCCTCGATAGCGACGAGGGCGGTTACATCAACGGACATGACCTCGTGGTCGATGGCGGCGTGACCCATGCCGTGCTGAAAAACCTGCCCCGCACATGAGCGGGGACGGTGCGCTGCGGCTGATCCTCTACAGCGACGGCTATAACCATCCCTTTGCGAGGTCGAGCGAGGCGCTCGCCAGCATTGCGCGCGGCTTCGGGCTTGCCGTCACGATCACGTCCGATCTGGCCGACGCGCTGGGCCAGTTGCAGCCGGGACGCGATGTTCTGGGCGTCAATGCCCTGCGCTGGTCGATGACCCAGTTCGAGCGCTATGCGGCGGATCGTCCGCTCTGGGCGGGCCGCCTGAGCAGCGAACATCTCGCCGCGATGACGGACCATGTGGCGCGCGGCGGCGGCCTCCTCGCCATGCACACGGCGGTCATCTGCTGGGACAACCAGCCCGGTTGGCTCGATCTGCTCGGCGGCGGCTGGAACTGGGACCGCTCGCATCATCCGCCGCTTGGGCCGATCACGGTGCAGCCCTTGGCGGCCGGCGCAGTTCCCTTCGAGGCCGTCGACGAGGCCTATCACCATCTCGATCCGGCGGCGGACTGCGAGATCATGGCAACCGCCGATGCCGGGGAGGGGGCTCAGCCTGTCGTGTGGCGACGGCGGCACGGGTCAGGCAGGATCGTGGTCGATGCCCTGGGGCATGACGAGCGCTCGCTGGGCACAACAGGGCATGTCGCCATTCTGCAAGCCATGCTGGGCTGGCTTTGCGAAAGAGAGACCGTGCATGACGCTTGAGGGCAAGAGCATCCTGATTACCGGCGGCGGCTCCGGGTTGGGTGAGGCGATGGCGCGCCATTTCGCCAGCCGGGGCGCTACCGTCACCATCAGCGGCAGGCGCGCCGACCGGATCGAGGCGCTGTGCGGCGAGATCGGCTGCGGTGGGGTTGTCGGCGATGTCACGGTCGCAGCCGACCGGGAAGCGATGATCGCGGCTGCTGTCGCAAAGGGCGGCGGGCTCGACGTGCTCGTCAACAATGCCGGCAACATGTACCGCACCGCCATTGCCGATCTTGATGAGGCGCAGCTCCTAGGACTGTTCCACAGCAATGTCGTTGGCGCGATGATGCTGACCTCGCTGGCGATGCCGCATCTTGAAGCCCGCAAAGGCTCGGTGCTGTTCTTTGGCTCCAGCCACACCCGCCGCGCCTTTCCCGGCGCTTCGCCCTATGCCGCAACGAAAGCTGCGCTGCAGACCCTGACGCAGGTTCTCGCGGCGGAAGTGGGCAGCCGCGGGGTTCGGGTAAATTGCATCGTGCCTGGCGGCGTGCTCACCGAGATCAATGTCCGCGCCGGATTGCTGAGCGAGGCGGAGGCGGCGCAGCGCTATCGCGACATGGCTTCGCTTCAGGCCATCGACCGGCTGGGCGAGGGCGCAGACGTGGCAGAGGCGGCGGAATACCTGATCGGCGCCAGTTGGGTGACCGGCGCGATCCTCGATGTGGACGGCGGCCTCGGGCTCGGCACCTCGCGCGGCTAGGGTCAGGCGCGCAGCAGGCGGCGGGCGTTGTCCGCCAGCAGGGTTTCCATCCCGTGCGTCTCGGCGCGCTGCGGGGCATCCCACCCGGCAAAGTTTGTGCCATAGACAAGGCGATCACGCCCGACGCGCTGGATCAGAAGGTCCAGCGAAAGGTCATCGTGCATGTGAATGTCGAACCAGATGCGGCGCAGCGCGGCCTCGAACTGGCCTTCGTCGCGCAGGTATTCCGGCACCCACTGCCGCTTGTGGGCGGCATGGCGCAGGCGCCCCCAGACGAGCGCCAGCGCCCCGCCGCCATGGCTGATGCACACATCGAGATCGGGGTGGCGATGGAGTACGCCGCCAAACACCAGCGTGGCCAGCGCCGCCGTCTCCTGCATTGCGAAGCCGAGCGTGATATCGAGTTCGAACCGGGTGAAGGCGGCAGGCCCCGGAGGGCCATCGATACCTGCCGAGGCCGGATGGATGAACAGCGGTACATCGAGCGCGGCGACGGCTTCGTAGAACCGGTCCATGTCCGGATCGGCAAGGCCCTGGGGCATGTCCGTGCCGATGTAGGCCGCGCGGAAGCCAAGCTCGTTCACCGCCCGGCGCAGTTCGGCAATCGCCGCATCGATATCCTGCATGGGCAGGGCCGCCGCCGCGCCGAGCCGCTCCGGATAGCGCGCGACAACGGCGGCAAGCGCATCGTTGTGCGTGCGGCAGAAGGCCACCGCTTCCGCTGCCGGGATGAAATGGAAGTAGGTCAGCGGGTTGGGTGAGAGCAATTGCCAGTCGATGCCGATGCGGTCCATCGCGGCAATCCGCAGATCCGCGTCCATGAAGGCGCTGCCGCGATAGCGCACGCCGCGCAAGCGGTAGTCGCCGATGCGGAACACCGGCACGCCCGCGTCGTCGTACAGCTCCGGGCCGAACCGGCCAGCCGTTCCGAACGTCTCCTCGATCACAGCGTGGGCGTGGATATCGATAACGCGGGCGCTTGCCAGGCTCATCTCAGGCATATCCTCGTGCCGAGCCGCCATCCACCGCGATGGCCGTACCGGTCATGTAGCTGGCAACTTCGGACCCGAGGAACACGGCAAGGCCGGCGATCTCCTCGGCTTCGGCAATGCGGCCGAGCGGAATCTGCGCGGCCATCGCGGCTTCGGCGGGGCTCGGCCCGTCGCCGGTTGCAGGCCCGAGAATCTGCTCGATCCGGGCAGTGCGCGTGAAGCCCGGGCAGACCGTGTTGACGAGCACGTTGTCCGCTGCGACCTGTTGCGCGAGTGTCTTCGCCCAGCCGAGCACGGCCATGCGCACGCTGTTCGACAAGGTCAGGTTCGGCACTGGCTGCTTCACGCCGACCGAGGAAATGACGACGATGCGGCCCCAGCGCCGCTCGCGCATCGCGGGCAGGACCGCGCGTGTCATGCGCACGGCGGACATCAGCGTGAGATTGGTCGCCGCCAGCCACGCGGCATCGTCGAGATCCGCGAAGAGGCCGGGCGGGGGCCCGCCGGCATTGACCACCAGCACATCGACCGGCCCCAGCCTTGCCGCCACTTCGCGCGTCATCGCCTCGATCTGGTCCGCGTCGGTAACGTCGGCCTGCAGCGCAAGGCAGCCGGGCATCGTTGCAGCGGCGGCGGCGAGCTTGTCGGCATTGCGGGCGCAGATTGCGACCCGCGCGCCCTCGCGGTGATAGCCCTGCGCGGTGGCAAGGCCGATGCCCTGGCTTCCCGCAGTGACCAGCACCACTTTGTCCTTCAATCCGAGATCCATCTGCCTCAGGCTCCTTCCCGCTGCGTGTTGCCGCCGGGCTCGGGAACCAATCCAGAGCGACCGGTGGCCCCGCCGTCCCGTCACTTGACATGGCGGCCATGCCTTGTGAAGCATCGAAATCGATACATTACCGCAAGAGGCTGGCCTCTTGCCGGAGCCTGCCCGGAGTGACCGGGCGCGCTGGAGAAACGCGCGAATGATGACGCCTGCCGCCATCGCCGAACTGAGGTCCGGCTGGCGCATTCTGGTTGCCTGCGCGCTCGGCATCGCGGCGAGCGCGATTGCCTTGCCCTATTACAGCATCGGCGCGCTGACCAAGCCGATCGAGCTGGAAACCGGGTGGTCGCGCAGCGATATCCAGTTCGCCATTGCGTTCAGTTCAGGGCTCGGTGCGCTGACTGCGCCGCTCACCGGCTGGATGGTCGATCGCCTCGGCGTGCGTATGGTCGCATTGCCGGGCTTTGCCGGCGTCGCGTTGGGCATGATCGTGGCGGCAATGGCCGGCTCGCCGTTGGTGTTCTACCTCGGTTTCGCGCTGACGGCGCTGCTCGGTGCAGGAACCAATCCGGTGGTCTGGTCCAAGGTCGTGACCTCGCGCTTCGACCATGCGCGCGGCACCGCCCTAGGGCTGGCGCTGGTCGGTACAGCCTTGTCCGCCATCCTGCTGCCCGTGCTGATCACTTCGCTGATCCAGCGCACCAACTGGCACGTCGCGCTTGCCGTGGTGGCGATGCTTCCCCTCCTTCTTTCGCTGCCGGCGGCGTGGTTCTGGCTCCCGTCCGAACCGGCCCGCACGGCATGTGCAGCGGCGGAACCCGCCGTTTCCATCCGCAGCGCCGTGCTCAGCCTGCGCTTCGCGGTCCTCGCGATCTCGGTCCTGTGCGGGTATCTGGCAGTTTCGGGCGTGCTGACCAGCCTCGTGCCCGCCTTTACCGACCGGGGTCTGCCGCCTGCGCGGGCGGCGGTGATCGCCGGCACCGTCGGCCTCGCGATGATCCCTGGGCGCGTCCTTATCGGCATGCTGATCGACCGCTGCTGGGCGCCTGCGGTCGGCTGCGTGATCCTGCTCATCCCCGCCGCCGCCTGCCTGGTCCTTGTCCGCGCGACGGACAGCCTGCAACTCACCCTGTGCTGCCTTGCGCTTGGCCTCGCTGCCGGTGCGGAGCTTGATCTGCTGGCTTTCCTCACCGCGCGCTATTTCGGCCGCGACCGCTTCGCCAAGCTCTATGCGCTCCTTTATGCGGGCCTTGCCATTGGCAGCGCCACGGCCCCAGCCATGTTCTCCCGCCTGCGCGAGGTTTCGGGTGATTATGCGGCCAGCTTCTTGTCCTCCGCGGCGCTGTTTGCCGTAGCGGGCATCCTGTTGCTCCTGCTGGGGCCCTATCCTGCCATGTCTGGCCCGAGCGACGAGGGTTTGCACGACGATGCCGACTGACCAAGCCCACCCGCAACCCCATGACGACGCGAGCGCCCTGCCGCCTCTCGCAGAGCGCATTTCGTTCCTCGTGCACCGCGTGGGCGCGCACATGGCCCGCATTGCGAACCCCTGGTTTCAGGAAGCCGGTGTCGATCTGGTCACCTCGCGGATGATCGTGCTGCTTGCCGAACGCGCAGAACTGACGGCGGGTGAGATCGTCAAGGTCATGGCGTTGCCCCAATCGACGATCTCGCACCAGCTGAAGCGCCTCGAAGGGCTCGGCTATCTGACGCGAGAAGTCGGCCCCGACGATTCGCGCATCGTCATCGCCCGGCTGACCCCGCAAGGTGTCGAAGTGGCAAGGCGTTCAAATGCGCTCAGCCAGGAAGTGGTCAGCGCGCTGGTCGCGGCGATCGGGGAAGACGACCTGCCGATCGTCCGGGCCGCCCTGAAGCGCGCCGATGCCGCGCTCGAAGCCATGTACGAAGCGCGCCAGTCCACCGCTGCCCCGCGCCGCAAGAATACAAAATCTGAAAGCTAGACCCTGATCAGAACTTCCGGGCTGCCAAAACAGTGGCTGCCGATCAGGGTTCGCCGCAGCGTTCGATGTAGCGGCGGATATCGAGGCTGAGGTCCTCGATCGGCGCATAGTAGCCATGCGTGTGGACACGTGCGGCAATGCCAGACTGCACGCGTTCGCATACCGCCCAGTCCTGCCGGTTGACGAGATCCCAGAAGTCGACCGCGTCCGCCGGGTCGAAATCGGCCTTGGCCATTTCGTCAGGGTGGAACAGGAAGCGGCATTCGATCAGGGTGCGATCGGCGGCCAGCGGCCAGAGCACGAATGCGGCGGCATGCTCGGCGCTGACGCTGAGCATGAGGTTGGGATAGATCAGTTCGCCCTTGTGGCGGACCTTTTCCGCCTCGGAGAGGCCGGGGAAGGGGGCGCGGGTCGTCGTGCCGGTCATCGTGTAGGTCCAGGCACCGTCGCGGTGCGGGATGCCCGCTTCCCAATCAAGATCGATCCCGCCGCGCACCTTGAAGGCCGGGACGATTGCGGTGAGCTCCGGGTGGACGCCGGGGCAGTGATAACACTCGTTGTAGTTTTCGAGGATCAGCTTCCAGTTCGCGTTCACCTCGTAGCGGATCGTCTGCGCGGTGCGCAGATCGGCGAGGGGATAGTTGGCAAGGCGGCGCGCCGGCTCGGCCAGGTCTGCGACGAAATCGGGCGCAGTTTCGGGCGAGAGGTTGAGGAAGACGAAGCCGCCCCAGGTCTCGACCGCGACTGGGTGCAGGCTGAATGCGGCCTTGTCGAAGCCCGGCGCATCCTGCAGCTGCGGCGCTGCCAGCAGGCGCCCGTCGAGCGCATAGGACCAGCCGTGGTAGGGGCAGCGGATCATCGCCTTGCCGACCACGCCCGCATCGAGCGTGACGTCCCAGCGCGCATCACTCACCGCATCGCACATCCGCGCGCCGCGGTGGCGGCAGACGTTGTAGTGCGCATGGAGCGCGCCGTTCTTCCCGCGAACGACGATGACGCTTTCGCCTGCCACATCGAGCACCTGGTGATCGCCGGGGAGGGGCATGTCCTCCTCGCGCCCCGCGCAGAACCACTGGCGGTGGAAGATCGCGGCCTTGTCGCGCGCAAACGCCTCCGGCCTCAGGTAGGCGGTGCTGTCGAGCGATTTCTCCATTCCGCCGGTCACCGTGATCCTCCTTATTAGACGCTTGCCTTATAAGCAGCATTGCGGCACTCATCCAGCCTGAAAGCGAAGCGGATGAACGGCGCGGCGATGGATGTGACGGGCAAGGTCTGGGATGCCATCGTGGTCGGGGCGGGGCACAATGGCCTGACAGCTGCGGCCTATCTGGCGAAGGCAGGCCGTTCAGTGCTCGTGCTCGAAGCGCGGCCCATCGTCGGCGGGGCCTGTGTCACCGAGGAGGTGATTCCCGGCCACCGCGTCTCGTTCACCTCCTACATCGCCTCGATGCTGATGCCGACGGTGATCCGCGATCTTGATCTGGGTCGCCACGGCCTGCGCATGGTTGCTTGCGATCCGATCCTGACGGTGCCGCTCGGAGAAGGCGAGATCATCCGCTGGTGGGCCGATCCGGCACGCACTGCGCAGGAAATCGCCCGGTTCTCAGCGCGTGATGCCGAGGCCTTTCTCGAAGTTGACGCCCGGCTCAAGGCGCTCGCGCGCTATCTCCAGCCCTTCTTTCTCGAATCCCCGCCGGATCTTGCCGCCCGCGGGCTCGATCGCATCCGGGAGGGGCTGCGGATGGTCCGCCGCTTCCGCCGTATCTCAGGCACCGAGATCGGCGAGATGGTTCAGTTCCTCACTGGAAGCCTCGGCGAGTTTCTCGACCGGCACTTCGAATCCGATGCCGCCAAGCGCATGATCCTTGCCAACAATGTCTATGGCAAACACGGCGGACCCTATGAGCCGGGCTCGGCGGTGGGGTTGCTGTTCCACCTGCTTGCCGGCGGTGACGACGCGGTCCAGGGCTTTGGCGGTCATGTCATGGGCGGCATGGGCTCGATTTCGGGCGCGATTGCAGCGGCCGCGCGCGGGTTCGGCGCGGTGATCGAAACGAGTGCGCCCGTCGCCAATATCGACGTTTATCAGGGCCGCGCGACCGGCGTTACGCTGGTCGACGGGCGGCAAATGCGCGCGAAGGTCGTGCTGTCCAACGCCGATCCCAAGCGCACGTTCCTCGGGCTCCTCGCCAAGGCCGATCTGCCCGATGATTTCCGCCGCGACGTTGCCGCGATCAAGATGGGCGGCCCGGCGGCCAAGCTGAACATCGCGCTGTCCGGCGAGCCCATCGTGACCGGTCGCAGGCCCGATGCGACGCCATTGGAGCGCGCGCTCCTCACCATCGCGCCCACGCTCGAAGGCGCGCAGCGCTGTGCCGATACGGCGCGCTTCGGTGACGTGCCGGACGAGCTGTGGATCGATTGCGTGATCCCCAGCCTAGTCGACGACAGCCTCTGCCCGCCGGGCCATCACATGCTGACCTGTTTCATCCAGTATGTGCCCTACAAGCTGCGCGAGGGCACCTGGGACGAGAAGCGCGAGGCGCTCGCCGATGCGATCATCGACCAGATCAGCCGGCACATGCCGAACCTGCGCGAACTGATCCTAGGCCGGGTCATGCTCACGCCGCTCGATCTCGAGCGCATCTACGGCCTCACCGAAGGCAATATCTTCCACGGCGATCTCCATCCCGGCGCGTTGTTCTCGATGCGCCCGGTGCCGCGCTGGTCGCAGTACCGCACGCCGATCGAAGGACTCTACCTCTGCGGTGCAGGGGCGCATCCCGGCGGCGGGGTGACCGGCGCACCCGGGCATAACGCCGCTTGCCAAGTGCTGCGCGACACCAAGAAGCAGAGCCGGCGCTGATGGCTGGCGGCGCGCCCCATCCACACAAGGTGATGGGCGTTTCCGATCTTGCGATGTTCTACATCGTGACCGGGGTCAGCCTGCGCTGGATCGCGACTGCGGCGGCGTTCGGTCCGAGTTCCATCGTGATCTGGGTCGGCGCACTGCTGTGCTTCTACCTGCCCTTCGTGCTCGCCATCGTCGAGCTTTCGTCGCGCTACCCGCAGGAAGGCGGACTCTACATCTGGACCCGCGAGGCGTTCGGGCCTTACGTGGGCTTCATGGCCGGGTGGAGCTATTTCACCTCGAACCTCCCGTATTTCCCCAGCGTGCTTTATTTCGATGCGGGCAACGCGCTCTACATCGGGGGGACAAGCTGGCTGCATCTGCGCAGCAATCCGGTGTTCTTCATGGGCTTTGCGCTGACAGCGCTGGCCTTCATCACCGCGATCAACATCTTCGGGCTGCGCTTCGGACGCTGGCTGCACAATCTCGGCGCGGTGGGCATGTGGGGGCCGGCGCTGATCGTGATCGTGCTGGGCGGGATGGCATGGTGGCAGTTCGGCTCGGCAACCGATTTCACGCCGCGATCGTTCGTGCCGGTGTTCGATATCCAGCACATGATCATGTGGGCCGCGATCGCCTTTGCGCTCTCGGGCGCGGAGACGGCCTCGTTCATGAGCGGCGAGATCAGGGAGCCGCGCCGCACGATCCCGCGCGCGCTGCCGATTGCGGGCGTGGTGATCGTCTCGTGCTACATCATCGGTACCTTTGCGGTGCTGCTTGCGATGCCCTCCAGCGAGGTCAACACGCTGCAGGGCCTGGTCCAGGCGGGCGCGGTGGCGGCGGAAAAGGTCGGGGCAGGGTGGATCGTGATCCCGCTGGCGCTCCTCATCACGCTCGGCAATCTGGGGGCGGCAAGCGGGTTCCTTTCCTGCGCGGCGCGCATTCCCTTTGCCGTCGGCATCGATCGGCTGCTCCCGCCTGTCTTTGCCAAGGTCCATCCCAAATGGGGCACGCCCTATGTCGCGATCCTCGTTCAGGGCGGCCTCGGCGCGGTGCTGTGCATCCTCGGGCAGGCAGGCACCGGAGTGAAGGGCGCCTATGACGTGCTGGTGAGCATGGGTATCATCGCCGCCTTCCTGCCCTTCGCACTGGTGTTCCTCGCCGTGATCCGCCTGCAGAGCCGGCCCGCCGAAGCGGGGGTCACGCGCCTGCCGGGCGGACGCGTTACTTCCACGGCCTTTGCCTGCCTCGGCCTCGCAACAACGCTCACGGCTCTGGTGCTTGCGGCGTTTCCGGCAACGGACGAGCCGAACAAGCTCCTTGCCGTCAGCAAGATCCTCGGCCTCACTGGCGTGCTGCTGGGGAGCGGCAGTCTTGTCTACTACCTCGGCCAGCGCGCCGCGCGGCGGGCCGCTTGACCATGGCTAGCCCCGCGCCAGACGCGCCGCCAACCACGCGCCGCCGCCGCCGCGCATCCCCGCTGGTGCGGCGCGCCGACCTTGTCGCGGCGACGGTGAACTGCCTTGCCCGGCTCGGCGCCAAAGGCACCACCGGGCGCGAGATCTGCCGGCAGGCCGGGGTCAGCCACGGGTTGCTGCGGCATTACTTCCGCAATCCGGACAATCTCCTCCTCGAAACCTACGAGCAGCTCTGCGAGGACATGCTCGCGCAGCTTGAGGCCGCCGCCATGCCCTATGCTGCAGAGCCCCGCGAGGCGCTGCATCGCTATTTCGTCGCGGTCTTTTCGGATGACTGGGCCGGGCCGGACATCATCGGCGCATGGATGGTGTTCTGGCAGCAGGCGCGCAGCCGTGCCGATTTCGCCGCCGTTTCGGACAGCTTCAACTTGCGCCAGCGTGCGCTGCTCGAACGGCTTGTCACGCCGCTGCCGCCCCGCGAAGATGCCTTGCCCATGGTTGACGCCATCGCGCTCCTGTCAGCCGTGCTCGACGGGCTCTGGATCGAATACTACCTTTCCGACCAGCGCACCCCGCGCGAGCGCTGTATTGCGCTTTGCGACCTGGCCGCGCGCCGCCTTTTTGCGCTCTGAGCGCCGGGCAGGCCGACCGAAAGCCACAGATTCCAGTATCTGTTTCAATCTATTGCTACGTTCATGGCAGTTTCTTGCCCGGTGCGGGGAATAAACCGCGCTTGCCCGCGTTGTCGGTTCAGGAAGCCCGGTCTGGCACGTGCCGGAAAGGGCGCTTGCAGCGATAACCGAAAGGCATCCCATGTCCACGATCAAAGGCACCACCGGCATTGATACGCTGCTCGGCACCAGCCTTGCCGACAGTCTGCTCGGCCTTGCCGGAAACGACATTCTCAAGGCGCTCGGCGGCAACGATGTGCTCGATGGCGGCCAGGGCGCCGACATGATGTACGGCGGTGCCGGGAACGATACCTATATCGTCGATTCCTCTGGCGATAAGGTGTTCGAGCTGGCCGGCGAGGGCATCGACACGGTCAAGGCCTCCGTCACCTACACGCTGAGCGCCAATGTCGAGAACCTGCTGCTCACCGGCAGCGGCGCGATCAATGGCACCGGCAACGATCTTGCCAACAAGATCACCGGCAATGCGGCAGCCAACACGCTGTGGGGCCTCGGCGGCAAGGACACCATTCTCGGCGGCGGCGGCAACGACACGATCATCGGCGGCGCGGGCATGGACACCGTGACGGGCGGCCTCGGCAACGATTCCTTCGTGTTCGGCCCTGCCGACTTTGCGAGCAGGACCTCGAGCGGAGCCGACACGATCGTGGACTTCACCGCCGGCGACAAGATCGACCTCAGCCAGGTTGACGCGCTCGTCTCGGCCAGCGGCTACGGCGCCTCGGGCAACCAGGCGTTCCACTTCATCGGCACCAACGGGTTCCATAACCACACAGGCGGGGAGCTGCGCTACGCGGTCTCGGGCGGCAACACTTATGTCTATGGCAACATGGACGGCGACACGAGTGCCGACTGGTGCATCAAGCTTGCGGGAGTTCACACGCTGACCTCGGCCGATTTCATACTCTAGCGGGCGGCCCGCGCCTGCCGAACCTGATCCCAACCGGAGTTTTCACGCCATGCCTTCGCGTCGTTCCATCCTTGCCGGGCTCGCTGCCCTTGCTGCCGTGCTTCCGGGCACCTCCTGGGCCGAGACCGGCGGGCTCGATCTGGCGAAGTATCGCGGCAAGGTCGTGTACGTAGATTTCTGGGCTTCGTGGTGCGGGCCGTGCAAGCTTTCCTTCCCGTTCATGCAGCAGCTTGCTGCGCGCTATCCCGCGGGAGACGTGGCGGTCGTGACGATCAATCTCGATCGTCAGCGCGGTGCGGCGGAGGCCTTCCTGCGGCAGGTCCGCTCCACCTTGCCGGTGGTCTATGATCCTGCCGGCAACCTTGCGAGCACATGGAAGGTGGCCGACATGCCGACTTCGCTGGTGTTTGATCGCAAGGGCGTGATGCGTTTCCGCCATCAAGGGTTCTTCCCCGGCAAGGCAGCGGAATACAACGCGCATATCGCGCAGCTAATGCGGGAGAACGGATAATGCTGCGCACAATCCGCACAATGGCGCTCGTGATCACGCTCGCCGCGGTATCAGCCTGCGCGCATGTGGGCGCGAAGCCGTGGCAGCGCGATGTGTTGGCTAGGAAATCGATGCAGCTGGCGCGCGAGCCGGCGATCATGGCCTTCGACGAGCACACCTATTTCAGCAAGGAAGCAGCGTCCGGCGGGCGCAGCTTCGATGGTGGAGGCTGCGGGTGCAACTGACCACGGCCGATCGCAAGGTGGGCAGCCTTGCGGCTACGCTCGGCGCGCTTGCGGGCGCGCTGCTCCAGGCCGCGCCCGCCCACGCGCAGGCCGATCCCGGCGCTGCGCCCGCCCACGCGCAGGCCGATCCCGGCGCTGCGCCCGCGGCTGCCGCGCCGGTTGCCAAGCCCAACGCCTATGACGAGACGGCCAGCGAAGCGGGCACTCTCGTGGCCGATACCGCTGTGCTCTACTATCAGGAGGACGACGACCGCGTTCGCGTGATCGAATCCGAAACCGGGCTCACCTGGAACGGGGCGAGTGGCCTCGTGGTTTCCGGCAAGTTCGTCTACGATACGCTCACCGGCGCGACGCCCAACGGCGCGGTGCGCAGCCGCAACGTGGTGCAGACGTTTCGGCCACCGGGCCAGCGTCCCGGCGCCAAGGCGCCAGAACGCGAGAGTGATACCTCGACCGGCGCCTCGGGCATCTACGAGATCCGCCGCGGGCGCCTGCCGGTCGATGCGGGCTTCAAGGACAAGCGCAAGGCCGCCGATCTCGGTGTTACCCTGCCCATCGCCAGCGGTCTCAAGCTCAGCCTTGGTGGCGCCGGTTCCTGGGAAATGGATTTCACCTCCTACTCGGGGCGCGCCAGCCTCGCCAAGGAGCTGTGGAACAAGAACACCACGCTTTCGCTGGGCTACAACTACGAGCGCGACAGCATCAAGCCATTCAATGGCATTCCGCGCCCGCTTGCCAGCATGGGCGAGACGGTGATCGGCACCGGGCGCCACAAGATCGTCTCGAGCTTTGTCGCCGGCATCACGCAAGTGCTCACGCCCGGCTGGCTGGCGCAGCTCAACTGGAGCCACGGTGTCTCCACCGGCTATCAGACCGATCCCTACAAGCTCGTCGCGCTGGTCGAGCGCGAGACCGGCGATCCCTTTGCCTACATCTATGAAAGGCGCCCCGATCGCCGCGTGCGCGACAGCATCTATGCCGGCACCAAGTTCGCACTCGGCTCGGCGGTTACCGATGCCTCGGTGCGCTGGTACCGCGACAGTTGGGGCATCCGCTCGTGGACATTCGCGCTCTCTGAACACGCGCCGCTGGGGCGCAGCGGTTATGTCGAACCCGGCATCCGCTACTACCGCCAGACCGGCGCGAATTTCTTCAGCCATTACCTGCTGCTCGACGAGAACGCGCCGTCCTTCGTGAGCGCAGACAGCCGGCTTGGCGCCTTCCACGCCTGGACCTTCGGGATCAAGGCCGGGTTCAAGATTGCGCCCAATCTCGAGATCTACGGCGCGGCGGAGCGGTATCTTCAGGAAGGCCAGCGCTTCGATCGGCGGGCCCCGGGCATTCTCGCGCGCACCGATCTCTTCGCGGGCTCGAAATCGGTGAGCCTCATCACCGGGCTGCGCGTCACGTTCCGCTGACAGGATAAAGCACCATGATCATGCGCATTTCACTGCGAGTGCTTGTCGCGCTCGCCGCTGCCCTGCTGTCCGGTGCTCCGGCGCTGGCCGGGCCGGTCGCCGATCACGCCCACTACCGCGCCGAACTGGTGACCGAGAGCCGCGCGCCTGCGTCCGGCGCTGCGGTCACGGCGGCGTTCCATATTGCGCTCAAGCCCGGCTGGCACATCTATGGCCCGAACCCCGGCGACACCGGCTATGCGCCTGTCGCAACGTGGACGGCGCCGCCCGGCACCAGCGCGGGGGAACTGCGCCATCCGCCGACCCGCCGGCTGGTCCTTTCCGGCCTCGTCAGCAATGTCCACGAAGGCGATGTCGTGCTGCTGCAGGATCTGCGCTTGCCGGTAGGTCTGGCGGCCGGCGCGGCGCTGCCGCTTGCTGCCCATCTCGATCTGTTGGTGTGCTCGGAAAGCTCTTGCGTGCCCGATCCGGTGGACCTCGACCTCGGGCTGACGGTCGGCGCAGGCAACCCCGATCCCACCTCGGCGGCGCTGTTTGCAAGGGCGCGAGCGGCCATCACGCCGCCGGCTGCCGCGAAATCCGCCGCGGCGCCGGCTCCGAGCCCGCTCGATCTGGCCGGCTATCTGCTGGCCTTCGGTGCGGCGCTGCTTGGCGGGCTGATCCTCAACCTGATGCCTTGCGTGTTCCCGATCCTCAGCCTCAAGGCGATGGCGCTGGCCCGATCGGGCGGCAGCGCGGGTCACGCGCGGAGCGAGGCGCTGGGCTATTCGGCCGGGGTCATCGGCACGGTCCTTGCGCTGGGCGGCGCCCTCCTTGTGCTGCGCGGCGCGGGTAGCGCAGCCGGTTGGGCCTTCCAGCTGCAGAACCCCGCCGTGGTGGCCGGGCTGCTTCTCCTCATCACCGCCATTGCGCTCAACATGACAGGGCTGTTCGAGCTGCCTTCGCTGAGCGTGAGCGGCAAGCCCTCGTCTGGGTTCAGCGGCTCGCTCATGACGGGTGCGCTTGCGGCGTTCATTGCGACACCATGCACCGGCCCGTTCATGGCTGGCGCGCTGGGTGCAGCGCTGGTCATGCCGCCGCTGGCGGCGCTGGGCGTGTTCGCCGGGCTCGGGCTCGGCATGGCGCTGCCTTTCCTGCTGCTCGGCTTCTGGGCGCCGGCGCGGCGGATGATCCCGCGTCCCGGCCAGTGGATGGTGACGCTGCGCCACGTGCTCAGCGTGCCGATGTTCGCGACCGCGCTTGGCCTTGCCTGGCTGGTCGGGCGGCAGGCCGGGATCGGCGCGATGACGACGGCGCTCGGCGCAGCGCTGCTCATGGGTCTGGCGCTGTGGTGGTACGGTGTTCGCCAGCGCGGCGGACGGCCCGGCTTGCCCGCGCTGGTGCTGGCGAGTGCCGCGCTGCCGGTGATTGCGCTCGGTGTGGTGGCGGCCCCGGCGGCCGCGACGGGGCCGGCAGTGGCGGATGCCCTGGGCAGCCAGCCTTTCGCCGAAAGCCGGCTCGATGCCCTGCGCCGCGAAGGGCGTCCGGTCTTCGTCTACTTCACCGCTGATTGGTGCCTGACCTGCAAGGTCAACGAGGCGGCCGCGCTTGATGTGCCTGCGGTCGGCAAAGCTTTCGCGGCAGGCGGTGTTTCTGTTCTGCGCGGCGACTGGACGCGGCAGGATCCGGCGATCAGCCGCTTCCTCAAGGCGCATGGCCGCGCCGGCGTGCCGCTTTACCTCTGGTATCCCGCGGGCGGCGAGCCCAGCGAACTGCCGCAGGTGCTATCGTCCGATCTGCTCGTGCGCCTCACCGATAGGTCTTGATCGCCCCTTGCCCCCGCGCCGTCTGCGATGCAGAGACGCGGCAACGGGTAAAGGGGAAGGATTGATGGCGGGCGATCTGAAGTGGCAACGGGGCGGTGCAGGTGTTGCGCTCGTCGCGCTGGCGTTATCCGCGCAAGCCCATGCACAGCAGGCCGAAGAGCAGGCCACCGATAGCCTGCGCGTCAGCGTTGGCGCGACCTATGCTGACGGGCGCTATGGCCAGACTGCGCGGACGGAGATCGTGACCGTGCCGGTCTCGGTAAAATACACCCGTTCCCGTTTCAGCGTAAAAGTCACCACGGCCTACGTGCACCTGCGCGGTCCCGGCACGCTGCTCGACGGCACCGGCAGCGGCGCTTCCGGGAGCGGCGGCAGCAGCGGCAGCGGTAGCGGCGTCGCGAGCGAGCCCGAGATCGAGACCGAACCGGGCGATGACAGCTCCGGCGGCGGCAATGGATCGGGTGGCGGCACGGGCAGCGGATCGGGTGAAGGCGAGGGGGAGGGTGGCGGGACCGGGTCGGGCACCGGCACCGGAACGGGCACGGGAACCGGCGGGCCAGTCGTACCGCTCTCCCGGCGCAACCGTGGCGGTCTCGGCGATACCACGGTTACGCTCGCCTATAGCCTGCCGCTCGGCGATCACTTCACGTTTGAGCCGCGCAGCCGCGTCAAGTTGCCCACCGCCTCCTCGCGCAAGGGCATCGGCACCGGCAAGGTCGACGTCACGCTCGCGGCGGATCTGGTCGGCACGTTTGGCGGGACGACGCTCTACGCCAGCGCGCGCCGCCGCTTCCTCGGCCGAACCGCGCGCTTTCCGGTGCATGACGGATGGGGTTTCGGCGCGGGCGCGAGCCATGCGCTTGGCCCGGTCCTCACGCTCGGCGCGGATTACGACTGGCTGCAATCCGCCACGCCCGGGCGCGGCCCGATCAGCGAGGGCACCGTGTGGGTCAGCGCGCGGCTCAGCCGGCAGCTCAGGCTCCAGGCTTATGGCGGCACCGGTTTCTCGAGCCGCAGTGCCGATACGATCGGCGGGTTGACGCTGGTGTGGCGCCCCTGACGCCATCCCGCTCCGGAGTCAGGATTTCCAGCCCTTGCCGATCAGTGCTTGTTCGTCTGCCGGGCCGACCGGATCGGACGCCTTGAGCCGCTGGTAGGCGGCCTCCAACGGTGCCGGATCGGCGCCGCCAGCCACCGCGATGGCACCTGCATCCTGCGCCGCCCCGGCGCGGGCCCGCGCTTCGATGGTCCAGCGCCCTGCTCCGCCGCGGCAGGCCAGTGCGGTATCCCCGCCCTCGCGGTATTCGCGGCACCAGCGGCCATCGGCGGCGCGCACGGTAAGTAGCGGGGTGATCGTCCGCCCGTCGGCAAGCCGAGCCGTGCCCAGCGATGCGGTGCGTTCGAGCGCACCAGACAAGTCGTCCACCGGGGCAGGGGGGCGCAGGGTCAGCATCAGCGCGGCTGCGACGCTCGCAGCGAGCGCCGAGCCTGCCGCGATCCAGCCGAAGCGGGCGAGGCGCGGATTGTCGTTTGCCGCCACCGGTGCCGGCGCAGCCAGCCCCAACCGCGCGATCAGGTCATCGTCGATCGGTCGTTCGCTGGCGAGGAAAGCGCCAGCCAAGGCCCGGTCATTGGTGGCCCAGGCCTCCGCCTTGGCCGCCAGTGCGGGATTGTGCTCGAGTTCGGCGGCAAAGGCCTCGGCCTCCTCAGGCGTGAGCGCGCCATCCAGCCAGGCCGCGAGCCGTTCGTCCTCGTTCCCGGTGCCTGGCATCATCGTGCTCCTTCGCTGCGCCGCGGCGGCGCCAGTTCCTCGGCAATGCGCTGCCGCGCGCGGGCGATGCGGCTCATCACTGTGCCGATCTGAACTTGCATGGCCTCGGCCGCCTCCCGGTAGCTCAGCCCCTCGACCACCACGAGAAGGAAGGTTGCCCGCTGGTCCTCGGGCAAGGACTGCAGCACCCGCTGCGCCGCCGCGAGATCGGACCGCGCTTCGGTGATCGCTCGGCCGTCATCGCCGGTCAGTTCCTCGGCGTGTTCGAGATCGACGCTGGTGCCGCGCCGCTTGAGGCTGCGACCGCGGTCGATGTGCAGATTCTGGGCGATCCGGTACATCCAGCTGTCGAGCCGGGTATCCTCGTCGAACTGGTGCGCGCGGGTAAGGGCGCGTTCGACCGTGGCTTGCATCAAGTCGTCTCCATCGTGCGGCGAGCCTGCCAGACCCTCGCAGAACCGGCGCAAGCGCGGGAGCAGCGCGATAATGCGCGACTGCAATCCGGTTGCTCCAGATCGGGTTGGTTCCATTTTTCTCCAGCACAACGATGACACTGCCTGCTTATTCCCGGATCAATCTCACGCCAAGCCCGAAGGGATCGGGAATAGGCGCGGCTGCGCGGCGTTGTTGCCGGCAAGAGAAGGGATTAGAAGCGGGGCATGGCAAGACGGCGGATCATCATGGTGGCAGGGCTGGCGGCATGGGCCATGGCCTGCCTCGATGCGTCCGCCGTGATTGCCGCGCAGGAGCGCGAGGCGCCGGAGCCCCGCGAGGCGCCCGAGCCGCGTGAGGCCCCGGAACCGCGCGAAGCTCCGGAACCGCGTGAGGCTCCAGAGCCGCCGGAGCACGAGGCCCGCGAAAGCCGCGAGACCGAAGTAAGCGACGCCTCGGGCAGCGAGAACGGTACCGAAGCGGCATCCGATGCCGGCTGGCAGTCCGATGCCATCCGCGATGAGGGCGCAGACCGTGACGAGATCGGCAATCCTGTCCGACCGGGGGAAGTCATTGCATTCTCGCTGCCTGCTGCGGCCGAGCACACGCTGGTCGCCGCCGGCTACCATGTGATCAGCCGCAAGTCGCTCGCGGCGCTGGGCGAGGAGGTCGTTCGCCTCGCCGTGCCACGCGGCCGCAAGCTGGCGTCCGCCATCGCCGAAGTGCGTGCCGCCGCGCCCGATGCGGTGATCGACTATGACCACTACTACGGCCTCGGGCTTGCCGGGCGCGGCAAGGCAAAACGCGAGCGCAAGGCCGCTCCCGCGGCTTCCGCGCCGCAAGGCTTTCCGGTCGGCATGATCGATACCGCAGTGGTCCCGCATCCCGCGCTCGCCGGCACGCGGCTCGTGGCATGGAGCGGCGGTGAGGCTCCGCCTGCGCCCGCTGCCGCGCAGCACGGCACCGCCGTTGCCTCGTTACTGGCGGCACGCGGCGCGGCAACGATCTACAGCGCCAACATCTTTCGCGGCCCTGCCGGACGGCCCTTCACCTCGATCGATAGCCTCGTCGAGGCGATGGAATGGCTGCTCGGCCAAGGCGCACCGGTGATCAACATGAGCATTGCCGGTCCGCCCAATGCGCTGCTTCAGAAGATGGTCGGCCTTGCCAGTGCGAAAGGGCGGATCATCGTGGCTGCAGCCGGCAATGGCGGACCGGCCGCGCCACCTGTTTACCCCGCCGCGTTGCCGGGCGTCGTCGCGGTAACCGCGGTCGATCCCGCGCTGAAGGTCTATCGCTATGCCAATCATGGCCGCTACATCGGCGTTGCCGCGCAAGGCGTCGGCGTGCTCGCGGCGGCCTCAGGCGGGGGCTTTGCACGCTATTCGGGGACATCTTTTGCCGCGCCGCACATTGCTGCCCGGCTTGCCCGCTGCCGCGCGGGCGGCGGCAGCAGCCCGGATTGCATCGGAGCGCTGGTCAAGACCGCGCGCGATCTTGGCATGCCCGGCTTCGATGAAACCTACGGCCACGGCTATATTGATTGAGCGGCCCTAAGGCAGCGGCGAAAGTCGCCCGTCCGCCGCGCTGTAGGCCTGCCGCGACACCGGATCATCGATCGCGCCCGAAGGCAGGCGGACCACCGATTGCGGCCCGGCAACTGTTACCTGCACCCGCGCTGCAACCAGCGGGCCGGGACGGGCGGTGCGTCCGATCCCCGCACCCGAAACGACCGATACGCCGGTGCCGGGGGCAGAGGGATAGACCTGCCCGGTTCCATCGGGTTCCACCGCGAGCGCAACGCCTTCATCGATGCCAAGGCCGATCAGCGCGGGCACACCCGCCGGCCGGCCCGCCTGTGCCTTGGCCAGGAAAGCGAACAGCCGCCCAAGCCGGTCGCGCTGGCTGAAGTGGCTGTCGGTGATCACGCCTTTGAGCAGGTCCAGATGCAGGAAGCCGGTTTCGATCGTGGTGCCCTTGCCATAGGGCGCCGCGAGGCCCTGCGCGCTGGTCAGACTCTGGCCGTCCAGCGCGCCGTAGAGATACTCGCCAAGGATCGCGAGCCCGGCGCTGGTGCCTGCGAGCGGCTTGCCGGCGCGCACATGCGCATCGAGCGCTGCGGCAATCGGCGTGCCGCGCCAGCGCCGCACATAGCGTGCCTGATCGCCCCCGGCGATGTAGATACCGTCAGCCTTGCGCAGCGCCTCAAGCAGGCGCTTGTCGTAGGATGCAGCACGGCGGTGCGTGACGAACGTCTCGGCCGAGAGCACCCCGCCGATCTCGCGGTAGAAATCGGTGCTCGCCGCGCCATGCTGCGAGGCGCGCAGGATCACGATATGGCCGTGCCCTGCCTTGCCGATGAACCAGAGCATCGCCTCGCGGCTGTGGTCGCCGCCGCCGATCAGCAGCAGGCCGCCTGAAACGGAGGCCGGGGCAGGGCCTGCAGGATCGCCCTCGAGATAGACATCGAGCGCGCGGGCAGCCGCGAACGGTGCGGAGACGATCGCCGCCAGGGCAATGAGCAGGGCCAGTATGGCTTGAGCGAAACGGCGCACATCCGGCTCCTGATTAAACGGTCTGCCAGCTTGTGGCACAACCCTGCTTGCTGCGCAAAACCCCCGGGTTTACTGGTAAATTGCAATGCTGATCAGGGTTGTCGGCAGCTTGACCCGCCTTTGCGGAGGTATAGAGGGGCGCCATGCTGACCGCCCCCCAAGTCCGCCCTGCCGTGCTTCACGCGTTTCTCGCACAGGCAGCCGCGCTCTATCCCGATGGCACCGCGATCGAAGTGCCGCCCGCGCGAAATCGGCCAGAACGGCAGGTGATGACCTTTGCCGAGCTCGCCGCGCTGACCGACCGTCTGGCGCTGCATCTCGCGCCCCGGCTGGAGGCCGAACGGATCGTCGCGCTCCTGCTGCCGCGCACTTCGCCCATGCTCTATGTGGCCCAGATTGCGGTGCTCAAGGCGGGCGGCGCTTATACCGCGATCGATCCCTCGTTTCCCGATGACCGTATTGCCGAAGTGCTCGAGGACGCCGATGCCGTCGCGGTCCTGACCGATGCGGCGGGCGCGGCGCGCCTTGGGCCAGTCGCGGGCGCGGTGCCGCTGCTGCTTGCAGCAGAGCTTGCCACGGCGGACGCCCCCGACGGCGCGGCGCTACCGGCCGAAGTGCGCCCCGATCAACTCGCCTACGTGATCTACACCAGCGGCACGACCGGCAAGCCCAAGGGCGTGATGGTCGAGCATCGCAATGTCGCCAACCTTGTCGCGTCCGATCTGGCCGAGTTCAGCCTCACCCCGGCGGACCGCGTGATTCAGGGTTCGTCCGCCGCCTACGACAGCTCGATCGAGGAAATCTGGCTCGCGCTCGCTTCGGGCGCGACGCTGGTGGTGATGGACGATGAGGCCGCGCGGCTTGGACCCGACATCGTCGAATGGCTCCGCCGCGAGCGCGCCACCGTGTTCTGCCCGCCGCCGACCTTGCTGCGCAGCAGCGGCTGCCGCGATCCGGAAAGCGCGCTCCCTGATCTCAGGCTGCTCTACGTGGGCGGAGAGGCCTTGCCGCGCGATATCGCCGACCGCTGGGCAAAGGGCCGCCGCATGGTCAACGGCTATGGCCCTACCGAATGCGCCGTCACCTGCCTGCGCGGCGATATCGTGCCCGGCGGTCCGATCACCATCGGCCGCCCGGTGCCGGGCATGGAAGCCTTCGTGCTGGACGACGCGCTTCAACTCGTGCGCGAGGGCGAGCAGGGCGAGCTGTGCATGGGCGGCGCAGGCGTCGCGCGCGGCTATCGCCACCGCGAGGACCTGACCGCCGAAAAGTTCGTCGACCACCCCACCTGCGGGCGCATCTACCGCACCGGCGATCTTGTCCACCGCGAGCCGGACGGCAATCTGTTCTATCACGGCCGCATCGATGCACAGGTCAAGATCCGCGGCTACCGCGTCGAGCTGGGCGAGATCGAGGCGCGCCTTGCTGCGCTGCCCGGCGTGCGCGCGGCAGCGGCGCGGTTGCAGGATGCTGGCGGCGTGCCGGAACTCGTCGCCTATGTCGTGGCGGGGGAGGGCGCCACCCAGCTCGATCTCGAAGATCTGCGCACCCAGCTGGCAAGCACAGTGCCCGGCTACATGGTCCCGCGCCGGATCGGCATGCTGGCCGAATTGCCGACCACCGTCGGCGGCAAGCTCAACCGCGCGGCGCTCCCGCCGATGGCGCTGACCGCCGAGGCCGCGCCTGCGCGCGATCTGGTGCCGCCTTCCACACCGCTTGAGACCGCGCTCGCCGCAGCCTTTGCCGATATTCTCCATCACCCGCACGGCGTTTCGGTCGAGGACGATTTCTTCGAGGACCTTGGCGGCGATTCGCTCAGCGCTGCGCTGCTCGTTACCTTGCTGCGCGAGGAAGGTGCGGCGGACTGGGTCACCGTGAGCGACATCTACGCCGCGCGCAGCGTGCGCGCGCTGGCTGCGCTGGGCGAGGACGCGAACGCCGCCTCGGCAGTGGCCACGCCGCACGTCGCAGCCACGCTCGTGCGCGAGGGCAAGGCGCGGCCGGTTCTTGCCACGATCGTCCAGACCGCCTGGCTGGCGGCCGAACTCGCATTTGGTGGCTGGGTCAGCTGGGCGGTAGCCTGGGTCCTGTTCCCGCTGCTGTTCGACAAGCTTGATCTCGTCGCCTTCGTGCTGCTGACGCCGCTGATCACGGTGGCCGGTATTGCGCTCTACCTGCCGGTCTCGGTGGGTTTTACGCTCCTCGTCAAATGGATCGCAATCGGGCGCTACCGCCCGGTGCGCGCGCCGGTGTGGAGCACTTATCACATGCGGCACTGGGTGACCGTGCAATCGGCGCGCCTGATTCCCTGGCCGATGCTTTCGGGCACGGTGTTCATGAACTCCGTGCTGCGCCTGCTGGGCGCGAAGATCGGGCGTGGCGTGCATATCCACCGCGGCGTCCACCTCCATCGCGGCGGTTGGGACCTGCTCGAAATCGGCGACAACGTGACGCTTGGGCAGGATGCGCATATCGGCCTCGTTGAATACGACCGCGGCGATATCGTGGCCGGGCCCATCGTGATCGGGGCGGATGCCACGCTGCAGACGCGCGCTTCGGTCGAGCACGGTTGCCGCATCGGCGAGGGCTGCGTGATCGCCCCGCTGTCGGTGGTGAACCCGGGCATCACGGTGCCGGCGGGCGAACTGTGGGACGGCGTTCCCGCCCGCCGCGTTGGCCCGGCGCCTGCGGCACCGGCGCTGACCGCGCCAGGCCTGCGGCTCAGCCCGGTCCTTCACGGCCTTGCCACGCTCGCCGCCGAAGGCATCGCGACAATGGTCGGTGCGTTACCTGCCGGCCTGCTCGCGCTGCTGCTGTGCGCAATGCTCGGCGTCGGCTCGGAGGAAATCTGGGTCTGGATCTACGAGCCGAAGCTCGATCCGCACGTCCTCGCCGTCGTCTTCGGTGTGACTATCGTCAGCGTCCCCGTCAGCCTCGTCTGGAGCGCACTGATGGTGCGCGCGATGGGCCGGGTGAAGCCGGGCGTGATCGACCGCTGGAGCCTTGCCTATATCCGCGTCTGGCTGAAATCGGCCGCGACCTTCAACGCCGGACAGTGGCTTTCGGGCACGCTGTTCTGGAAGCAGTGGTTGCGACTTGCCGGTGCGACCATCGGTGAAAAGTGCGAGATCAGCACGATCTTCGACGTCACCCCCGAACTCGTGACCATCGGCGCGGAAACCTTCTTCGCCGATGGCATCTACCTCGGCGGGCCGGAGATCACGCGCGGCACGGTGCGGCTCGCGCCGATTGTGCTCGGGCGCAACACCTTCCTTGGCAACCATGCGGTGATCCCGGCTGGCGAAGTCCTGCCCGATGATATCCTGATCGGCATCAGCACGGTCGCCAATGCGAAGGAAATCACCACCGGCCAGTCACGCTTCGGTCGCCCCAGCTTCGATCTGCCGCGCCGGCAGGTGGTCGAAATGGACCGCAGCCTCACCCACGATCCTTCGCCAATCCGCTACATCAACCGCGTGTTCTGGGAATTGCTCCGCTTCGTGCTGCCGGTCGGCACGCTGCTCGCGACCGTGCTATGGTACAAGCTGCTCGTGGAAGGCGCGCCGGAATCGACCAAACTCGAATTTGCACTGATCGTCATTCCGCTGGCGACGCTTGCGCCGCTGCTCGCGCTGCTGTTCACGGTGACCGTGCTCAAGTGGACCTTGATGGGACGGGTCAAGCCCGGCCAGCACGCGCTGTGGTCCTGCTGGGCAAGCCGGTGGGACTTCGTCTTCGTCGCCTGGGCGCGTTATGCGAACGCGATCCTGCAGCAGCTCGAGGGCACGCTCCTGCTCAATGCCTACCTCAGGCTGATGGGCCTCAGGATCGGAAAGGGCGCGGTGCTCGGGCCGCAGTTCTCGCAAGTCGTCGATCCCGACATGATCGAGATCGGCGACGGCGCGACCGTTACCGCGTTTTTCCAGGCGCACACCTTCGAGGACCGCGTGCTGAAGGTCGACAAGGTGCGGATCATGGCCGGCGCGACGATCTCGTCCGGCACTGTGCCGCTCTATGGCTGCATCGTGGGCGAGGACGCGCATGTCGGCCCAGGCAGCGTGATCATGAAGCAGGAACGCCTGCTGCCCGGTCTCTCGTACCAGGGCGTGCCGCTTCGCGTGGTCAAGACCTGAGCTCACCCACCTTCACAGCGTGATCAACCCGAGCCGATCACGCTTCAGGCGGTTTCGCTCGCAGCCAGATAAGCCTCGACCGCCTCCGCTGTCCCCGGAGGGACATGCAGACCCAGCTTGCTGCGGCGATAGAGCACGTCCTCAGCGCTGCGGGCCCATTCCTGCGTCCTCAGATAATCGACTTCCGCCTGGCTTAGGCCGCCACCAAAATCGATGCCGAGCGCGTCCATCGTCTGCGCCGTGCCGAGGATGGCCTTCGCGCGCGTACCATAGGCACGGGCGAGCCGGGTCAGGAGCGGGCAGGGTAGGCCGGGATAGGCCGCGGCGAGTTGCGCGACATAGGCGGCGAAGTCATCGCCCGGAATATCGCCGCCCGGCAGGTCTGCGCCCGCGGTCCAGTCGCCCTTCGCGCCCGGATAGAACGGCACCAGTTTCTCCAGCGCATGCTCCGCCAGCTTGCGATACGTCGTGATCTTGCCGCCGAACACGCTGAGCAGCGGCGCCTTCCCGTTGCCGCCGTCGAGATCGAGCACATAGTCGCGCGTTACCGCTGAAGCGTTCGCGGCATGATCGTCATAAAGGGGGCGGATGCCGGCATAGCTCCACACCACGTCCTGCGGGTGGATCTCGCGCGAGAAATAGCGGCGCACTGTCTCGCAAAGGTAGTCGGTTTCCTCGGGCGAGATCTGCGCCTTCCCGGGGAGTTGCTCCCACGGCTCGTCGGTGGTGCCGACCAGCGTGAAATCGTGCTCGTAGGGGATTGCGAAGACGACGCGGCGGTCCGGGTTCTGCAGCAGGAAGGCGTGGTCACCTTCGTAGAGTTTGGGCACCACGATATGGCTGCCCTTGATCAGGCGCACGCCGCGGTCCTGGCTGGCGCTGGCCGCGCGCTGCAGCACGTCTTCCACCCAGGGGCCCGCCGCATTGACGAGGCCCCGCGCCATAACCGTGCGGGTGCCGGTGCCGCCCGCAATCTCGGCTTTCCACAGCGCGCCCTCGCGCGTCGCTGAAACCAGCTTGGTGCGCGTCTCGATCTTCGCGCCGCGCTCGGCAGCATCGCGCGCATTGAGCACGACGAGGCGGCTGTCCTCGACCCAGCAGTCTGAGTAGACGAATGCCGTCTTCGCGCCCGGTTTCAGGCCATTGCCGAGCGGTGAACGGGCGAGGTTCACCGTCCGCGTCGCCGGCAGCTTCTTGCGGCCACCGAGATTGTCGTAAAGAAACAGCCCCAGCCGCACGAGCCAGGCCGGGCGCGGCGAATTCATCTGCGGCAGCACGAAAGCGAGCGGCCAGATGATGTGCGGGGCCATGCCGAGCAGCCGCTCGCGCTCGATCAGCGCTTCGCGGACTAGGCGGAACTCATAGTACTCAAGATAGCGCAGCCCGCCGTGGATCAGCTTGGTGCTGGCAGACGAAGTGTGGCTGGCAAGGTCTTCCTGCTCGACAAGCAGCACCGAAAGGCCGCGCCCGGCGGCATCGCGGGCAATCCCTGCGCCATTGATCCCCCCGCCGACGATCAGCAGGTCATAAGTTTCCGGATCCGGCACGTGGTTGCTCCTGCCTGCCAAGTGGGCACATATGTGGTGGCGTCCGCTCCTTAGCCACGCGCACGTGGTCGGACAAATGCAGCTAGCGCAATCCGGGATGCGATTACAAGATAGCGCGGCGGCTGGTAAATGCGGTAACAGGGGCCATGCGAGAGGCAAGGCCAAACCCGGCGCATGACCGGGAAACCCGTTCGGACCACACGGAAAGCGCGCAGTTCTGCGCCTCCCGGTCCATCGTCAGGATGATTCGCGCTTGAAGCCGCTATCGGTTTTTGCGGCGATGCTGACGGCATCGTCTGTCGCCGCCGCGCCTGCGCAGGCCGCATCGCCCCCCAGCGTGCCCGAGATCGGAGCGCCATCGCTCGCCGCGCTCGGCCCCAATGGCGTGGGCGTGATCGAGAAGACCGTGGTCGACAAGGGTGCGGTCGATCCGCTCGGCAGCCTTGCCAAAGGTGCGCTCATCCGCGCTGACCGGACGATGCCGCTGGTGATCTGGTATCCCGCGCATGTCGGCCCCAAGGACCGCCGCACGACCTACCGCGCCAGCCTGGTGTCTGAACCGCCCAAGCCGCCGGCCTACTTCACCGTTCCGGCGCTTGCCGTCACCGATGCCAAGCCCGCGGGGAAGGGCTATCCCATCGTCCTGCTCTCGCATGGCTACAACAACGACCCGGTCATGCTCTCTTGGCTGGGCGAGAACCTTGCGACCAAGGGCTATGTCGTCGTTGCGATCCGCCACCGCGACCCCGCGATCACCGATACGGCGAAGACGCCGGCCACGCTGATCCGCCGCCCGCTGGACATCACTTATGTGCTGCGACGCATCCGTGATGGGCTGCTTGGGAACCTCGGCGATACGACGCGCATTGCGCTCGCGGGCTACTCGTTCGGTGGCTACGGCGCGCTGACCGTGGCGGGCGCGCGGCTCGATGCGGCAAGTCCGGCGATCAAGCGCCTGCCGACCGCGCTCTCCGATCGCTACACCGGCACTGGCGAGGACGCCGCCGCTTTGCACGATCCTGCGGTCAAGGCCGTCGTTGCCATTGCGCCCGCTGGCGGCGCGCCTTGGGCGGCGTGGGGCGCTGATGGCCTCGCTGGCATCAAGGCACCGCTGCTGGTCGTGGCTGGCACGGCAGACCGCACCGTCGGCTATGATCCCGGCCCGGCAGCGATCTTCCGGGATGCCAAGGGGTCGGACCGCTGGATGCTGGCGCTCAAGGGCGCAGGCCATGCCATCGGCACCAATCCGGCCCCTGCGGAAATGCGCGGCACCGTGTGGGATTTCGATTGGTTCGAGGACCGCATGTGGCGCAAGCCCCGCGTGAATTCGATCGCGCTGCACTTCATCACTGCATTCCTCGATCTCCAGCTCAAGGGCGATGCGGCGAAGGCCGAGTACTTTGCCGTGCCGTCAGAGGAATCGGATGGCGCCAAGTGGACGAGCGAAGACAAGCGCTACGATGCAGTGAGCGAAGGCGGCACGAACCCGACCTGGAAGGGCTTCGTCAAGGACCATCAGGATGGGCTGATCCTGCGGCATCTTCCACCGTCACCTTAGTGCGGGGCACCCAAGCCCAAAAACGGTCGTCATTGCGAGCGTAGCGAAGCAAGCCAGAGCGCAATGCGGGCCGCACTGGATTGCTTCGCTACGCTCGCAATGACGCAGTGAGAGGAACTCGCAGCCCTCAGCCGCGCATTTCCGGTACCATCTCGGTCGGGGCGGGGGCATCGCGCCCCATGCCGTTCGAGAAGTGCCGGATGATCCATTCGCGCAGCAGAAAGATCGCCGGATCGCCAAGGTCCTCGGCATGGGTCTTGAGGTAGTAGCCGAAGCCGTCCGCCGTGACACGGTCGTACGGCATCACCAGTTGCCCGCTGGCGATTTCCTGCGCGAACATGTCGATGTCCGCCAGCACCACGCCCGAAGCGCCGATGGCATAGCGCACCGCCGAAAACGCGGTGTCGAAGGCCAGCCCGTCGTTCGTCTCGATGCTGAGGCGCTGCTGTGCGGCATAGCTCGACCACAAGAGTCCGCGCGGCTCGCCTTCCAGCTTCACGTGCAGCAGTTCGTTGTCGTGCAGGAACTGTTCGAGCGTCTTGCCCTCGTGCGCGGCAGCCGTCTCGTGCGAGCATAGCGGAGCAACGCGCACCATCCACAGGAGGTCCGCCACCGCATCGTCGACATTCGGCCGATCGAACACCACCGCCATATCGACATTGTCGCGCGGCGCGCCGGTGACGTTGGACGTCACCACGTCGATGCGGATCTCCGGGTGCTCCTTGTGGAACTTGGCGAGCAGCGGCAGCGCGTTCTGGTAGAGCAGCGAAGGCGGGATATGCAGCCGGATCGGCCTGCTTTCGAGATCCTTGTTGCGGATCGTGTTGATCGTCTGCTCCATCCGGTCGAGGCACTTGCTCACGACCGGCAGCAGGATCGAGCCCGCAGGCGTCAATTTGAGGCCCGTCGGACCGCGCTCGAAGAGCGGGCGGCCGATCAGATCCTCAAGGCTGCTGACATGGCGGCTCATCGCGCTTTGCGACACCGTGAGCGCCTGCGCACCCGCGGTGAAGCTCATGTGCCGCCCCACCGCCTCGAATGCACGGAGCGCGTTCAGCGGCAGCCAGCGGCGGTTGATGAGGCGATCAGGCGCGATTTCGGCTTCTCCGTTGGGGTGAGAGCATTTTGCCCCTCGCATTGATATACGTCAATCCGCGTCGCCCGCACGAACGTTCTTGCTGCAGGATAACAGTTTATAATATGAGGCTTCAGGCATTTTTATCGTGAGGCCCTCATGCTGCTCCCCGCAGAGTTCGATTTCCATGCACTGGAAGTCTTCGTCCTCACCGTCGAGCTCGGCGGGATGACTGCGAGCGCGCAGCAGCTGCGCATTACCCAGTCGGCCGTCTCGCAGACCATCGCGCGGCTGGAGCAGGGGATCGGGGCGACCCTGTTCGACCGGACCCTCCGCCCGCTCGGCCTCACCCCGGCGGGCCGCGCGCTTTATGAACGCGCCACGCATCTTCTCGCCACCGCGCGCACGATGGTCGACGAAGTGCGCGAGGGTGCCAATCAGCCGATCGACAAGGTAACGGTCGCCATGGCGGAATCGCTGGCGATCCTGCTCACCGGCCCGCTGCTCAGCCGCCTCGGGCCCCGCGTAGCGCGCTGGCGCGTTCGCTCGGGCATCTCGCTCAATCAGCAACAGGATTTCCTCGCGCGGCGGGTCGACCTGCTCATCACCGGCAGCAGTGTCCTCGAAAAGCAGGAAGGTGTCGTCCACCACGACGTGCTCGATGATCCCTTCGTGCTCGTGTTCCCGCCCAGCTTCCGCGGCGTCTCCGATCCGATCGCTGCAGCTGAAGGGCTGCCGTTCGTGCGCTACTCGCTCGATACCGGCATGGGCCAGCGCATCGAAAGCCAGCTCACCCGCATGCGGCTGCGCCTGCCCAATGTGATCGAGGTCGATATCGTCCCGCAGCAGCTGAATGCGGTCGCGCTCGGCATCGGCTGGAGCATCACCTCGCTGCTCTGCCTTGCCGCCATGCCTGCGCTGATCCCGGATCTGCGCGTCGAGCCGCTCCCCCGCGCGCGCTTTGCCCGCCGCATCCAGGTCGTCAGCCGCGCGGGCGAACTGGGCGATCTCGCGGTCGAGACCGCCACGCTCGCCGGCGAGACGATCCGCAAGGAAAGCCTGCCGCCCGTCCTCGCGCAGCTTCCCTGGGCCGAGGATCTCCTCGGCAGCGGCTGATGCATTCATGCGAATGCATTACGGTCATTGATATGATGTATGATTCTTGATGATGCACTGCTGAGCCGGACCATTCCGGGCTAAAGTTGTGTGGTAGAGAGCGGCAGTCAGTCCGCCAACCATCCCAGCGGGGGAACACATGACCACCACCACCTCGTCCGCAGCATCGGTCACGCTGACCGAAACCGGGCTCGAAGTCATGCTTCCCGGCGGCACGCGCGCCTATTTCAACAACTACTGGCTGCGCGACAACTGCCCGACCTCGTTCGACAGCCAGACGCGCGAGCGTGTGTTCGACATCTTCCATCTCGAAACCGCCCCGCGCCCGCGTAGTGCTGAAGTGGTCGAGGGCGCGCTGGAAATCGCGTGGGACGGCGAGAACCACACCAGCCGCTATCCGCTTGAATGGCTCGCGAGCTATGCCGAGGGCAAGCGCCGCCACGATCCGTCCGATCTGCCGCGCCGCGCCTGGTATGCCGACCATTATCCGAAGATCGCCCGCTTCGCGCAAGGCGACCTCATGGCGGACAAGACCAAGGTCGCAGAATGGCTGAAGGCGCTGATCGTCGAAGGCGTCGCGCTGGTGACGGACATGCCGGACAGCGACGAGGGCCTTACCGATCTTGTCAAGCTGATGGGCCATGTGCGCCCGACATTCTTCGGCGAGTACTTCGATGTGATGACGCACATCGAGCCGACGAACCTGGCGTACACCGCAAAAGCGCTCGAGCTGCACACCGACACCCCGGCAGAGGACATGGCTCCCGGCGTCCAGTTCCTCCACTGCCGCGCCAATAGCGTGGAGGGCGGGGCGAACCTGTTCCTCGACGGCGTGGCGGTCGCGAACGATTTCCGCGAGCTCTACCCCGAGGAGTTCAAGCTCCTCGCCGAAACCGAAGTGCCCTTCTACTGCGAGCACGACACCTACGACGTCCGCTCGCGCCAGCGCGTGATCGAACTCGACGCACATGGCGAAGTCTCCGGCGTCACTATCAGCCAGCACATGGCCGATGTGTTCGATCTGCCGCAGGACGTCCTCGACCGCTATTACCCTGCGTTCTGCCGCTTTGGCCGGATGCTGCAGTCCGACAAGTACCTGATGCGCTTCCGCATCAATGCCGGCGAATGCATCGTGTTCGACAACCACCGCATCGTCCACGGGCGCGAGGCCTATTCCGCCACCAGCGGCGCGCGCTATCTGCGCGGCACCTATGCCGATCGCGGCGAGATGCGCAGCACCTACCGCGCGCTGACCAGCGAAGGCCGCTTCAAGTGACGGACGCCGAAGTCGCGGCGCTGCGCGAGGATCTGGCCGCCGCGTTCCGCATCACCGCGCAGATGGGCTGGTCGGAATCGGTTGGCAACCACTTCAGCGCGGCGGTCTCGGCGGACGGCAAGCAGTTCCTTCTCAACCGCAAGTGGCAGCACTTCGCGAGCATCAAGCCGGCTGACCTGATGCTGCTCGATGCCGACGATGCGGAGGTGATGAGCCGCCCCGATGCGCCCGATGCCTCGGCCTGGACGATCCACGGCACCGTGCACCGCCAGTGCCCTGCCGCGCGCGTCATCATCCACTGCCATCCGCCGCACGCCACCGCGCTCGCTACGCTCGCCGATCCGCGAATGCTGCCGCTCGACAACAACACGGCGCGCTTTTTCAATCGCCTTGCGATCGATCAGGGCTTTGGCGGCATTGCCGACGAAGCGGAGGAAGGGCTGCGCCTCGCCGCCGCACTGGGCAACAAGAAGACGCTGCTGATGGGCAATCACGGGATCACTTGCACCGGGCCGACCGTCGCCGAAGCCTTCGAGGATCTCTACTTCTTCGAGAAGGCGGCGCAGACGCTGCTGCTCGCCTATGCCAGCGGCCAGCCGCTCAATGTGCTGTCGGATGAAGTGGCGGAAAAGACCGCGCGCGGCTGGGACGACTATCGCGGCATGTCCTATGCGCATTTTGACTGGCTCAAATCCCAGCTTCCGGCACTGGCCTGATCCGATGGACGCCGTCCCCGCCACGATGGAAGCCGTGCTGCTCACTGGCAATGGCGGCTTCGAATGCCTGTCGTGCCGCACCGACGTGCCGGTACCGCAGCCGCGCAATGGCGAAGTGCTCATCCGCGTCGGCGCCTGCGGGGTCAACAACACCGATATCAACACCCGCACCGCCTGGTACTCCAAGGCCGTCACGGTTGCCACCGAAGCAGGCGGCGGCGATGGATTTGCCGAGGCGAAGACCGAAGACTCCGGATGGACCGGTGCCGTCCCGCAGTTCCCGCGCATTCAGGGCGCCGATGCTGCCGGCCGGATTGTCGCGGTGGGAGATGGCGTCGATCCCGCCCGCATCGGCCAGCGCGTGCTGGTGGAGCCTGTATTCCGCGGCGCGACGCGCTTCGAGGCAACCTACTTCGGCTCGGAAGTCGATGGGGCCTTCGCGCAATATGCCCGCGCCCCTTCGGCCCATGCGCACCCCATTGAAACTCCACTGACCGATGTGGAGCTCGCCTCGTTCCCTTGTGCCTATTCCGCCGCGGAGAACATGCTCACTCGCACGGCGCTCGCGGCAGGTGAACGCGTCCTCATCACTGGTGCATCCGGTGGTGTCGGCTCCGCAGCAGTCCAGCTGGCAAGGCGCCGGGGTGCCGTCATCACCGCGCTCGCCAGCGCCGACAAGGCCGATGGCGTCCGCGTGCTCGGCGCCGCGCAGATCGAGCCGCGCGATGCCGACCTCGTCGCCCTTTTCGGGCAGGAGCACTTCGATGTCGTGATCGACGTGGCCGGCGGCGCGGGCTTTCCGGCACTGCTGCAGGTGCTGAAGCGCGGCGGCCGCTACGGCGTCGCCGGCGCAATCTCCGGGCCGATCGCCGAACTGGACTTGCGCACGCTCTACCTCAAGGATCTCACGCTCTACGGCTGCACGATCCTTGAGCCGCAAGTGTTCCCCAATCTCGTCGGCTATATCGAGCGCGGCGAAATCCGCCCCGTCGTGGCCGCGACATATCCGCTTTCGCAGATCGTCGAAGCGCAGCGCGCCTTCCTCACCAAGCAGCACGTCGGCAAGATCGTGCTCGTCCCTGGAGAATAATCCCACATGAAGATCGGTTTCATCGGCCTCGGCAATGTCGGCGGCAAGCTGGCGGGCAGCCTGATCCGCAATGGCCATGACGTTACCGTGCGCGATCTCAATCCCGAACTCGTCGCCGAATATGTCGCGCGCGGCGCCAAGGAAGCGGCGAGCCCGCGGGAGCTGGGCGAAGCGGTGGATGTCATCATCACCTGCCTGCCGTCGCCCGCTGCCAGTGCTGCCGTGGCCGAGGGAGAGGACGGTTTCCTCGCCGTCATGCGCCCCGGGCAGGTCTGGATGGAAATGAGCACCACCGACTATGCCGAAGTCCTCCGCCTCGGCCCGCTGGTCGAGGCCAAGGGCGGCCTTTTCATGGAATGCCCCGTCTCGGGCGGCTGCCACCGTGCGGACACCGGCAACATCTCGATCTTCGCTGCCGGCCCGCGCGAGGGTTTTGAACGCGTGCTGCCTGTGCTGACCACGCTGGGGCGCCGTGTGCTCCACACCGGTGATTGGGGCACTGCCTCGCAGCTCAAGGTCATGACCAACTTCCTCTGCACCGCGCACCTCGTCGCACTCGCCGAGGCGCTGACGGTGTGCAAGGCGGTCGGGCTCGACATGAACACGACGTATGAGGCGATCCGCATTTCCTCGGGCAACAGCTTTGTCCACGAGACGGAATCGCAGGTCATTCTCAACGGCAGCCGCGATATCAACTTCACGATGGACCTCGTCTCCAAGGACGTCGGCCTGTTCGACAAGATCGCCAAGGAAACCGGCGTTCCCGTTGAAATGTCCCCGCTTATCGTGCGCCTGTTCAAGGAAGGCGAGGCCGCTTTCGGCCCGCGCGAACACTCGCCCAACATCATCCGCCGCTATGAAGAGCCGGTCGGCATCAAGGTGCTGGGCACGGGCTTTCCCGAGCAGATGGTCGATGATGAGCCCGAGGAGCAGGGCTACGAAGTCGTCCCGCGCCGCTGAGGCGCGAAGGCGCGCCGGCCGGATCTACCGCCGGCGCGCATCCTCGAGGATCATTGCCGCGCCCTTTTCCGCCACCATCACCGTCGGCGCATTGGTGTTGCCGCTGGTGATATTGGGGAAGATCGAGGCGTCGATCACCCGCAGGCCTTCGGTGCCATGGACGCGCAGACGCGCATCGACCACCGAGGTCAGCGGGTCCGGCCCCATCGCGCAAGTGCCGGTGGGATGATAGACCGTGTCCGCCCGCGCGCGGAAATCTGCGAGCTGGTCTTCCGCGGTCTCCACCGCAGGGCCGGGAATCAGTTCCTCGGTGATCATGTCCGCCAGTGGCCGGCTTGCCGCGATCTGGCGCAGCAGACGATTGCCCGCACGCACTTCGGCGATGTCCTGCTCGGTCGAGAGATAATTGGGCTGGATCACCGGATAGGCGAGGGGATCGGCAGAGCGTAGCTCCAGATGCCCACGGCTCGTCGGCCGGCAAGGGTTGAATGAGAGCAGGAAGGCTGAAAACGGATCGGGATTCAGCAGCTTGCGCGCGGCGAGCGGCGTCTTGGTATAGCTCACCGGGCTGAAATACAGCTGCAGATCGACATTCGGCGCGTCCTTGCCGCTGCGCACGAAGCCGCCGCTCTGGTTCACGCTGAGTGACAGCGGCCCGCGCCGGTCGAAGGCAAAGCGCAGCGCGGCCTGTGCCTTGCCGAGTAGCGGATGCAGCTCGTCGTTGAGTGTGGCGGTGCGCACCTTGTAGAAGTACGAGACAGCGAGATGGTCTTGCAGGTTCCGGCCAACGGCGGGAAGATGTTGCTGCACGCCAATGCCATGCTGCGCCAATGCCGCGCCATCGCCGATTCCGGACAGCATCAGCAGTTGCGGCGAATTGATTGCCCCGCCGGAGAGGATCACCTCGCGCCGCGCCTTCACCTGATGCAGTTTCCCACCGCGCCGGTATTCGATGCCCACCGCCCGCGCGCCTTCGAACAGCACACGGGTCGCCTGCGACCTTGTCCGCAGCATGAGGTTTTTGCGCTTGAGCGCTGGGTGGAGAAACGCGTTTGCGGTCGAAGCGCGCCAGCCGCCGCGCGTGTTGATCTGATAGAACCCGACGCCTTCGGGATTGCTGCCGTTGAAATCGCTCGTCACCGGAAAGCCGAGGCCTTCCGCTGTCTCGATGAAGCTGTGGCACACCGGGTGGACGTGCGGCGTGATCTCGGTGACATGCTGCGGCCCGCCGCGTCCGTGGTGCGCGCTATAGCGGTCGAAATCCTCGGACTTGGTGAAGAAGGGCAGCACGTCGTCCCAGCCCCAGCCGGGGTTGCCCGCCGTGCGCCAATCATCGAAATCACGCGGCTGCCCGCGCACATAGACCATCGCGTTGATCGAGCCCGAGCCGCCGATGACCTTGCCGCGCGGCCAGTAGCTGCTGCGCCCGCCAAGCCCGTCAACCGGCTCGGTGTCGTACATCCAGTTGATCCGCTTGTCGAAAAAGGTGCGGCCGTAGCCGATCGGCATCTGGATCCAGATCGAAAGGTCGCTTCCGCCCGCCTCGAGCAGCAGCACGGTGGACGTGCCGTCCTCGGTCAGCCGATTGGCCAGCACGCATCCGGCGGTGCCTGCGCCCACCACGATATAGTCGAAGGTCTCGGTCATTGTACAGGGTGCTGCGTCATTTCCAGGTGCAGCATATCCCCGGTGTAGGGATGCGCACGCGCGACCTCCTCGTTGAGTTCGACGCCAAGCCCCGGCTCGGTCGGCGGGATCACATGGCCTTCCTCGAAACGGATCGGGCTCTTGAGGATATCGGTATGGAAGCCGCCCCAGTCCTCGATGCTCTCGAGGATGAGGAAGTTCGGTGTCGCAGTCGCCAGCTGGATGTTCGCCGCGCCCACCACCGGGCCGCAATAGAGATGCGGCGCGATCTGCGCGTGGCGCACTTCGGCCATGCCGGCGATCTTCTTCGCTTCCAGCAACCCGCCGACGCGGCCGAGGTTCATCTGCAGGATTGCTGCGCCGCCGGCATCGAGCAGCCGCGCAAAATCATACTTGGTCGAAAGCCGTTCGCCGGTCGCGATGGGGATTGATGTTGCGCGCGCGACTTTCGCCATCTCCTCCGGCGCATCGGGCGGAACGGGTTCTTCCAGCCACAGCGGGTCCGCCGCCTCAAGCCGCTTCGCCAGCCGGATTGCACCCGCTGCGGTCATCTGCCCATGCGTGCCGAACAGCAGGTCAGCCTTGTTGCCGACTGCCTCGCGCAGCTTGTTGGCAAAACGCTCCGAAAGATCGAGCGCCTCCAGCGACAACTGCCGCCCGTCGAACGCCGAATAAGGCCCCGCCGGATCGAACTTCAGCGCGGTGAAGCCCATGGCGAGATATTCCGCCGAGCGTTCCGCCGCGAGGTCGGGATCGTGGTAGACGTCGGTCTGATCCCCCGGGCGCGGGTAGATATAGGAATAGGCGCGAAGCCGCTCGTGCACCTGACCGCCGAGCAGCTTGTAGACCGGCTGCCCCGCCGCCTTGCCCACGATATCCCAGCAGGCCATTTCCAGCGCGCTCAGCACGCCCATCAGCGACAGGTCGCTGTGCTGGGTAAACCCGCTTGAATAGACGCGCCGCCAGAGGTTCTCTATATCATGCGGATCGCGCCCCGCCGCATAGCGGGCGAACACGTCCTCGATCATCTTTGCAACGAGGTGGGGCGAGAAGGGGACGCAATAGGCCTCCCCGATCCCGCTCACCCCGCAGGCGGTCGTGAGTTTGACGAACACGAAGTAGCGCCCGCCGAAATGCGGCGGCGGGTTACCGACAACGAACGTCTCGATATCGGTGAGCTTCATGCCGGTTCGAAGCCGTTGATAACCTTGATCTCGAGGTAATCGTGGAGGCCGAATTCGCCCCATTCACGCCCGTTGCCCGATTGCTTGTAACCGCCGAAGGGTGAGCAGTAGTCCTGGCCCGCGCCGTTCAGATAGACGCTCCCAGCGCGGAGCTGCCGCCCGACGCGCCGCGCGCGCTCCATGTCGCCGGTCTGGACATAGGCGGCCAAGCCATAGGGCGTGTCGTTGGCGATCGCGACAGCTTCGGCTTCGTCCTTGAACGGGATCATGGCGAGCACGGGGCCGAAAATCTCTTCGCGCGCGATGGTCATCTGGTTGGTGACGTCGGCAAAGATCGTCGGCTTGACGTAGTACCCGCGGTTGAACCCGTCCGCCCGGCCCGGACCTCCGGTCACCAGCCGCGCGCCCTCCGCGATGCCCGCTTCGATCAGCCGCTGAATGCGCTCGAAATGAACCTTGCTGACGACGGGTCCGAGATGGGGACCCTTTTCCATCGGATCGCCCAGCTGCACGCTCTCGGCCACGGTCTTTGCGATCCCGACTGCCTCGTCATAGACCGAAGCCTCGACCAGCATGCGCGTCGGCGCGTTGCACGATTGACCGGTGTTGTTGAAGCAGTGGCGCACGCCGCGCGCGACGGCAGCCTCCAGCCCGGCATCGGCAAAGACCAGATTGGGAGACTTGCCTCCCAGTTCCTGAGAGACGCGCTTGACCGTCTCGGCGGCCGACTTTGCCACCTGGATGCCCGCGCGGGTCGATCCGGTGAACGAAACCATGTCCGCTTCCAGATGGCTCGTCAGCGCGTCGCCAATGCCGGGGCCGGTGCCGTGGACCATGTTGAACACGCCAGCCGGAAAGCCGGCTTCGTGGATGAACTCGGCAAAGAGCTGCGCGGAGAGTGGCGCGATCTCGCTGGGTTTCAGCACCATGGTGCAGCCCGCCACCAGCGCCGGGCCGATCTTGGCGGCGAGCTGGTTGATCGGCCAGTTCCACGGCGTGATCAGCGCGCAGACGCCGACTGCCTCATGCACTAGGCGTCCGCGCCCGCCCAGCGGCCGCTCCCACACCATTTCGCGCGCGGCCTTGACCGTTTCCTTGAGGTGCCCGGGCCCGCATTCGGCCTGTGCATTGTAGGAAAGATCGTACGGCGCACCCATCTCCGTGCTGATCGCCGTGACCATTTCGTCATAGCGCGCCTCGAAGATCGCGATCAGCTTTTCGACAAGGGCGAGGCGCTCATCGAGGCTCGTCGACGAATAGCCGTCGAAGGCCGCGCGGGCCGCTGCCATCGCGCGGTCGACATCGTCCGGGCCGCAGAGCGCGACGCGCGCGCAAGGCTCTTCGGTTGCCGGATTGATCGCCTCGAAGATCGCGGTCGAGGTTGCGGGGAGAACCCACGCGCCGTTCATGTAGGAGGGGAGGGGCTTCAGCTCAGACATAACCGATGGCTCGCTTCTGGTCCTCGACGATCGTGCGCGCGGCGAGGAAATAGTGGAACGCCGCCCAGAACCCGGTCGGCGCAAGGATGAGGAGCGCCG
>NZ_JAIXZS010000051.1 GCF_027489515.1 Novosphingobium sp. | reverse complement strand
CACCGTAAATGGCCTGTGGGACCTTATCGGAAGGCTCGTCGACATCTTCCAGCCAGATGAATGCGCCAACTACTTCAGTTCATGCGGATATGATCCAGATTGATCGAAAACCGCTCTAAATCTCGGTCACCCCGGACTTGCCCCGGGGTAACGAAGGAAGGCAGGTTGGTAGGCCTAAGCCACTCCAGCCTCGACCTTGCCCGAGTGCCCGGCAAAGCCCTGCATCCCAAGCCACCACTGCAGCGCGATCACGCCGCCCTTGGCGGGGCGCAGGATCGCGGCGATCAGCGCACCGGCCATGACCAGCGCAATGAGCATCATCGCCCACGCGGGCAGAGCTTCCATCTTGCCGAGGCCGATGATCACCGGCGCCATCAGGTGCCCGGTGAGGAGGATCGCGATATAGGGCGGGAAATCGTCCGCGGCGTGGAGCGTCCAGTTCTGGCCGCACATCCGGCAGCGCTCGACCGGCTTCAGCCCGCCCGCGAACAGATGCGTGCCGCCGCAACGCGGGCACTTGCCGGACGCGCCGCGCAGGATGGCGGCTCCTGCGCTGTGTGGCAGGATCGCAGGGTCTACTGGCACGGCAGCATTGGGCATGGCGCGTCCTACTTCTTCGCAAACGGGTTGGTCGGGCTGCGCAAGGTCAGCCGGATCGGCACCGCGTCAAAGCCCAGTTCGCGGCGGATGCCGTTGACCAGATAGCGGCGATAGCTTTCGGGAAGCTGATCGAGCCGGGTACCGAACATCACGAAGCTTGGCGGGCGGATGCGCGCCTGCGTGATGTAGCGCAGCTTGATGCGGCGGCCGCCCGGCGCCGGGGGCGGATTGGCGGCAAGCGCATCGTCGAACCAGCGGTTGAGCGCCGAAGTCGGCACGCGCTTTGACCACGCAGCGCGGATATCGAACGCGGCGCTCAGCATCTGATCGAGCCCCTTGCCCGTCCGCGCCGAAACCGCAAGCAGCGGCACGCCGCGAACCTGCGCGAGGCCTTCCTCGAGTGCCGCACGCACCCCGTTGAATAGCGCCGAAGGGTCTTCAGCCACGTCCCACTTGTTGATCGCGATCATCAACGCGCGGCCTTCCTCGAGCACCATCGAGGCGATCTTGAGGTCCTGATGTTCGAGGCCGCGCGTTGCATCGAGCAGCAGCACCACGACTTCGGCAAAGTCGATCGCGCGGCGCGCATCGGCGACCGACATCTTCTCGAGCTTTTCGACGACCTGCGCCTTCTTGCGCATCCCCGCCGTGTCGATCAGCCGCACCGGGCGATAGGCGTCGCTCGTCGGATCGAACCACTGCCAGTCGATCGCGATGGAATCGCGCGTGATCCCGGCCTCAGGCCCCGTGAGCAGCCGGTTCTCGCCGAGAAGCTTGTTGATCAGAGTCGATTTGCCCGCGTTCGGCCGCCCGACGATGGCGAGCTTGAGGACCGATTCGGGATCGAACTCCTCCTCGTCTTCCTCGCCTTCCGGCGGAGACATGCCGTCATCATCGCTGTCGTCCGCGTCTTCGATATGCGGGCGCAGCGCCTCGAACAAATCAGCGAGGCCCTGTCCGTGCTCGGCGGAAAAGGCAACCGGCTCGCCAAAGCCCAGCGCGAAGGCATCGTAGAGACCCGGATCGCCTGCGCGCCCTTCGGCCTTGTTGGCCATGAGCACGATGGGAATGCGGCTGGAGCGCAGATAACGCGCGATTTCCTCGTCGAGCGGAGTGATCCCGGCGCGCGCGTCGATCACGAAGAGCGCGACGTCCGCACCAACCAATGAGGCCTCGGTCTGCTGGCGCATGCGGCCCGGCAGCGTCTCGGGATCGAGGTCTTCCCAGCCCGCCGTATCGACGATGGTAAACTTGAGGCCGAGCAGATCTGCATCGCCAAAGCGGCGGTCGCGCGTCACGCCCGGCTGGTCGTCGACGAGCGCGAGCTTCTTGCCGACCAGCCGATTGAACAGCGTCGATTTGCCGACATTGGGCCGGCCGATGATGATAACCTGGGGCAGCATGGCTTTCCCGTGGCCCCAACGCGGCCGGAACGCAAGCGCAGCGTGGCAGGGCCGCACGGCCGGGACGGCGCTTAATGGGCATTAACCAGTCTCGCGAGAGCCGCTTTAACCACATCGGGGCAAAAAGCGGGGCATGGGCCCGGCTCCGATCAGACTCGCTCTCCTCGCGTTCCTCGCCGCGAGTCCCGCGCTGGCCTTAGCGCGCCCGATTGCCCCCGATCCGGCGCTGGCAACGGGTGATGATGCTGGCGATAGGGCAGGCGAAGAGTCCGGCCTGCCTTATATCCAGTGCGTGCCCTATGCGCGGATGATATCGGGTATCCGGCTCTTCGGCGATGCCCATACCTGGTGGGATCAGGCGGCGGGACGCTATGCGCGCGGCACGCGTCCCAAGGTCGGCGCGGTCATGGCCTTCCGTCCTTATGGTGCAATGCGGCTAGGCCATGTCGCTGCGGTCAGCCGGATCATCGATTCGCGCACGGTGCTGCTGCGCCATGCCAACTGGTCACCTATCGAAGGTCGCCGCGGCCGACTCGAAGACAACGTCCGCGCGGTCGACGTTTCGCCAGCGAACGATTGGAGCGAAGTGCGCGTCTGGTACGCTCCGCTGGGCGGCCTCGGCACCACGCACTGGCCGGTCGAGGGCTTCATCTACAACCAGAAGCCAGCGGCCAGCGAACGCCTGACCGTGCTGGCTTCAGCCGACGCGCCCAAGGTGACCTACACTTCGCGCATCGGGCCCGATTTCCTCAAGGGCATCGTTCCCGAAACGAGCCGCCCGCCGGCGCGTCGCCCGCTGGCCAGCCGTGATGTGCCCAAGGCTTCGACCAAGCCGCGCGAGGAAGAACGCACCGTCGCGGTTTCGCCAAGCCTCGCGCGTGATCCCATCGGCCGCATCATCGCCAGCCGGGTGCGCTAGCTTTATCCGCACACGGGGATAGCGGCACCGGCCCGCTCCCCCGCCCTTTATCGGTTAGGCGGAAACTGCAAATCAAAGCGTCTTGATGATCGCCGAGAAGTCCATGCCGCCGTTCCCGGCCGCATCGAACGCCGCATAGAGTTCCGCCGCCCGCGAACCCATCGGCACATCGGCTCCGGCGCTCTTCGCCGCTTCCATCGCGAGCTTCAGGTCCTTCAGCATCAGCGCGGTGGCAAAGCCGCCCTGATAGCCGTTGTCCGCCGGCGTCGTCGGGCCGACACCCGGGACCGGGCAATAGCTCGTCATCGACCAGCACTGGCCCGAGGCCTTGGACGAAATGTCGAAGAAGGTTTGCAGATCGAGGCCCAGCTTCTCGGCCATGGCGAAGGTCTCGCAGGTCGCGATCATCGAGGCGCCGAGCAGCATGTTGTTGCAGATCTTGGCCGCCTGGCCCGCGCCGCTGTCACCGGCATGGATCACGGCCTTGCCCATTGCGGCAAGGATCGGCTCGCCGCGCGCAAAGGCGTCGGCGCTGCCGCCGACCATGAAAGTCAGCGTGCCGCCATTGGCCGCAGCGATCCCGCCCGAAACCGGCGCATCGACCATGGCATAGCCTGCGTCTGCGGCAAGCGCCGCCACTTCGCGCGCGGTCGCCACGTCGATGGTCGAGCAATCGAGCAGCAGTGCCGAAGTGGGCGCGTGGCCGATCACATCGGCGGAGTAGACCGCCTTAACGATCGCGCCGTTCGGCAGCATCGATACAACGGCGTCGGCGCCCTGCACGGCTTCCTTCACCGAGGTGTAGGTGGTGCAACCGTTTTCCTTGGCGCGCGCCAGCGCTGCTTCGGCAAGATCGAAGGCGTGGACATCATGCCCCGCCTTGACGAGATTCGCGGCCATGCCGCCGCCCATGTTGCCCAGGCCGATGAATGCGATTTTGCTCATGATTTATTTCCTTTGCAGGCCGCAGCGACAATCGCGGCAAGGATATCCGCTCCCTCTCGCGCCGCCTGTTCGTCGGCGGGCGCGAATTCGGTCAAGGTGAACCCGACGACGTCGCAGCGCCGGGCAATGCAAGTGATCAGCGCGATCGCCTCTTCGATCGCCATTCCGTCCGGCTCGGCAAAGGCGAGGTGCGGAAAGGCGAGCGGATCAAGAACGTCGGCATCGAAATGGATGTGGACAGGCGCGCCCTTGGGCAGCAGCTCGATATCCAGCGACTGCAGGCCTCGTCCCTCGCGAAAGACCGCTTCCGCCGGATCTGCAACACGCTCACCGCAATAAAAGAACCGTGCGGGGTCGAACGGTCTGCCGAGCCTGGAGCGCATCGGCTCCGGGCCCTCGCCGAACAACGTGGCGACCGGCATCCCGTGAAAGCTGCCGCTAGGCGACGTCTGCGGCGTATTCGCATCAAGATGCGCGTCAAACCACACGACGAAGAGATCAGGGTACTGCCGGGCGAGATGATCGATGGCGACCACATCGACGCCGCAGTCTCCTCCGGCCGTGAGCAGCCTGCGCGGTGCAAGACGATTCAGTAGGTCTTGCGCCGCCTCGAACTGCGCCATGATCGCGTTCCACGCGTTGACGCCCTCGCCGCTGACGCCGGCGCCGGTAAACGGCGCAAGCGCGTGCAACGGCGCGTGCCGACCGATCACCTCGGCCGCCGCCGCCGCGCCGCGCGGAAGATGCTCGGGACGGCCCGAGCCCTGCCATTGCGGAATGCTCAGCGCGATATCGAACATGGCAGGGAGACTACTTCCCCTTCCACACGCCGGGGCGCTTTTCGATGAACGCGGCCATGCCTTCGGCCTTGTCCTCGGTCGCGGTCAGGATCTGGAACACGCGGCGTTCGAACAGCAGGCCTTGGTCAAGCGTCATTTCGAAGGCAGCGTTGACCATTTCCTTGTTGGCGATCACGGCCACTGGCGGCATCGCGGCGATGGCTTCGGCTGCGGCAACCGCCTCGTCGATCAGCAAGGCGAGCGGCACCACGCGGCTGACAAGGCCAGACCGCTCGGCTTCCACCGCATCCATCATCCGGCTGGTGAGGCACATGTCCATCGCCTTGGCCTTGCCCACCGCGCGCGTGAGGCGTTGCGAGCCTCCCATGCCGGGCGCGACGCCGAGCTTGATCTCTGGCTGGCCGAACTTGGCGTTTTCCGAAGCGATGATGAAGTCCGCCATCATCGCGAGCTCGCACCCGCCGCCGAGCGCGAAGCCGTTAACCGCCGCGATCCAAGGCTTGCGGGTGGCTTTCACGATATGGCTGGTCCAGCGCGAGAAGAAGTCGCCGGTGTAGAAATCAGTCGCGGCCTTGTCGGCCATTTCCTTGATGTCGGCGCCGGCAGCAAAGGCCTTCTCGCCCGAACCGGTGAGGATGGCACAGCGCTGCGTGGGGTCTGCTTCATAGGCCCCGAAGGCCACGATCAGCTCTTCAAGCACCTGCGAATTGAGCGCGTTCAGCGACTTCGGGCGGTTGAGTGTGATCAGCGTGACGGCGCCGCGCTGTTCAACCAGGATCGTTTCATAGGTCGCAGATTCAGTCATGATAGCGGGCTCCATTCCTCGTTTTCAGGCAGGGGCGCGAAGATCGCGTCCAGCAATTCGTCGGTCACGCCTTCGGGCGTCGCCGGGTCCCACTGGGGGGCATTGTCCTTGTCCACGATCACCGCGCGCACGCCTTCGGCAAAGTCCGGGCGCAGCAGGACGCGGCTGCAGATGCGGTATTCCATCGCCATGTTCGCGGCGAAATCAGGGAGGGTCAGGCTGGTGGCGAGCTGACGCAGCGCGACCTTGCAGGTCTGCGGGCTCTTGGTGTGCAATGCCTTCAGCGTCGCGGCGGCAAACTCGCTGCCATCGGCCTCCAGCGCGGCAAGAATGTCCTCGTAGCGGTCAGAGGCGAACAGCCGGGCGATGTCATCCGCCTGCGCCGCAATCTTCGGCTCGGGGGGAATCGCCGCCGCTTCGTGCAGGATCGCCGGGATATCGTCCGGATTGGCCGCGATCTTCGCCTTGACCTCAGCCAGTGCGGCAGAGGGCAGGTAGTGCGTGGCGGAACCAGCCCATAGGCATTCCGCCCCGTCCATCCTTGCGCCGGTCAGCGCGAGGTATTGGCCAAGGCGGCCTTTCATGCGTGAAAGGAACCAGCCGCCGCCAACGTCCGGGAACAACCCGATGCCGGTTTCGGGCATGGCAAGCCGGGTGTTCTCCGTCGCGACGCGGTAGCGCGCCGGATCGGCGATGCCGACGCCGCCGCCCATGGTGATCCCATCCATGAAGGCCACAATGGGCTTTTCATAGGTCATGATCAGGTGGTTCAGGCGGTACTCGTCGAAGAAGAACTTGCGGCCCGAAACGCCGCCGTCATTCAGTGCCGAATTGCGCAGGAACGCAATGTCACCGCCCGCGCAGAAGCCGCGCCCTTCGGAATGGTCGATGATCACCGCGCCAATCGCCGGATCATCCCGCCATTTGAGCAGCGCCTCGGTCATGCCATCCACCATCGCGCGGTTGAGCGCGTGGATCGCCTTGGGCCGGTTGAGTGAGAGCACGCCCATCCCGCCTTCGACGCGCACCAGAATATCGTCGGTCATGCAGCCTTATCCATTCGAGGTTCGATCAGATCCCAGCGGTTGCCGAAGGGATCGCGGAAAACGAGCACCGCGCCATAGGCCTCGCGGCGTGTTGGCGCTTCAATCATCACACCGCGTTCGCGCAGCATGGCCTCGCTCGCGGCGATATCGGCGGTATGGAGAAAGAACCCAACGCGCCCGCCCGCCTGCCGACCGATTGCCGCCGCCTGCGCTTCATCAGCAGCCCGCGCCAGCAGCAGCTTCGCGCCCTCGCCGCAGGAGACGACCACCCAGCGCTTGCCCGCGCCAAGATCGGTGTCCTCGACGAGGCGGAAGCCCAGCGTCCCGACAAAGAACGCCAGCCCCGCCGCATAATCGGGCACGACAATCGTCACCATGGCGAGGCTGCGCGCTATCATTGCCGCAGCAGATCCCGGCCCACGATCATTTTCATCACCTCGTTGGTGCCTTCGAGGATGCGGTGGACGCGCAGGTCACGCCAGAAGCGCTCGATCGGATAGTCCTTGAGGTAGCCATAGCCGCCGAAGACCTGCAGCGCGCGGTCGACCACCGAGGAGCCGGTATCGGTCGCGAGCTTCTTGGCCATTGCCGAGAAGCGCGTCTTGTCCGGCGCGTTCGCGGTCACCTTCGCCGCCGCGAGATAGAGCAGTGCGCGCGCCGCTTCGAGGTCGATCGCCATGTCGGCGAGCTGGAACTGGGTATTCTGGAAATCGGCGATCGGCTGGCCAAACTGGCTGCGCTCCTTGGCATACCGGATCGCTTCATCAAGGCAGCGCTGCGCCCCGCCGAGCGAGCAGGCGCCGATATTGAGCCGCCCGCCATCGAGCCCCGCCATCGCAAAACGGAACCCGTCGCCTTCCGCGCCGACGCGGTTCTCGACCGGCACCTTCACGTTCTCGAGGATCACCTGCGCGGTCGGCGAGGCATTCCAGCCGAGTTTGCGCTCGGGCGCGCCGAAGCTGACGCCGGGCATGTCCTTCTCGATCACCAGACACGAAATGCCCTTTGGCCCTGCCTCTCCGGTCCGCACCATCGTCACGTAGATATCGCTGACGCCGCCGCCCGAAATGAACTGCTTGGTGCCGTTGACGACATAGTGATCACCCTCCAGCTTCGCCGTCGTGCGCAGCGCCGCCGCGTCCGAGCCCGAGCCCGGCTCGGTCAGGCAATAGCTGGCGATCTTCTCCATCGTGATCAGCGAAGGGAGATAGCGCGACTTGATCTCGGCCCCGCCGAACCGGTCGATCATCCACGAAGCCATGTTGTGGATCGAGATGAATGCGCTCGTCGTCGGGCAGCCATAGGCCATCGCTTCCATGATGAGCGCCGCGTCGAGCCGCCCGAGCCCGATGCCGCCGCTCTCCTCGCTGACATAGATCGAGGCAAAGCCCAGTTCGGCCGCGGCCCGGATCGTTTCCAGCGGGAAACTATGGTCCTCGTCCCATTGCGCCGCAAACGGGGTGATCGCATCGGCGGTAAAGCGCCGCGCCATCTCCTGAATGGCAAGCTGGTCGTCGGTGAGGGCGAACTGGTCGGTCATGCTCTGGCCTTGGATTGCAGGGAGGGTGGAAATGCAGGACGTGCGCGATGCCCTAGCCGAAGCGTGGGGCGTGGCAAGTGATGGACCTTGGGGCGAGCGCGAGCCATAACCGGCAACAGATGCAAAGCCTCGATACTGCCCAGATAGACACCGGCCTTCGCCTGATCGCCATCGGCCAACTGGCGCTGATCGCGCTGGTCGTCTGGCGTAGCGGGGCCTCGCTGCCGCTGCGCCGCATCACCGCGCTGCTGCTGGTTTCGGTGATCGGCTACCTCATCAATTCGGGGCCGGCCTTTCCGGAACTGCCGCCGGTCATCCGCCTTGGCGTCGTGCTCGCCAGCAATCTGGCCGCGCTGTTCCTGTGGCTTTTCGCGCATGCACTGTTCGACCGCGCGCCCGACCGCCGCATCGCGGTCGCCGCCGCTGTGGTGATCGTGGCCAGCGTGTTCGTGTTCGTCCTGCGCAGTTGGACTGCCGCGCTGATTCCCTTCGCCGATCTTGCCGGCCATGCCGTCTCCGCGTTGCTGGCGATCCACGCGGTCGTGATCGCGCTGACCGAACGCGACGACGATCTCGTCGAGGCCCGGCGCCGGTTTCGGCTGGCCTTCGTGCTGATTGTCGCGGGCCTCGCCATGTTTGTTCTCGCGAGCGAGGCCTGGTTCGGCTTCGGCTACGAACCGGTGTGGATGCTCGCCGCGCAGTCGCTGCTGATCGCTGCCGCTGTCCTGGTCATTGGCACGGCCATGCTGACGGCCGATCCCGCACTGCTGGCGCCGCCGCGCGCGCCCGGAGTGCTGCCGCCGGCCGATGACTGGAGCCCCGCCGAACGCGTCCTCCACCGCAAGCTCGAGGCCGCCATGAAGGACCGCGTCTGGCTGGAACCCGGCCTCACGATCACCGCGCTCTCCGCAAGGCTCGATGTGCCCGAGCACCGCCTGCGCGCGCTGATCAACCGCCGGCTTGGCCACCGCAATTTCTCGGCCTTCCTCAACGGACACCGCATTGCCGAGGCGAAGGCCGTGCTGGCCGATCCGGCGCGCGTCGATCTGCCCGTCCTCACCATCGCGATGGACCTCGGCTATGGCTCGCTCGCCCCGTTCAACCGCGCCTTCCGCGAGGCGGTCGGGCAGACGCCGACCGAATTCCGCCGCACCGCGTTTGCCGTTCCTGAAAAACCCTGATCGATTCCGGAAAGGATCAGCTTTTTCGGTCGGCGCGGAGCCGCCGCGCCACCGCCGTGACACAAGCCGGGCATCCCCTTCCCGGAGAGCCTCATGCCGATCACGTTCCTCTTCCTCGTCCACCGCATGCTCGATGGCATCTGGATCGAAAGCCTCCGCTACTTCGCGGGCGCCTCCGGCGTTGCGCTGCTGTGCTGGCTGCTGGCCCGCCGCATTGCCCACCGCCGCATCCAGACGCGCCGCGCCACCAATGCCGACCGCCTGCGCGAAGTGCGCCAATCGATGTGGTCGATGGCGGTGTTTGCCTTCGTTGATCTGATCACAGTCGTGCTGATCGCGGTGGGCGCCATTGCTTTCAATGATGGTCCGCCGGTGCTCACCACGATCCTGTGGCAGACCGCAGCGCTCATCGTGATGCACGATGCCTACTTCTACTGGATGCACCGCGGCATGCATCACAAGACGATGTTCCGCCTGCTCCACTCGGTCCACCACCTCAGCCGCACGCCGACGAGCTGGGCTGCCTACAGCTTCGCAACCGGTGAGGCCGCGTTCGAGGCGGTGATCGTGCCGCTGATGGTCGCCGCGCTGACACTCGCCGCGCCCGCCGAGCCCTGGGCCGTGTTCATCTTCCTCGGCCACCAGATCGCGCGCAATGCCTTCGGCCACGCGGGCTTCGAGCTTGCCTGGCCGGGCTTCACCCGCTCGCCGTGGACAGGCTGGCTGACCACCACGGTCCACCACGACCTCCACCACAGCGAAGGCCGCTACAACTTCGGGCTCTACTTCACCTGGTGGGACCGCTGGCTGGGCACCGAGCACCCGCGCTACCACGAGCGGTTCGAGGCGGTGGTGAACCGCCGCCGCGAAACCGCCGGGCAGAAGATGCCGGTCCATGGTGCTGTCAGCCCGTGAGCCTTCGGATCAGGCCATCGTCGGGATGACGAAGGCGTTCCCGCTGTCAGGCAGACCGTCGGGCCAGCGCTGCGTCACGGTCT
>NZ_JAIXZS010000072.1 GCF_027489515.1 Novosphingobium sp. | reverse complement strand
TCTGAATGAAGGTCAGCAGTTCATGCTGCTTGCGCGTGAGCATCCGTGCGCACTCCCATCTAGTGAACGAATGCGGAACGAATAAGCAACGAAATATTAGCCGTCAAGCAATTCCGTGCTTTTACAGCAGGTATACAGGAACAAACTGCCCTGCTGGTGTTTCGGGTTCGTTCGCTGGTCGCACGACGAGGGCGTTGGCACGCGCGAGCGAGGAGAGCGCGCCGCTGTCCTGCAGGCCATCAAGCGAAACTTCGCCGGCCTCCCACACTGCACGCAGGAACTCCATGCGGCTGCCGCCCGCCGGCATCGCTTCGCGCAGGGCGGCAGGGATGGGACGCGGCATCGGGCTTGCCGCACCCAGCGCGGCGCGGATGACGGGGAGGAGAAACAGGAAGCCGGTGACGAAGGCGGCTGCTGGGTTGCCCGGCAGGCCAAGGATGATTTGCGCACCGCGCCGGGCGACGAGCAACGGCTTGCCCGGTTTGATCGCAACGCGCCAGAATGCGAGCTCTGCGCCGAGTTCGGCGAGGGCCGGGCGGACGAGATCGTGATCGCCCACCGAAGCGCCGCCGCTGGTGACGATGACGTCAGCATCGCGCGCGGCATCGAACGCGGCCTTCAGCGCTTCGAGCCGGTCCGGCACCGGGCCGATCCGGGTGATCCGCACTGCGGGCTGGGTGGCCAGAGCGGCAAGCATCGCGCTGTTGCTGGCGGGAAGCTGATGGTCGGCAAGGTCCGCGCCGGGGGCAGCGAGTTCATCGCCGCCATCGATGACTGCGAGGTGGAGCTGGCGGCGGACGGGCAGGTGGGCGTGGCCGGCGGTAAGCGCGAGCGCGATTTGCGCGGCACCGATCTTCGTGCCGGATGCCATGAGCACATCGCCGCGCCGGAAATCCATCCCGGCGGGGCGGATGTGGCGGTGCGGCGGCTCGGGCGGAGTGCCGGTGAGCGTGACGCTGTCACCCTCGCGCGTTGCGTCTTCCTGGATCAGGACCATGTCTGCACCGGCGGGGACAAGCGCGCCGGTGCTGATGCGCGCGGCCTCGCCGGGGCCGACTACGCCGCCGAAAGGCCGACCGGCTGCGCTTTCGCCGATCACGCGCCAGGGGCCGGGCAGATCGGCGGCGCGCAAGGCATAGCCGTCCATAGCGGAGACATCGGCGGCGGGCTGGGTGCGCAGCGCGGTCAGCGGCTCCGCGAGATGGAAGCCGAGGCAATCGGCCGTCGCGCGGTGCTCGATCGGCAGCACCGGGGCGATCGCCATAAGGCGGCGCTGGGCTTCCTCGAGCGGGAGCGGCGGGTTGGGCCGCGCAGGTGTCTGCTCGGTCAAGGCGCGCGCCAATCGCCGGACTTGCCGCCGCGCTTCTCGATCAGGCGAATTTCGCCGAGCACCATGCCTTTGTCGATCGCCTTGGCCATGTCGTAGATGGTGAGGAGTGCCACCGAGACTGCGGTGAGCGCTTCCATTTCGACCCCGGTGCGCCCGGTGAGCGATGCGGTCGCGCGGGCTTCGACGCCGTCTTCCACAAACGCGAATTCGACGCTTACGGCATCGAGCGCGAGCGGGTGGCAGAGGGGGATGAGCTCCGCCGTGCGTTTTGCGGCCATGATCCCGGCGATCCGGGCGACGGCGAGGACATCGCCCTTGGGCGTGGTGCCATCACGCAGGGCGGCGAGTGTGGCGGCGTTCATTCGGATCCGCCCAAGTGCGACGGCGACGCGCTGGGTCTGAGCCTTGCCGCCGACATCGACCATGCGGGCACGGCCTTGCGAATCGAGGTGGGTCAGCTCGCTCATGCGTCCAAAATCCAACAGGTTGACACAGTTGACACAGTCCTGAGTGAAAACTCGTGAGCGGGGTATGCAGGTGCTTCAAGCATCTTCAGAGCCAAGGAAATGCGCGGTTTCATGGCTGGGTGATGCCACAAGGATCGGCAGTAGGACAGATGGCAATGCTGATAGCCCGGCCTCAGCCAAGCGCCAGCCGGGTGGCGGCTTCGGCATGGAGGCGGGTTGTGTCGTAGAGCGGCACTGCGCTGTCCTCGGGGCCGACAAGCAGCATGATTTCGGTGCAGCCGAGGATCACTGCGGTGGCCCCGCGCGCGACAAGCCTGGCGATTACGCCGCGATAAGCTTCGCGGGAGGCGGGTTCGATGCGCCCGGCGACGAGTTCCTCATAGATCACGCGGTGGACCTCGGCGCGGTCCTCGGCTTCCGGGATCAGGACTTCAAGACCGTGCCGTTCTTCGAGGCGCGCGCGGTAGAAGGCCTGTTCCATGGTGAACGCGGTGCCGAGGAGGGCAACTGTAGTGTGGCCATCTGCCTTGAGCGCCGCGGCGGTGGGATCGGCAATATGGAGCAGCGGGAGGGTGCTTGCCGCTTCGATTTCCGGCACGCACTTGTGCATCGTGTTGGTGCAGATGACGAGGGCTTCGGCACCAGCCGCTTCGAGCCGGCGGGCGGCATCGACCATCAGGGCATCAAGGGCCCGCCAGTTTCCCGCCGCCTGCAGCGCGGCGATCTCGGCAAAATCGAACGACCACAGGACGAGCCGCGCCGAGGCCTTCGGACCAAGCGCGGCGCGCACGCCCTCGTTGATCATGCGGTAGTATTCGGCAGAGCTTTCCCAGCTCATGCCGCCGATCAGTCCCAAGGTCTTCAAGCACGTTTTCATCGGGGCCATGTCCCAGCAAGAGCGATGCCGGCAAGGTTCTGCGCGCGCTTGATCCGGCGGATGCGGACGCGGGCGAAGCTGGCGGTTTTTGCCAGGTAGCGAGCGTGGAACGGCGCGAACGCGGCGCGTGGCCTCAGCGTACCGCTGGCCTGCGCGACGACCATCGCGGAATCGCCAAGAAGCACGATATCCTGCGCGCCCAGTTCGCGCGCGACATCAAGCGCATCGAGCAAGGCCTGCCATTCTGCTTCGTCGTTGGTGCCGTGGCCGATGGCCGGACGGTGCCAGATGCGCCCGCGCGCCGCGACGGCGGTTTCCATGCATCCGGGGTTGGGACGGCAGCCGCCATCGAAGAACAGCTTGAGCGGGTGATCAGGCACCGAGCAGCGAGCGTGTGGCGGCGGTCACGTCAGCGTGGCGCATCAGACTTTCGCCGACAAGGAAGGCCTTGGCGCCGGAAGCTGCCAGCGAGAGCACGTCTGCATGACTGTTGATGCCGCTTTCCGCCACAAGGAACGCGCCTTCGGGCGCCAGCGGGGCGAGGCGCGCAGTGGTGCCGAGATCGGTGACGAAGCGCTTGAGATCGCGGTTGTTGACACCGATGAGGCGTGACTGGAGACGGGCTGCGCGCTCCATCTCGGCCTCGTTGTGGACTTCGACGAGGACGTCCATGCCATGTTCGCGCGCGGCGGCCTCGATCTCGGCCATCTGCCCATGATCCAATGCGGCAACGATGATGAGGATGGCATCGGCCCCGATGGCGCGCGCTTCGGCGCACTGCCACGGATCGACCATGAAGTCCTTGCGCAGCACCGGCAGGGCGCAGGCGGCACGGGCGGCGACGAGGTAGTCCTCATGGCCCTGAAAATAGGGCGCGTCCGTCAGGATCGAGAGGCAGGCGGCGCCGCCCGCCTCATAGGCGCGGGCATGCGCCGGGGGATCGAAATCGGCGCGGATCAGGCCCTTGGAGGGGCTTGCCTTCTTGATTTCGGCGATGAGCGCGAACCCGGTTTCGGCGCGCTGGCGCAGGGCCGCTTCGAAGCCGCGCGGGGCGGTTTGCTCGCTGGCACGAGCGGCGAGATCGGCGAGGGTGGACGCGGCCTTTCGGGCGGCGACTTCCTCGCGCTTGGTGTCGCAAATTTTCGTGAGTGTGTCGGTCATTTGAGGGCCGCGATCCAGCAGTTGAGCAGGGCATTGGCAAGCCCTTTGTCGATGGCTTCGGCTGCTTCCTCTACCCCTTCGTGCCAATCGGCAGCCTCGCCCGCGACGATCAGGGCAGCGGCGGCATTGAGGAGGACAGCGTCGCGATAGGGGCCGTGCTCGCCTTGCAGGAGCGCGCGCAGGGCGGCCGCGTTGTAGGCGGGATCGCCACCGCGCAGGGCGTCGACGGGGGCGCCGGGGAGACCGGCATCGGCAGCGGATACCCGGCGCATCAGGACGTTGCCGTCCTTCACTTCGGCGAGTTCATTGCCGCCAGCGAGGCTCAGTTCGTCGAGACCTTCATCGCCCGAGATGACGAGGCTGTGTTCGGTGCCGAGGCGGCGGATCGCTTCGGCATAGATCGGTACATAGGCCGGGCGTGCGATGCCGACGAGCTGGCGCCGGACGCCTGCCGGGTTGGCGAGCGGGCCCATCAGATTGAAGATCGTGCGGCGGCCGAGCGCCTTGCGGATTGGTGCGATGCGGGCCAGCGCCGGATGGTGGCGCTGGGCGAAGAGGAAGCAGATGCCAAGATCGCCGAGGGTGAGTTCGGCAGTTTCTGCGGCGCGCTCAAGATTGAGGCCGAGGGCTTCCAGGGTATCCGCTGCACCTGCCTTGCTGCTGGCGGCGCGGTTGCCGTGCTTGGCGACAGGGACGCCGCAGGCCGCGACGACGAGGCTAACGGCGGTCGAGACGTTGAGCGTGTAGTGGCCATCACCGCCGGTGCCGCACACGTCGATGGCGCCCTCTGGGGCGCTGATCGGGATCATCCGGGCGCGCATGGCGCGGGCGGCGCCAGCGATTTCGCTCGCGGTTTCGCCGCGTTCGGCAAGCGCGACGAGGAAGGGGGCGATGGTCTCGTCCGCCACGACGCCATCGAGCATCGCGGCGAACGCGGCTTCGGCCTCCGCTTCCTCGAAAGGCGTATCAGTGACTTCGGGAAGCTTGGTCATGCCGCGAGGTGGGTGGGCATCTTCGCGGCGATGCCGCACATCTTCAGGAAGTTGGCGAGCAGCGCGTGGCCATGCTCGGTCGCGATCGATTCGGGGTGGAACTGCACGCCGTGGATCGGGAGCGAGGTGTGGCGGAAGCCCATGGCGTGGCCGTCGTCAGACGTCGCGTTGATGACGAGGCTCTCGGGCACGTTCTCGACCACGAGGCTGTGGTAGCGCGTGGCAGTGAAGGGCGAGGGGAGGCCTGCGAACAGGCCGGTGCCGTCATGCGTGACGGGCGACGTCTTGCCATGCATCAGCCCGCCGCGCACGACCTGGCCGCCGAAATACTGGCCGATCGACTGATGGCCGAGGCACACGCCGAGCAGCGGCACGCCGGCGTCCGCAGCGGCGCCGACGAGATCGAGGCTGATCCCCGCTTCATTGGGCGTGCAGGGGCCGGGCGAAATCAGGAACCCCTGCGCGCCGGTGGAGATCGCCTGCCCGGCGGACATTGCATCGTTGCGCACGACCTCAACCTTCGCGCCCATCTCCATTAGGTAGTGGACGAGGTTCCAGGTGAAGCTGTCGTAGTTGTCGATGACGAGGATCATTTGGGAGTGCCTTACTGGCCGAAGCGGGGTTCGGACGCGACGCGCAAGGCCTCGCGGGCGGCGGCGAAGAGCGCGCCGGACTTGGCTTCGCATTCGCGCTGTTCGTATTCGGGGTTGCTATCCGCCACAATACCGGCGCCGGCCTGGACGTGGAGGACGCCGTCCTTGAGCACGCCGGTGCGCAGGACGATGCAGCTATCGACCGAGCCGTCCGGCGCGAAATAGCCGACGCCGCCGGCATAGGCGCCGCGCGTTTCGGGTTCGAGTTCTGCGATCACTTCGCAGGCGCGGACCTTGGGGGCACCGCTGACGGTGCCGGCAGGGAAGCCTGCGAAGAGCGCGTCCACGCTGTCGGCGCGGCTCGTATCGAGCTTGCCGACCACGTTCGAGACGATGTGCATGACATGGCTGTAGCGCTCGATCGTGTAGCTTTCCGTCACCTTGACCGTGCCGGCGGCGGCGACGCGGCCGACATCGTTGCGGCCGAGATCGAGCAGCATGAGGTGCTCGGCGCGTTCCTTGGGATCGGCGAGGAGGCTCTGCGCGTTGGCGCGGTCTTCTGCTTCGGTATGGCCGCGCGGACGGGTGCCGGCGATGGGGCGGATGGTCACCTCGCCGTCGCGGATGCGCACGAGGATCTCGGGGCTCGAGCCGATGAGGGCAAAGCCGGGGAGATCGAGGAAGTAGAGGAACGGCGAGGGGTTGATCCGGCGCAGCGAACGATAGAGCGCGGCGGGCGGCAGCGGGAAGGGCACGGTGAAGCGCTGGGCGAGCACGACCTGGAAGATGTCGCCCGCCTCGATGTACTCCTTCGCGCGCAGGACCATGCGAGCATAGTCCTCCGGCGCCATGACGGCGGTACGCTCGCCGGGCTCTGCTGCGTCGAGGCGCGGGTCGGCGGGGACGGGATCGGCAAGGCGGGCAAGCGCGGCGTCGATGCGATCGGCTGCGGCGGCGACGAGGCGTTCAGGCGCGCCGCTGCCCGGCCATACGGGGGCGACAGCGATCAGTTCGTCCGAAAGGCGGTCGAACACGAGGACCACGCTGGGGCGCACGAACAGCATGTCGGGCAATTCGAGCGCGCTGGCAGGCGCGCGGGGGAGCTTTTCGACGAGGCCGATGGTTTCGTAGCCGAAATAGCCGACGAGGCAAGCGAGCGACTTGGGCAGGCCCTCGGGCACGTCGATGCGGCATTCGCCGACCAGCGCGCGCAGCGCGGCGAGCGCGGGTTCGGCAAGCGGGGCGAACGCCCCGCGGTCGGTCTGCCACTGGCGGTTGATTTCGGCCGACGCACCTTCGGCGCGGAAGACCAGATCGGGATCGAGCCCCAGCAGGCTGTAGCGTCCGCGCACTTCGCCGCCTTCGACCGATTCCAGCAGGAAATCGCCCCGGCCTTCCGCCATGAGCTTGAGCGCGGCGCCGACCGGCGTTTCGGTATCGGCAATCAGCTTGCGCCAGACGAGCGCGGGACGCCCGGCTGCGAGTGCGGCGCGCGCGGAGGCGCCGCCATCGGGGAGCAGACCAGCGATGCCTGCATCCTGCGTGTCCGGAGCCGCCGCCACGGCCTTACTGGCCGCCGATGAGCTGCGTGCGCAGCGCCGCGATGGCCGGCTCGTTGCGCTTCACGCCGACGGCTTCGCGCACGGCCATGCGCAGCTGGTCAACGTATTCGCGGCCGGTGAGCTGGCCAAGTTCGACCCGGGCGCGGGCGAGGAAGGGATCATTGGCCTTCACTTCGCCGGGGGTGACCTTGTTGAGGACGACGACGAGGAAGCCGGCCTGCTGCGGCGCTTCGAGCTTCTTCGCGGTGCCCTGCGCCATCTCGAACATCAGCTGGAGCGTGGCGGGGATCTTGGGTTGCATCGCGTTGAGCTGCTCACGCGGCATGGTGACAGTCTGTGCGGGCGGCACCGCGACGCCGAGCGTCTTGAGTGCCTCGGCAAGCGGGACCTTCTTTGCGAGCGCGGCCATCAGCTTGTCGGTCGCGGCCTTGGCGGCGCCATAGCCGCGCGAGGTCTGAAGGTCGGCAACGACCTTGTCCTTCACTTCAGCGAGCGGTGGCGGAGCGGCCGGCGTGATCTGGCCGACATCGAAGATGACATAGCGTTCGCCCGCCTTGAGTTCGGCGACCTGCGGCTCGCCCTCGCGCTCCATGCCGAAGGCGGCCGGGAGCAGCGGGGTGACATCGGCGTTCGGCTTGATGTCCGGGCGGCCGGGGACCGCGCCGCTGGCTTCGAGCGGATCGGTGGTGATCACGGTGAGACCCGCGCTCTTGGCCACGTCGGCAAGGCCGGTGCCGCTGCCGAAGGCATCGTCGAACTTCGCCGAAAGATCGGCAAGTGCGGTCTTGCGCTTCTCGGCCGCGATGGCGGCAAGAATCTCGCCGCGCGCCTGATCGAGCGACTTGCCGGCATTCTGGATCACGCTGTCGATCCGGATCACGTGCCAGCCGAGCGTGCCCTTGGCCGGCTGCGCGATCGTGCCCTTGGCTGCCGCGAACACGGCTGCGGCCACGGCGGAGGAGGCTTCGCTTTCGAGCTTGGTGCGGGTGACCGCCGGGATCTTGCTGGCCGAAAGCCCCTTGGCGGCCGCGGCGGCCTCGATCGACTTGCCACCGGCGATTTCGGCGGCGAGTGCCTTGGCGGCGGGCTCGGTCGGCACGATCACCTGGGTGAAGGCGCGCGTTTCGGTCGGCGCATAGGTGGCGGCATTGAGCTTGTAGCGCGCCGCCACTTCGGCCTCGCTGGGCGCGGGCAAGTTCCTGATCGCGCTTTCGTCGAAGATCGCATAGCGGATCGTGCGGCGCTCGGGGCGCTGGTAGCGCGCGCCGTTGGTCTTGTAGAACGCGGCGATATCGGCATCCGACGGCGCCGTCTTGGGCGCAAAGGCGGAAGAGGGGATCAACTGCACTGCGCCCTCGCGCGTTTCCCTGAGCACCGCCGCGTAGCGCATGGCGATGCTTTGCGGCATCGACGCGCCGATCCCTGCCGGGATCAGCACCTGCCGCGCCATGAGGCCCTTGGCGACATCGTCGCGCAGCAGGGCATCGGAGATCCCGCGCTGGCCGAGCAGCGACTTGTAGGCGGCCTGGCTGAACTTGCCGTCTGCGCCCTGGAACGCGGGCATCTTGGCGATCTCGCTGTCGATCAGGCGGTTGCTGACACCCATGCCGACCGCGCTCTGACGCGCCCATTCCATCAGCGCGGCCCGATCGACCAGGCTGTCGACGACCTGTTCGAGCGCGCCTTGCGCGACGAAGTCCTTCATCGTGACGGTCGGGCTTTCAGCCCGCGCATTCTCGAGCGCGTTGCTCATGGCCTTCTGCACATCGACCGTGCCGATATGCGCCGATCCCACGGTCACCGCGCGGTCGGCATTGGTCGCCCCGCCGAACTTGGCACCGGAGATATCCGCACCTGCAAACGAGAGCGCGATGAGCCCGAGGAACACCAGCGCGAAAGCGACGCCGATACGGGACTTGGTCATGGAACGGATGAAGCCGAGCATCGGGGCCTGTCGTTAGCTGTTATGGTAGCGGAGTGTATCCTTGGGGCGCATTAGGGGGCAAAGCGAATTCCCGCAATGGTCTGCGCTGGCCAAGGGTGAGCGCCTGACGGACGTTTAACACCAAGATTGCATGTCCCGCGCTTTGCAAACCCTGCCGGGGTTTGATAGCGGCCCGGGCATGAGGAGGAATCACCCAGTGATCGAGTGTCAGGTCCTATGAGCCAGCGTCCCTACATTGTCGGCAACTGGAAGATGAACGGCAGCCGCGTCATGCTCGCCGAAGCGCGGGCGATCGACCGCGCCGGGCAGCGCTACCCCGATGTGGAAATCGCGCTGGCGCCGCCATTCCCGTTCCTCGGCCCCTTGCGCGAGGCAGTCAGCGCGATCGGCGTGGGCGGGCAAGATTGCCACACTGCGGCGAAAGGCGCGCACACCGGTGATGTTTCCGCCGCGATGCTCGCGGACATCGGCGCGGACTTCGTGATTCTCGGCCACAGCGAGCGCCGCCGCGATCACGGCGAGGATGATGCGCTGGTCCGTGCCAAGGCCGAAGCGGCGCTGGCGGCGGGCCTCGGCGTGATCGTCTGCGTTGGCGAAACGCTTGAGGAGCGCGACGCGGGCAAGGCCGAGGCGGTGGTTTCGCGGCAGATCGAGGGTTCGGTTCCAGCAAGCGAAAGCACGGCGGTGGCAGCTGGACGGCTGGCCGTAGCCTACGAGCCCGTCTGGGCGATCGGCACGGGCCGCGTCGCCGCGGTGGACGATGTGATCGCCATGCACGCCGCCGTGCGCGCGCGCCTTGCCGCGATCTTCGGCGAGGAAGCGGGCAAGATCCGCATTCTCTACGGCGGTTCGGTCAATGGCGAGAACGCGGCTGCGCTGCTGGCCGCGCCCGGCGTCGGCGGCGCGCTGGTGGGCGGCGCGAGCCTCACCGCCGATGCGTTCCTGCCGATCGTGGCGGCGGCTTCGCAGCCGGAAGGCTGAACGGGCTACGGTTCGATCGGCAGAGGCTGCGAGATCTCCTGCGCCCTTGCGCGCGGGGGGCTTGCGCCCTAGATGCGGCGCATTCTCTTCAGGCGAACAGCAATGTCTCTCTTCATTTTCCTTACCGTCGTCCAGGCGCTGGTGGCAGCCGCCCTTGTCGGTGTGATCCTTATCCAGAAGTCGGAAGGCGGCGGCCTCGGCGTTGGCGGCAGCCCGGCGGGCTTCATGTCGGCACGCGGCGCGGCCGATTTCCTGACCCGCGCGACGACCGTGCTGGCCACGCTCTTCGTCGGCCTAAGCATCGTGCTGGCGGCGCTGGCTGTGGGCACCACCTCGAGCCGCGAGATCGACACCTCACTCCAGCGCACCGCTCCCGCCGTGCCCGCGCCCGATCCGCTGGCACCCGCGCAAGGGCTTCCGGCGGCTGGCCCGGCCGAGGCGCAGCCTGCGCCGGCATCGCCGGCTCCGGCGGCGCCCGCCAAGAGCGCGCCGGCCAAGGCCGATCCGCTGGCCGGCGGCGCCAAGCAATAAGGCACAAACGCCGGATTTCCGGCATCATTGCTGCGATGTTCCTGCCCGCCTGACGGCGGCCGGGAACGTCTGTTTGTTTTTTGCCCGCCCGTTTGCGTCTGTGGATTGCCAGCCGGAATCCGGTGGTGACCGCTTGCGCATCCGGAGCTTATGACGGTAAGGCCCACCTCCCATGGCGCGGTTCATTTTCATCACCGGCGGCGTGGTTTCCTCGCTTGGCAAAGGCCTCATGGCGGCGAGCCTCGCGGCGCTTCTGCAGGCGCGTGGCTTCCGGGTGCGAATCCGCAAGTTCGACCCCTATCTCAACGTCGATCCGGGCACGATGAGCCCCTATCAGCACGGCGAAGTCTTCGTGACCGACGACGGCGCGGAGACCGACCTCGACCTTGGCCACTACGA
>NZ_JAIXZS010000112.1 GCF_027489515.1 Novosphingobium sp. | reverse complement strand
TCCTTGATGACCTTCGAGATTTCAGCTGCGCGGATTTCCATGGAAACGCCTTTCGTAAAACTTTTGAGGCTTCAGCCCTTCATGGCCTGGGCGAGCGAATTGAGACGGGTGCGGATCGAACCATCGATCATGCGGCTGCCGATCTGGACGACGAGACCGCCCAGAATAGCCGGATCGACATGAGCCTTGACCGTGACGGAACGGCCCTCGCGGGCCTTGAGCTTGTCGGCGAGTTGCGCAAGCTGCACTTCGTCGAGCGGGTGCGCGGTGGTCACTTCGGCGGTCACTTCGCCGCGCGCGGCAGCGGCGATTGCGGTGAACGCACGCACCACGTCGGGCAGCGAGGCAAGGCGGCGGTTGGCAGCCAGCACGCCGAGGAACTTGCGGGTAAGGTCGCCGAGCTTCAGATAGTCGGCCACCGCGTCGATCGTCTTGGCGGCAACATCGCGCGAAACTTCGGGGTTCTTCAGCAGCGCGGCGAGGTCGGCCGATTCGCGCACTGCAGCGCCAAGGGTGTCGAGGTCGGTTTCGACCGCCGTCACAACCCCGTGTTCGCCCGCCAAGTCATAGAGCGCGGCCGCATAACGTCCCGCCAAGCTGGCCGTAATCCCGCCGGAAATCTCCACGCGCCTTGGTTCCCTTCGTCCAGGATGGATCGCAAATGTTGAATGCAGGGGCCATCTAGCCGCGCACAGTGTACGCACGGCCTGCAATGGGGGCGCGCCTAGCAACCAAGTCCCCGCCTGACAAGATGCCAGTTGCCGATTCCCGGGACAGGGTGAAAAGCAGCCCCGATCAGGGCGCCGGTTTGCAGCTGTAGCGCAGCCTTTCGTTGGGCTCTGCCGGAAGCATCGCGCGGATTGCCCCTTGTGCCTCGCCCAGCGCGCGGACCGCAGCTTCGTCCACGCCGCAGGCCGGCGCTGCCAGCTTGGCGCGCGCCGCCCGCGCAGCCGTCATTGCGTCCAGCCCCATCAAATAGCGCTCGACGGTGTATTCGCGCCGGTCGGGATCGAACCGAGTGACCGAGATCGTCGCCTCGCCCTGCGGCACGAGCACACGGCTCCAGCCATCCCCGGCAAGTCCGTACTGCGTCCGTCCGTTGACGCAGCCGCCCGGTGCCCAGGTCAGCGGCACGTCGGTCACGTCTGATATTGTCACGCGGCTGCGCTGCGGATCGAGCACGCAGACAAGCCTGGCTGGCGCATCCGCCGCGCTTGCGCTGGCCTCCTGCGTAGGTCCCGCCTGCGCCTTCGCGCGCTCTTCCGCGATCATGTCCTTCGCCCGCTCGTCGATCAGGCTCAGCGGTGGACGCAGCAGCCAGGTGCCCACCGCCGCCACCGCCAGCAGCCCCGCCACGCCGCCCGCGATCTTCACTTCACGCTGCTTGCCCCGCTGGAACAGGACAAAGGCCGCCGCGCCCGCCGCGACCGCGGCGACCAGCAGCACCGCCGCCAGCGCGAGGCCGTTGTCGCGTTCGGACAGGATTTGCAGTTCTGCATCGTGCTGCGCCTTGGCGGCAAACTCGGCCTGCGCCGACTTGCGCGCCTCGGCTTCCGCTGCGAGCCGCGCCTGATCCTCTGCCCCGCGCGCCGCATCCGCGCGATCGAGATCGGCAAGCGAGGTGCAGGGCGTGCCGCTGGCATGTGGGGTCACTCCGGCTTCCTGCAGGAACGCTGCCAGCTCGCGCATCGAGATCGCGAAATAGAACGCCGAATCGGTCGTGTTCTCGCTCACCGTTCCGAAGCTGTTGACCCCCAGCACCCGCCCGCATGCATCGAGCAGCGGCCCGCCCGAGTTGCCCGAGCCGATTGGCGCCGTGTGCAGGATCGTGTCGAACTCGCGCGAGGAGCGCCCCGCCGAAACATAGCCGCGCGTCTTCACCGCCGCCTGTGGGCTGACGAGATCGCGCATCGAAAGCCCCTCGGCCATATCGACATTGCCGGGATAACCCACCGCAAAGACTTCCTCGCTGTCCGTCGGTGCGCCGGAAAACAGCGTCAGCGCATTGAGCGCCGCGCCCGGCTTGAGCTTCAGCAGTGCGAGATCGCGATTGGGGGCATAGGCGGCAATCCTTGCGGCAAAGCCGCCGCGCCCTTCGGAGGGGACGACCCCGGCAACGATCCCGTCGCTGCCGCGCAGGTCCGCCACGACATGCGCGTTGGTAACGACGAGATCGGGTGCGATGGCAAAACCGGTGCCGTGGCTCACGAGCCGCGCCGCACCGCCGTCGTACTGGATCAGCACCACGCGCACCACGCCCCGGCTGGCGGCAGCGATATCGCCGGGATCGGCCGTCCCTGCGCCCGGCAGCGCAGCAAGGAGGAGAGCGGCAAGGGCGGTCAGCAGGCGGCGGAGCAAGGTCATTGGTCCCGGTTCTCGCCGGGATTTGATTAGACCGCAAGCAGCGGGAAGCACCGCGTCGGCATTCGCGCTATAGACTGGCTCACACGACGCCGCAGGAGCACCGCCATGAACCCGACCGAACCGACCCCCTCCGCCTGGACCGATGGCGGGCGCGGCGCGGTTATCCATTGGGATGTCGCGAAAACCTCGCTGGGCCCGATGCTCGTTGCGGCGACGGCCAGGGGCGTCTGCCGCCTTTCCTTCGGCGAGGACCCCGCCGTCCTTGCCGAACGCTTTCCCAAGGCGGAGCTGGTGCAGGGCGGCGCGGACTTCGCGGCGATGCTCGCCGAGGTGATCGCCGCCGCCGAAGCGCCGGGTGAGACCGACTTCACCCATATCCCCGTCGATGTCGCCGGCACGCCGTTTCAGGAAAGCATATGGCAGGCGCTGCGCCGCATCCCCAAGGGTGAGACGCGCACCTATGCCCAGCTCGCCGCCGAAGTCGGTCGCCCGGGTGCGGTGCGCGCGGCAGGCTCGGCCAACGGTGCCAACCACGTCTCGCTGCTCATCCCCTGCCACCGCGTGATCCGAACCGATGGCAGCCTTGGCGGCTACGCCTGGGGGCTTGAGATCAAGGCGAAACTGCTCGAACGCGAGGGCGCGCTCCTGCCGCTTTAGCCGCGCGATTAAATCGCCTTTCCTTGCCGGCCGCCGCTGATGTACGCTCCCCCGGAATCAGAACATCAAGGGAGACCTCACATGCCCACCGTCACGCTCGAGCCGGGAATGCCGCAGACCATCGGCGAAGCGTTCGCTCATATCGGCACCGTCACCGCGCCCACGGTCATGGACATCAAGGTCATGTGCCTCGTCGAGGCAGCGAGCAAGGAGCTCTACCGGGCCACCGCTGCAGGTGCCGAGAACCCCGCCGTCGCCGATCTGCTGCGCACCAACGGCGACGAGGAGTTCGTCCACGCCCGCCGCGCCGCTGCCGTGCTCAAGGTGCTGACGGGCGAGGATTTCACGCCACCCGAGGCCGATGCCAACCCCTACCTTGCCAGCGGCGTGTTCCCCATCGGCGAGCTCACCCCGCCCGCGCTGCGCAAGCTTGCCCAGACCGAGTTCGACGGCGAAACGCTCTATGAAGGCTGGGCCGCCAGCATCGGCAATGACGAGGCTGCCGCGCTCCTGCGCGCCAATGGCAAGGAAGAAACCGACCACGGCAACCGCCTCCTGCAGGCGGCAGCATTGCTGGAGGGGTGAGGGCGCAGCAGTCCGCTATCGACGCGCTGATCGCTGCCGAGGGCCTGCCCGCGAGCTATCGTGCGACGATCGAAGCGCACTGGCGCCCACTCGCCGCATGGATCGCCGCGCGCCGCGCTACGCAGGAAGGCGCGCTGATCGTCGGCGTCAGCGGTTCGCAGGGCAGCGGCAAGTCCACACTGTGCCGGATGCTCGAAATGCTCCTGCGCGAAAGCCATGGCCTCCACGCCGCCACGCTTTCGCTCGACGATCTCTACCTGACCCGCGCTGAACGGGCCGCGCTTGCGCGGACTGTCCACCCCCTATTCGCCACACGCGGCGTGCCCGGTACGCACAATGTGGCGCTCGGCCTTTCGCTGCTGGGAGCGGTGCGGGCAGGACGTGCGCCCCTTAAGCTGCCGCGCTTCGACAAGGCAAAAGACGACCGCGCGCCCGAGGCGGAATGGCACAGATTCGCCGAGCCTCTCGACGTCCTCCTCTGCGAAGGCTGGTGCCTCGGCGCCCGCCCGCAAGCGGAGGACGTCTTGGCCGCACCCATCAATCGCCTCGAGGCGGAGGATGATCCGGACGGCATCTGGCGCCGCCATGTCAACGCCGCACTCGCCGGCCCCTATCGCGCGCTGTTCGAGGAGCCCGATTGCCTGATCATGCTCGCGCCCCCCGGTTTCGAGGCGGTGCTCGGCTGGCGGCAATTGCAGGAAGCCAAGCTGCGCGAACGGACCGGCCTCGGCATGTCGGAGGCTCAAGTCGAACGCTTCGTGATGCACTACGAACGCTTGACCCGCGACTTGCTGGCCGACCTGCCGTGCCGCGCCGACGTTGTTATTGCGCTGGCGGAAGATCACGCTGTCCGCACGGTTCGCTTTGCCGCTCAGACGAACGAATAAGGGTCGATATCGACGGCTACGCGCACCCCCGGCGGAAAGCGCAAGGGGGCGAGCCAGCCCCGGATCAGCTTCTGCACTTCGGCCGAACGGCGCGCCGCGATCAGCAGACGGTAGCGGTGCCGCCCGCGCAGCAGCGAGAGCGGGGCAGGGGCTGGGCCCAGGATGAGGACGCCGGGCTCGTCGGGCCGGGTGCCGCCGATCGCGCGCGCCGCCTCGCGCGCTTCGGCTTCGTCCTCGCTCGAAACGATGATCGCGGCCCACCGGCCAAATGGGGGCGCGCCCGCCTCGCGCCGCGCCTCGGTCTCGGCCTCGTAGAAGGCATCGCGCGATCCGCTGGCGAGCGCGGCGATGACGGCGGCCTTTGGGTGGCGCGTCTGAATCAGAACGTCGCCAGCCTTGGCCCCGCGCCCGGCGCGCCCGGCCACTTGCGCGATCTGCTGGTAGGTCCGCTCTGCCGCGCGCAAGTCTCCGCCATCGAGCCCCATGTCGGCATCGACTACGCCGACCAGCGTCAGCTCGGGAAAGTGGAAACCCTTGGTGACCAGCTGCGTCCCCACGATGACATCGATCGCCTTGGCCTCCGCCTGTGCCACGAATTCGGCAGCAGCGGCCGGGCTCGCCAGCGTATCGGAGGTGACGACCGCAACCCGCGCGCCCGGCAGCAGCTCGCTCACCTCGTCGGCGATCCGCTCTACGCCGGGGCCGCAGGCGACGAGGCAGTCCGGCTCGCCGCACTCGGGGCAGACCGGTGGCGGCGGCACCTCATGCCCGCAGTGATGGCAGGCGAGGCGCTGGGAAAGCCGGTGCTCGACCAGCCAGGCCGAACAGTTGGGGCACTTGAAGCGGAACCCGCAGTGCCGGCACAGCGTCAGCGGTGCATAGCCACGCCGGTTGAGGAACAAGAGGCTCTGCTCGCCCTTGGCCAGCCGGTTCTGCAGCGCCTCCACCAGCGGCGGCGCCAGCCAGCGTCCGCGCGGTGGCTGCAGTTCGGTGAGGTTGACCACTTCGATCCGCGGCAGTTGCGCCCCGCCGAAGCGGCTCGGCAGCACCAGCCGCTTGTAGCGCCCGGCCTCCGCCATCTGCAGGCTTTCCAGCGCCGGGGTTGCGCTTGCCAGCACCACCGGCACGCCCTCGAAGTGTCCGCGCATCACCGCGACGTCGCGGGCGTTGTAGCGCACGCCGTCATCTTGCTTGAACGCGATCTCGTGCGCTTCGTCGACCACCACCAGTCCCAGATCGGCAAACGGCAGGAACAGCGCCGACCGCGCGCCGACCACCACTTTCGCGCCGCCAAATGCCACCTGTCGCCACGCCCGCCGCCGCTCCGAGGCCTTGAGCGAAGAATGCCAGGTGACGGGCGCCACGCCAAACCGTGCCTCGAACCGCCCCAGAAACGCTGCTGTCAGTGCGATCTCGGGCAGCAGCACCAGCACCTGCCGCCCCGCCTCCAGCGCTGCCGCCACGGCCTCGAAATAGGTCTCGGTCTTGCCCGAGCCGGTCACGCCATCGAGCAGAAACGGCTGGAACTTCCGCGCCCTGACCGCCGCCACCATTTCGGCGGCCGCCTCCGCCTGTTCGCCTTCCAGTTCTGGCTGGGCGAAGCGCGGATCGGGCTCCGGATAGGGCCGGTCGCTGTCCACCAACACGGCCTCCAGCAAGCCTTGTCCGAGCATGCCGCGCAGAACGCCTTCCGAAACCCCGGCGATCTCGGCCAGCTCGCGCATGGTCGCCTGCTCGCCCTGCAGCAGATCGAGCGCCTGCAGCCGCTGCGGCGTCATCCGCGCGGGCTCCGAGCCATAAGTTCTAGAGGGGGTGAGGCGGTATTCAGTGACAGTGCCGCTGCCTTTGAGCGCCGCACTGCTCGACAAGGCCATGCGCGCCACGGCGGAGAGCGGCGCGAGGTAATAGTCCGCCGTCCAAGCGATCAGGCGGCGCAGCGGCGTAGGAAGCGGCGGCACTGGCAGAACTTCGAGAATGCTGCGTAGCTTGTGCGCCGGATAGTCGTCGCCCGGCAGATCGCCGTCATCCCACACCAAGCCAAGGATCTGGCGCGGCCCCAGCGGCACCACCACCACGCTGCCAGTCGGCGCATCCATCCCCTCGGGCACCCGGTAGTCGAGCGCGCCGAGGGCGGCGTTGAAGACAATGCAGCGCGCGCGGGTCATGCCCCCATCTAGGCATTGCCGTCCTTCGGGGCAAAGCCGCCCTTCACCGAAAGGGTGGAAGAATGACAGGCTACACAGCGCCCGCCCGCGCGCTATAGGGTTCGCAGAATCGCATACAGGATCCGCCTCCCATGAAGTTTTTCGTCGACACTGCCGATACAGCCGAGATTGCCGACCTTGCCTCCACCGGCCTGCTCGACGGCGTGACCACCAATCCTTCGCTGATCGCCAAGGCGGGGCGGGATTT